>JAVJSV010000011.1:666551-1333102 GCA_040219235.1 Rhodospirillaceae bacterium
AAGACCCAGAGCGATTTGATCCTGACCGTTTTTTGCCTGAGAAAATTGCTAGGCGATCAAAGTTTGCCTATTTGCCCTATGGAGCGGGCCCCCGGGTGTGCCTTGGAGCGGGGCTGGCTAATTTGGAAATGCAGTTCATTCTTCCACTGATTTATCGAAAGTTTGATGTTGAAATAACGTCTGACCTAAATCCAGATATTGGAAACTTTATTTCTCTGAGACCTAAGGAAGATATGAGGGCCCGGATAACTGCACGGTTACGTCACTAGCAGGGCATGTCTGACTAATTGTAAGATTAAGTCTAGCGCGAACAGAAGAATTCACGTCACTTAAAAGGATAGCATTCCGTAACTCATTGCCTTAGCGGCGGCGTGGGTCTTGTTGTGAACACCGAATTTAACCATTGCATTTTGAAGATGAAAATTTACCGTTCGCTCGGAAATGGAGAGAATGGACCCAATTTCCCAGGCTGTTTTACCATCTGTTGTCCAGCGAAGGATTTCGATTTCTCTGTCAGTTAAGGCGATTGGTTTTGGAGTCTCAAGTGTCCGCAATTTAGATTGCGCTACCGAATGAGCATAATTCGCGAGCAAGTGCAGGTCATGCTTAGTTTCCGTCACATGTGCTGTAAATTTGCTCCCTTTAATATCAGAATAAAGACACAGCATTCCTAGTTCGCCTGCTGGTCCGTGTATTGGAACAGCTAATCCACGTTCTATTCCAAAGTCATGGGCATCTGCCATCATTTGCGCTTCATCACATGTGAGCGTATTGATGCGGTACCCCTCGTCCCAAACGATTGGCAGTCGTGCTTTAAAGGCATCTGTCACCACTGGGTCGCTGGAGGCATAATTTTCTTTTATGTAATGTTCTGTCCATGAGGAATCGATATTCGTGACGTGTATCATGTCAGCAAAAGTATCTTTTAGCTTGGCGTTTAACACGACCTCGGTATTCATTGAGAAATAGACAAAAGACTTATAGCCTAGAGCATCGCAACTACGATTAAGGACATCGTGAAACGAGTTTCTGTCTCGAATTAATTCAAGATCAGCTAGTGCATCTGATGTTTGCAGGCGAATCATTCTGTGGGTGTTCCAACTCACGTCATGTGGTTATTGAGTAACCTAATACCAATTCAGCCCTAAAATAAATCAGTTTTGACTTACAATCAATCTATCAATCTATGATTTCGGATATTTGAAAGTACCACCTGTGATAAACCCGCGAGGGGCAAAGCAGCGTCCTCTGATGAAATTCAATTATTAAGTGCAGATACTCATCTATTTTGGCTGCTGCTTTGCTCTCGTCCTCGGGAATCATCATCAGTGCTATCATAATTGCCGCCAGAGTGCTGATGGGCTTGGCTGTTAAATTTGCCCTAATGGATTGGGAATAATTCCCATCAAGAAAGTGACATCACTCAGTATTGCCGTGCCTACCATAGTTGCCATACCAACTATCATGATCACAAGCAAACGGGCTCGTGTTTCTGTTTTGAGATAAGGTCTAATAACAATTTGGGCTTCAGTCTGACCCATAAAAATATTCAGTGTCACGGCATGAGCGTGTTGTGAAGGCTTGGCCGTTGGATGGCAATTTCTTTACCGGGGTGGTGCGTTTGTTTACAACCACATGGCGTATGTGGCTTAAGGATGATCATGAGACCTCCCGATAAGCAGGATTACGGCAGCGGCATCCACAAGACCTTCACGTCTCAAGATGGCCTTTGTCTTCACTATGTGGAGTATAGCGGCCCCAATCATGGACTCCCGGTCTTATGTATGCCTGGTTTGTCCCGCAATGCGCGTGATTTTACCAGCATCGCAGAGCATCTAAGTGCAGACCGCCGGGTTTATTGCGCCGATTTTCGTGGCCGCGGCCAATCTCAGTGGGACCCCGATCCCACAAACTATCAAGCGCCCCTCTATGTTATTGATATGCTCACCTTATTGGCTCAAGAAAAAATTGACCACGTTCTTCTAATCGGCACCTCTTTGGGCGGTATCGTTGGAACCGGAATGGTGCAGGCAAATCCAACACTGGTCGCGGGACTTATTCTTAATGACATTGGACCGGTAATTGATCCCAGGGGTCTTGCGCGTATTGGCGGATATCTTGGCAAGGCAGACCTCTGGTCGACGTGGGAAGAGGCGGCCAGCAAGCTGAAGGCCGTAAATGATGTTGTCTACCCTGATTTCTCTGATGCGGATTGGGTTCGCTATGCACAAAAAACCTGCCGTAAAAACCAGGATGGACTGATTGTGCAGGATTATGATCCACGTCTGTCGGAGGGATTTGCCGCTGACAGTGCAGCCACCTTAGATTTGTGGAGCCTCTTTGAAGGATTGAAGGAAACGCCAACGCTGCTATTGCGCGGCGAATTATCAGATTTGTTATCTCAGGCAACAGCCCAGCAAATGCTGAATCGGTTGCCAAACCTAAGCCTTGAAGTCATCAAAAATCGAGGCCATGTGCCGACGCTGGACGAGCCAGACTCACGCGCTGCCATAGAGAGTTTCATTGCAAAAGTAGGTTCTCTGGACTCTCAATCGTCGTGATTTCACAGGAGCACAGACTATGAATCCTTCATCTGAATCGCTCCCGTCTGTGCGGACAGTCTCGGCGCTGGGTGCAACCCGTCGCACGACCATCAAAGCTTTGTCTTTTGTGGGAGGCGGGCTCCTAATTGGTTTGCCGCGTGCACAGGCGCAGCAGTCTTTTGATCTCTCCCAATGGCCAGGCCGCCCAGAGCAGGCTTTTGAGTATTGGTTGCAAATTGCCCCCGATAATACCGTTACAGTAAATCTTCATCTTGCAGAGATGGGGCAGGGCATTATGACCGCTGTGGCGATGCTTGTGGCTGAAGAACTGGAAGCGAGTTGGCAAGATGTTCGTGTGCAGTTCGCACCAAATGGTCCAGCTTATTACAATCGGGGGTATAGCCTGCCCCTTGAGAGTACGGGCGGGTCTACCTCTATCCGTGGGGCTTTCAATCACAGTCGCGCGATTGGCGCTGCGGCGCGCGAAATGCTTCGGGCCGCGGCTGCTCGCGAATGGGGCGTGCCAATCTCAGAGACCCGCGCAGAGTTGGGGCAGGTATTTCATCAAAGCTCAGAACAGCGCCTGACCTTTGGATCTCTTGCAGAAGCCGCTGCCAAGCTTGCGCCGCCCCAAGATGTTTTGCTCAAGCCAAAATCGCAATGGTCAATTATCGGGCGTTCGCAAAAGCGTTTGGACACGCCGGCCAAAGTGGATGGTTCGGCAGGGTTTGGAGCTGACGTTCAGTTCCCGGGACTGTTAACCGCTGCTGTGCGCCATTGTCCGTCTTACGAAGGGCGGCTTATATCTGTTGACCCAGCACCAGCACTTGCCGTTGCAGGCGTTGAGCAGGTTGTCGAACTGGATAATGCAGTTGCTGTCTTGGCGCAGGGCTACTGGCCAGCACAAAAAGGCTTGGATGCACTAACGCCAGAATGGGATCTCGGCCCGCGCGCGGCCTATGGTATGGCTAATTTGGAGTTAGACCTTAAGGCCGGATTAACCCTGATGGATGCGCCAGTGATTCGAGAAGACGGAGATATCACAGCGGCGATGAATTACGCTGACTCCGTTTATGAGCAAACATTTGAAGCTCCTTACCTGGCCCACGTCTGCATGGAACCGATGAACGCAACGGCGTGGGTGCGAGAAGACGCAGTAGATGTATGGCTGCCCGGTCAGGGGCACTCGATCATCGTTGATGATGTCTCCGCATTGCTTGCTGTCGATAAAGAGACAATACGCGTTCATCGCACATTTCTAGGTGGTGGTTTTGGTCGGCGTGGAGAATCCGATGTCGCCGTTCAAGCTGTGCGTCTCTCCCAAAGTGCGGGTGGGCGGCCCGTTAAGGTGCTCTGGTCGCGGGAAGAAGATGTCCGCCGCGATTTTTACCGCCCCGCAGCTCAGGTCCATATGCGCTTTGCTCTCGGTGAAGACGGTTTGCCGATCGGGCTGGATGTCATTGGTGCAAGCCCGTCTATCAGCATGCGCCGTTTCCCAGCGTTCATCAAAGATGGGAAAGACCCAGGCGCATTCTCTGGATTTCTGGATACTCCTTATCCCTTTGATCACCAACGTTATCGACATGCCATGATCGATAACGGTATTCCAGTCGGGTACTGGCGCTCCGTAGGGCACAGTCAAAACGTGTTCTTTATGGAGGCGATGATCAATGAGTTGGCTGAACGTGCAGGTCTAAACGGGCTTGAATATCGTCGGCGCTGGTTGGCGGATGATCCGCGCATGATGGCGTTGCTAGACGCTCTTGAAGAATTCAGTGGTTATAGTGATCCTTTACCGCCTGGGCAGAGCAAAGGCATCGCGCTTAATGTGTCGCACGGTTCGCTATGTGCACATGTAATTCATATTTCGTCCGGCAAGTCCTCTGGTGTCAGTCGTGGGTTCAAAGTGGAACGCATTGACTGCGTTATTGATCCCGGCGTCGTGGTGAATCCTGCTGGCGTGGCCGCTCAAGTTGAGAGTCAGGCGCTGGACGGTTTATCTGCTGCGTTGTTCGGGAAGGTCATCATTGAGAACGGCGGAACCAAAGATGGCAATTTCGATACTGTTCGTTTGTTACGTTTGGGCGAAGCTCCTGAAGTGCGTGTGCGTATTGTCGAATGGGATGCGGCATCGCCTGGAGGACTGGGCGAGCCTTCGTTGCCGTCAGTTGCGCCAGCGCTTACAGATGCGATCTATCAGGCCACGGGCAAGCGACTCCGCAGTTTACCTGTGATTCAGCATGGCTTAGACATTGCCAGTGCTTAATTAAAGGCGTAGTTGTATTCGTAAGTCATAAATTCTTCACGAAGAATTGTAGACCAGAAATAGAGAAATTTTCTGAACCTGCTAATATTATGGCATGACAAAACGTTTGGACGATTGCGATGATGGCGACAGCACATACAGTTAAATCTTTTGACGAAGAACTTTCCTCTTTGGAAACGAGTATTCTTCAGATGGCTGGTCTCTGCGAAACCAACCTGACTCTCTCAGTTGACGCGCTTATGAAGCGTGATGCTGAGACCGCAGCAAAGTTAATTGAAGCTGATGCCCGAGTTGACCAATACGAACGTGACATTGAAGCCAGCGCATTTCGCCTTCTGGCCTTGCGGCAGCCAATGGCGGACGATCTCCGGTACGTATTTGGCACTGTCAAAATGTCGGGAAGCCTGGAACGTGTCGGTGACTACTCAAAAAATATTGCCAAGCGTACACTTATTCTTTCCGAACACCCGAGTATTTTACCGCCTCCTGACTTGGTGCGCTTGTCTCAATTGGCCTGTGAACGCCTGAGAGACTCTATAGACGCGTTTGCCAATCGCGATGCAGAGAAAGCGGCGTCAGTGTGGAGCCGTGACCAGGAAATTGATGATTTTTATGCGCGTATAATGCGCGACATATTTTCTGAGATGAGTGGAGACCCAGAATCTATCGAATGCGGTGCGCATTTTATGTTCATTGCTAAAAACCTTGAGCGGGTCGGAGACCACGCAACAAATATTGCTGAGGTCATTGAATTCCAGCTTTCTGGCAACTGGCGCTCTGGGGAGCGACCCAAAATTGACACTCTGATTGAAACGCAACCCATATAAAAAAATTACGCTGTCTCGGGCAATCCAAGTTTTAACCGCTCAATCTTTGCGGCTTTATCTTCAGAGCTTTTTCACAGACCACGCCTCAATAACGTTGCCAAGACCGTCATACGACAAATATTTGGTGGGAATTGAGTAATCAATCCTTTCAGAACCGTGGCAGTTTCAACACTCGGCGGTTCAAGGTCTGGTAACGGTAGCGTAAAATAGAAGCGCTCTGCGTGTTCCTCTCCGGCAATCTTCATGGCTTGGGCTGCATGCTCGAAGTCGGAGCCTTTAAAGATAGGGGCTAGATTTAATTTCAGGCTTTGCAAAAACTCAGGCCACTGCCCGAAGTGCCGGTAAAGCGATGGGACAACGCCGGTATCACCACCATGAATCTGTACCGCTAATTCATGCAGCGCTGCGCGTACATTTTCTGGTGCTGTTTCCAGGTCTGCCATGGGCAGCAGTGCCTCAAGGCTGTGGTCCACTCTTAAGTTTCTGCTCGATAGTGCCGTTGAAGCGCCAACGCTCGCGCTTTGTGGCCTTTGATCCAGCGCGAGATCGATAATCTTCAACCCAATGAGGTTCATAGGGTTCGCGCGCCCATAGGCATCAAGCACCCGGTCAATCGCCTTTATAGCGTCGCTAGACAATGCAGCCTCTTTAAGAGGCCCACTAAGATCTACTTTCTGCCCAGGCAAGACCTGACTGGTTAAGGTCGTCGCGGCTTTTGGAATTTTTTCATTGATGTACAGGGGGCGAATGGTTGACCATGCCCAATGCAGGCATCCAGGTACAGTCGCCATATGCCGGAACAGCAGATTAACCATGGGAACGCCGATGACCGCGCGGATATCACCATATAACGCTGCAGTTTGACCCGTCGCATCACCTTCTTTTATTTCGGGTAAGCTAGGAGTGGCCATAGTGCTTAATCTCTTAGTGGCAAGCTCTTAATAGCTGGGCATGAGGCTTGATTGGCGCAGCATTTCTTCCATTTCATAAGCCGTCACTGGCCGAGAATAGAAGTATCCTTGAATAATGTCACAGCCATGTTCTTTTAAGAAATCGACATGCTCCAAAAGTTCCGCGCCTTCAGCGACCACTTCAAGATCCAGTCCCTTCGACAGGCCAATAATAGCGCGGGCAATCTCTGCCGTATTCTCATTTTCCTGAACGTCATGGACAAACGCCCGGTCAATTTTAAGGGTTGTGATTGGGAACCGTCCCAGGTAGCTCAAACTTGAGTATCCCGTGCCAAAGTCGTCGATGGCCAAGCCACACCCGAGATCGCGTAACTGTTGCATCTTGGCAATAGATGCATCGACATTGTCCATCAACATGCTCTCAGTGATTTCCAGCTCCAACCATCGTGGATGCAGGCCAGAGTCATTGAGCGCGGAGACAATTCTGTCGTAGATATCTGGTGACTTGAATTGATGTGGCGATACGTTAACGGCCATACGTACTGGGTCATAACCCTTGTCTTGCCAGTCTTTATTTTGAAAACAAGCGCGTCGCAAAGCCCAATTACCAATCTCCTGAATCAGCCCGGTTTCTTCAGCGATCGGGATAAACTTATCGGGGCCTATCATGCCGTGTTCTGGGTCTTGCCAGCGTATGAGCGCCTCACATCCTTTTACGATGTCCGTACCTGGCGCCACTTTTGGTTGATAATAAAGAACGTAATGCTGTTTTTCGAGCGCAACACGCATACGCTTTTCCAAATCCAAACGGGCTTTCGCTTTGGCATTCATGTCAGAGGCAAAAAACTGATACTGATTGCCGCCAAGCCCTTTGGCATGTTGCATGGCGCTGAGGCTGTCTTTCAGCAGGACATCAAAGTCTTCGCCATCGGCAGGCCAGATGCTGATTCCAATGGACATGGTGATGCGCACATCTTCACCGGCGACCTTGAAGATTTTCTCCGTCGCGTGTAGCACCTTTTCGGCAACGATGACGCTGTCATCAATGGCTGAGATGGGGGTGACAACTGCAAATTTATCACCGTCTAATCGTGCGGCCGTGTCGCTTTGTCGAATGACTTCTAACAGTCTGTCTGCCATTTCCTTCAGCATGGTGTCGCCGGTGGTAAAACCCAGCGCGTCATTAATGAAGGTGAAACGGTCGATGCCCATGACCAATAAGGCGATGGATTTGTCTGTCCGCCGTGCATTCAATATGGCTTGATCAACACGGTCAGAAAGCAGGCTGCGATCCGGTAGGTTGGTCAGGCTGTCATAGCCGACACGGCGTGTCCCGCCGGACTCAGCATCGGACTGGAACGTTTCAGATAAAATGACCGCCAGAAATTGGGTGGGTATGTTGTCGGTATTCAAAATCGGCGTCATGCTCAAGCTATGCAGCTGCGCTTTGCCGTCTGCATGCTTTGAGCGCACCGAGTCATAGTTTTGAGTATCTGCGCTTGCAGCGGCCCAAAGACTGTTGCAGAAGTCTTCGTCATTGAAATCTTTGAACAACTCACGGGCATCTTTGCCAGATAAGTCACTTCCGGAATAACCTGTCAAACGCTCAAACGCTTGGTTGACACGCGCAATTTTGCCGTCGCGATCGGTCACCATAATGGCATCGCTGGTCGCGCTTAGCATCGCGTTAAGTAGCGCTTTGGTCTCAGGCATTCCCGCCCCGGATACGTATCAATTTCTAAATGCGATCCCAATGTACCCCGGTCGACCGCAGGTTGGTAGAGGCTTAAAGCACTCTGTATTTTCGCACCTGTCAAAGCTGGCAATCTACGGTCAGCCTGGGCATGATGGGCCTCACTGCGGCAGACTGTGCCGTTCAGAATTTTTTACATAGGGACTGAAAATGGACGTTAAAGCTGCTGTTGCCTTTGAGGCCGGAAAACCGCTTCAAGTTGAAACCGTACAGTTGGGTGGCCCAAAAGCTGGTGAAGTTCTGGTTGAAATTAAGGCCACAGGCGTCTGTCATACGGATGCGTTTACGCTCTCAGGCGATGATCCAGAGGGGATATTTCCGGCCATTCTAGGTCATGAAGGCGCGGGCGTAGTGGTTGAAGTCGGCGTGGGCGTAACTTCGGTGGTGCCCGGTGATCACGTTATCCCCCTCTACACGCCTGAGTGCCGCGAATGTGATTTTTGTCTAAACCCCAAAACCAACCTCTGCCAGTCGATCCGGGCGACACAAGGACAGGGACTGATGCCCGATGGTACCAGCCGGTTTTCGCTGAATGGTGAGCCTGTTTTTCATTACATGGGTTGCTCGACGTTCGCCAATTACGCGGTTATGCCGGAAATTGCTGTCGCCAAGGTCCGCAAAGACGCTCCATTTGATAAGATTTGCTACATCGGTTGCGGCGTGACAACGGGCGTCGGCGCGGTGGCGTTCGATGCCAAGGTGGAACCGGGGTCAAACGTGGTGGTGTTCGGCTTGGGTGGCATTGGTCTGAATGTTATCCAAGGCGCACGCATGGTGGGGGCAGATAAGATCGTCGGCATCGATATCAATGAGAGCAAGGTGGCATTGGCTAAACAATTCGGCATGACTGATTTTATCAATCCGACCAAAGTTGATAATATCGTCGAAGCCATAATGGATCTCACTGGCGGCGGTGCCGATTATTCCTTCGAATGTATCGGCAATGTCGAGACTATGCGGCAAGCGCTAGAGTGCTGCCACAAGGGTTGGGGGGAAAGCATCATCATTGGTGTTGCTGGCGCCGGCCAGGAAATCTCAACTCGTCCTTTCCAGCTAGTGACCGGACGAGTGTGGCGCGGGTCTGCTTTTGGCGGAGCCCGTGGCCGAACCGATGTTCCCAAAATTGTGGAGTGGTACATGAATGGCAAGATCAATATTGATGATCTCATAACGCACACCATGCCGCTCGATAAAATCAACGATGCTTTCGATTTGATGCATGAAGGCAAGTCGATCCGTAGCGTTGTGTTGTACGATTAGGCATCACCATGACTCTTGAAACGCTTTCTCAGCATCATTGCTTTGACGGGACCGTTGGCTTTTACGCTCATGATTCTGCCGAGACTCAATGCCGTATGAAGTTTTCGGTCTTTGTGCCGCCGCAAGCTAAGTCCGGTCCGGTGCCCGTACTGACGTATCTGGCGGGCCTGACCTGTACCGAAGAAACCTTTATGATCAAAGCCGGGGCACAGCGCGTCGCTGCAGAGCTTGGTATTATGTTGGTCGCGCCTGACACGTCGCCTAGGGGTGATAACGTCCCCGATGATCCAGAGGGCGGATGGGATTTCGGTTTGGGGGCAGGGTTTTATGTAAATGCGACTGAAGCGCCCTTTGCAACTCATTATCGTATGTACTCATATATAACGCATGAGCTAAGCCGCTTAATCGCCGATCATTTTCCAGCAGATACGAATCGTCAGGGCATTTTCGGTCATTCCATGGGCGGTCATGGGGCCTTGACGATTGGTCTTAAGAATCCAGCGCTCTACAAGAGCATTTCTGCGTTCGCGCCCATATGCTCTCCGCTCAATTGTCCGTGGGGCGAAAAAGCGTTCAGCGGATACCTCGGTACTAAGCAAGAAACTTGGCGGTCCTATGATGCGGCAGCGCTCATCGAAGGTCTCTCCAAGGAAGAGGCCCATAAACGACCAGCGTTGTTGGTTGATCAAGGTATGGACGACCAGTTTCTGGAGCAACAGCTTCATCCACATTTATTGGAAAACGCCTGTTCCTCAGTTGGCTTGGCCCTGACTCTGCGCAGTCACGCAGGTTATGATCATGGCTATTACTTCATCTCGACCTTTATGGAAGATCATCTCCGGCATCATGCAGCTGCCCTTTCGTAGTTTGTTTCTGCCCGCTGCCCGCTATCACAAAATAAGGATTCCCCGGTTATGAGTCGCGTTTTCTACGGTTGGTTTGTGTTGGCTGGGCTGTGCCTCACTTATGCTGCATCTAACGGCATTTTGTTGAATACGCTGCCCCTATTTTATCCATCTCTGATTATGGAATTCAGCTGGGATGCAGCAGAAGTAACCGGGCCAGCATCCTTATCCTTCTTTGCCACAGCCATTTTGTCTTTGTTCGTGGGTTATCTCGTTGATCGGTTTGCGCCGCGTCCGATGATGATCATTGGGTCCATTATTTTTGTTGGCGTTCTCATCGCCTATCGCTACATCACAACACTTGATCAGATGAAGATGATCTATGTCGGGTTCTCAGTTGCATTAGCTCTTAATGGAATTTTGCCCAGCATGGTCGTCACCAGTCGCTGGTTTAGCAAGTATCGCGGCCTTGCTGTTGGCATTTTGCTCATGGCCTCCAGCTTTGGTGGGGCGGTCCTCCCTCTCATCATTGGCCCAATTCTTGATGAGCAAGGCTGGCGGATTGCACTGCTGACTGTGGCCGGAATTGGCTTTGTCATGATGGTCCTGCCGTGCGTCTTTATTTTGCGCAATGACCCAAGTGAAAAAAATACGGTCCCCGATGGCGGCATCAGCGCTGTGTCAGAAGTGACAGAAATACCTGAGGCCAGAGGTGTGGTGGCTGGTATTAAACTGGTCGACGCGATGAAAACGCCGATGTTTTATCTGCTCGCGTTCTCAACCGCCGTGATGTGGTTTTGTATCTCAGGGGTGGTTCAGCATCAGTCGATTTATCTTGGCAGTGATCTTGGGCTTCCTGGTCCTCAACTGGCACAGGTGTTCAGCGTGTTTTTCTTTTCGTCGGTCATCGGCAAAGTGCTGTTCGGCTGGCTCAGTGATAAGTTCGCCAAGGTCAACATCATGTTGCTGGCAACAGCTAATTTAACTGTTGGTTTGGTGGTTCTGCGATTGGTTGATGGTGATAGCATGGTGTCCATTTATGCCTATGCAGTCATTTATGGCATAGGATTTTCTGGGGCTTTTACCATGATCCAACTGATGATCGCTGAGCTGTTTGCTGGCCCGACATATGGCAGAATTTTGGGCGTTTATGTGTTTATCGATACGCTGGCGGGTGGAGTGGGTATAGCCGTTCTTGGCCGCATGCGGGTTGCATCCGAAAGTTACCTCCCTGCGATCAATCTGATGATTGCTCTCTGTGTCGCAGCATTCGTTTGTGTATTACTCATTAAACGCTCAATTAACGCACCAGAGCCAGTGCGAGTGGCGTAAGGTCTGCTAGATTAGAGGCAGGGTAAAGCCCAGTTAGTGAAGTAGGGGAATTGATATGAGAATTTTTTACGGGTGGTTTGTGCTCGGAGGCTTGTTTTCTATCTACGCCATTTCTAATGGCATCTCCAATTTTACCCTGCCCTTATTATATCCTTCATTGATGGATGAGTTCGGCTGGAACGAGGAACAGGTCACACGTCCCGCAGCCGTCAAGTTTCTATTTGCCTCAGTCTACAATCTGGTCATTGGCTTCCTTCTTGATCGCTACGCCCCCCGGCCCATCATGGCGGCTGGCGCCTTAATCATGGTGTTCGGCTTGGTGGCTTTTATCTTCATGGATAATTTGTGGCACTTTACCTTCATCTACCTTTTGTTCGCCTTTGGTCTTTCAATGTGTGGTCTGATTCCATCGATGATGACCACAAGCCGCTGGTTTACCAAATACCGCGGTCGGGCTGTTGGTGTTTTGTTGATGGCCTCCAGCTTTGGTGGAGCCGTTCTACCCCTCATTATAAAAGGCTCCTTAGAGATGGGTGATTGGCGTCAGGCCATCATGATCCTCGCAGCCATTGCTTTTGTGTTTATGTTTTTGCCCGTGCTTTGGCCGTTGCGTGCACGTCCTGAAGATATGGGCACAACACCTGATGGGTTGTCTGTAGCCGAGTCCGAAAGTGCGGAAACAAAGAGGCTCGGCATCGCCGGCGGCGCATCATTGGGTGAAGCGGTGCGCATGCCTATTTTTTGGTATCTGCAGATCGCGACCAGTGTTCTGTGGTTTTGCATCTCCGGGGTTTTACAACACCAAGCTATCTTCTTTAGAGAGCAGGGGCTGAGTGGCGGTCAAATGGCCGAAGTCTTCAGCATCTTCTTCTGGTGCTCAATTATCGGTAAATTTATTTTCGGCTGGTTGAGTGATCATTTCTCCAAATCAAACATCATGTTGCTGGCGATTCTCAATCTTGCTGCGGGCTTAGTGATTCTTCGGTTCGCCGAAGGCGGAGGTATAAATATGCTCTATGTTTATGCGCTCGTGTATGGAATTGGTTTCTCTGGGGCGTTCACCATGATTCAGTTAATGGTAGCCGAACTATTTACTGGCCCAACTTATGGTCGTCTGCTGGGAATTTTTGTTGCGGCTGATACGATCTCGGCAGCAGCGGGCATATCAGCTATTGGTGCCATTCGGGTATACGCCGGAAGCTACATTCCTGCCATTGACCTGATGCTTGCGCTGGCGGCTATCGCCTTATTAGCTGTTTTTGCAGTTAAACGCATCGTTACTCAACGAGAGGCGCAACCTATCGCGGCTGAGTAAGTGTCGGATTTGGATTGCAAGTTTACGCTCTAAGTGGAGATATAAACTCTATGACAGCGCCGTCCTTCAAACCAAAACCGTTCTCAGGGCCTGCGGGGGGATGGGCTGCGTTGGCCTCCAGTGCCACCGCTTTACTCAAGTCCGGGAATCCACTGACCCAGCTTCGGGCGCTGACTCAGGTGAACCAACCGGATGGTTTTGATTGTCCGGGCTGCGCTTGGGGTGATCCCCGCCACGCATCATCCTTTGAATTCTGTGAAAACGGCGTCAAGGCCGTGTCCTGGGAAGCAACATCGCGTCGGTGTACGCCAGAGTTTTTTGCCGACCACCCAGTGTCCTGGCTCGCTGAGCAGGATGGTTACTTTCTTGAGCGCCAGGGCCGCCTTACGCATCCGATGCGCTATGACGAAGCGACGGATCATTATGTGCCAGTTACATGGGCCGATGCATTTGCGCTAATTGCCAAAGAACTTCAGGCGCTTGACGATCCAAATCAGGCGCTGTTTTACACTTCAGGTCGCACCTCAAACGAGGCTGCATTCTTATGGCAGTTGTTCGTCCGCGTTTTTGGCACCAACAACCTGCCCGACTGCTCCAACATGTGCCATGAGGCATCTGGTGTTGCCCTTAAGGAAACCATTGGCATTGGCAAAGGGGCCGTGCTGCTCGAAGATATGGAGCACGCTGACGCCATATTCATCTTTGGCCAGAATCCAGGCACCAATCATCCTCGGATGCTGGGAGATCTGCAAAAAGCGGCAGAGCGTGGGGCAAAGATCGTCACGATCAACCCGCTGCGCGAGCGCGGACTGGAGAAGTTTGCAAACCCTAAAAGCCCGCGCGATATGATGGGTGGCGGCACGTCCCTCACGCATTTGTATCTTCAGCCTCAAGTTGGCGGCGATCTTGCTCTTATTAAGGGTATGATGAAAGTGATTGTAATTGCGGACGAAGCCGCGTGGGCTAACGGTGAGAAGCCCGTGATTGATTGGACCTTTGTTGAAACCCACACGGATGGAATCGATGCACTCATCGAGGACGTGAAAGCCGAGCCTTGGGATCGCATTGTTGCGCAGTCTGGGGTTAGTCAGATTGAGATCAAGCAGGCCGCAGAGATTTATATGGCTGCTGATGCCGTGATCTGCACCTGGGCTATGGGTCTTACCCAGCATGTTCATGGTGTCGAGGCCATTCAAGCGGTCAGTAATCTCCTGCTGTTGCGTGGCAATATAGGTCGTAAGGGAGCGGGACCTTGCCCCGTGCGCGGTCATTCCAATGTCCAGGGCGATCGGACGATGGGTATTACTGAACTCCCGACAGAAGAATTTCTGAATAGCTTGCAGCGGGTTTTTGGATTTAACCCGCCGCGCGCGCCGGGCGTCAATACGGTTGAAGCGCTTGAGGCGATGGTGGCCGGTCGCGCGAAAGTGCTGCTGGCCATGGGGGGTAATTTTGCAGCGGCCTGTCCAGATTCAGATGTTACTTACCAGGCGCTCAAAAATCTAAACCTCACAGTTCACGTCTCAACAAAACTCAACCGCAGCCATGTTATTCATGGCAAACAAGCGCTGATTCTTCCAGCGCTTGGGCGCACCGAGATCGACCAGCAGAAAACCGGCCGTCAGGCTGTGACGGTCGAAGATTCGATGTCGATGGTCCATTCCTCTGCTGGCTTTAACCGCCCGGCGTCAGAACAGCTTCGCTCCGAGCCATGGATTGTCGCCGAGCTGGCGCGTGCCGTTTTGCCAAAGTCTCGTATTACGTGGGAGGATTTTCGCAATGATTATGCGTTGATCCGCGACAAGATCGAACAGGTGTTTGCCGATTTTGAGGGCTTCAACGCAAAAATTCTGCGCGAAGGCGGCTTTTGGTTGGGCAACGCAGCCAAGGCGCGGCAGTGGGATACTCAAAATGGCAAGGCCAACTTTGTTGTCCATGCTCTGCCGGAGCAGACATTGCGCGAGGTCGCGCAAGCGCAGACATCCGAGCGCGTGTTTTCGCTCATGACCTTCCGCTCCCATGACCAGTACAACACTACGATCTACGGTCCGGATGACCGCTATCGCGGTATCAAGGGGCACCGTAAGGTTGTCTTTATGAACCCCGCGGACATGGTTGACTGCGGCCTGAACGATACAGACTGGGTTAACCTCAGCACGGTGGTTACAGACTCGCGCACACGTGTGTTGCGGCAGATGAAAGTTGTGCCTTATGATATTCCGCCTGGCTGTCTCGGGGCTTATTTTCCGGAAACCAACGTGCTGGTCCCGCTCTATGCCCACGGCGCGAGATCTGGAACACCGGCCAGTAAGAATATCCCAGTCACTATTCACCAGGCTGATGCCCCTAATGACCCAACGCATCCACGTGTGACAGGAATCACACTTGGTGAGGCGTCTCGGCCCCTTCATAAATCCTTATGACTCAAAACGCCGACGTGCTGGCCGCACTCCAATACGTTCAAGAGGCGTATTCAAATCTAAACGCAATTGAGGGCGCTGTGTTTTTACAGGTCTGTGCTGATGATGGTGTTTCCCTGCATACCTTGGCCACGCGCATGGCACTGGGGCAAAGCTCTACGATGCGCCATGTTACCTCGTTAGAGGGAGGCGGGCTGGTGGCTGTTTATGCGGCAACAGAAGACAGCTTGAGGAAAACCGTCCATCTCACCAATGCGGGTAAAGATTTTAAACGGGGCCTCTTTGAGAAAAGGAGTGCTTTGGCCTTTTGAAAAGGCGAGATAAAAAAACCGCCGCCAGTTGCCTGACAGCGGTTTCATCTCTTGAAGATATGCCGTGTCAATTAAGAAGCGGCGGAAGCGATCTTCTGATCGAGGAATTTGATCCACTTCTCGGAATCTGACTTTGTATTTTTGTAGCGGGCAGAGCGCTGCATGGAACGTTTAGCGGCTGCGAAGCGCTCCCGTTCCAGTTGGGAAATGCCGATCAACATCCAAACCATGCCTTCGTCATCATCGCTGAGACCCTTTTTATCGAGGCTCTTCTGTAATGCTGTTTCAGCGTCGGCCCATTGCTCATCCTGAAGATATGCCTGACCGAGGCGGTAAGACAATTTGCCGTCGTCAGACCGGTCTGCCGCTTCCTTAAGGGGGGGGATGGCTTTGTTGAATTCGCGGGAGTTGAAATAAGCATTGGCGAGAACTTCTAAGTTCTCGGGCTTCCGTTCAATTGTTCCGGCAGAGAACCCACGTTGCATCACTTCAGCAGCTTTGATTGGGGTCTCGTGGAACATGTACATACGGGCGAGGCGAACAAGCTCGGACTCTTCGGTTATGAAACCCTGTTTGTCGGCCATAACCAGAACCGCAAAGGACTCTTGATCTTTACCCAACTCACCATAGAGTGCGGCCAATTGCAGAAAGTAAGTCTTCTTGGTGGGGAAGAAATCAACCATCACTTCAAGCAGGTCTGCACCACTGACGTAGTCTTCAAGCTCAAAGTAAGCTGCGAGCAAGAGTTGGTACCATTGTTCGCGGGGTTCCGGCTCCAAATCAATGGCTTCAATCACCAAGGGGATTGCCTGACGATATTGCTCGGTCTGGAAGTAGGCGTTTGAAAGTAAAACCAAAGCCGCAGCATTAACGGTTTCTGCTTCGCGGCGCCATTCTTCCAGGATTCGAATGGCGTCCTGGTAGCGTTCGACGACCATATATAATTGCCCAAGATTGTACTTGGTGGATGTCACCTGGCCTTGCGGTAAGCCAATACCTTCGCTGGGATTGCTGAGGTTGATCGCATTCTGGAACGAGTCGATGGCACCAGGGTAATTTTCTTGCTCAGCGTAGAGATATGCGTAGGTCATCCAGACTGAAGCTTTTTCGTATTCGTTGGCCTTGTCATCAGCCAAGGCTTCACGAAGTTGAATGTCAGCGGTGGCGTAATCCTTAAGCTCAATGGCCTCCTGCGCCGCTGTCAGACGGTCGAAGGTTGGCTTTTTCATCGATTGAACTTTGATGGTATTTGGCTTCTCAGCCGGTTCATCCTGGGCGTAAGCGGCGTTGCCGGTAAACACCAGCTTAGGATAGTCCGCATCGCTTGCGCCAAACATGACGGCAAAGCTGACAACTCCTCCGAGAACGGTCTTAATGCTCATTGGTCTTAGCCTCCTTTGTGCGACGGTAACCGCCGCGAATCATATTTGTGGCGCTTATTGTTCTAGCTCAAACGTAATAACGACTTGGTTATTATAACGCCGGGCTGGGCGGCCATCGACGATTTTTGGCTTATATTTCCAGCGCGAGAGGGCGCGTTCGGCTGCCCGTTCAAAGTATCCGCTTGGCTCTGCAGCAATAACCACAATGTCTTCAACACCGCCGCTTTCTGTAATGGTGAAATCCAACTGCACCCAGCCGTTAATCCCACGAGACGCGGCCCGTTGCGGATATTGCGGTGGCACACGGACCAGGGGAATGGCATCCCCGTCTGTTGGAGCGGAAAGACCTGAGCGATCAAGGTTAAGGCCACGACCCAGGGCTGGCGCATTGATCCCGACGCCGCCCGAATCTGGGGCGGTCGTATTCGCCAGGTTCATCGGTGGCGGTGGCGGTGGTGTATCCGGCTTGTCCGGACGCTCAGGAATGGCGCGGTCTTTGGCCTGAACGGTCTCATCACGTTCCACACGGGTGAAATCAATTGCAGCGCCCTGAACTTCTTCGGTCATGGCGTCCATGCCGTTATTGATGAGGTAATTCATCAACCAAAACAGAGCAATGGTAACGATAACGGCTAAAGGGATGCTCATCCCGATCCGCATAGTGTTGGAATTCATCGCTTACTCCCTATCTTTGGAGAACCGTTGTTTATAAGACGGTCTCCGGAGATGGATCCTTGGATCTGGCGGACCACTTTGTGGCTTATTCTTTTGACGTCGAAATCGCTGTTGCCGGCGCTCCGGCTTGGCGCACCTGGTCCATGACTTGCATCAGAACACCAGATTTAGATTTTTGGTCCGCTTGGATCACAACAGACCCAAGCGGGTTTTCGGCCAGAAGTTTCTCAACACCGGCACGCACGGCAAGGACGTCTGTTTCTTTGTTGTCCATCCATACGGAGTCACCGGGGCCAATGGCGATCAGAATGCTGACGCGGCGTTGATCTTCTGCCGTTTCAGCATCTGGGCGTGTAATTTCAAGGCCAGCTTGTTTAACGAAGGTCGCGGTAACAATGAAGAAGATCAACATGATGAACACAATGTCCAACATCGGCGTCATATCGACGGCGGCTTCATCTTTTTCTTTAGCTGCGAGACGGGATGCCATAGGTTTCCTCCGTTCTCTATTGAAGTTCGGCGATGGAAACCCCAGCCGCGCCGGCAAGGCGCGCCTGGTCCATCACACCGACCAATAAGTTGCTTTCCGATTGCGGATCCGCCTGAACAACCACTGAACTGTCAGGGTTTTCAGCAATGAGTCGTTCCACGTTGGCGCGCACGGCACGAATATCGATGTCACGTCCTTCCATGGAAATTGTGCCGGTCTCTGAAATCGAAATCAAGATCGTCACATTTTGCTGTTCTGGCGGAGGTTGGTCGGAATCGGGACGGGTAACGTCTAACCCGCGTTCATTGACGAAGGTTGCGGTAACGATGAAGAAGATCAACATGATGAACACAATGTCCAACATGGGTGTCATATCGACTTCGGCCTCGTCTGAGCCTGCCTTATGCCGTTTTGCCACGAAGGCCTCCCTTAGTGATCAAGCTCAAGGTGGTCAGCCACCTCAAGCACTTCCGTTTGTGCCCGACGGGCGAGGCGGAAGCTGAAATACAAACCAGACAGGGCGGCGACCATGCCCGACATTGTCGGAATCGTTGCTTTAGAAACGCCGCCAGCCATGGCCCGAGCATTAGAAGAGCCTGTGATTGCCATAACGTCGAAGACTTCGACCATGCCTGTCACAGTTCCCAGCAACCCAAACATGGGGCACAGGGCCACCAGGGTGGCGATGAAGCCAAGCCCCATGGTGGCATTTTCCCGTACTGTCGAGATCAACTGGTTACGCACCTGATGGGCGTACCAAGACTTATGGTCTGATCGCGCATTCCATTGGTCAACAACGTCTTTGACGACCTTCTTGTGGAACACCGCGAAATAGATGAACCGCTCCATAATCAGGGCCCACATAAAGAATGTGATGACCATGATGGCGTTTAGGACCGGTCCACCTTTTTCGAGGAACTGCTGGATCTGACTAAAGATGTCAAAATCGCCCATTTAGGACCTCTCGGCGTGGCTCGCGATGATTCCCGCGCTTTGCTCTTCAAGCACTTCAATCACGGCCTTGGAGCGGCCAGATGCGATGGAATGCAAGAGGATCAGCGGGATGGCGGCAACCAGACCAAGAACGGTCGTGATCAGCGCCTGAGAGATACCACCGGCCATCATCTTCGGGTCACCGGTACCGAACAGGGTAATCGCCTGGAAGGTCTCAATCATCCCGGTCACAGTCCCGAGCAAGCCAAGCATTGGTGAAATGGCAGCCAGCACCTTAATGGTGGACAGCCCGCGCTCAAGACTCGGCAATTCCTTAAGAATGGCATCGTCGAGTTTGAGTTGTAGGTTCTCCACATCCATCCCACGGTTTTGCTCGTAGGTCTGCATGATGCGGCCCAGCGGGTTGTTGGTGTTGGCAGAAGAACTCTTCTTCTGCGCGCTCACCTTTGCCCCTGTAAGGGACAGGCTGACAATGCGTACCAGAGCCAAGGCAACGCCTAGAACCAACAGCGTGATGATCACGTAGCCGACCAAGCCACCTTGATCGATGCGTTCTTGCAAGGATGGTGTCTGAACCAAGAGGCCAAGCAGTGCCCCACGTGAGGGGTCAACTGCGGCTGTCACAACACCCGATTGAGCGTTGTAGGTGTCTTCACCAGCATTGACAAACATAGCACCGGGTTGGCGGGCGAGTTCTGTGAGACGCTGCGTTTCCGGCAAGTAATCGACGAACTTTCCGTCAGAGAGGGCTGTAAATGGTCCAATCCGGACCACTGTATCCACCTCTTCATTGCCGTCCACCGTCACAACAGGAGCTTGGTAGCGGACTACCTGACCTTGTGCGATGGCTTCCTGCGTCAATGTCGACCAAAGCGTTATGAGTTGCTCCATTTGGGGCAGTTCTGTGCTTTGTGCTAATTGATCAATGGCGTCTTCACGTCCAGGGTATTGCGAGCTGATCAAGGATTGGCGCAGCTGACCACGGGTATCCCCGGCGACCTGACGCACAACACCGAACAGTTCACCAAAGGCCCCAAGGCGCTCTTCAAGAACTGCTTCCAGTTCAGCCAAACGAATTTCGTTCTCTTGGAAGCTCGCTTCGAGCTGTTCACTCAGGTTTTCTTCGCGAACCACAGCCGCCTTGGCTTCGTTCAGCAGGCGCTGCTGGTTAGCTTTTTGTTGTTGGAACTCACTAATCCGGTTTTCGTTGGCCCGGTTATCGGTCGTCCGACCCTGTTGAACGCGGCCTAGCAGCTCTTGCAATGACTGCGCGGGGGCGGATTCTTGAGCAAATGTGAGAGGAGCCGTTGAGGCCAATCCAGCGGCAATAACCGCGGCAGCTGTTAAAGTCTTGGTGAAGCGGTTCATTGTGCATTCTCCGGAGCATCGATCGGCAATATTAGGAGGTCAGGTGCAGCCTGCTCGCGGGCAACAGACAGAGCTTTTTTCACTGAGGAAATAAAGCTGGTGTCGATGGCTTCCCATGTCCGATTTTTCTGGTTCCAGCGGGCAAGCTCGGCATCGTCTAATGTTTTATAGAACAAAGCCACACGGCCAACGCGAAGGAAATCAACCGTCAACTGACGACCATCAGTTGTATTAACTGTGCCGCGAACGCCTTCAATGGTCCGACCGTATTCATTTTCGATCTGATAGGCTTCGAGCACCCGGCGGAATTTTTCAGCTGGGCTGGCATCGGCGCGTTGCATAAGTGCTTGCAGGTTTTTAACGCGATTGCGGCGCTCTTCAATAAGGAAGGGGACATCCAGCTCAACAAAGTCTGCCAAACCATCAACCATACGCAGCATCAAAGGCACAACTTCACGGTCAATTGTCGTTACGCGGTCAATGTCACGTTGAACAACAATAATTTCGGCGTTCTGAGCATCAATCAACTCGCTGAGTTGTTTGTTGTAGACGCGAAGCGTGTCCAGTTGCTGCAGAACAGCTTTGTACTCGGATTCGAGATCAGCAGTTTCATCATCAAGAGTGTTGATGCGCTCTTGCGCCGTAACACCCTCGGCCTGAGCCGTTTGGACTTCCCGGATATTTGATTCCAGAGCCTGAGCGCGGGCGTTTGACAAGGTAATTGGTGATAAGACCAGTGCCAACGCGAGGCTGGAGGCCAAAACAGCCCCGTTACGGGCTGACAATAAATTTTCGATAGCGTTCCGCATGTGTGCGGTCCCCTTTTCCCTAACAGTGTTTACCGAATCTCGCCCTTTGTAGAGAGGTCGTTATGATTCGCACAAAGCTGACCACAATCCCCTCGTGATCAGCGCGACAGTATCCATGGACCACCGCCCGCATATGAATCAACCATTTATTCGTGATGCGCTAAGCGAATCGCTTTAATTTCACATCGTTGAACGAAATTTGCAGTTTTAAGACCAAATCAAGAGGAAATATTATGTCGTTTGGAGCCTATGAGACTGCATGGTTTTAAGACGATTCGCTTGCAACGTTCCTTGGAGACGGAGTGTTATAAGCTGATGAAACATATCACTCACAGGTGAATCGAGCATGTACGTCCAGCTTGTGAACATTGATTAGGTGAATATTCGATGCGTAATCATTTTTTTAGCGCGTTTAATCCTTTTTTACAGCGAGGGATTGTCGGCCTGATGGTGGTCGTGTGTGGTGTCCTGTTTGGCTCCATAGCGGGACTCGGGGGCATCCAGCAGGCCAAAGCCGACGTTTCTGGTCCGGTTTGTGTTGAAAATGGCAGTGTGATCTCGGTCAATGGGCGGCGTCATTCTGGAACCTGCGTCGATGGCACGGTTGTGCGGCTATATGGCGTCAAAGCCCCTCCTTTAGACCAGAACTGTCAGATTGGCGGCGATGAAGTCTGGCGTTGCGGGCTGGCGTCTGCGGCGGCCTTGCTCCAAGCGGTGCAAGGGCGGCAAGTCGAGTGTCGGGGCAATTCCAACGACAATAAAGGCCGGCTCGTAGCGATTTGTTTTGTGTCGGGACGCAGCCTTAATCAATTTATGGTTGAAATGGGCTGGGCAAGCGCGGATAAGGCAGTTTCCAGCATGTTCCTGGACTTCGAGGTTGAGGCACGCGCCACCAAACGCGGACTGTGGAGCAGCAATTACCAGCCTCGATCAGACTAAATTATGCTGCCCAAGCGTCATTTAAGCTTGGTTTTCAGAGGATTTGAGATTCTCGATCATTTTACCGATGAGATGAAAGGCCATATCCTGCTCGCCGCCTGAAAGCCCCGCCAGGGCTTGTGTCGGCACGTGACGAGCGGTTTCCATCAAGTCATCCTTAAACCCTATAGCGCGGTCGGTCAGGTAAATCCTGGCCCGCCGCTTATCTGAGGCATCCGCTTCCCGTCGTATCAGACCATCCCGCTCCATGCGATTGAGTGTGTTGGCCATGGTGGGTTGTTCGACATTAATGCGCTTGCACAGGTCAGCTTGGGTGAGGCCATCTTGTTGATACAGCATAACCAGTGCCGGAAACTGGCCGGGCAGCACCTTGTAAGCGGCCATCTCCGACTCCAAGACGCGATCAAACAGCCGGCTCAGCAGGCCGATTTGATATCCCAAGGCATCTTGTCGGCGTATGGCCATGGTCTGCTCCCCCTAAAGGCGTTAAAATGTATCTGGAAGTCCGCTATAAACGAGTCGGCCTCCATTTCATGTTCTGGAGTTTTGTAACTCCATCGCATGCCCCGGAATTCTGAGAACTCCATTGCATGCAATGGGTATTAGCTCAGCTAGATCAGGTTGAACATCCCCCAGTTGCCGCGAGTTGTTCGGAGCTTCTGATTAGTCCGCAGGGCGGCTGTATCCTTTACGGCTCATGCAACTGGCAACCAGGGCGTCCTGTAAATTGGTGGCGTCTGATCGCTCACTGATGGCCATGGTGTTGTCACCGCGTGGATTAAACGGTCCCGGGCGTTCCGCAGATTCCGTGCCAAAACCTGGGCGCTCTTCACGGCGCAGGATCAGCGTTGTTTCTTCTGCCTGCTTTCTACATTGGGCATAGTCGGCCCGCGTAGAAGCCTCGTTTTTGTTTGCTTGCCGCCATCCGCCGACGGATGCGGTGCATGCTGCCAGGCTGCACAGGAGCGTAAAAGCGACTATGCTCTTTCTAAACGCGTCGTTGGACCAATCGTTTGGCTCACCGTTTCTCTTGACCGCGTCCTGCCGACCTGATTGTTTGCCGCTGAATATCATCCGCTTAACCCTTATGAATTCTTATTTGCATTTCGAAAGGCATTCTCGCATGGCCCAGGACGGCTCGACCACCGGATACTTTTTTGAAGATTTGAACGATGGCATGTCTGCTGCGTTTTCCAAAACAGTCACTGACGCAGATATTCTGAAATATGCTGAGATTTCTGGCGACACAAACCCCGTGCATCTAGATGCGGACTATGCGGCGACCACAATGTTTAAGGAGCGGATTGCCCACGGCATGCTGACGGCTGGTTTTATCTCGGCTGTTTTTGGTACCAAGCTCCCTGGTCCAGGTTCGATTTACGTTAATCAATCTTTGAAGTTTAAGGCGCCAGTCAAAATCGGCGACACGGTTACCGCCACCGTTACCGTCACAGGCAAGGTGCCGGAAAAGAATTTTGTTACGTTTTCTACGGTGTGCACCGTCAATGACAAACCCGTATTGTCTGGCGAAGCCACGTTGATGGTTCCCACAAAGGGATAACTAAGGCTAAAGCACGCAGCACCCGCACCTGAACCCCGCCATGCGACTGATCAGATACATCCGTGACGTGCCCGCAGCCTTAAAAGGCGGCGTGGTTGCGCTCGGTAACTTTGATGGTCTTCATCGTGGCCATCAAGCCGTGATCAAGACCGCGCGATCGATTGCCAACGAGAAGGGCGTGGCTTCGGCAGTGATGACCTTTGAGCCACATCCCCGTGCCTTCTTCCAACCAAACCAGGCGTCTTTCCGCCTCAGTCCATTGCGTGCCAAATGCCGTCAGATGCGTATTATGGGCGTTGATTTTCTTTACATGCAGCGGTTCGATGCTGCGTTCTCCAGCCACACTGCAGATGAGTTTGTGGACGCATTCCTGATCAAGGGACTGGACGTCTCTCATGTGGTTATTGGGTATGATTATGTCTTCGGCACCAAGCGCGGCGGCAATGCGGCTTTCCTGAAACAGCGTGGACAGCTGGCTGGTTTTGGGGTGACGGCCGTTGAAGAATTTCGCATTGATGCTACGGCCCAGGTGTCCTCAACGGCCATTCGAGAATTTCTTTCGGAAGGGGCGTGCCAGGCGGCAGCGCGTTTGCTGGGCCGCTACTGGGAGATCGCGGGCCGCGTTCAGCATGGCGATAAACGCGGTCGTCAACTCGGCTTTCCCACCGCCAATGTGCCTTTAGGGGAACACCATCATCCCCGCGAAGGTGTGTATGCGGTTCGCGCTGGCATCGATCGCGGGGGTGAAACGGTTTGGTACGATGCGGTCGCTAACTTTGGCCGACGCCCGACGTTTAACAAGTCTGATGTCCTCCTAGAGGTACATCTCTTTGATTTCGATGAAGACCTTTATCACCGCAACCTCAGAGTTGGTTTGATCGAATTTATACGTCCAGAGCAGAAGTTTGATGGCCTAGAGGCGCTGAAGGCGCAATTGGATCAGGATTGCATTTCAGCGCGTGCGATCCTCAAACAGCGTGCGTTTCCAGAAAACCCCCATCCTTACGTTGCCCTAGGCGAATAGGGGTTTCTAGCCTCTCCAGCGATAACCGCTCCCTTGCTTCACCGCCGTCGCCCTGCTAAATCCCCAACTATGATATGCACGCACCTCATTGCGCCGATTGCAGAGCGAATTATTACCCCGGTCTTGTAAGTCAGGACCGGCTCATTCTGTGCGTCTACTCTTCTCAATAACATATTATACTTAGTTGGACTCTGCGATCATGACAGATTCAAAGTTACCCCCAGAAACACCCTCAGGAAACACCGGCGAAACGGTCGATTACAAATCCACCGTATTTCTGCCCAAAACCGATTTCCCTATGAAAGCCGGTTTGCCCACTCTTGAGCCGAAGCTGCTTGAGCGCTGGGCCGACATGAACCTTTACGGGCGGTTGCGCGAAACCTCCAAGGGCCGCGAAAAGTTCGTCCTGCACGATGGCCCGCCCTACGCCAACGGTCACCTGCATATCGGCCATGCCCTCAATAAAATTCTTAAAGATGTCATCGTCCGCGCGCAGCAGATGATGGGCTTTGATGCCAATTATGTCCCAGGCTGGGATTGTCATGGCTTGCCCATCGAGTGGAAAATCGAAGAGGGCTACCGCAAAAAAGGCAAAAACAAAGACGAAGTCCCCGTGCTTGAATTCCGGCAAGAGTGCCGAGAGTTTGCCGCCAAGTGGGTTGAAGTTCAGAAAGAAGAATTCAAACGTCTCGGCATCACCGGTGATTGGGACAACCCCTATACCACCATGAGCAATCTGGCCGAAGCCACCATCGTGCGCGAGTTGGGTAAATTCGTGATGAACGGCGGGCTGTATAAAGGCTCCAAGCCGGTCTTGTGGTCGGTGGTTGAAAAGACCGCCTTGGCCGATGCGGAAGTCGAATACGCCGATCACACCTCGACAACGGTGTGGGTGCGTTTCCCGATTAAACAGTCGTCTGTCGAAGCTCTTGAAGGTCACGACATCGTCATCTGGACCACAACACCCTGGACGCTGCCGGGCAACCGCGCCATCGCCTATGGGGCTGATATTGAGTACACGGTGATCGAAGTCTCTGCCGTGGAGAAGGGCGCCATGGCCAATGTCGGTGATCGCTTTGCCGTGGCTGAGGCTCTGCTGGAGCAAACCCTTGAGAAGGCGGGTATCACCGGCCACGAAGTGCAAACCCGCGTTAAAGGCAGCGATTTCGATGGCACCATTTGTCGTCACTGCCTGCATGAAGACGGCTACGAATTCGACGTTCCTTTGCTGGAGGGGTCGTTCGTTACCATCGAGCAAGGCACCGGCTTCGTGCATATTGCGCCGGGCCATGGCGAAGACGATTTCCTGTTGGGTCAGGAGGCCGGGTTGGAAATCCCGGACACCGTCAACGGCGATGGTGTGTATTACGATACGGTTCCCATCTTTCGTGGACAGCATGTCTTCAAGGTTAACCCAGCTGTGGTGGACTCGCTTAAAAACCGCTGGCGGTTGTTGGCTGAAGGCAAACTGGACCACAGCTATCCACACTCATGGCGCTCCAAAGCGCCATTGATTTTCCGCAACACCCCCCAGTGGTTCATCTCCATGGACACCAACGGCCTGCGCGAAAAGGCCCTGAAAGCCATCGACGACACTCAGTGGGTGCCGGCGCGCGGCCGCAACCGCATTCATGCCATGGTCGAAAGCCGCCCGGATTGGTGCGTCTCACGCCAGCGCCAATGGGGTGTGCCGATCACTGTGTTTGTCAGCAAAAAAACCGGCGAAGTATTGCGCGACGCGGCTGTGATTGAACGCATCGCCACCGCAGTTGAAGAAGAAAGCTCGGATACGTGGCTGTCTTCAGACCCGGCCCGCTTCCTTGGCGACGACTACAAGGCCAACGAGTGGGAACAGGTCCAGGACGTGGTCGAAGTCTGGTTTGATTCTGGCTGCACACACGCCTTCGTGCTTGAGGCGCGGGACGATCTTCAATCCCCGGCTGATCTCTACCTTGAAGGCTCTGATCAACATCGCGGTTGGTTCCATACCTCTTTGCTGGAGAGCTGTGGCACGCGCGGGCACGCTCCGTACAAAGCCGTGCTGACTCATGGCATGGTTCTTGATGAAAAAGGCCATAAGATGTCCAAGTCTTTGGGCAACGCAGTCGAGCCGGAAAACGTCATCAAACAATCCGGCGCCGATATCTTAAGACTCTGGGTGGTGGCGTCCGACTACAGTCAGGATTTATCCATCGGACCAAACATCTTGAAGCAGATGTCCGATTTGTATCGTCGTCTGCGCAACACGTTTCGTTACCTGTTGGGCAACCTCAACGGTTTTACCGAGACAGAGCGCGTTGCTGTGGCTGACATGCCCGAGTTGGAGCGCTGGGTGATGCATCGCCTGTGGCAGATGGACAAGCGGATCCGCGAGGCTTGCACCACATACGACTTCCATGGCCTGTTTAACGAGTTACATCACTTCTGCGCGGTTGAGTTATCCGCCTTCTACTTCGATATGCGCAAAGACGTTGTCTATTGTGATGCGCCGGACAGCCTGCGCCGTCGCGCCGCCCGCACGGTGCTGGATACGCTCTATGACTGCTTGGTCAAATGGCTGGCGCCGTTCATCTGTTTTACAGCCGAAGAAGCTTGGCTGGCACGTCATCCAGACGATGACGGGTCTGTACACTTGCGCCAGTTCCCGGATGTGCCGGACTCTTGGCGGGATGAGGCGTTGGCCGAAAAATGGGCCAAGGTCCGTCGCCTGCGCCGTGCCGTCACCGCTGCCATTGAGAAAGAGCGTGCGGCAAAGCGCATCGGCTCCAGCTTGCAAGCGCACCCGCATGTCAAAGCGCCAGCGGATATTATCGCCGCGTGCGCCGGCCTTGATATGGCTGATGTCTGCATTACTTCTAACATAACCTTGGTCGAGGGCGCGCCGTCGGAGGGTGATTTTGTATTCGAGGATGTTCCCGACGTGGGTGTTGTTGTCAATCTCGCCGAGGGCGATAAATGCGCCCGCTGTTGGAAAGTATTGCCGGATGTTGGCACCCATGCTCACCCTGATGTCTGTGGACGCTGCTCGGACGCCGTTGAATCACAATCTTCAGCAGCAGCCTGATCAACGGTAGATTGCAGACCATGCGTTTTGGCCTTCTCATTGCCGGTCTGATTTTTGTAGCCGATCAGGTTTCGAAGTACATCATGGTCGAGTTGGTGTTCCGGCCCGAGGGCGTGACTGAAACACCGTTCTATACGTCTAAGTTGATCGAGGTCTTGCCGTTCTTCCAACTGCGGATGGCCTGGAACTTCGGGATCAGCTTCAGCCTCTTTAACTCCGGCACGGCCACGACCATCGCTATATTGGTTGCCTTGCAGCTCTGTATCGTCGGGGTCTTGCTATGGTGGTTGCGCACGGCTCAAACGCTCTGGATGAAGTTGGGCATCGGTTTTATCGTCGGCGGGGCCTTTGGCAACATCGTAGACCGTCTGAATTATGGTGCCGTGGCCGATTTCCTGGATGTTTTTGCCGCCGGATATCATTTCCCGACCTTTAACTTGGCAGATTCAGCCATTACAGTCGGTGTCGGATTTTGGTTGCTTGACGCGTTCATGGAGCGCAAACACGCTGCTGCCACAATTGACGCGAATGCTACCACAGGCTCTGATTCTAAAGTTGACCCAAAATGAGGCCCCTATGACTGCCATCTTGAAACACACAGCCCTGGCCGCCGTTGCGCTCTTGGTCCTCAGTGGATGCGACGATACCAAGCGTGCCCTCGGCATTGATAAATCTGTGCCGGATGAGTTTGCTGTTGTTCGCCGGGCACCTCTGGTCATGCCGCCGGACTTTAACCTGAAACCCCCCGCCCCTGGTTCGGAACGGCCACAGGAAGGCACAACCTCCGAGCAGGCCCGCAATGCTTTGATTGGTAATAACAGACTCGACGGTTATCGTGTGCGTGGCTTTAGCCCTGGCGAGGTCGAATTGTTGGCCGGGGCCGGCGCGGATCAAATCATTCCCAATATCCGTGATACCTTAGACCGAGAAACCTCGGCCTTCGCGAAAGAGTCCAACAGCTTCACCGACCGTCTTGTTTTTTGGAGCGACAATCGCCAATTGGGCACGCCTATTGATCCTGTGGCTGAGCAAAAACGCTTGAACGAAAACCGATCCCTCGGCAAGCCGGCCAATGAAGGTCCTGTTCCCGTGATCTCCAAAGGCGGATCGTCTGTGCTCGGGATATTTTAGGGCTATTAGGACAATAATACCTAATCACAAGATATGGGCTTTATTGCTAGAGAACGTATAGATTTATGCTATATTTTGTGTCTAAGGTTGATAGTCTAAAGAAATTTTGATAATATTCATCCTTAAGTTGTTGGCTTGAATGTAAACAAACTAAGGTTCTGATGGCGTCTATAACTAGGCAACAGCTAAAACAACGGCTTCCCCGCTTTGCGAGAATTTCGTTTGTTGATGTATTTTCAATAGTTGGCACCCTAGCAAGTGTATCAGCTCTAACTCTTGTATTTTTGAATGTTGATGAGTGGAGTAATTCCACAAAAGACATAATTTTTATCAGTTATTTGTTTTCGATAATTGTTTTTCTGATCGCGTATATTTTAATCAAGGAACATAAAAAGCTTCATAGGTATGCGCAAGCGGCATTCCACTGCCACTATATTAATCACGTCATTAGAGATTATCTTAGTGATCTAAGGTTGGGTAGGCAGTGCGATCTAAAAGTAAATTTAATTGAGATACTAGATTCAGTATCAACTTGCTTTTCGATATTAACAGGACGGCGATGCAGAGCGTCTATCAAAGAGGTTAAGTCAGATCTAACTATCGTTACTGTTTCGAGGGATCAACTTTCGCCAAATATTTCAAACTTAAGTGTGGTGCATGAACTAGACGAAAATACAGATTTTCATGATATTTGGTATGGTGTTGGTGGTCGTATCAGGTATTTCTTGGGAAACAACCTGCCGACACTTTGGCGTGACGATCAATACAAGAATACCTCCTTTGAGATTTACGGAAAGCCAGATAAATTTAACTTGCTTGGCTTTTCTTTTGTTCGACATTGGAACCTTCCCTACAAGAGTACTCTTGTATGGCCGATAAGGTACATACCAGACTACCAGCATTGGCCTCCCCCAAAACCGGGACTAAGTCATACTAATTCTACAGTGCCGGATGATCGTGATGTTCCTCATATTTTGGGCTTCCTATGCATTGATTGCGTTTCCGCTAGTGCATTTGATGACGTCTACTGTCCAGAGTTGGGTGGATCTTATGCTGATGCACTTTACACACTTTTTTCTCAATCTAATGAGCTAGAGAAACTGCGTAATACTAAGATAAATGCCGGTGAAAGTTCGCCAGGTGAATAGCCGGTGGTGGACAGCAATTGATGATTATGTATGGACAAAGACTGATATGAGCGACTATGACACACAACTTGTTTTGGGGGAGAAACATGGCAGAGGTTGATATGAATACAGGCAGACCCGATCCTAGTGCTACCACTGGTCCTGGAGAAGTTTATTCGACAACGGTGGTTGGATCGCCGGATGGGAATAATTGGCGCGCTTCAATAGGAGTTAGCTCAAACTCTGGATCAAATTCGGTTACCGTTAGAGTTGGTAGTTTATCTGATTTGGTAAGGCGACTATCAAACTTAGATATTGCTTCCTAATATTATACACTCGTAAGCTGGTGTCAGCAAACTAGCATATCGTTTTCAAAAATCATCTGCAGCGCACCCGAGCCAGGGTTTCTGACCGTAAAGGCTTTGACCTCGCCTAAACCGGGAATGTTGTAAGTGCTGATTGGGGCATAGACTTCTGCACCCAAGTCAGCGCTGGCGCGTTGCGCATAGCCCACGTCTTTGACTTCGAACATCTGCGCGATGTACCCCGTGTTCGGGGCGTGTGCGTCGGGTGTGAGGTCGTGGCATTCATAATTCAGCGGCATCGACAACGCGATTTTGCCGAACATGTGATTGCCTTGCATAAACTTCACAGCGGTGCGGCCGTCTGCCGGAATGTTCAGGAAGTTATTTTGCTCGGGCCGGTCGAGAATTTCATCAATCAGCACACCGCTCTTTAAAACCTTTTCATAAAACGCGACCGCCTTATCAATATCGGTTGCGCAGTGCGACGTTGTCACCACAGGCGTAAACCCTGTGGGTGTGCGGCCATGCTCTTTAACATAAGCCCGCATCTGGCCGACCCGGGTGTTGGGGTCGTCACCAGTGAGTTCCACCAGATTGATGGCCACAGAATCTGGCCCATCAAATACGACTTCCGTTGGCGCGCCCTGCGCGCCGGTCATTTCGTAAAACGTGGGCTCCGACCAAAACCGAAACCCTTGTGCTTGCAGCTTCTTGGTATCAGCCCGAATATCATCTGTGTAAAAGTTGAGGTTGACCAACCCAATGGCCCGCGGCGCATTGATCGGGCGAATGTGTTTCTTTTTCACATCGCCAAAATCGAGCAATAGAACCCGTCCAACCGGGCATCCGGGGAGCTCGCAGAACACTGCCGTCGCAGAGGAACCGCTCGGCAAATGCCACAGGGCTTCAAATCCATCACCGGACCATGTCTCAGGCGCATGAGCGGTCAGCCCGATTAAATCACGATAGAAGTGCAGAGAGGTCTCCATGTCTTCAACGCCGATCACGGCAACGCTGAGGGGACTTCCCTCTGGTGCAACAATTTCTCCCATCTCGACTCTCCTATTTAAGTGATCGTGGTGTTGGCGGCGTTAACCCATATGCCGACGCACAAAAGTGCCGATGCCACCAATGGCGCGCCGACCATCTGTGATCCAATCGGCCATCATGTGCCAGACATGAAACATGCCCGGCCATTCTTCTAATGTCACCTTTACATCATCGGCTTTGGCGCGCACCGCAAGCTTGCGACTGTCATCCAGTAAAACCTCGCGGCTTCCCACTTGAATCAACAACGGCGGCAGGCCCCGCAGGTCCCCATAGATCGGCGAGATCATGGTGTCTCTTGGATCGTAGCCGTTCAAATAATCCTTCGCCGCGCGCAGCAGACGTTCTTGTGTGGTAATGGGATCATCCTTGGCTTTGCTGTCCATGGTCTCGCCGTCGCAGGACAAGTTGACCCAGGGCGATAGCGCCACCAGCGCTGCCGGCTGATCAATGTTGCGTTCTTTCAGCGTCAATGCCGTCGAGATCGCGAGGCCGCCGCCAGCGGAATCGCCAGCTATGGCAATGCGGCCCGGTTTAAAGCCTTCTTTCAAAAGCCACCGGTAAACGGTAACGCAATCGTCCAGTCCATCTGGAAAAGGGTTTTCCGGTGCCAGCCGATAATCAGCCATCAGCACGCGCGCGCCGCAGGCCATGCTCAGATCAGCGGCAAGGCGTTGGTGTGAGGTCAGACTGCCAGCGCTGAAGCCGCCACCGTGCAGCAGCAACACAACGCGGTCCTCGTCCGTGCCCGCAACGGTGACCCAGCGCGCTGGCACGCCGCCCGCATCAACATCTTCAATGGTGGCGTCGCTTGGCATTTCAAATCTGCTGAAAAACCCATCCACAAGCGCACGCATGTCTTCGGCTGTATCTGAGGGTTTATCATCCATAAAGGCGTAAAGGCGCGTCAGTGTTGCTGCAACGTCTTCCTCCGTTGTTTGTTCATTGGCGGTGTCTGGAACAGGCGTATTCCTTCCTGGCCCCTCAAACCCACGCGCAGTTGAGGTGTCCTCTGCACCCATCAAGCTGCTGATGAAGCCGCCCGATGTATCACCTGTCCTGCCACCTGCTTCTCCACTGGTCGCAGTCCCTGTTCCGGTCATGCTTTGTGCAATGCGATTGTACACAAAGGCGAAAAGTGTGGTTGGAAAGAGTAGGACCATCAGGCTACCAAAGGCTCCGGCCACGGTGCCAAACACAACGCCGGCACTTTCCGCAACGCCCTCAGAGACCACGCTAAAGACCGAGGCTAAAACGAGGGCAATCAATTGCAGCGGCATCATCAAGAGAATGGCCGCGAGAAAACTGAGGATAAAAATCGCCCCCATACGCAGTCCGAGGCCCGTGGTTCTGTTCCACGCTTCACCAAGCGAAACAGGTCTGTCTGTTGCGGCCATGGCCAGCACCAAAGACAAACGGCAGGTGGCAGAGACTATGGCGACGGCCCACGCCGCCATCAGCAATGAGGCCAGGGCCTGGGCCATCGCCGCATCCTCAGCGGTGGCAGCTTCCACCAGCGCACCAATGAGAAACCCACCGCCACCGCCGACAGACAAGACAATCAAAACAATAACGACCTGCCAGAATAAAAATTTGGTCTCAAGGCCGGTGAACGAAAACAGCTGCCGCTGGCTCAGGGTTTGCTCGCCCAAAATCACCATGCGGTACCAGGTCACGGTGAAGGGCATGAAAACCAACGCGCCAAAGATGTTCAGCGCATAAAAGGCCGGACTGCCGATCACCGTGAGATCAATCCCCATCAACCAGACGGCCAGATTCGCGATTACGGTGAGACCCATGGGAATAACGGCATAGGTCAAGGCGATACGCCGCCGCGCCCAGCAATACTCCAATATTTCGCCAACGGTTTTAAACACCGGTAAGTCCATGGAAGCCCCATTTTCTGTGTCGTTTGGGGGACACTACAAGCCTGCCGCGTTAATGTGAACGGGTGTTAATCTTGGCAGTGGTTGACCCTCCGGTCTCGGAGGTCCACATAAGCTTATGAAAAGCCCTGATGAGGGCTCTGGCATTGATGTTGGCATTGATATTTTGAGGAAAGCCCATGCGTTTATTCGGTGTATTTGGCAATTCGGTTGCGAGTGCGGTTGCGAGTGCAGTTGTTTTTGCCGCTGCGTTTGTTCTCCCGGCCTTTGATCGGCCCGCTCAGGCGGATGTGTTTGGTGCTGAAACCTTCATGCTCGGGAACGGCATGCAGGTGGTGGTGATTCCCAATCACCGGGTGCCCATTGTCAGCCATATGGTCTGGTACAAAGTCGGCTCTGCCGACGAAGAACCGGGCAAAGCGGGTATCGCCCATTTTCTTGAGCATCTGATGTTTAAAGGGACACCGACATACCCCGCGGGTGAGATCACCGATTTGGTCGCGCGCAACGGGGGGCAGCAAAACGCCTTCACGTCCTACGACTATACGGCCTACTACCAAAACATCGCCGTTGACCGCCTGCCCATGATGATGGAGCTGGAAGCGGACCGCATGCGCAATCTGATTCTCAGCGAGGAAGATGTGCGGGTCGAACGCGACGTGGTTCTCGAAGAGCGCCGCATGCGGGTGGATAGCCGTCCGGCATCCATCTTGTCAGAGCGCCTCGATGCGGCCCTGTGGGTGACCAACCGCTACGGTACGCCGGTCATCGGCTGGGAAGAAGAAATCCAAGCGCTCAATCGTGAAGACGCGTTTGATTTTTACCATCGCTGGTATGCCCCTAAGAATGCGATTCTTGTTGTCGCCGGGGATATCACACTCAAAGAGCTTCGCCCCTTGGCAGAACGCACCTATGGCAAAATCGAACCCGTCGACTCCGTCACCAGCCGTGAGCGCTCGACCTTCTTGCCGCAATCAGCGGATGTGCGCGTCACCATGGAAGATGAGCGTGTGCGTCAACCGCGTTGGCAACGCACCTATGTTGCACCCAGCGTGAATGTGGGGAACCGAGAGCAAACCTATGCCCTGCAAGTGGCCAGCGAAATTCTCGGTGGCGGCTCAACCAGCCGCTTGTATCAGTCGCTGGTGGTGGGCCAGGCTGTCGCTGCGTCGGCAGGCGCGTTCTACATGGACGACATGGTGAGTTGGGGACGTTTTGTATTGTCCATCTCACCAAGCCCCGGGGTCGAAGTTACAGACCTCGAAGCGGCCATTGATGCTGCGTTAGCGGATATTGTGACCAACGGTTTTACAGAAGATGAAGTGGAGCGCGCCAAGACCCGTCTTCAGGCCGAAGTGATCTACGCCAAAGACTCGCCCACCGGCGCGGCCCAAACGGTTGGTTCGCTTCTCGCAGTAGGCTTGACCCTCGAGGAAATTGAAGCCTGGCCAGAGCGTGTTGCGGACATCACGCTCACGCAGGTGAATGAAGCGATCCGAGACTTGTTGTCTGAGTCGCCCACTGGCACCGGCATCTTGCTGCCAAAGGGAGATGTCTGATGAACGCGCTCACTCGTTTCTCTGCAACACTTGCTGCTGCGCTGATCAGTTTCACACCGGCGGCGTTTGCCATCGATGTTGAAGAAGTCAAAACGCGCGATGGCATGACAGCCTATCTGGCAGAAGATTCCAGCAATCCTTTGATCGCCTTCAGCTTCGAGTTTCGCGGCGGTTCCAGCATCGACCCGGATGATAAACTTGGCTTGTCCAATATGGTTGCGGGTTTGCTGGATGAAGGGGCTGGGGATCTCGACTCCTTCGCGTTTCAGTCCCAACTGCAAGACATGGCAATCCGTTTGAGCTTCAGCGCCAGTAGTGATTCCTTCTCGGGTTCGCTGACCACGATCAAAGCCAATGCGGATAAAGCGTTTGAACTCCTTATCCTGGCGCTCACCCAGCCCCGGTTTGATGAAGAGCCGGTCGAACGTATTCGTCGGCAGATTCAGGTTGGTCTCGCGCGCCAGGCAGAGTCGCCACAGCAAATCGCCCGGGACACACTGTTTAAATCCCTATTCCCAAATCACCCCTATGGTCGTCCCGCTGATGGTACACCCGAGACGGTGCAGGCGATCACAGCGGACGATTTAAAGTCTTACACCGCGCAAAGGTTTGCCAAAGACCGTCTCATCATTGGTGTGGCGGGTGACATCTCGCCGCGCCAGTTACGCAAACGCTTGGACGAGGTGTTTGGTCATTTACCCGATAGCCTGCCTACCGACTGGCGGGTGCCAGAAACGGAGCTCACATTTGCAGGCACGGTTGTGGTTGATAAAGCTGTGCCCCAAAGCACCGTTTATATGGCGCAGCCTGGTCTCGCCCGCACTGACCCGGATTGGTATGCCGCCTTGATTGCCGATTACGTTCTTGGCGGCGGATCTTTCGCCTCCCGCCTCATGGATGAGGTGCGCGAGAAGCGCGGCTTGGCCTATGGCGTGAACACCAGCCTCGTGCCTTACGAGTCCGCCCCCATGATCATGGCCTCCGTCGCCACCCGCAATGACGCGGTGGCCGAGAGCATCGCGGTCATTCGCGATGAATGGCAGAAATTTAAGGCCAGCGGCCCCACGGCAGAAGAGCTGGATGGTGCGAAAAAGTATCTCACCGGTTCCTGGCCGCTGCGATTCACCTCTTCCGACCGCATTGCCAGCATCCTGGTGGCCGTACAGCGCGATGACCTTGGTAAGGATTTCCTGGATCGCCGTAATGACTTCATTGAAAGCGTCACGTTAGAGGATGTGCGCCGGGTATCGGCTGAGTTGTATCAGCCCGACCAGCTTTCGGTCATTGTGGTTGGGCAGCCTGAAGGTTTGGAAGGTGCGGTTATGTTAGATGCGGGTGCCGAGGCAGCAGCGGGCGGTTAACCCCGTCTCAAGGGGCTCCTTTTGTCCATTTCGCATTTGTGGGAGCGTGCTGATACACTTCAGCTGATACTTTATTATCATCACGCTTTCCACACGGACCCGCCAAAACGTCATGACCGTACCTGATCCTAAAAAAACAAAGGCTTGGGCTGTGCTGACGCAGCATAACCAAGCCATGGAAAATGTGTTGCTGCGCAATCTGTTTGATCAGGATTCCAAGCGCTTCAATAAATTCTCCTGGTCTCACGCGGGGCTTACGGTTGATCTGTCGAAACAGCGCCTGTCCGATGAGACGTTGCCTCTGTTGCTCGATTTGGCAGAGACCATGCAAGTGGCTGATCGGCGGAATGCCATGTTTGCCGGCCAGCCGGTCAACACCACAGAGAACCGCGCGGCGCTGCATGTTGCACTGCGTGATCCCACCGACCGTGCGTATTTCGTCAACGGCGAGGATGTCGCGCTGCAAATCAAATACGCGCGTGGCCGGATGCTCGCCTTCGTGAAACAAGTGATCAGTGGCGCACGAACCGGACATACCGGTCAGGCTTTTGACCGGGTGGTCAACATCGGCATCGGCGGGTCAGACCTCGGGCCGCGGTGTGCCGTCACAGCCCTGTCTGATCATTCCACGTCGCCGCTCAAAGTTGATTTTGTTGCGACCGTGGATGGCACAGCCTTGCAGGATGTGCTGGCGTACGCGGACCCGCATCGTACCTTGTTTCTCATTTGCTCAAAAAGTTTTTCCACTTTGGAAACCATGACCAATGCGCAGGAAGCGCGGCGCTGGCTTGTTGCCGCCTTAGGCGAAACAGCAGTGGCTGATCATTTTATTGCGCTGACAGCAGCCAACAGCGCTGCCGGGATCTTTGGTATTCCTGAAACCAATGTTTTCCCTCTGTGGGATTGGGTCGGGGGACGGTATTCGTTGTGGTCAGCGATTGGCTTGTCGATTGCCCTGGGCTGCGGTCCCGAGGTCTTCGAGCGTATTCTGGCGGGCGCGCATGCGATGGACCGCCATTTCGAGACCGCACCTCTGGCCGAAAATATTCCCGTGCTGATGGGGTTGGTAAGCGTCTGGAATCAGGATTTTTGGACCGCCTCAGCGCTCTCTGTTTTGCCCTACGATCATCGCTTACGGTTGGTCCCGGCCCACTTTCAGCAGCTTCTCATGGAAAGTAACGGCAAGGGCGTTCGCGCCGATGGCAAACCCGTCTCTGCCCGCACCGCGCCGATTGTCTTTGGCGGGTCAGGGGCGGAGTCTCAGCACTCGTTCATGCAGCAGATTCACCAATCCCCAAAAGTTGTGCCGGTTGAGTTTATTGTCGCGTTAGACGGGCAGGGCGATCCCCATCGTGATATTTTAGTCGCCAATGCTTTCGCTCAATCTGAAGCCCTCATGCGGGGGCTTCTGGAGGATGAAATCCCTCGGGATTCTGCCAAAAGTGCCGTTCCCTACAAGGTGTGTCCAGGCAATCGCCCCAGCACCACCATCCTGCTTGAGTCTCTAATCCCCGAAACCTTTGGTGCTCTGATCGCGTTATATGAGCATAGGACATTCGTGGAAGGGACGTTATGGGGACTCAACCCTTTCGACCAGTGGGGAGTGGAATTCGGCAAGGCTCTGGCCTCGAAGCTGATGACCAGCCTGGAAACCGGCCATGTCGCCGCTGGGCACGACTCATCGACAGCGGGACTGCTAAGCGCATATCTCGCTCAGAGGGGGCAGAACCGGACTCTTCCGTCATGACGGGCCCTACCCCGACTGGCCCTGGACTGACCGCTCCTGGCGTGACCGCCCCTAGCGTGACTGTCCGGGTGCTGCCACCTAATCTGGTCAATCAAATCGCCGCCGGTGAAGTGGTCGAGCGCCCTGCCTCGGTGGTCAAAGAACTGGTCGAGAACGCGCTTGATGCCGGTGCGACGCACATCGACGTCACCATGAACGATGGCGGACGCTCGCTGATTGTTGTTACGGATGATGGCCGGGGCATGGATGAGCGCGAGTTGGGTCTGGCCATTGAACGCCACGCCACATCTAAGCTGCCCGATGATGACCTGACAGAAATTGGCTTCTTTGGGTTTCGCGGCGAAGCGCTGCCGTCCATCGGCGCGGTTGCCCGCCTGACCGTGACCAGCCGTCCACGCAACGCGAGCAGTGCCTGGTATATCCGGGTTGAAGGCGGACGGCGCGAAGGCCCCGTGCCAACACCCCATCCACAAGGCACGCGCGTTGAGGTGCGTGATCTGTTTTATGCCACACCCGCGCGCCTCAAGTTTCTCAAAGCCGCGCGGACCGAACTCAATCATGCGGTCGACACCCTCGATCGCTTGGCCATGGCCAATCCTCATGTGGCATTCAGGCTCACGGCTGATGGCCGCAGTCGTCTGTCGTTGGACGCTGAATCCGGTGATTTGTTTGAGGCACGGTTGGCGCGGCTTGGCGCCATCATGGGGAAAGATTTTGTGCCCAACGCCGTCAAAGTTGAGGCCGAGCGCGAAGGTATGCGGCTTACAGGGTACGCTGGCGTGCCCACCTACAACCGTGGCAACGCCATGGCCCAGTATATGTTTGTCAACGGACGCCCGGTGCGCGACCGGGTGCTGCAGGGCGCGGTGCGCGGGGCCTATCAGGATTTTCTGGCCTCCAACCGCCATCCGTATCTGGCGTTGTTTTTGGATTGCTCCGCCAAGCTGGTGGATGTCAATGTGCATCCGGCCAAAGCCGAGGTGCGCTTCCAGGATGCCGGACGGGTGCGTGGCTTGATTGTCGGCGCGTTGAAACATGCGCTGGCCGATGCCGGGCATCACGCCTCCACCACGGTCAGCCAGCAGGCTTTGGGGGCGATGCGTCCTGAAGGCCGTGGCCAGCCCTATCGCCCCAGCGCTTCTTTGTTCACCGCCGCTCGTGCTGGCTACGCGCCATTGCTGCCAGCAGCGGGACAGGCTGGTTTTGCAGAAGGCCAACCCGCCTATGCTTATGATGACGCGCCAAGCGCATCGACCTTTGACCCGGCTGACGAGTCCAGTGCCGAATCTCCCGCCCAGGATTACCCGCTTGGCGTCGCGCGGGCCCAGGTGCACGAAACTTATATCGTGGCGCAAACCGCCGATGGTCTGGTCATCGTCGATCAGCATGCTGCCCATGAAAGGCTTGTGTACGAGCGTATGAAAGCCATGCTCGCCGATACCGGCATTGCGCGCCAATTGCTGTTGCTGCCGGAAGTGGTTGATCTCGATGAAGCCTCCGCCCAGCGCCTGATCGACCGGGCTGAGGAACTGGCCGAGCTTGGCCTGGTGCTCGAATCCTTCGGTGATGGCTCGGTGGTGGTGCGCGAAGTGCCAGCGCTGCTGGGCGAAACCAATGTTCAAGGACTGATCAAAGATCTGGCCGACGAATTGGCCGATATGGGCCAAGCCCTGGCCTTGCAAGACAAACTGGCCGATGTCTGCGGCACCATGGCCTGCCATGGCTCAATCCGGGCCGGTCGCCGCCTTGGCGGTCCCGAAATGAACGCCCTGCTGCGCGAAATGGAGCGCACGCCTCACGCCGGGCAGTGCAACCATGGACGTCCGACCTATGTCACGCTTAAACTCACCGATATTGAAAAGCTGTTTGGCCGCCGTTAAGGCTGAACACGCAGGCCGTGAATGCGCTTTCGGTGATGGGCATTTAACGGTCGATGAAAAGGTGAGGTAGGTATGCTGGCGGAACTGCTCCGCTATTGGACGACGTTTGCGCCCGAGCGCGTGCGCAAGCACGGCTACGTCAAACGTTTGATCAACCAAGAGTTCCGCTATAAGCGCAACGAACATGCGTGGGCCGAGCATCTTCTGAACAGCCGCACCTTCATTGTTGAAGCCGCCGACAAATGTCCGCGCCATAAAATCGTGGTCGTCTTAGGCTCAGGTCTGCTGCTCGATGTGCCTTTGCGCTCCCTGGCCGACCGGTTTGAGCGTGTTTATCTGGTTGATATGTTCCACATGCCGCAAGTGCGCGCCGAGGTCAAAAAGCATTTCAACGTTAAACTCTTGTATGGCGATATCACCGGCATCTTTGGCATGATGCAGGAAGGCGATTATCCCGGCGGCTCCATTCCGCCGCCCGAGCCCCGCATCCCCCACCTGCGTAATGCCGATCTCATTGTCTCGGCCAACTGTTTGACTCACCTGGCACCGCCCTTCTGCAAGTATCTGGAAGACACCCGCCATCTGACGGAATTTGATCAAGACAAACTCACCCTGCAAATCATGGAAGCGCATGTGCAGGCGATCGCCAATGCCCCGACGGCCGTTGGTGCAATCATTACTGATACCGAGCGGTTTATTCTTGCCCGGGATCGCGTTGTCAGCCGCAAAAATCTCATTCCCGGCTTGACCTTCCCGGCTACGGCAACCCTCACGCATAACCTGGAGTGGCAGTGGCTCTATGGCCCGGCGGGCGAAGATCATCCCACCCAGGATGTGGAACACACCGTCGTCACCCGGCTGTACGAGCGTTTCATTCCCGATGAGGAAGATGGCGAGGATGGCCTGGAAGACACCCGGCCAAACTTCGGCAGCGATGAAGGCGACCTGCCCAGTGAAGGCAGCGGCGCAAATGATGGACTGGAAGATGTTTAAGGCGGTTATATTGTGAAACTAGCGGAGGGTTTGTTCACCGGCGCGCATGGCAAGCTCAAAGACAAACCCAAATGTTTCTGGTGCGCCGGGCATGAGGATTACGAGATTTATCACGACCAGGAATGGGGCCGCCCGGTCGATGACGATATCCGCCTGTTTGAAAAGCTGTGCCTGGAGGGGTTTCAGGCCGGTCTGTCGTGGCTGACCATCCTGCGCAAGCGCGAGAATTTCCGTACAGCCTTCAAGGGGTTTGATTTTAAAACGGTCGCCCACTTTGGCGACAAAGATGTCGAGCGTCTGTTGCAAGACGCGGGCATTGTGCGCCACCGTGGCAAAATCGAGGCCAGCATCAACAATGCACAGCGGGCGTTAGAACTGGTGGACGAAGCGGGCTCCATCGCCGCTTTCGTCTGGCGTTATGAACCGGGCTCCAAAACCCGGCCTAAAAAACTCACCAAGAAGAACCTGGTCAAGATCACCCAAACGCCGGAAAGCACGGCCCTGAGCAAAGACCTCAAAAAGCGCGGCTGGCGCTTTGTTGGCCCCACCACCATGTATGCGTTCATGCAGTCCATGGGCATGGTCAACGATCACATCGAAGGCTGCGTCCTGCGGGAGGTTGTTGAAAAAGAACGTGCTAAGTTTAAGCGGCCTTGTTCATAAACCACTTAGAATTACCCTTTCACACAAAAGGACTCCTTACATGCCTGCCATTCTCATTGCTGATATTGATGTCACCGATCCTGACACCTATAAAACTTACCGCGAGGCCAATCCGGATATCGTCAACAAGTTCGGTGGACGCTATCTCGCGCTCGGCGGCGAAGTGCAGGTGCTGGAGGGCGATTGGCACCCCCGGCGCACGGTCGTGATGGAGTTTCCAGACATGGCTGCCATCAATGCCTTTTATGACTCGCCCGAATATATCGAGCTGCGCAAAATCCGCTGGAAAAGTGCGGACTCGCGTCTGGTGGCCCTTGAAACCCTGCCGGAACCGCGCGACCGGCCTTAAGGCGGCTGTCTGTAAAGTGTTCCCCGTGACGGCGGGATCAGACCCGCGTTGCAGCCATGACTTAGCTTATTGTCACTTTGGCCGTCTGAGGTTTTCAAACGCCTGCAAACCTTCAAAGGCTTTCATCATATCCTCGGTGGACATCGGCGGGAGGGCCGGGTCGTGGGTGTGAAACGTTTTGTCGACGCAGTCTGCATTGCCGACGCACCCTGCCGTGAGCGTGGCGATATCAAAAATATTTGCGCCGTGGCGCACACCACGGTCTTCGGTAAACTCAACGGTGCCGGTCTGCGTGTCTGTTAAAATGATTCCGGTTCTAACAATGGTGTAGGTCAGTCCACTGGCCCGCAGAAAATCTTCCGCCGCTGTTTTGTCATCGTAGATTTGTTTGAACGAGGTACGTTGGCGATCGCCCAACGTTGCGCTGCTGTCGCCCGCGCCGACCGTGCCCATAAGAATCACATGCGATGCGCCGCCCAGCAGTGCCGCAGCGGTGATGTTGTTGTTGCCTGTCTTGTGAATTGTGACTCCGGTTTGGGCTGACCCGAAGGACGCGGAGCGCGCAATCGAACTGATCACGGTGTCATATGAGTTTTCTTTGAACACGGTGTGCAGGGTGTCAGGCTCAAGCACATCGCCCACCACATAAGGCACGCCGATCTTATCCAGGTCCTCCACCTTAGACGTGGGTCGCACCAAAACGGTCACGTCGCTGCCTTGGGCCTTCAGGGCTTTGACAATCTCATAGCCAATCATGCCGGTGCCGCCAAACACCAGCACGCGCTCGGCACTGGCGGTCGAGGGTTGACTTGCAAAGGCAAGAAGAATCATCACTGTTAAAAAGAAGCGTTGAGGCATCACTGAAAAACCTTATGCGTAAGAGGGGGATAGGCAGGGCCGACACAGCCCTTCATTTTGTGACCGAGTATGAGCCCCCAGTGTCCCACTATGAGCCCAAATGTGAACGCCAATGTGAACCCAAGTAAGCCTTGCTTCCAGGCCAGAGTCAGCGCCCCACCAGCAGATGGATGGCCGGACGGTCCGAAAATCCTTTACAGCGGCGCTTGAATTGGCCAAAAAACGCCCCACATCCATACTTTAAATGTTACCGAAGAGCGCGCCGCCATGGAAAATGCTGCAGTAAACACCTCCGCCTCACACAGTTCCACTTCAGAAAGTCCCGCCTCAGAAAGGTCTGCTACCAAAAGCCTGACATCTGCGCCCCCGGCGGTGGACAACATCGATAACCTGTTTCAGCAAACCCACGACGAGTATGCCCGCTCGCGCTATGTTGCGACGCTGCACAATCACGCCCTGATGCGCGTGCGCTTCGACGTCAAAGATGTGTATGAAGCTGCCGTGCGCCCGGCGTTCGAGCAAGAAAAAGGCCGCCCGCCGGAAACCGGCCACGAAATTTCCAAGGCGATCAAGAAGAACCTGTTTTATCGCACTTATAGCTCCTTCCGCTATAACGCCCAGGAAATGCTGAGCCAGGCCAAGCAGTCTGCGGTGCAGCGCAAGCTGCCTGAGATGATCGCGGCGGTGAAAAAAATCGCCAACGAAAACCCTACCGGCGGCACCTTACGCACCAACCCCAATTTGGAAATTCCGCGCTACATCACGGCGCAGGATGTGCACCTCATTCCCGGCGGTTATCATTCTGAGTTTACGGAAGACGATGTGGCCCAGGGCTTTCTCACCGGCGTCAAGCCCGGCCCCATGGTCAACCGTGGGCGCGACTTCGGCAGCGTCGGCTATTCCATCGGCGCATGGATCAAACATGCTTATCCGGATTTTAAACCGGCGAGCATGTTGGATATGGGCACTCAGGGCGGCAGCAACCTCATCGCCTACAGCACCGTGTTCCCGGACACCGAATTGTATGGCATCGATATTGCCGCCCCCAGCTTGCGTTATGGCCATGCCAAAGCCGAGCAGATGGGTGTCAAGATGCACCTTAGCCAGCAAAATGCAGAGAAGATCGACTTTGAAGATGAGTCCTTTGACCTCGTCGTCACCAGTTTCTTCTTCCACGAAATTGCCGTGCCGGCCTCCAAGCGCATTCTCAAGGAAGCGCTGCGTGTGCTGAAGCCGGGCGGCCTGATGGTCAACCTTGAACTGCCGCCGCACAAGTCGTGCGAGCCGTTCCTGAATTTCATGTTTGATTGGGACACCAACCATAACAACGAGCCCAACTATCGCCGCTACCGTTCGCAAGATCCCACACAGTTGATGATCGAAGCCGGGTTCCCGGAAGTTGAGACCTTCGAGCGCGTTGTGCCGGAAATGGCCGTGATTCCAAAAGACGATTGCATCGCCATGTGGGACGGCAAGATGGAGCCCCCGCTGCACGGTCGCGGCGGCTGGTACATCTACGGCAGTCGCAAAGCGTAACTCCTTTCCGCTTTTATTAAGCGGAGCAGGGTAAAGCCTGTTTAGCAATAACCATAGTATGCACTCACCCCGTCGTCCTCGGGTTTAGGGAGCCTGTCCTCGGGTCGCATATTGCGATCCCGGGGATGGACCCAGGGTTACGGGTGTCGATCATGGTGGCGGGCTAACTTCACTCCACGGTGTAATCGGTCAGCAGGTCGTTCTCATCGCGGAAGGTTTGCTTCGCCAGAGGGCGGCATGTAAATGCCACGCTCGTAGAACCGCGCTTGTACCTCACGATGCACAACGCCATCTTGATATGGGAAGACAAACGGGTCGCCGTTCCATAGCTCATTCGGAACAGCGTGCCCTTGATTATAGGCGTCTGCATAGGCGGCGGGTTCGTCCCACAGCGGAATGTTCACTTTGGGATCACGCCGCGCCGCCCTCAGGGCCGCCATATCGATGTAGGCCATCAGCACGTCCGGACCATTGTGACTAACTTCGTTTCTGAGGTTGCCCCGGTAATCGATGACTTGGGATTCCCCATACGGAATCCAGGCTTTAGGCTTAGTCACATCATAACCGGTGTTCGACATCACCAGGTACGCCATGTTTTCGTAGGCGCGCTTGCGGCGGCAGGCATGCCACATGGGTTTCACGTTGCTCCAGCCCTCGGATGTGGATTGCACCAGCAACTCCGCCCCGTTCAGCGTCATCAGGCGTAAAATCTCTGGGAAGATCACTTCAAAGCAAATGATATGACCGATCTTGCCCAAGGGCGTATCGGCGACCGAGAACAGGCTCTCAATTCCAAATTCTTTTACATAGGCTTCAAATACACTGCCGGGGGTGTGATCCCGCAGTGCGCCAATCACATCGACGCATTGCACCTTGCGGTGTTTGTTGATGAGATCTCCGGAGTCATTGATCAGGAACGCGGTGTTAAACACGCGGTCCGGAAATTTTTCATCGATCTCCAACGCTTGCGCCGCGATGTAAATGCTATGGCGTTGGGCAAACTCCGACAGCACGTCCATCTCAGGGCCAGGCAGTTGCATGGCAACCGATAGAATATCTGGCACCGTGCGGTAGCCAGCACCACTGAAACAGAACTCGGGAAAAACAACCAGTTTTGAATCCCGCCGCCGCGCACGCCCCTCGACCAAGGCCAGGGCGTCCGTGATGTTTTTCATCAAAGCCGCACGGCGGCCCTCTTTGGGGAGTGGACTGATGTTCGCCGGTTGCGCCATCAGCGCGTAATAGCCATCCAACAGCTCATCATCCGCAGTCTGACGCAGAGCTTGGGCAGCGACTCTGTTTTCCGCTTCCGCCAGCCAGCCGGTTCTGGTTTCGGGTGGCGTGATGTCACCCCGTGATTCGGCGATATTCTGATAGACGGGTCCATACACACTATCCCGGAGAATCAGCGGGTAATTGTCGTAGCGATTAACGGAGATATGCGCCCGCGCCCGCCGCAGCACATCAATGTCGATGTCCGTCTGAACAAAGCTTTCATCGGCGCTCGCATGGGCTGTGTTGCCTTGCCAATCGAACAGACCGGTGAGCGTCGGCAGCTTAACCGTAACGTCCTTAACGCGGCGCATGGCGGGGCTCGCCGTTGCCACAATAAGCCAGTTTTCATAGGCAATTGTTGTCGGCAGTTCATCTTGGGCTTGGGACGCACCACCAACAAAGGAGCGGACCGTTGGGTTAAGAATAATTTCAGCGCCGCTGAGCATCGCGCCACGGACCAGGCCAGGCATCAGGATGTCTTCACCCGGCAGCAGGGCGAGCTTGCCAAAGGGGGTTAAGACCACAGTGAACGATGCCGGTTGTGCAATCCGTGATGTGCTGTCTGTGAACCCTGAGCTGAAGTCTGGTGTGATCTTAGGGGTTCTGCTTAACAGATCGCCCGTTGGACTAAATAAGAATCCAATGGTTTCCGTTTGGCCTGAGTCCTCAGCGACCATCGGCGCAGATCCCGCAAGATAAACGCCGAACTCTTCGGCCAATTCTGCCAGATCATCCCACACATCATCTTCGTCAACGGGATCGTCCCACTCCATTTCGCCGTGCGGCAGCAAAATAAGTGTCGGCCTCGTCTTCGTATCCGTCAGCGCCGTTGCTGAGGCGAGGCTGTTGCGCAGCGCATCTTCCGGGTCATCCGTTGACCAGCGGTCCTGCGACAGGATCAGCGTTGCCGTCAAGGCATTGGCCGCACGGTCGGTTGCGTCCCCTGGCCGTCGCGACATCCCCACAGCCGTACTCGAAGACAACACGGATAAAAAGCTCGGTGCCAGCACGCCGCCACCCAGCGCGCTTTTCAACAGGCTCCGCCGTGTAAGAATCAGCCGCTTGTTCCTCATCGCCACCCTTACTCCACGTTGTATTCGGTCAGCAAATAGTTCTCATCCCGAAAGGTTTGCTTCGCCAGAATGCGGTCGCCTTTAATGGCCCATACCTCTAACGCGCCGGTGGAATAATGAATGGTGTCAAAGGTGCCAGCGGGCACGGTAATGGTTTCCTCGCCGATGCGGGTCAGTTTTGATTGTAAAATGCTGCCCAGCACCGGTCCGTCCTCGCCTCGCACCGGACTGATAAAATAGGCCGTACGGTCCAAGGTTACGCTGTCCTCTGTTGCGTCTTCATCGTCCGGGTCCATGACCGATGAGTTCCAGGCGTTCAGCCCTTCTGCATGGCTGACAATGGCAAAGGCTTCGGGCATGCGCAGTTCATGTTCTGTACGGCCCAGAGGGCCAAACGATGTTGCGTGCAGCAGGTCGCCATCCACGGCGATGCGCACCGAACCCTTAAAGCCCTCCGGATACCAATAGCTGCCAAACATCTCGATGGGGCGGAACACCGGGTCCACCCGCATCACAATGTTGTGCTGACGGTCGTCGATGAACATGTTTTTCGACACCATCATGGTGCGGCTGCCGTCGCTGTGCGCGATCATGCGGAAGAACTCCTGACCGCGCAGCGTGGTGCCATCTTCCTCATAAAAGCTGTGGGTGCCGGTCACCATCCGCAAAATGTTGGAATTGGTTTTGGTCTTTGCCGTTTCTGCTTGTGCGTCTGAAAACGCGCTGAAACTCAGCGCCACAAGGAGGGTGGAGAAAAGGCGGCAAAAGGACATGATGTTCTCCTCAAGGCGGACTGGGAAACTCTACCATAGTCGCAAAGCCCCGAACGGGTATAGGCTGCAACTGACATTGCAATCGCACAGGGAATGGGAGACACAGCATGATCAGGTTCGCCCTTGCGCTTCTCGTGAGCATCACAGTTTTTGCGGCCGCACCGTCGTTCGCCGATAATCATCTCGGCGAGTCCGCCGGCAATCATCTCGGCGAGTCCGCCGGCAATAATGACATCAAGTCAGACGACGAGCGTTACGTGCGCCTCAAACGACCCAATCTGGTCGTGCCTGATTTAGACGCTGCGCTAAAGTTCTATGTCGATCACCTGGGCTTCACATTCGCCTATGCCGAAGACAGCGCCATCAACCCAGACACCAACTTTGCCTATCACGCCTTTAACTTCGACCCCACCAAGGCCATCCGCCAGGCGACGCTGCACACCTCGGTCGAGGAGCGCGGGTTTGCCCTAACCGAAGTGCTGGGCCTGGAGGCGGAGATCACCCGCACCCCCAGCCTCACTGCCATGGTGGTGGAAACCAAACGCTTCATGGCCTTGCGCGACGATCTTATCGCTGAGGGCTACACGGTGACCGACTATCGCGACACCAGCAAAAACAATTCCGATGGCGTCGGGATTCTTGAAATGGGCGTGCTTGATCCCGCTGGCCATCTGATTGTGGTGTACGAATATGTTGGGGTGGTGGAGTAGGGCTTGCCTGCCGGTTTTCGGGTGGTGCGCGCATATGGGACAGGTGTTTTTGTGCGTATCGACACGCCGCTGATCCCTCGCTAAAGTCGCCAAACTTCGCATAGTGTGAAGTGTTCTCAGGGCGGGGTGTAATTCCCCACCGGCGGTAAGGGTTAATGCTGTTTCGAGCTCAGACCTAAGCCCGCGAGCGCCCTTCGGTCGTCTTGAGTTGGATGATCAAAGGGGTCAGCAGATTCGGTGTAACTCCGAAGCCGACGGTGAGAGTCCGGATGGAAGAGAACGAAGAGAGAGATGCGGCACTCCAGCGGTTCCTGTGGGGACGTCAGGGTGTGGCAACTGTCGTTTCGTACGCCCTGGTTCTGGTCTCTAATGCTTAAGGAGCAAACCATGAATCAGGTTCCCCAGCACAAAACCATAACTGCGGCCAAAATCGCATTCATTCAGGCCGCTTGGCATACAGATATTCTCAACAAAGGCTATGACGCCTTTGTCGATCATATTCAGGCCGCTTCACAATCAATCGAGGTGCAGCGCTTCACGGTCCCCGGCGCGTTGGAAATTCCACTGCTGGGAAAAACGCTGGCCACCTCTGGCACCTACGCTGCCATTGTCGGTTGCGCGTTTGTCGTCGACGGCGGCATCTACCGGCACGAGTTTGTCGCCACGGCAGTGCTGGGCGGCTTGATGCAAGCCCAACTGGACACCGGCGTGCCGATCCTGTCCATGGTTCTAACGCCGCATCACTTCAGCGCGTCAGACGATCATCAGATGTTCTTCCTTGAGCACTTCAAAATCAAAGGGCGTGAAGCCGCTGATGCCTGCCTGGCGGTTTTGAAAACCTACGACGAACTGAAGCAGGATTTAAAAGCTGTCGCCTGAATGAGCGAGTTAGCAGTCTCCAGAAGACTTTCTAAAATCGTGAAAAACGTCTGCACTTCAACCAGTTGCGGGGTACTGTTGATGCCTACTCGTTTGAAACAAAACGAAGAGGCTGATTTGATTGAAAATAGGCCCGTAAAAAACGCCGTGCATGGGCTCGTTTGGTGGGAACGAGCCGAATAACTTTTTGCGCTGCTTTTTTTAAGGCCGCACCAAGTACGTCAACGCGCCGCGTCCATAGCTGCGCACATCTTCTATTATGAGCCCTTCAGGTGCTGTAAGTGTTTCACTTGAAGCCGTCTCTACCACCACTACGGCCTGCTCTGTTAGCCAGCCTTTTGCCATGAGGCTTGCGACAACCGGTGTGCTCAGGTTTTGCTCATAGGGCGGGTCGAGTAACGCCAGATCGAAAGGCTGCGACGCCTGGGGCAGAGCCGTGGCATCCATCGTCAGCACGTTCACTTTATCATCCACTTTCAGCGTTGCGATGTTGCGTTTAAGAATAGCCAGTGAGGCAGGAGTGAATTCAACAAAGGTCACATGAGCAGCGCCCCGGCTAAGGGCTTCCAGACCCAAGGCCCCAGTGCCAGCGCAGAGGTCAATCACCCGTGCGCCTCGCAGGCGAAACCCGATGTTGCTAAAGCTGTGCTCAAGGCGGTTGAACAGGGCTTGACGGGCGCGGTCTGAGGTCGGGCGCACGCTGTCGCCCTCGGGCACAAACAGCACTCTATTTTTGTAAGTGCCTGACGTGATGCGGATCTTGCCAACCGGCTTATTAGCCGCTTTGCCTACTTTTTTTGCGCCAGTCATTTTCGCGCGTTATTTTTGCCGGTGTTCCGTTTGATCTCCGGCACGTCTGCGCCCAGTTGTTCCTTGAGCACTTTGCCGGGAATTTCTGTCAGTTCACCGGGTTTCAGCGACCCCAGTTGAAACGGCCCGTAAGCGGTGCGCATCAGGCGGCTCACTTTAAGTCCGACATGCTCCATCACCCGCCGCACTTCGCGGTTTTTGCCTTCGTTAAGGGAGACCGTCAGCCACGCGTTGGTGCCGGGTTTGCGATCCAGCTTGACCTGCACGGGGCCATAGTGAATGCCGTCAATTGTCACGCCTTCGGCCAGGGGGTCAAACATCCGGTCTTTGACCTCGCCATGGACGCGCACCCGGTAGCGCCGGGTCCAGCCCCGCGACGGATGCTCCATCGAGCGGGCCAGTGTGCCGTCGTTGGTCAACAGCAGCAGGCCTTCCGAGTTCAGATCAAGACGCCCGATGGAAATGACACGCGGCAGATGCGCGGGCAGAGAGTCAAATACCGTTTCACGACCGCGCTCATCTTTGTGGCTGGTCACCAAGCCGGTTGGTTTGTGATAGCGCCACAGGCGCGGCGGATCAAGGGCCGGCAGTTTTTCGCCATCCACCCGCACCACGTCGTCAGCTGTCACTTTAACACCTGGCTGTTGCAAGGTTTCGCCGTTGACGGTCACCCGGCCTTGCTCAATCAGCGCTTCGGCTTCCCGGCGCGAACAAATGCCCGCGCGGGCAATGACCTTAGCGACCCGGTCACCCGGCATTGTATCGTCGGTTTTTGTCGCTTTGGGTGCGTTCATGTGCAGGCCTGAATAAAAGAGTCGTACAGGCGCTTATCGCCCTCAGAGATGTGAAATTCCGGATGCCATTGGACCCCAAGGCACCAGCGCTTGGCGGGGTCTTCAATGCCCTCAATCACGCCGTCTGAAGCCAAGGCGTTGATCACCACGGACTCCGGTACTGTTTTTACCGCCTGATGATGGGCGCTGTTCACCGCCAGGCTCTCGGCCTTCACGATGTCATGGAGCCGCGACCCGACCGCAATGCGCACCTCATGCCCGGCTTCATCGCGGGGGTTCGGTTGCTCATGGGCCAGCGCGTTCTCCACTTCATCGGGGAGGTGCTGAATCAGGGTACCGCCCAAGGCTACGGCCAACAGTTGCTGCCCGCCGCAAATGCCGAACACCGGGCGGTCTTGCTCCAGGAAGCGTTTGGTCAACCCCAGTTCAAAGTCCGTACGGTCGGCCTTTAGCACCACGGTGTCGTGTTTGGTCTGTTCCCCAAATAGCGCTGGGTCCACGTCAAAAGCGCCACCAGAGACAATCAGGCCGTCAATCAGATCAGCATACTGATCCACCAGTCTGACATCTGCAGGCAATATGAGCGGTAGGCCCCCGGCTGCCGTAACCGCAGAACAATAGTTCACGCGTAGCGCATACCAGGGAAACTTGGAATAGCCGCCGGGGTCTTCCCGGTCTGCCGTGATACCGATAAGAGGCTGTTTCATGCTCCGGGCTTTACGCTGTCGCGGGTTGCCGGGTCAAGTGCGGGGCACGTCAGCGAGGGGCGTGCTAAATGCTGCGACGCTTAGGCGGGGCAACCGGAACACCATCTGCGGCCCGGTAGGCCCGCTCTGCGGTTGCTGCAGACGCCGACATATCGGATTCAAACACCTGGCTGAGCACACTGCCCCAATCGTCCTTGCCAAAGCCTGAGGGCTGCATGGCGAAGGGGTCGTCGACCATTTGCATTGGCTGTGCCGAGAACATCTCAGCCAGCATTTGCAAGAGATACATGGAGACGCCCATTTGGTGTGCATCCCCCGAGCGCGCGGCATACCCCATGTCGAACGGTGAGTTTGGCCGGTCAACGAATTGTGGTTTCAGGTCCGGGGTTGAAGGCCCAGCCAGTTTCCCAGGCTCAAACAGGGCGGCCACATCGGCCGTTTCACTGAGGCGGTCGCTGAATTTATTTTTTAACCAGTCGATGACACCTGCGGCTGTCCGGGCCAGGCCGTTGTCTTCAAAAAATACGGTTTTGTTCGCATGGGCAGCTGCGGGCAAAACATCGACCGCTGGTTTGGTCGGGTTTTGTTCGGCGGTTGTAACCAGTGCCGTCGCGCCCCAGGCCCCAAGAAAATGGGCGAAGTACAATTCCGCTGGGCTGGCCTCGCGGCCCAACGCGGTTTCGAGTGTTTTGGCGTTGTCCCCGGCAAAGAAGGCGGCGAATTGAGAGGCGACGTCCGGATCGCGTCTTAAGGCCAGCATTTCCATCTCTGCGGCCTCATTTAATACCGTCAGCCGTCCCGTCGCACTTTCTTTGATTTGGGATGCGAAATCACCAAAGCCAATTTCACCGCCATGCTTCCGCATCATGTCGAGCCAAGTGCCGCGGGTGAATTGAAACAAGCCCGTGGCCGAGGAGGTGGCCGCCTTGGCACTCGAATCGAAGCCACTTTCCTGGGCCGCTTTGGCCAACAGGTAGTGGAAACTGACGCCGCTTTCCGCGCTCGCCGTTTGAATGCCTTTTAAGGTGCGCCGTTCGACCTCGTGGCCGCCGATCCGCACCACGTTACCAGCGTGGTCGATCATGGCAGAACTGTCCCAATAGTTTTGTCCCACCTGAACTCTATGCGCCGAAGGTTACCAGAACCTTACCGGCGTATTCGGCCCCGTTGTTGAGAGAGTTCTTGACGTTGCCCGGCGGGGTCTGGATTGTCCGCTTATGATGACTCGCCCTAAAGATTATATGGCCCTGGCCTTGAAACAGGCCAAAAACGCCTCAAAAATTGGTGAGGTGCCTGTGGGTGCAGTTTTGGTCGATTCGACCTCGGGCCAGGTGATCGCCGCCGCTGGCAATAGGGTTGAGACAGATCGTGACCCCACGGCCCATGCGGAAATGCTGGTGATTCGCGCCGCCGCCAAGGCGCGGGGTGAGGCGCGCCTGCCGGACCTTGATCTTTATGTGACCCTTGAACCGTGCGCGATGTGCGCCACCGCCATTTCTCATGCCAGGCTGCGGCGGGTCGAATTTGGGGCGTATGATCCGAAAGGCGGTGGTGTTGAACACGGTCCTAAAATTTTCACCCAAACTACCTGTCACCATCGGCCTGAAGTCGTTGGCGGCATACGGGAAGCAGAATCTTCGATCTTGCTGAAAACGTTCTTTCAGGATCGCCGGTGACCTCCGCGATCCAAAATGCTGTCGCGCTTGCACCGGAACACCGGGTCGTTAGGATGGCGGTATGATCAAACGTGCCCTTATCGCGCTGAGCAGCTTGTGTTGTATTTCAGTGATGCAGCCGACCCTGGCCCAAGACGAGGACCTCCGTCCGCGCGCCTACGTGGGCCGTTATATTCAGTTGGATCCGATGATGGTGCCGTTCCAAACGGCGCGTGGTATCCGATATGAGGTTATCACTGTGCGCCTTGTCATCGGGGCAAACGCGACGGCGCGTTATGCGTGTTTCGTCGCGCCGAAGCTGCACGAGCAAATCATGTTTTTTCTCTGGGATCGTGTTTTGTCGTCGTCAGATTTCGAGGGTGAACGCCAAGCCGGACTCGCAGCGGATATTCTCAAATACGTTGGCGAGCAAACGGATCCTCGATATTACTCAGCGGTAGAACTGGCTGGCGGCTATGAGGAGATGGATGAAGCCTCGCAGAACCTGTCCAATCTCTGCAAATAGCGTTTTAAAGCCCAGCCAATCCCTCCAGACCCCGTTGCCACACGGCCATAGACCGCTCGTAGACGGCCTCGCGCCATGACGGCGAGTCCGGGCAGAAGGCTTCTTTTAGCTGTGCTTTCACGGTGGCGGCAAACTCAGAGTTCAGGTCACCATGAAGGTGCAACCAGTTGTCGGCCCGCAGGACCTGATAAATGTCGCCCAACGGGTGGGTGCCAAACTCCAAAGTGTTGCCATAAAACGATGTCGGCGCTAGTTCACGGGCGATGCCGGTAAGGTTGTAGCCGTCATGAGCCTGACGGCCAGCGCCGGACGCCATAATACTGACGCCGTCGTTTCCCCAGACATCATGGGCGTGCTCAATGCCTGGATCACCTGCGTTGCCGACGATGTAACATTCGCCATGACCAGAAGGTCCAAGACCGGTATGGAAGTCAATCAAGGCCACATGATCTGCATTGACCGTATGCGTCTTCAGAACCTCTAAGATGCGCGTGCGCGACCATGTTGGGGCTGTGCCACCATAGAACACGCCGTCGGGTCGGCTGAACTGTCCACCCATCACAACACGGTTTAAGGCTTTTTGACCGTGCGTTTCTGCATAATCGGACAAAATTGTATCAGCCGCTGCTCGTGCGTCGTCGGTCCAGTCGTTTGGGCAAATCGCGCCGTGCAGCTTGTCGTATTCCGGTTTTTCTGGAACAGGTTCGGTGTAGTCCAGGAAGTTACGATTAAGGTCGATATTGCCTTCGGTCACTCGGCGCAAACCAGGCAAAGCCGTGGGGGTTCACGGCATGCAAAAGAAGCACGGCGATGTCCTCTGGGAGGTCTTGGTAGCGCTGTTCAGCGAGCCATGCCACCTGTGCCGCGGACCCCAGGAAGCCTTCACCCCCGTGAGTCGCTGACATGGTGACAAAGACCTTTTCGGCGTCAGTGGCGCCAAAGCGCGCGACGTCCAAAGCAAGGGCTTCTCCAGATGGCCCTTTCAGCGGGTGGGCGTGAGTTAGGATTTTGGCCTTGGCGGTTGTTGCGGCCTCTAAAAACTTCTCCCGCGCCAAAGCATACGTCGGCGCGAAATACGCATGAAGCGCATCAGTCACGTTGACGCTTTCTTTTCGCGTTCCACGGCACGCCAGCCGATATCACGGCGACAGAACCCGCCGGGCCAGTCGATAGCGTCCACTGCTGCATAGGCTTTGGATTGTGCTTCGGTGACCGTTGATCCCATAGCTGTCACGCCCAGCACGCGACCGCCCGTTGCAGTCAGGGCATCGCCGTCCATTTTGGTGCCCGCATGAAACACGACCACATCGTCCTGGCTTGATGCCTTATCAACGCCTTTGATGACAGAACCTTTTTCATAGCTGCCGGGATAGCCGTTGGCCGCCATGACCACCACCATCGCTGCCTCGTCATGCCAGCGCAGATTAAAACGATCCAGTTGACCGTCGGCGGCGGCAACCAGAGCGGGGAGAATATCAGACTTCAAGCGGCGCATCAGCACCTGGCACTCCGGGTCTCCAAAACGGACGTTGTATTCCAGAATTTTTGTGCCCTTTTTGCCAATCATGAGTCCTGCAAATAAAACACCCACATAAGGTGTACCCTGGTCCGCCATGGTCTTCACAGTTGGCATAATAATGGTGTTCATTACCTCTTCGGTTAGGGCGTCAGTCATCACGGGGGCGGGCGAGTATGCGCCCATGCCCCCCGTATTGGGGCCGGTATCGCCATCGCCAACGGCTTTGTGGTCTTGCGCAGAAATCAGCGGTAGGGCGTTGGTGCCATCCACCAGAGCAAAGAAACTAGCTTCCTCGCCCTCAAGAAATTCCTCAATGACAATCTCATCGCCGGCGTCACCAAAAGTTTTATCACTCATCATTGAATCGACGGCCGCGTAGGCGTCTTCAACCGTGTCACAGAGGATCACGCCTTTCCCGGCGGCCAAACCATCGGTTTTTACGACAATCGGGGCACCCTGTTCAGCGATGTAGACTTTCGCGGCATTGATATCTGTGAAACGCCCATACGCCGCTGTGGGGACACCTGCGCTGGCGAGCAGGTCTTTCATATGCGCTTTTGAGCCTTCCAAGGCGGCAGCCGCAGCGCTCGGGCCAAAGGTCTTGATCCCGGCGGCACGCAAGCGGTCGGCGAGCCCCATCACCAACGGCGCTTCGGGTCCGACAACGACAAAATCGATGGATTTTTCCTGCGCGAAAGCGACAAGTCCCTCAAGGTCCTCTGCGCCAATCGGTACGCATTCGGCATCCTGCGTAATGCCTGCGTTGCCGGGCGCACAGTATAAATGATCACACAGGGGGGATGCCGCGATGGCCCAGCATAAGGCGTGTTCACGGCCTCCGCTGCCGACAACCAAAACTTTCATGACAAACTCTCCGGTATTTGCTGTTGCATTTTTTCTCTACCGAAGGCTTTTTAGCACGATAGAACGTGCTGAGCACGATAGAGCGAGCGTGCTCAGCTTGAAAGCAATACGGCAACGCGATGGCACTCTTTATCCAGAGTTTTTAACGCTAAGCAAGGATAACGATATGATTGAAATGGTCCCAGCGGCAGGCACGACGACAAGTTTTGAACAGTTAAATACGCTCTGCGACTCTTTGCTGGTGCCAGGAACACGAATTCCGACTGATGCAGATGTTCAGTTGGCCGACGGATTGTTGCAACGTAATTTTGACAGTCTAAAAATTTCTTCTTCTGCGCTGGCCTTGCTCGGTTCAAATCCGCGAATTGTTGAGTTTGTGGAAAGTGCGTTGTCGGGCAATACAGCGTTGCTCGACAGAAATTTCGAAGACGGGACGCTGATTGCCTTTCTGAACACACCTTTAATGAAAGCATTACTGCGCACCACGCCCATCCCCAGTGTGCCGGTTGAGCGTCTGCTGATTTACATACGCCATCGGCTATTAAAGTGCGTAATTGATCCAAACTGGCAGCCGTTTGACGAAGCGCTTGAGGCCGCTGTTTCCATGTCAATCCATAGCTTCCTGACGGAGTATATTTTTCCGGAGACGCCAGAAGAGTCACGGCTTGTCGAGCGGGCACAAGAGTCGCTGTTAAACCAAGTTGCGGGTGAACCCGATTTGTTTGCTATTGCCATGATCGGCGCGTACCGGTCGCTTAGCAGTTTACCAATTGCAGGCAACCTAGACGAAAATCACGCCTTGGCTTTGAATATCCTTACGGAAGACTTGTTCCGTGTTCAGATTGCGGAGCCGCGCATCGAGTTGGAGTTGCAGGGTGAAATGCCACCTATAACCGACATCACAGATAAAGTGTCTTTGTCTGTGCAAGCCCAGTACGAAGAAAATCCATATCCGCGGTGGACGGCACACATTGATAATGACGCTGTGTCCCCCGCTCAGATATTCATAGGCGCATGTAGTGGCATTGATATGGCGGCATTCGGTGCTCCTGAAAAATGTTCTTTGCTGATCGCTGGATGCGGCACAGGCCGGGTTGCCATTGAAGAGAGCCTGTTGTGGCGGAGTGGGGAACTCTTGGCCATGGACCTCTCCGCGGCCAGCTTGGCCTTTGGCCAGCGGCGCGCAGAAGAGTTGGGCTTAGATCATATTACCTTTGTGCAAGGGGATGTTCTTGAGTTAGCCCAACTTGAGCCGTCTTTTGACTACATTTCCTGTATGGGTGTGTTGCCTCATATGGCTGATCCTTTGACCGGTTGGCAGGCGCTTGTGGATGTATGTCGCCCAGGCGGGATCATACGCCTCGGCATCTACAGTACCCGTGGCCGCGCCGCGGTCCAGCATGTGCGCGAAACTCTTGGGGATAAAGTTCAGTTGACCTCGGGTGCAGACATTCGTGAGGCTCGAGAAGATCTGGTTCAACAGTTGCTTTCTGGAAACGCCAGCGAAAACCTGCAACATGTTTTTTCACGGCTGGACATGTATTCCACATCCATGTGCCGTGATCTGTTATTCCATGTGCACGAGCAGGACTATACGATTCCTAAAATTAAAGACGCCATAAAGCGCCTGAACCTAAAATTCTGCGGCTTTGTCGATCCAACTGGCGCGCTGATGACCAAATACACGGCGTTTGCGCCTGCGGATCCGATGGGGCTGAGTTTGGACTCCTGGGATAAATTTGAGGCGGCGAATCCCCAGACCTTTGTTACGATGTACGATTTCATGGTTCAGAAACCGCTTTAGCGCGTTTCTGTGGATTTAGTATTTCAGAAACCGCTTTAGCGCGTTTCTGTTTCACGTCAGTTGATGAAATTTCACGATTGCTAATGGTTGGGGCGCTGACGTCGCAGTGAGAGTGTGCGATAAAGGTTGCATCATGAGATGCATTCAGTTGACCACTTTCATCAAAACCGCAGCTCTTTTTTTGGTGGTTGCGATATTCAGCTCCAACGTCATGTCTGTCTGCGCGGAGACAAACCTGCGGGTGGCGATCAATGGCCTGCCACCGAGTCAGTTTAATCCTTATAGAAACACCGGGTTGCCCTATGTGTACACCTGGAGTGCCGTTTTCGATGGCCTAACAGCCATAGATGATAAGGGCAATGTCCAGCCTGCCCTGGCAACATCCTGGGAAAACACCGATCCATTGACGTGGGTTTTTTATTTGCGGGATGATGTCACGTTCTCAAACGGACGTCCGTTCACGGCGGATGCCGTTGTTAATGCGATCAATTTTCTGTCGGGTGATGAGGCGATGCGGGAAGTGGTCGCCCGCATGATGTTCTTTCTTGAGTCCGCGCGTGCGATTGACGACTTCACGGTTGAAATAAAAACCTCAGTGCCAACGCCGCTGCTGCCGAGGTTTTTTCCGCAGCTTTACATGGTTGAGCCGGACTATTTTCAAGCTGTGGGTCTGCAAGCGTTTTCAGAAGCGCCTATAGCAACCGGGCCTTTTATTGTCGAAGCGGTCAGGCCGGAGCGGGTTAATTTTCGTGCCTTTAAAAAAGGCTGGCGACCACCGGTCGCGGATCGGCTGGAAATTATGACGGTGCCTGACAATGCAACGCGTGCTTTATCCGTGCAGGCGGGACGTTTTGACATCGCGCTCCAACTTGGTCCCGACGAGTCAAAAGCCATTCAGGCTCAGGGCGGTACGCAGGTCACGTGGAGGGATGCGGCTGTCTGGGCCTACAACTTTTTTCCAGAGATACAACCTGCCCTGAAGGACCTTCGTGTGCGTGAAGCCCTGAATATTGCGGTAGATCGTGACGCTATTATTGCGGCCTTGCTCGACGGGGCGACCATTCCGGCCACGCAACCAGCACCACCAGAGGTGTATGGCTATAACGCCGATTTGCCTGTGATCCCTTACGATCCGGATCGTGCCCGCCGCTTGCTGCGCGAAGCCGGATACGAAGAGGGGTTTAAACTTGAGATGGAGGCGGTCTCGGGGTCCAGCGCCAATGACAGCGCGGTGAATCTCACTGTTGCCCAGTATCTCAATGCCATTGGGGTTGAGATGGAAATACGGACCATCACGGTCAATCAACTTATCCGCAATGTTGTCGAAGGAACGTGGACGGGGTCTGCCTTCGCGCTGCATTTTAATTTTGAGCCAACGTCCGATGTCCTGCGGGCGCTGGATACTCACTCCTGTCTGTGGGCCAACCCGTGGTACTGCAACGAGGCTGTTATGCCGCTTATCGCGGCGGCACAAACTGAATTAGATCCAGTGCTGAATCTGTCTTTGCGGCGTGATATCATGAAGTTCTACCGTGAGGACTGGTCGGCATTGTATATGTACCAGGCTCCTCGTTTTGCGGGAACGGCCCCTGGTGTGACGGGCTTGACCGTGGTGAACAATGTGATTTCATTTGATCGTATTGTGCCCGGTCAAGTGCCTTAAAAGGATTAGCTGACATGAGTCTCCTTGTTTGGGGTATTGCCCTTGTCGCGTTGTTTTTTATTGCCAGGATCTGGCTGCAAAGTCGTAAAGACGACGATGATGAACTGGCCGATCTCGTCCCGCCGCCTCATGGTGAACCGCTGGAGGCGCTCGTGTGGCCAGTTGTGGGCGAGACCCAGCTCAATGATGATCATTCATCGCGGCAAGAAGCCTTAGCCAAGTCAGCAGAAGGCATGCCAGTCGAGATTGAGTATATCAGCGGCGGAGTCAGCGGTACGGGCAGCGCTCGTGTTTTGACAGAACATGGACAGATCGGCACGCTGAGAAACGATGCGGTCGAAAAGCTCCGGCAACTCAATAAACATCACCATAAAGTAGAGGCCTATATTCGCGAGTTAGACGGTGGCGATGATGAGGGGCGTATCCGGTCGGCCAGTCTCCAAGTCTATGTTTACAAAGCGTAAGCGAACGGTATCAGCACCAATTTATGAGCACTTCGGCACCCCCCTTGAACGTTCCTGAGTTCACTGTCTCGGAAGTCTCGTCGGCGCTGAAACGCACCGTTGAGGATGCGTTTGGATATGTCCGTATTCGCGGCGAGATTTCTCAACCCAAAGTGGCTGGGTCTGGGCATTGCTATATGCGCCTCAAAGACGAGAGCGCAGTGATTGATGCGATCATTTGGCGTGGCAGTATGAGCAAGCTGTCGCATCGCCCGGAAGAGGGCATGGAAGTGATTGCTTCAGGTCGACTCACGACCTATCCAGGCCGCTCATCCTATCAAATTATCATCGATAGTTTTGAGCTGGCGGGCGAAGGTGCGCTGCTCAAGCTGTTGGAAGACCGTCGCAAGGCGCTGGCCACCGAAGGTTTGTTTGCGGAGGAGCGCAAAGTGCCGATCCCGCGTCTTCCACAGGTGATTGGTGTGGTCACGTCGCCCACCGGCGCTGTCATTCGCGACATACTGCACCGCGTGAAGGATCGCTTTCCGCGCCACGTTCTGGTGTGGCCGGTGCGCGTGCAAGGTGACGGCGCGGCCGAAGAAATCGCCGCTGCGATCGCCGGCTTTAACGCCCTGCCGGAAGGGGGTGACATCCCCAGGCCAGATGTGCTGATCGTTGCGCGTGGCGGTGGTTCGCTGGAGGATCTGTGGGCGTTCAACGAAGAGGTCGTTGTGCGCGCCGTTGCGGCATCTGCCATCCCGCTTATTTCAGCGGTGGGGCATGAGACTGACACCACATTGATTGATTTCGCCTCAGACCGTCGTGCGCCCACGCCAACCGCGGCCGCAGAGATGGCCGTTCCTGTGCGCCTGGAGTTGGTGTCCCAGGTTCAAGAGCATGGCGTGCGTCTGGCCCAGGCGATGAACCGCTTGCTGTCGGAAAACACCTTGAACGTCAAAGGGCTGGGTCGTGGCCTGCCCAACCTGACAGACTTGGTCGAGCGCAAACAACAAGACCTGGATGGTCTGTCGGGCCGCCTCAGCACCGGACCAACGCGTTTGTTAGGGTCTAAAGCACAAGATTTATCCGTGGCTTCTGCCGGCCTCAAGCCGTCCCATTTGAGCCGTGATGTGAAGCGGTTTGACAGCATGATCAAGGACTTAACGGCCAGACTCACGACCGGATTAGATCGAGATGTCACGCGCTATGATGGTCTGCTTGAGGACTGGTCGGCACGGCTTGGTGTCGCCTTGGGCCGCTCTGCGGAGCGTGCTGGCGAACGGCTTGACGGCATGGTTGCACGGCTTGAGTCGGTCTCGCCGCGTCGGGTGTTGGATCGGGGGTATGCGCTTGTCACCGACGCTGCAGGTGATCCCATTACAGATGCTGCACATGCAGAGTCAGGGGCGACTTGGAGTGTTGCTTTTCGCGATGGTGCAGTGGGGGTGACTGTGGGCAGTGGTGCAGAGCCGTCGGCTTCCACGACGCTGATAAAACCGAAAAAACCGAAATCAAAAATAACACCGTCAGGGTCACCAGAACGGCAAGGGAGTCTTTTGTAAATGCGTTTGATGTATGTGCTGATCACGGTGTTCAGTCTGGGTGCTGCCACGAGTTATGCGCAAGAGATTGCAGTGTCTGGCCGTTTGGAACAAGGCGGCCTGGTTTTTGGGCAAGTCGCACCAGACACCCGCTTGACCGTTGATGGACAAGCCGTTTCGGTGTCTGAGCGGGGTGTGTTTGTGTTTGGGTTTGACCGTGATGCCAAGCGCACGGCTCAGTTAAAGGCTCAATATCCAGATGGCACAACCGTGCAACAAACTTTACAGATCGCGCCACGGGACTGGAAAATCGAGCGCGTCGAGGGTTTACCTCAAAATACGGTCACGCCTGATCCGGAGACGGTGAAGCGGATTCAATCAGAAGGCAGCATGATTGTTGCCGCCCGCAATCGCACCGAACCGCTGCCGTTTTTTGTGACTGGATTTTTGCAACCTGCAGAGGGTCGTATTACAGGCGTATTTGGCAGTCAGCGCATCCTTAACGGCCAACCTCGGTCGCCGCACTCGGGATTGGATATCGCGGCCCCCACAGGCACGGTCATTCGTGCGACGGCTGATGGGGTTGTTAGTCTGACGCATGACGGCATGATCCTGACCGGTAAGACCATTATGATTGATCACGGCTTTGGCCTGGACTCAGTTTACATTCACATGAGCGACATCAAGGTCGAGCAGGGCCAGGCTGTACGCCAGGGTGAGGTGATCGGGGCCATCGGTATGACCGGTCGGACCAATGGGCCACACCTGCATTTTGGTATTTCCTGGTATGGGGCCAAGCTTGACCCTCAAACAGTTATGGCTGCGTTACCAGCGGGTCAGAACCTCTTTCAATAAGGAGTCGATTGCGGACGGGTGCTCCCAGCGCACCGCGACCCGCAACACATTGACCTGCTGGCGCTGGTAAGGGGACAGCCGCATCGCGTCTTTTTCGGTGGTCACCGGCAAGGCATCTAACTCAAAAGCTTCATCTAAAATAGGCTGGATGTCGGCCTGTTGATACAGATGGTGATCGTCAAAGGGGTGCGCCGCAATGACTTTTGCCCCGATGCTGACCAAAGCGTTGAAAAACTTATCGGGTCGTCCCAAACCTGCAAAGGCAACGACTTTACGCCCACGTAATTGAACAGCATCCGCCGTGGGGTCGAGATGGCCTTTCATCACCTCAAGCCGGGGTGGCAGGCGGTCAAGCAGACCGGTCGTGTCCGGGCCCATCAGGATGATGCGGTCGGCCCGAGCTAAACCAGCGCGAACGTCTTCACGTAAGGGACCCGCAGGCAGCGTATGATGGTTTCCAAACCCTGTTGCGCCATCAACAACCACGAGCGCACAGTTCTTGTGCAGGCTGGCATGCTGATGGGCATCATCAAGTATAATAACGGTTGCGCCCTCTGCCACGGCTTGAAGCGCGCCGTCTGATCTTTTGCGGGCGACCCACGTCGTTCCATCACGGGCATGGATCAAAGCTTCATCGCCGACATCTAACGCTGTGTGCGCATCCAGGTCGACGCGCACGGGGCCCGTCAGACGCCCGCCATAGCCACGCAAGACAACAGCCGGGTTTTGACCTCGTTCTTTGCAGCGCTGAACCAGGTCACGTACCACCGGTGTTTTGCCAGTGCCGCCCACGGTCAGGTTGCCAACCGAGATCACCGGCACATCAACACGCACGGGTGTTGTGTGTTTAATCCGCCAAGCCGTTGTCGCAGCGTACAGCTTGCCGAAAGGCATCAACATACGAGTCAGAGGGCCGTTGGTGTTCCAAAAATCAGGGGCTTTCATCTGCGTTCCCAGGAAGTTTTGCCTGCGGAATAGACGCTTGCCCAACCAGCGTGTCAGCTCTGTTGCTCGCGGCAGTTAAGGCGTCCTCAAGCCCCTGGCGGATGCGTATAAAATCTTCAGGCGTGCTATCCTTAGGAACATCAATGGGCGTGCCCCAAATGCGTGCCCCACGCGAAAACGGCAGGGGAACGATCAGGCGGTCCCAGGAGGACAAAACTTTACGGCGACTGACCGATACCGCAGCCGGAACAATTTTTACCCCTGAAAGTTTTGCCAGGGCGAGGGGGCCATCCCCAGCGTGCATGCGCGGTCCGCGTGGACCATCCGGTGTGATGCCGACCGAATAACCCGTCTTGAGTAATTTAACCAAGGCGCGTGTGGCGCTGCTGCCGCCTTTTGAACTCGATCCTGTGATGGTCGAGATCCCAAACCATAATGTGGTTTTAGAAATCAGCCGCCCGTCGGCGTGCCCCGAGATCAGCATGTGAAAGGGCGCGCGGGAGGACCAGCAGTAGGGCATCATGAGCAACCGGTTATGCCAAAATGCGATAATCACTGGTTCTACGCCGCTCCAGGCCGCCTCAGTGGCGTCGCGGCCTTCATCGGTCCAGCGGCTGGTGACGTGCACCAGCCATAGGTATGCTGCGGCCAAAGCGCCGAGAAGGCCTTGTACCAATGCGTTGCGGAATATCGCCTTGCGCATTTGCTTCATGCGTTTCAGCATTGCCTCTTATTATAATCTAGGTCTCTAATTAGGTCATTATAGACTATCCTATGGCATGGCCAGTGCTGGTGACATCGGTGATTGCATCACGCTTGCAGAGTTTAAACAGGGGAGAACAGAAATGGGTAGTAACAAGGGTATTATCATCGCCGTTATCGCGGCCATCATTTTTCTCGTCATTTTGGCGTTCGATTTTCGTGCCACAGATGAAAACGGTATGGAGGCCACAATCAACGACGCGGTCGAACAAACGCAAGATGCGGTCGATGATATGGCGGATGAGACATCTGATGCGATGGATGACGCCTCTGACGCAATGGAAGATGCTTATGACGACATGAGCGAAGCGACACGAAAAGCTGCTGAGGATGCCATGAACAACATGGAGAAGATGGCTGACGACGCGGCTGAGGCAATGGAGGGCGCTGCCGACAGCATGAAAGATGCCGCAGACGAAATGAGAGACGACGCGAAAGATATGATGCCGAATCCGCAATAACGGGCATCATCTAAGCCGTTGAGGTCTGTTCCGTCGGTGTGCCGCTGGTGGCTTTATCCGTGGGAAACTTATCGTCTGCATCGAACGGATAAACATTATCCAGGAATTGCTGGACGCTGGTTTCCCACGAAAAGCCAAGCGCATAATCCCGGCAGGTTTGAGGATCAGCCTTGAGTGCTTCATGAACCGCATATTGCAGGTCTTCGTTCAAGCAGCCCACGGGGGCATCGCCAATCACGTCCAGCGGTCCCGGTACCGGGAAGGCCGCTACGGGAATTCCGGATGCCAAGGCTTCCAGCAGTACCAATCCAAACGTATCGGTACGGCTTGGGAAAACGAACACATCTGCCGCCGCAAAATGTTTGGCCAGATCTTCCCCTTGTTTGCCGCCGGCAAAATACACATCCGGATAGGATTTGCTTAAGTCAGCCAGTTGCGGCCCGTCGCCGACCACCAGCTTGGTGCCCGGCAGATCCAACTTGAGGAAGGCTTCAATGTTTTTCTCAACGGCAACGCGCCCGACGTACAATGAAATCGGTCGTGGCAGGTCAAGAAAATCCTTGCTGCGGGGTTTGAACAACTCTGTATCGACGCCGCGGGTCCAGCGCTTGATGTTGGTCAGGCCCCATTTGATCAGTTCGTCCTCAATGGTCTGGGTGGCGACCATGATGCCTTGAGACCCACCATGGAACCAACGCATCAGCTTGTAGGTCCAGGCTATGGGAATGCCAAACCGGGCATGCACATATTCAGGAAACTTAGTATGGAATGCTGTCGTAAACGGAATGTCCCGCTTCACACAATAAGAACGCGCCGCCATGCCCAATGGGCCTTCGGTGGCCACATGCACGACACAGGGCCGAAACTGTTCAATGATTTTCGCCATCCGATACCCGGGAAAAAGGGCGAGCGGAATTTCCGGATAGGTCGGACAGGGAATGGTCCGGAATTGATCTGGCGTGATAAACACAATGTCGTGCCCATCGCGATCAAGATGCGTCTTGAGCGTGTTTAAGGTTCGGACGACGCCATTGACTTGGGGGAACCAGGCATCGGTGACGAGGAGAATTCGCATTCTTTTGCCTTACTGTACGCTTCAAGGGGGGTGAGATCGCGCATGTCTGTCCAGGTCAGGATTTCCATGGTGCCGTCGTAGTGTTCGACCAGGGCCGTGCAGCTTTCGACCCAGTCGCCATCGTTGCAGTAGAGAATACCGTCGATTTCACGCATGGCAGCGTGGTGGATGTGGCCGCAAATCACGCCTTCTGCGCCTTTGCGCTTGGCCAGTTCAACCATGCCTTCTTCGTAATTGCTCATGAACTGAACAGCGTTTTTCACTTTATGTTTGAGGTAGGCGGACAAAGACCAATAGGGCAAGCCAAGCTTCCGGCGCGCAATGTTAAACCAGTGATTGAGCGCGAGCGCTGTCACATAGGCGTAGTCACCAAGAACGGCCAGCCAGCGCGCATAAAGCATAATGCCATCACATTCGTCGCCGTGGATCACCAAGAAGCGTCGACCATTGGCTGCGGTGTGAATAATTTCGCGGCGGACATCAACCCGGCCAAACTCGTTATCCACATATTCTCTGGCGAACTCATCATGGTTGCCGGGCACGAAAAAAACTTTTGTGCCTTTACGCGCTTTGCGCAGTAGTTTCTGAATAACATCGTTATGAGATTGCGGCCAGAACCAGGTGCGTTGCAAACGCCAGCCATCAAAGATGTCGCCAACCAGATAGAGAAATTCAGACTCAGTATGTTTTAGAAAATCGAGGAGGAAATCAGCTTTACAGCCACGGGTGCCCAGATGAATGTCTGATATAAACACAGACCTAAATCTGAGGTTTTCCCCAATGGTCTTCATGACCGCTCAGTACGTTTTCTGTACATGAGCGCTTCAATGAGTCATTGCGGCCCCGAAGTAAAGTGGCCCAGATCGATTGACTCTAATTGTTCATGTAGCTGTCATAGAAATGAAAACATATATCTTTATTACTACAACAGTAGGCGTATGCGCGGTGCGCGACTCACCCTTTTTTCGGGATCTGCTATGTCATGTTCTGGGGCAGTCCATCGCCGCGTTGCTGTTGTTTTTAATCCCGCTGCTGGTCGCTCCCGACGCTATCGGCTCACCCAGGTTACCGGTAAACTTAAATCCCTCGGATGTCAGGTAACCGTGTTGGAGACCTCCGCGCCGGGTCATGCCGAGGAGATTGCGCGGACTTTGAAGGATGAGGACTTTGACATCATCGCTGCCGCAGGCGGTGACGGTACGGTCAACGAGGTCGTCAACGGTCTTCACGGGAAGTCGGTGGCGCTGGCCGTGATCCCCCTGGGCACGGCGAATGTGCTGGCTGATGAAGTCGGGTTGGGTCGAAAGACGGACCGCGTAGCTCAAACAATCGCCCACGGAGTTATTCGGTCTATCCGGGTTGGCACTGCTAACGGCCACCGCTTTGTGATGATGGCCGGAGCCGGCTTTGATGCAGAAGTTGTTGACGGCGTGCGGCTTGCTCTCAAAAAAGTTATTGGTCCGTTGGCTTATGTTTGGGAGATGACTCGCCAAGCCTTTCTGTATCGCTTTATTGGGTGTGACGTGCAGATCGATGGCCGGACATATCACGCGGTTTCGGCCATTGTCTGTAATGGCCGCTCTTATGGTGGTCCGTTTATGGCAGCGCCAGAGGCGGATTTGGAAGCAGATGACTTTCAAGTTGTGTTGTTCGAGCGCAGCGGTTGGTTCAACGTCTTGCGGTATGGCGTGGCGTTGATTTTTGGCCGCTTGCCTACTCTATCTGACGTCCGCATTGTGCCAGGTCGTCACGTCGCGATTCGCGGTGGCGCCGGGGCACCGGTTCAGGCCGATGGTGACATTCTGGCACGCCTACCGGTCGACATTAGGGTTGATGAAGAGCCGGTTAGGTTTGTGTTTCCGGTTTAAAGCCCGCGAAATCTGCTAAAGCCCTACTAATTTTCTATTACGGAACAGTAAATTCTGATATTTGTCCGCCCTCGGAAGTTATGTAAACCGGCGGCTACCCAGCCCTTATGCCACACCGATGGCTTAGCGGCACTCAATCCAGTCGATGGTTGGCGAGATAACGAAACCTCAGCCCGTCCCAAGCGGCGCTAACACTGACTTAAATAGAAGAAAATCTGTCGGTCTTGGGGCTGGCAGACAGTTTGTGTGTGGTACTGAAATGACCAAATCATGGCCCAGAATAGTCCTAGCGCTTGTTGTCGTTATTCTCGCCAGCGCGGGGTTTTGGCTGGCTTTGGATCGTCCACTGCCGGCCCCAGACTGGTCTGGCAAGCTGGACGGGGTGTCTTACAGCCCGAGCCAGATTTATACCGAGGCGCAACTTGATACCGTGCCGCGGCAGCGAATCCGAGAAGATCTCGAACACTTGTCGCATTATACCAAACGCGTTCGCACATATACCGTTGATCGCGGTTTTGATGTTGTCCCTGCTGAAGCACAAAGACTGGGGCTGACTGTTTCTCTTGGCATCTGGCTCGGTGCGGATGAAACGCTCAATGAACGGGAAGTCACGCTCGCCATAGATGTGATTAACAAATACCCCAAAGTGATCGACCGTGTTTTTGTTGGCAACGAAGTGGTCTTGCGTGCCGACTTGCCAGCCGAGAAGTTGGCGGCTTATATCGCCCGCGTCAATCGCTCGATTCCTGAATACATCGAAGTTGGCACAGCGGACGTATGGAGTGTCTGGCTCAACGAACCGAGCATCGCTAAACCGTCCGAATTTGTCGGGGTCCATTTGCTGCCCTACTGGGAAGGCGTCGCCTTAAGTGATGCCTTGAACTACATCGAAGACCGGGCCGATCGGATTAGGGAGGCCTTCCCGACGAAACCTTTGGTCATTGCCGAAACGGGCTGGCCCTCCGAGGGACGGATGCGTGGCGGGTCTGTTCCGTCACCTGCGACAGAGGCTGCATTTTTGCGGACCTTTCTCGATCATGCCGACAGCCGCGGTTATGATTACTATATCATTGAAGCCTTTGATCAGCCCTGGAAAATAGAAACGGAAGGCGCTGTTGGCGCGTTCTGGGGTCTGTTTGACGCGGAACGAAACAGCAAGATCGACCTGAACGGCGCTCTCACATCCTTTGCAGAATGGCCTGTCTTTGCCGCTGCCTCGGCCATTGCGCTTGCGCTTCTGGGTGGCATATTGCTCGCTCGCCTGCCATCCGTCCGGTTCATGGGCTATCTCACATTTGGGTTGGTTATCGGCATCGTCGTATTGATGACTTTGCTGATCATAGACTCGACTGTCCTTGATTACGCCGACATTAAAGTCGTCATTGCGGCCATTATCATTTTGCCCACTGGCGGTTTTGCGGCGGCATTCATTCTCACGGAAACGGCGGAGTTGGTTTCAAGTCTGTGGCGTCGGCAACGGCTGATACTACCAGAGCCGATCAAAGGTTTTGCGCCATTCGTATCGATCCATGTGCCAACTCATAATGAACCTGCAGATGTTGTGCGTCGCACGCTTAAACAACTGGCAGCGCTCGAGTATCCGAACTTCGAGGTCATCGTCCTTGATAATAACACCACAGATGAGAGTCTTTGGCGCCCAGTTGAGCGATATTGTGCGTCACTGGGCTCCAAGTTCCGGTTCTTTCATATGGATGGCGTCACTGGTTTTAAAGCGGGTGCTTTAAACCGCGCGCTAAAGATCACAGACGCCAGGGCAGACATCATCGCCGTGATTGATTGCGACTACCGGGTCGAGCCCCAATGGCTCAATATTGCTGTGCCCGGTTTTTCTGATCCTAATGTTGCCGTGGTCCAAGCGCCCCAGGATTATCGAGATGCGGGGGAAAGCCTCTTTAAGGCCATGACCTATGAAGAATATGCAACGTTCTTCCAGGTCGGGATGGTGGAACGCAATGAAGACAATGCCATCATTCAGCACGGCACGATGACAGCGGTCCGGCGCTCTGCGCTGCTGGAAGTCGGCGGCTGGAGTGAATGGTGTATCACAGAAGATACTGAGCTAGGCCTTAAACTGCTTGAGGCCGGATACCGCTGTGTTTACATGCCCGTCAGTCTCGGTTGCGGCCTCATGCCGGATACATTTGCCGCATATAAAGGCCAGCGGCACCGTTGGGTTTACGGCGCTATGCAGATCCTTAAACGCCATTTCCGGATGTTGATTTCACCTCGGAGCAGTCTGACGCTTGTTCAGCGATATCATTTTATTGCTGGCTGGCTGCCGTGGTTTGCTGATGCGTTTGCCTTGGTGTTTGGCTTTGGCGCACTCATTTGGTCGGTGCTTATGGTCTTGGCACCGAAACACTTTGATGTGCCCATGATTGCCCTTTCCTCCATTGTTATCCTGCTGTTCCTGACCAAAAGCCTTAAGACATTATGTTTGCATGCCATTAAAACAGGCCACGGCGTGGGGTCTGCCTTTGCCGCTGCGATTACGGGTATGGGGCTATCATGGACGGTCGGTCGGGCCGTCTGGGTCGGCTTGTTCACATCCTCCCAGCCGTTTCTGAGAACCCCCAAGCGAGAGGGTTCTGCCGCTATGGTGCAAGCCTTGGCGTCCGTATCGACGGAAGCCATCTTGTTCTTGTTATCGGCTTTGGCTGTGGTTGCTGTGGCCAAGACATCTCAGGACGGAGATATCGCTGCCCGGGTCTGGGTTGCTGCGCTTGCCGTACAATGTTTGCCGCATGGTCTTGCTGTCGTAACGGCCGGTCTTAGCGGGCTGTCAGACCATAAAGCGCCAACGCCGTTCGACCAGGAAAGTCGGCTTTCCCAGCAAGTTTAATCAACTGCCCGCGACGCTCATCGCCTCAATGCGCACTGTTGGGCTGTCGACGCCATAACGCAGATCTAGGTCGTTGGCGGCGGTCATGGCCATGAACATCTCTTTCAGATTACTGGCGATGGTGATTTCGTTCACCGGATAGGCCAGTTTGCCGTCTTCAATCCAAAACCCCGAAACCCCACGGCTGTAGTCGCCAGTGACGCCATTGACCCCCTGGCCAAAGGCATCGGTGACGTACAGACCTTGAGCAATATCAGCCATCAGGTCTTCCGGCGTTTGTGGGCCGGGCACCAGATTGACGTTGGTCACTGCGGGCGAGGGGCTCGACGATGGTCCTCGGCTGGCATGACCTGTTGGAGTCAAGCCCAATTTGCGGGCCGAGCGCAGGTCTAGCACCCAAGTTGTTAGAACACCGTCCTCAATGAGATTGCGTTTCTGGTTCGCCAGACCTTCCGCATCGCAGGGCTTCGAGCGCAAGCCCCTGGCACGGTGTGGGTCTTCAACAATAGTAATGTTGTCACCAAACACAGCGCTGTCCATTTTGTCTTTCAGAAACGTGGTGCCGCGGGCGACGGCGCTGCCATTGATGGCTCCCAAAAAGTGACTCAACAGGCCGCGGGCCGCGCGGGCCTCAAAGACAATTGGAAACTTACCGCTGTTAATTTTCCGTGCGCCGACCTTGCGCACGGCTCGTTCCCCTGCGGTCCGGCCAACGTCTTCGGGTGAGCGAAAATCCTTTGCATAGACGGCAGAGGTGTAGTCGTAGTCGGTCTCCATGCCGGTTTCCACATCACCCGCCAAGACTGAAGCCGAGAAAGATCCGCCCGTGCTTTCATAGGCGCGTTGAAAGCCGTTGCTGGCGGCAATGGCCACACGGGACCGCCCCCAGCTGGCTTGCGCGCCCTCTGAGTTGGTTATGCCCTTGACGGCGCGGGCGGCGTCTTCACAGCTGCGCGCGGCTTCGATCAGGGCCTCCGTTGGCATGTCGTCGGGATCGCACATATCTAGTTCGGGCAAGGTCGTGGCCAGTTGATCAGGGTCGGCCAAGCCCAGAAATTCATCTTCCGGGACAGTTTTTGCCATGGCGACAGCGCGCTCGACCAGCTCTGTTAATGCCTGAGGGGAGCGGTCCGACGACGACACAATGGCCTGTTGTTTACCGACCAGAACCCGCAGCCCAATATCGCCGCCTTCAGAATGTTCCAGTTGTTCCAATTCGCCAAGGCGATAGGTCACAGAGGTGGACTCGCCATCCGCCAGCATCGCATCCGCAGAGTCCGCCCCCGCCGCTTTGGCTTTGGCGATGAGATCAGTCAATAGGTTCAAGGACTCGTCAGACACGTGCTTCTCCAAACTTACGTTTTATTTTTCCAAATCGGCTTGCCGCTACCCGGCAGGCCGTAGTCATTCCACTTTTTCGTGACCAGATCGACAATGTCATCGGTCATATTAATTTTTTCGCCCCACTCGCGCTGGGTTTCCCCGGGCATCTTGTTGGTGGCATCCATGCCCAGTTTGCCGCCCAAACCAGGTTCGGGTGAGGCAAAGTCCAAATAATCAATCGGCGTGTTTTCAATCACCGTGATATCGCGCGCCGGGTCCATGCGGGTTGAGATCGCCCACATCACATCTTTCCAGTCCCGTGCGTCGATGTCGTCGTCCACCACAATCACAAACTTGGTATAGACGAACTGTCGCAGGAAACTCCAAACCCCCATCATCACCCGCTTGGCATGACCGGCGTAGGCTTTCTTGATGCTGACCACGGCAATGCGATAGCTGCAGCCTTCCGGTGGCAACCAGAAATCGACAATTTCCGGAAACTGCTGAATCAGCAATGGGATAAACACTTCATTCAAGGCTTCGCCAAGAACGCTTGGTTCATCCGGTGGCCGCCCCGTGTAGGTCGTCAGGTAGATCGGCTTTTTCCGCATGGTGATGGCGGAGATTTTGAACACCGGAAAACGTTCGATGGAATTATAGTAGCCGGTGTGATCCCCATAGGGACCTTCGTCGCCGTGCGCGTCCAGCATAACGTGGCCTTCAAGGACGATCTCGGCTTCAGCTGGCACTTGAAGGGGAATCGTCTTGCAATCCACCAATTCCACTTTTTTGCCGCGCAGCAATCCGGCGAACTGATACTCTGACAATGTGTCTGGCACGGGTGTCACAGCAGCCAACAACGTGCCTGGGTCTGCGCCAATCACTGCCGCCGCCGGCAGGGGCTCCTGTTTCTGGCCTTTCCATCTATCGTATTGAGCTGCGCCACCGCGATGTTTTAGCCACCGCATGAGCGTGGTGTCTTTGCCGGTGATCTGCATGCGATAGATACCAAGATTGGGAACGTCGCGTTTGTCGCCACCAGGGCCTTTCGTCACGACCAACGGCCAGGTGATGAGCGGCGCAGGTTCGCCCGGCCAGCAGCTTTGGATGGGCAACTGTCCCAGATCAATATCGTCTCCCGTCAGCACCACGTCTTGGCAGGGTGCTTTCGAGACCGTTTTTGGCTTCATGGCCATGACCGTCTTAAGCAACGGCAGCATGTTCATAGCTTCGCGCCAGCCGCCCGGCGGCTCTGGTTGCTTGAGAAAAGCAAGGGTTTCACCGACTTCGCGCAATTGCTCCGGTGTACGGTCCATACCCCAGGCGACGCGCTCGACCGTGCCAAACAGATTGGCGAGCACCGTCATATCATAGGGGGAGCCGTCTTCGCGCACCACGTTTTCAAACAGCAGCGCAGGACCACCTTCGGCCAGGACGCGGGTTTGGATCTCTGTCATTTCCAGCTTTGGCGATACGGGCGCAGACACACGGGCCAATTGGCCATCGCGCTCTAAACGATCGATAAACTCGCGAAGGGAAGCAAATGGCATGGTGCGTCTCTGCGTGCGACTCTGCACTAATTCAATGAGGAAGAGGTCCCCGGCTTATAGGTCACTGTCAGGGAAGGTCAAGATTCCCAACCAAGTCCCGATCATAGACTGCCCATTAGTAATTAGGGTTATTAGGTATGTTGTATGGTCATTTGCACAATCAAGGGTAGAAACTGCTTAATGAACGGGCTTTTATTACGTGATTTATGTCTGAGGATCTGGGTAAGGTCACTTATCAATAACGAGACATGGAATGAATTTAAGGCTTCAGGTGTTAAGAACTGAAAACTCTTGAGACGCAATGACTTGGCATAGTGTTTAGTCCATACTAATTTGAGCTTACGGGCTCCCTGGGCTGTGGGTGATGTTTTGAATGCCTATAGGTAAACGTGGGGTAGAGACAAGACGTGTCTGAAACAGTATCTGAATCTGCAAGAGGGTTCGAACAGCTCATTGAGCTTGGAATTGCGCTCTCCTCCGAGCGCGACCATGATCGCTTGACCGAGCGTATCTTGCTCGAGGCCGTTGATCTGACCAATGCCGATGGCGGCACGCTTTATCTTGGCGGTGATGGTGGAACACTCTCCTTCCAGATTGTGCGCAACGAAACTTTGAACATCGCCATGGGCGGCACAACGGGCGTGCCGATTCCATTCCCTCCCCTACAATTATACAATCCGGAAACGGGTGCGCCTAACTATAACAATGTGGCCACAGCCGCCGCACTGGGTGGCGAAGCCATTAACATTGACGATGCTTATACGGCAGAAGGCTATGACTTCTCAGGCACCAAAAAGTTTGATGAAGGCACGGGCTATCGCTCCAAATCGTTCCTGACCATTCCACTTAAAAACTACTCGGAAGAAGTCATTGGCGTGTTGCAACTGATCAACGCGCAGGATGACAACAAGAAAGAGGTCATTTCGTTTTCTGCGAACGTGCAGCGGTTGGTGGAAGCTCTGGCCTCTCAGGCCGCCGTCGCCATCGACAACCAGCAACTTATCGAAGCTCAAAAAGCGTTGATGGACAGCTTGATCAAAGTTATGGCCCACGCCATTGACGCCAAGTCGCCTTACACCGGCGGCCACTGTCAGCGCGTGCCTGAGCTAACAAAGATGCTGGCTCAAAAATGCGCCGATGATAAAGAAGGCACCTTTAAAGACTTCGAGCTTGATGAGCAGCAATGGTACGAACTTCATGTGGCGGCCTGGTTGCATGATATAGGTAAGGTGACAACGCCGGAATACGTGGTTGATAAAGCCACAAAGTTACAGACGATTTATGATCGTGTTCACGAAGTCCGCATGCGCTTCGAGGTGCTGCGCCGTGATGCCGAAATCAAAATGCTCAAAGCTGTCGCCAAAGGTGCTGACGAAAAAGCAGAAAAGAAAAAATTCAAGGCTCGCTGCAAAGAGCTGGAAGAGCAATGGGAGTTCATTGCCGACACCAATATTGGCGGCGAATTTCTGCCGCCGGAGAAACAAGACCGCGTTAAAAAGATCGCGCCTCAGAAATGGTATCGCAATTTCGACCGCCAACTTGGCCTGTCCTGGACAGAGAGCCAGTTGCTGGAAAACGCACCGCCGCCGCGCAAAGGTTGGGAAACCCTGTTGGCTGACTTGCCCGAACATGGAGAAGCCGAATACGACCTTGGCGAGGTCCGCAACTTGGTGATTTCACGCGGCACACTGAACGATGATGAACGCCGTAAAATTAATGATCACATTGTCTTGACCATTGAAATGCTAGAGGAACTGCCGTTCCCGAAAAACCTCAAGAATGTGTCCGAGTACGCTGGGGGCCACCATGAAAAAATGGATGGCACCGGTTATCCAAAAGGACTGACCGCAGATCAGATGTCCGTACCCGCACGTATCATGGCCATTGCCGATATCTTCGAGGCGCTGACCGCAGGGGACCGTCCGTATAAAAAAGCGAAAAAACTCAGCGAGGCAGTGAAAATTCTGTGGTTTATGAAAAAAGACAAACACGTCGATGCGGAACTGTTTGAACTGTTCCTGACCTCAGGCGCCTATCGAGATTACGCCGAGCAGTTCCTGCGCCCTGAACAAATCGATGATGTAGATATTTCTCAGTACATCGAGACCAAACAAGCTGCTGAGTAAAGGCTGTGAATGCAGTGAGCCAATTTAAAAAGAGGCGGCCCACATAGCGAGCGCAATAAAGAACCCGGCGTCCCGGTTCGACTTAAACCGTGCCAGACAATTTGCAGAATCTTCCGTATCCAAGGTCGCAGCCTGCCAAGTGAAATGGCAGGCGGTTACGAACAGCAGTCCACAGCTGATCCATGAAAATCCGGTGAGGCCGACAGCGACAGCCAGCAGCAGAATGGTTAACGTATACATACCAATTACAAAGGGCAGAGTGTTTTGCCCCAGTCTCCGGGCTGTTGATTTCACGCCGATCAAGGCGTCGTCGTCTTTGTCTTGGTGGGCATAAATGGTGTCGTATCCCAGCGTCCAGGAAAATCCTGCTGCGTATAGCGCGGCAGCCGCCCACGACAGCGATCCGGTCACAGCTGTCCAACCCATTAAGGCGCCCCAGTTAAAGGTCAGCCCCAGCCAGGCTTGCGGCCAGTAGGTGATGCGTTTCATGAACGGATACGTCAGCACCAACACCAACGACGCCAACCCTAGGCCGATGGTCATCATGTTGAGTTGCAGCAGCACCCCTAAACCGATGACCAACTGTACTGCCAGAAAGCCCCAGGCCTGCCGCACCGTAACGTCGCCTGCGGGAATAGGCCGCGATGCAGTCCGCGCCACCTTGCCATCAAAGTCACGGTCAATAATGTCGTTGTAGGTGCAGCCTGCCCCGCGCATCACGATGGCGCCAATGATGAATAGGATAAAGAGTTCCGCTGAAACCGGCTTACGGGTAAAAGACTCTGCGAGCAGAATAGCCCACAGACACGGCCACAAGAGCAGCCAGGTGCCGATGGGTCGGTCCACACGCGCGAGTTTCAGATAACCGCGGCTCCATCGGGGGGTAAAACGGTTCACCCAGCTGTCCGGCGCAATATCGGAGGCGTATGTGTTTTCAGAAGGTGCGGGTTTGGTGTCAGACATGCTATCGCTAAACTAAGGAGAACAGCGCTTTAGAACAATGCCCGTATTGAATCCTTTACGACTCTATTTGGACACCCGATATGCCAGCCTCATCCTCTGCCTTACGTCTATACGTCACTACTGATCTTTCAACTGGCTCTGAGATTGATCTGAGCCAGGACCAAGCGCGGTATGTCGCCCAGGTTATGCGGCGTGCAGTGGGAGATGCTGTTCTGCTCTTTAACGGTCGAGATGGCGAATGGCAGGGCCAGGTCAGTCAGTTGGGCAAAAAAACCGCAACGATTACCATGGTACAGCAAACCCGACCCCAAGCCGCAGGTCAGTCTCTGACGTTGCTGTTTGCCCCCGTTAAACGCACTGGAACCGATCTTATTGTGCAGAAGGTCACAGAGCTGGGCGTAACTGTGATCCAAACCGTGTTAACAGCGCGCACCAACAGCGAGCGGGTGCGGGGCGACCGTCTGACATCCATCGCCATAGAGGCTGCCGAGCAATGCCGCCGTGTTTCGGTGCCTGATATCAAGGAGCCGATATCGTTGGAGCAGGTGTTGTCGGATTGGCCTGCGGAACACCCTATATTTGTCTGCGACGAAACCGGAAGTGGTCAACCAGTGGCCGCCGCTATGGCCCCATTTGCGGCCAAAAACGTGGCCGGTGCCGGTTTTGTGATCGGTCCGGAAGGGGGATTCTCAGAGACAGAGCTTGACCTAATGCGCTCGCTGCCGTTTTGTAGCCTTGTTTCCTTAGGACCGCGCATTCTTCGTGCGGAAACTGCGGCTTTTGCGGCACTGACCTGCTGGCAAGCGTTGTGTGGAGACTGGTGTCTTGTAAGCCCGTCGCTTCAGGACCAAGACGAAACAGAAGCCGGGACAGTTAAGACTAAACCATGACATCTTTTCCCTCTAAAGAGTCTGCTCCGATCACGAGTAAGGCTGATCTGGTTGCCTATGCTGAGGCTGGCAACAAACCCGTTGATCAATGGCGCGTTGGCACCGAGCACGAAAAGTTTATGTACTGCTTGGAAAGCTATAAGGCGTTGACCTATGACGGCGACCGCGGTGTGCGGGCTTTTTTGGAAGGCTTGCAGCGGTTTGGCTGGGAGCCCGTTTTTGAAGGCGACAGCGTCATCGCTCTCAGCGCCCCCGGAAAAGGGTCTGTGTCGCTTGAGCCCGGTGGTCAGTTAGAACTTTCTGGGGCACCTCTTGAGACGGTGCATCAAACCTGCGGCGAGGTTACGGAACATCGCAAGCAAGTCAAAGAAGTCGCCGAGGATCTTGGCATCGGTTTGCTTGGTCTGGGTATGACACCAAACTGGCGGCGCGAAGACGTGCATTGGATGCCCAAGGGGCGTTATAAAATCATGCGCGACTACATGCCAAAAGTTGGCAAACTTGGCCTCGATATGATGCTCCGCACCTGCACAGTACAGGTCAATCTCGATTATTCCTCTGAAGCCGATATGGTCAAAAAGATGCGCGTATCTCTTGCGCTGCAACCGTTGGCAACGGCGTTATGGGCCAACTCTCCTTTTACAGAAGGCAAGCCCAACGGCAAGCTCAGCCAACGTGCCGCCATCTGGCATGATACCGACAAAGACCGCACGGGCATGATGCCCTTCGCCTTTGAAAGCGGCATGGGATTTGAGCGTTATGTGGATTTCGTGCTCGATGCGCCTATGTATTTTGTCTATCGCAAGGGGTACGTCGATGCGGCGGGGCAGTCATTCCGCGATTTCATGAACGGCACGCTGCCCGCTCTGCCCGGCGAGGCACCCACCATCGCCGACTGGGAAGATCACCTTTCCACTGTTTTTCCAGAAGTCCGCCTGAAAAAGTTCTTGGAAATGCGTGGCTCAGACTCTGGCCCTTGGGCGCGTTTGTGTGCCCTGCCAGCGTTCTGGATGGGATTGCTCTATGACGATCAGGCGCTTGACGCAGCTTGGGACCTTGTCAAAGGCTGGTCCGATGAAGACCGGGAGTCGCTTAATCGCATCGTCCCGACAACGGGTTTGAAATCAGAAATTGCAGGCCGGTCTCTGCAGGATATCGCACTGCAGGTGCTTGATATTGCTCGCACGGGCCTCAGTCGCCGGGCACGGTTGGACTCTGCCGGAGAAGATGAAACCGGGTTCCTCAACCCCTTGCAAGAGATCGCCGCTTCAGGGATAACCCCCGCAGAGAAAATGCTCGAGGCGTTTCACACCAAGTGGAACGGCGACATTACCAAAGTCTTTTCAGAATATAGTTATTAGCAGTTGCCCTATGAATGATGTGAATGACCAGACCGAAACGGTGAGCCCAAAATTCCCAGAGTGTGAGTCTCTGGACGAAGTGCGCGAAAACATCGACCGCCTGGACAAAACAATCGTACCGTTGTTGGTCGAGCGTAATCACTTTGTGATGCAGGCCGCTAAACTCAAAGGCGATGTTGACGCAGCACGCGTTCCATCCCGCATTGAAGATGTTGTGAAGAAAGTGCGTCGTGTTGCTGAAGAGCGCGGCAGCAACCCAGAAATTGTTGAAACGATTTACCGGGCCATGATTGAAATCAACATTCAGCTCGAAGAAGAGCAAATTAAAAAGAGAACTGGTAAAGGTTAAGAGTGAAGACCTCGGACCAAGCCATCATACAAATTCCGGGCTACACGCTACGATCATTGCGTCTCAGTGATGCTAAAACGCTTTCAGAGTTCTCTGAAGACGAACGCTACTGGCAGTTCTTGGCCGATGGCGCGCTTGGACCAGCACAAGCTCATGTCTTTGTTTCTGACGCGGTATCGGCGTCGATGCGCAAGGATAGCGGCGACATGTGGTGGGCCATCGAAGAGCAAAGCACACAAAAATTTGTCGGGATGGCCAGCCTTAAGCGCAATGGCAAAGTTGAACATCGCAATTACTCTGTCGGATGTGCCTTTGCACCTCATGCCCAGGGCCAGGGACTTGGAACCTCTCTTGGATGGGCTCTGATCTCGTATGCCTTTGAGTCAGTCAACGCGCATCGCGTTGAATGCAGTTGTTCCATCGATAATGACTCTTCAGTCCACATCATGAAAAACATCTTCGGCATGACGTACGAGGGCGTTCGCCGAGAGCACCGTCTCACCTCACGCGGTTGGTGGAGTTCGCATGTGTTTTCCATTCTTGAAGATGAATTCGCCGCTAAGGCGCAAAGCGAGAACGTTTAAATTCCAGATTCCGTAAAAAATTTCGGATGATCTGTGTCGATTCGTTTGCGCAGCCATGACGGTATTTCGTCGACAGTGGCGATTTTCTCGGCCAGATAACGCATCATCATATGACCCGGTCTGTCCTCCATATTTAACCAACCGGACCACGGCGTTGTCGCGGCGATATAGGCAAAGCTTTTGGCGCTCATTAATTCAGGGTTCTGAACGTCACGGATGTCGGCTGAAAATGTGATCAGTTCGGTGAGGTGACGGCCAGGCGTGTTTTCCGGGCCTGGCGTGTACATCAGGATATCATCGTTAAAAAACACGCGCCCCTCGCCGAATAAGGGCGGTCCAACAGGATTCACGAAGGCGGCAGGTGGTTCTCTTTGAATGTCGGGTGTGAAGCCGCCAGTGGGATTAATACGCACCAGCGGCCCAGGCACCGGCGCTTGATGACGGATCGGGACAAGTTCGCCCGTCAATGGGTTGTCGTAGAAGTCGTCAATCAGCGCGCCGGTTTCTGGATGCTGTGTGTAGTTACATTCGACATATTGCAAATCCAACGTGCGGTCTTTACGCACGGTCATGCGGTGCTGGCTGACTCCTTCGCGACGGAACATTAGTTGAGCGACACCACCTGCAGGCACGCCATAAACATGCGCCACGTAATGATAAAGCCCGACCTGACCATCTAAGCGTCCACGCACCTTTGCGTAAGCGGCGAGCCAATCATAAGGGTTGGTGAAGTTGTAGGGGCCGGTCAGTGGTGCTTCCGTCTCCTGGCTCTGTGCCAGCGCATACGGGGTCAACATTGAAGATCCAAGCCCTGCACCCGCGGTTGCGGCAGTTGCGGCAGACAAAAAGCGACGACGGCTGAGCGTTTTGTTGATCGGGCGATTGAGGGACGGAAACATCGGGGCCTCTTTAAAAAATGGCTTGTGTATCAGAATCAGTTGCAGGCGCTACAGTCTGCGAACTCTGAGGTTCTGTCCACCCTTTGAGCAGACGACCTATTGTGCGCTAGAGTGGTGGCCTGGCGCGCGTAGGGTGCGTCTCAGAATTTACTAAACTTCATAACCCGATAGAGGGAGACATTCATGACACTCAAGGCAATCAGCATGCCGCTCGTCAATCGCCGCCAGGCCCTTCAATTTGCTTCTGGCGTTGGAATGGCGACTGCGGCCTCTGGTATTCTATCGACACCTGTTGAGGCAGTTGGCGGCATGGGGAATGATGCGCGTATCAACGGGCCATATCTTGATCTCCGCACCAAAGAAGGCAACATGATCGCCAGTGGCCGTATTTACGGGAACACCGATGCCGGTGTGCCGAAGTTCGGCTGGTATGATGGCTATGTCATGGGCGTTGCGCCCGGTGGTCCGGTTAAAAATATCTGCGGCTTTAAAGGTATGAGCTCAGCCAAGCTGATTCCGAATGAGGGCAAGCCCGGATGGCGCAAAGTGTTGCGCGAAGTTGGCTATTACTACGACCTCAAAACCGGTGAAATTTTAGAAGAAATGGTCAACCCATACACCGATGAAAAAGTGCGTGTCGTTCATGTGGCCAACGATCCGTTTAACCAGACCATCGAGCCGTATTATCCGCCACCGCCCAACTACGGTGGATTGAATGAGCAGACAGAGCCGATGCCGCAAATTCCAATTATTCTGGAATGGAACGTCTCGGGCGATAATCGTTTGTTGATGGAGCGCCATATTCACCTGTTTTATCCGTCGGCGCTTGAACCCGGAAAATGGGTTAGGGAAAGTGCTGGCCCGATGAATCGCGTGTCAGAGATGTTCTTCTTTAACATGTCGTTGGAAGATATGCAGAACCCGGAGCTCACCTCAGTTGAATATTCCGGCACTTGGGCACGCATTACGCCGTGGTTGCCGTGGATGCTGATGGGCCAAGCGCCTGGCAATGTTGTCTATCAAACCTTCATGGGCGGCTACGACAGCCTTGAGGACATTCCCAGTGATATCGTTGAGTACACCGCCAAAAACTATCCGAAGTACCTGACACCGCCACCGGAAGACTATGGCCCTTCTTTATCCAGCCTGGAAAATTACGCGCGCGAGCAAGAGCCAGTTCAGCCTGGAGGCGTTTAAGGCGCTCCTAGCCGTTTCTTAAAAGAGGCGCTTTTAAGCGCCTCTTTTTTGTCTAAATTGTTGATTATATGGATATGATTGAAACTTTATTGGGCTGTTAGCGTTTACGCTAAAGGTGCATTTTCATTGAATGAGGCGTCTCTGAGCGCCTCTTTTTTTTACCAATGCTAGGGCAACTCCGCTTCAAATATATGCTATGCCGCCATCCTATGAAGGGAATATCCACATATCGCGTGATGGCATTGGCCACTTTGGCCTGTGTGAGCGTGTTTGTAATTCTTGTTTCTGTGCCAGCGGTGGCTCAAGAGGCGGTGAACGCCATGCCTGCAGAGATTCCCTATGACGTCTCTTTTTCTGGTCTTCCTACTCCAGAGTTGGAGGCCGATATTAAAGAGGCATCTCAACTATTGCGGCTGAAAGACTCACCGCCTGCCAGTATCTTAGGGCTACGCCGCCGCATAAGAGCGGACGTTCAGAGATTTACTGAGATCATGAAATCCCAAGGGTACTACGGTAGCCGTGTAACAATGGACATGAACCGCCCTGGCACTCAAGAGGCTGTGCAAAATGACAATGTGGCCAGGGCCTCAACCACAAAAACACAGGTCGCCATTCAGGTGTTGCCAGGGCCGCGTTACAACTTTGCACCACCGGTTGTGTCTCTCACCACGCCGCTTTCTGTTGAAAATACAGGCTATCAATTGCCGCTTGATATTCTGGCCGGGCAACCAGCTTTGGCATCAGAAGTTATCGACGCTGAGCACAGAGCAATTCAAATGCTTGCCAACGCAGGCTACCCGTTTGCTAAAATTTTGCCGCGCCGGGCCGAGGTTGATCATGGTCGGAGCACCATCGCGGTCTTCGTCAATATTGACCCGGGTTTATATCATAGCTTTGGACGCATCGTGTTTTCGGGCCTTCAAACGGTCGAGGAAATTTATCTGACGCGGTTGCTACCGTGGGTTCAGGGTGTGCCCTTTGATCTTTCAAAATTGGCTGCCTATCGTCAAAGCTTGATTGACACGCGTCTTTTTACCTCAGTTAAAGTTGAGCCCGTGACAGCCAGCGCGGTGCCAGGCGGTCAATCGGTCGATACGTCAGGCAAGCCTCTCGATATTTTGGTGACTGTGGAGCAGGGCGCGTTGCGCACCATTGGAACATCTTTAAGCTACGCGCGGGATGAGGGGTTCGGCGGCAGTGTGACATGGCAGCACCGCAACATTTTTGGTCAGGGCGAGACTCTCGATCTGCTGACAGAGGTAACGGAGTTGAATCAGCTTGCCTCTGCCAGCCTCACCAAACCGGCCTTCCGCCGACCAGACCAGGTTTTGAAAACGGGACTGTCTTTGTTGCATGAAGACAGCGACGCTTTCGAAGAATACTCAGCCACTGTGCAGGCGGGAGTCACCCGTGACCTGTGGTCGTCTTGGCGTGCTGGGGTTGGTGTCTCCGTTGAAGCCGCTGAACTGACCGATGCGTTTGGCACCCAGCAATCATACTTGCTCGGTCTGCCACTAAGTCTCACCCGAGACCAGACCGATAGCCTTCTGGACCCCAAACGGGGCTATCGTTTGGGGTTTGAGGTAACCCCTTATGCGGGTGAGTTCGGTGGTACAGCACTGTTTACACGTGCGTCTGCCACTGGCACCTACTACTACCCCTGGTCTGATGATGTACGACCGGTGGTTCTCGCTGCGCGCTTGAAAGTGGGCAGCGTGATTGGCGAGCAATCCCAGAATGTGCCAGCCAACAAAAGGTTTTACTCTGGCGGTGGTGGATCAGTGCGCGGTTTTGGCTATCAGCTGCTTGGGGCGTTAGATGCCGACAATGATCCAATTGGCGGACGCTCGGTCATTGAAACCGGGCTTGAGGCGCGCGTGCCGGTTACGGATGCCTTGTCTGTGGTTCCGTTTGTTGATGGCGGCCTCGTTTCGCCCTCTGTTACGCCATCACTGTCAGAAAAGTTTCGGGTGGGCGCTGGTCTGGGCGTCCGTTATGCAACACCGGTTGGTCCGCTCCGGCTGGATGTTGCGATCCCCGTTAACCGCAGAAAAGCCGTGGATTCAAGCTTCCAGTTCTACATCAGCTTCGGACAGGCGTTTTAAAATGGCGCCTAAAAACCAAGTTGTAGAAGCCTCAAGCCTGCCCACTTGGCTAAGGCGCATTTTATACAGCATCGGCTTTGTGATCGTGCTCATTGGTCTTGGCGTGGCGACGGCTTGGCTGTTTATAAAATCACCCTTTGGTGAGGCCCTGGTGCTTGATGCCATAGTTGGCACCGTGAATGAAAGTCGCGACATCCAGGTGGAAATCGACGGCATCACGGGTGATTTACCAAGCGTGATTGTTCTCACAGATATTTTAATCCGCCAGCGAGATGCACCGTGGATCACCATTAATGAACTGACACTCTCTTGGCAGCCTTGGGCGCTGCTCACTGGGAAAGTGGTTATAGATTCACTGGTGTTGGGCAAGGTGTCTGTTCAGGACGTGGCGTTCCCTAGCAGTGACTCCTCGGAGTCTGACGTTATTGATTTAGATGCTTTGGCAGATCAGTTGATCCGGGTTCAACTTAAGTCACTGACGGTTGACCGCATAAACGTAGCCCCCGAGGTGGTCGGCCTCCCCATTTCTGTTTCTTTGGCCGGAAGATTAGCGCCCAATGAGGCACGTCGCCCCGCGTTGCGCCTGGAACTCACGGACCTTGATCAAGAAGGCCGGGTCGAAATTGACCTGACCCTCGAAAACCAAGACGCTATTGGGTTTGGTGGGGTTGCGACCAGTGGCGAGTCTGCCTTTGATCTCAGAGGGCGCCTGAATGTCCGCACCAATGCCCTTTCTGCCCGCGGGGAAGGCGCGGTTGACCGTGTGTTCTTGCAACGGGTCAACCAACCGCCGTTCGAAAGCGCAACATTCACTGTTCTGGTCTCTGGCACAGTGGATACGCCTGAAGTTCTACTGGGCTATGACATCAAAGCGGTCCAAATCGGTGCGGAGCAGCTTGAGCGGGTTGAAGGCACCGCTGAACTTGGGTGGGATGGACGCCTTATCTCGGCTGACGTTGCGGGCGGCGCGAGAAATGTGTTGGCCTTGATTCCGGCATTAGCTCCGGCGCTGGAGCCGCTCATCAAACCAGATGCGCTTTACGCTCTCACGGCCACTCTGGATACAAACGCCGAGGGTCTGCTGGTCGATGTTGCCGAAGTCTCACTCGAAAGTGGCGACCTGACCATCAAAGCTTCCGGCACGGTTGATCTGGAAGATGTGTCGGGCAGCGGTCAGGCGATAATTTCGGCCCAAGGCATCGGCCGCTTGGCGGGTTGGAGCGAAGATGCCTCGGTCAGCATCCTTGAGCTTGATATCTCGGAAGCTTCTATGTCGCGGGTTGTGGCGGGGCTCAGTGGCCGCAGTGAGTCTCTCAACACCTCGTCAGATGCGTTGGCCCAATTGCTCGCTGGACCTATTCAATACACCGCAAATGTGTCGGCCTCGTCTGATCGCATCGACATTTTAGACTTCAAGGTTGAGGGGCAAAACATAGCCTCGTCGGCCAAGGCAACTCTGTCCTTGCCAACACAAGTGATTGCCGCTGAGTTTGAGTCAGGGCGGGTAAACCTCTCATCGCTTTCGCAAGAGATTGAGGGCGTACTGTCTTTTGCGGGGTCTGCAACGGGCGCAATTTTTGCGCCGACCGTAGATCTTAAGTTGACCAGTGATGTCGTTTCCATCCGGCGCGAAACCCTCAGAGATGTTGGCTTTACCGTTGTCAGCGATCTGGCGCAATCGCCGCAAAGTGTTGCGGTGGATGGCACCATGACTGTGGCCGAAGGGCCGCTGAACGTCTCTGCAACGGCGACATTGAACGAGGATCAGACGTTAAAGGTTGCGCCATTAAAAATATCAGGGGCAGGCGTGTCAGCGTCGGCGGATCTTGCCATATCGCTTCAAGAGATGTTGGTGGAAGGTACCCTCTCGGTCGCTTTGGACTCTTATGCCTTACCAGCAGCCCTGGCCGGGCTTCAGCTTTCTGGAGTGGGCGATCTTGACGTACGTTTTTCACAGGAAGCCGGGGCGCAGGTGGTGCAGCTTCAGTCCACGTCTCGTGATCTTCGCTATGCAGGGTCAGTTGCAGGACTCAACACCCTTGAGGTTGCAGGCACCTGGAAGAACACCCCCGAATCTAGCGCGTCTCAATCTAGCACTTCTCAGTCCCGTGCCTCTCAGTCCCGTGCCTCTCAGTCTGAAGTGTCACTGAGAGTGACTGGCGGCAATGGCTTTGTCGGTACCCAATCTATCGCCTCGGTAAAGGCGGATGTCTCTGGTCCATTGTCGGATCTGCAGCTGGGCCTTATTGCAACGACGCCAGACGATGGCTTTACCGTCGCAACAGAGGCGCGCGTCACCACCACAACAGACACCAACAACACAGAAACACGCTCTGTTCTGATTGACTCGCTCCAATATGCCGAGGCTTGGGGCGCGCTTAACCTCGTCAACCCGGCCCGTGTAGATGTGTCGCCGACGGGTGTGTCTGTTCAGACCATAGAGTTTGAAGCTAACGGTGGTCGCCTCACGGCCCAACTCACCCTTGATCGTGAGGCCAGCACCATATCTGCGGCACTGACCGGAGAAGGTTTACCCTTTGAAGTGCTGCAAACCCTTGATCCCGATCTGTCGATCTCTGGACAGTTTGCATTGGACGCCAATTTAAAGGGCGACCTTGCCGCGCCGACCGGCCAAATAAACTTAAGCACGTCAGATATCTCATTACCGGATACGGGGCTTTCCGGCATTCAGGCAAACGTCACCGCCGACCTTGATGGTCAGGCGTTGAATCTGGACGCTTCCATCAATGGTATATCGGACGTGCCGGCCCGCATCACTGGAACCCTTCCGCTGACGTTAAATTTACCAGAAGGCCAGATCCGCATGCCGTTGGATCAGCCCATTGATCTGAAAATGAAATGGAGCGGTGCTATAGATCCGCTGTGGGCCGTTCTGCCTGCCGTGAGTCACAGGCTGACCGGTCAGGCAGATGTCGACCTGACCCTCACCGGGTCACTCGACGTGCCAAACGTGTCTGGTTATGTCCGGTTGAATGAAAGTGTTTATGAAAATCTAGACCTCGGCACCTTGGTCCATAATCTTGATGTTGAGTTGTCGGCCAGCGATGCCTCCAATGTTGCGTTTGCGCTCTCTGGAACAGATGGCGATGATGGTCGTGTTACGGGCGAGGGCAACCTTCAGCGTTCGTTTGGCAATGAACTCGCGGGCGGTATGTCTGTCACGCTTAAGGGCGCACGGCTCGTGCGGCGTGATGATGTGCGGATCAAAGGCTCCGGCGTGTTGACCTATGACCTCAGCCCCGACCGTGACCGCTTGCATGGTGACATTCAGGTGGACTCCGCTTCTGTCAGTTTGGCAGCCACCTATGTTGAAGCTGTGCCGACGCTTGATGTGGTTGATCCCAGTGCACCTGTTGCTCAGGCCCGGGCGCAGCGCCCCGGCAAAGAAACCGACCTGGATATTTCTTTGACTGCGCCCAACAGCATCGATGTGGTTGGCCGCGGCTTGGACTCTGAATGGGCTGCAGATGTGAAGGTGGGCGGAACATTATCCACCCCTGAGTTGACGGGCGATTTGACCGTCTCGCGGGGCGAGTTTGCTTTTCTGGGTGAGATCTTTGAGCTCACCCGAGGACAAGTGACCTTCACCGGCGGCGGGCAGATAGATCCCGACCTGTCTGTGGTGGCCGCCCGCAATGCCGGAGGAGTCACAGCCCGAGTTGAAGTTGGTGGTCGCGCGTCAGCACCGACCATAACCCTGGCCTCAGACCCGCCCTTGCCTCAGGATGAAATTCTTTCGCGCATCATCTTCGGAAAGTCAGCAGGGCAATTGGGGCCACTGGAAGCGGTGCAACTGGCCAACGCGGCAGCAGAGTTATCTGGTCTTGTCGGGCGTGGTGGTGTTGTGGGCACGCTGCGCCGCACGGTCGGACTCGATGTCTTCCGCTTTGGCTCAGACGCGGATGGCAGCACCTTTGTTGTGGGCGAACGTTTGTCGAAAAACATTTTCGTCGGGGTTGAGCAGGGTCTGGAAGGGCAGGGGAGCCAGTTCATTGTGGAATGGCAACTCACCGATGACCTGTCACTAAACTCGACAACGCGGCAAGATACCGGGTCGGATATTGGCCTGCGTTGGAGCCGAGATTACTAAGTTGTCTTTTCGCTGAGTGCAAAATCCACATGGATGTGATTGCCGTCCGGGTCACGGAAGTTGACCTGTACCAGACCAACCTCTGGCACTTCAGCCAAGGTGTAGTTGCACTCAACATCATCAAGGCGGGCCAAAAACCCTTTCATCCCCTGCGCCGTAAACGCGAAGTGTTCGATTTGCACTGTGCCCGGGTCACCATGGGTCTTAGGCACTTCAATGAAATGCACCCAGGCCGCGCGATAGTCTGCTTTCACATCCTCTAAACTATCCGCGATGCGCTCTTCCGCATAAAGCCATGCGCCGCCAGCGCCGCCGAAATGAGGACGCGGCCCTGGTTTGAGGTCTAGCACCTGGCTGTAAAAACCCAGCATTTTGGCCAAATTTGCCGTACGGATATTGATATGATCAAGGGTAAGGTTGAGTCCCATACCGGCTCACAGAGCCTCCGGCGCGATTTTAAATCTGCGGCGGTCGCTGCCCATCTGCGAGACAATCCGCCCGGCGGTTGGGCCGGCAAAATGCGCGGGTAATAGCGTCACATCTTGATCCGTGAGGCTGTCCACCAAGGCCGCGCGCGTGGCGTTTGATTTCACTTTGTCTTCGCAGAAGGCGGTCGACCATTCCGGATGAGCAATGCCCACCGCACTGTGCAGCACATCGCCCGTCAGGATGCCTTTGCGCCCGCCTGAATTAATCTGCACACAGTAATGCCCAGGCGTGTGGCCATGGGTTGGTAAGATGGTCAATGCGTCATCTAAGGCAAACTCGGTATCAATAATTTCGGCCTGCTGGGCTTCAATCACCGGCAACACGCTCTCTTGAAACGAGGGCGCAATGTATGCTGTTTGAGTGTTCTTCGCCCGCTCTCTCGACGCATCCAGATCGTTTTTCGAGAACACATATTTAGCCCGCGGAAAGGTTGGCACCCAGCGCCCATCCTTGAGTTGGGTGTTCCAACCTACATGATCAGCGTGCAGATGTGTGCACATCACATAGTCGACCTCTTGGGGGCTGACACCCGCAGCAGCCAAATTGTCGAGAAACGGGCCGTCTCGTTTGCCCCAGTTCTGGAGCATCCCGTTGAAGGTCTTGTGGTTGCCCACACAGGTGTCCACCAGAATGGTGTGATAGGGCGTGCGAATAACATAGCTGTGGAAGCTGAGAATAATGGCTTGCGCGTCGAAGTCGTAGAAGTGCGGTGCCAGCCAACTTTTGTGCTGAGCCGCAGCGCTCAGATCTTCATTGGGATACGCCCGTGCCGCATCAAAGGGTTCGATCATATCGATGATCTTCTCAACCCGGACATCGCCAAACAGTTGCGGTTTCATAGCGGCTCCTTCTCAATAGGCATGCTATTCCTAAAGGGGGAGTATCGCCAATAATGTGGCTGGGTGCCAGGCATCTTGATTTATCGGCAGGCTGAGAGGATAGAACGATGATTCTCGATAAACGAGAGGAATTTGAAGTCGATGACGAGAAGTCGAGACTCGACCTCAATGTTATCCATGCTTTTCTCAACGAGTCCTATTGGGCCGTTGGGATTCCAATGGAGGTCGTGGTGCAGTCCATAGCGGGGTCTGATTGTTTTGGGGTCTACAGAGAAGACGCGCAAATTGGTTTTGCCCGTGTGGTGACAGATAACGCAACTTTCGCCTATCTTTGCGATGTATTCGTACTGCCAGATTATCGAGACCAAGGGCTCGGCAAATGGCTGGTTGAAACTGTGATGCAATATTCAAACTATCAGAGCTTCCGCCGCTGGCTGTTGGCCACTCGGGACGCCCATGAATTGTATCGCCCGTTTGGGTTTACGGATTTGGAAACACCCGCCAAATTCATGGAGATTAAGCGGAAGGATGTTTACATGTCTGAAGGTTAAAAGTGTGAACTGGAACCTTACCGCGGCTCTACATCAATCAAGTGCGGGTTCAGTATGTCGTTCCAGGGTTCCCAATGGGTGACGCGCTTGTGCACACCATCTAATCCCACAACGGGGAATAGGAACAAACTTGAGGCTTGGTCCCGGTAGTGGCGGATCACCTGTTGTGTCAGGGCTTTCCTTTTGTCGAGGTCGAGTGTCACCTCGGCTTCACCAATCACCGCTTGAATTTCTGCATCGCAATACCAGGGTTTCAATCCGCCGCAGGCATGATTGGTGGTCGGCAGCATCGGGCGCAACGCATCGCCGGAGTTATTGAAGAAGTCCGCCAGTAAGGCTTGTCCACCCAGTTCACCGCCCAGGGTCGAGCGCACCAACTGCGGATAGGTGATCAGCCGTATGTCCAAGTCTACGCCGACACGCTTCAGATCACTGGCAATCTGCTGCAGAATTGCCGCGTCATTGGGCATGAATCCGGCGACGGTTTCCAGCGTGAACGCAAAGCCGTCCGGGTACCCGGCGTCCGCCAGCAGTTGCCGTGCTTTATCGGGGTCGTACGCGTAGGGCTCCAGGGTGGGGTCGTACCCCAGGCCCATCGGTACAGCCGGTTGACTCGCGGGTTGAACCAAATCCGCAAGCAGAATTTGCGTAATCACCGCGCGGTTGACGGCATAATTCAGGGCCTGCCGCACACGCACGTCGGCCAGCGGCAATGCCGGGTCCTGGGTTTGCAGCGCCACCACCAGCAGCCGCGATGGATTGCGCATTACCGCGCGATGTCCGTTCCTCTCCAGCAGGCCAATCTGGTCCGTGCTGATGACCGCAGCCACATCAACCTGATTGGTTTCCAGGGCCTGTAACCGGGCCGAGGCATCCGGCACGAACACGGCCTCAAATTGGTCGACTTTCGGCGGATTCCACGACTGCGGGTTGGCGCTAAAGGTGGCCCGGTCAGCGCCCCAGCGGTCCATCACAAAGGGGCCGGTGCCGACAGGATCGTTGAACAGGCCCTGAAACCCAACCTCTGCCGTGTGCGCGGGTGCGGTAAAGTAGAGTGTTGTCAGATAGGCGGCCATCATCGCGTTTGGTTTGTCCGTGTGGATCGCCACGGTCATGTCGTCCACGAGGTCCACACGGGGGTAGTAAGTCGCTTGGCGGTTCCACAGGTAGCCTTGCGCATCATCAGTGCGTAAGCGATCGAAGGTGGCTTTTACGGCCGCCGCATTAAACGGCTCGCCATTGGAAAACGTGACGCCTGGACGCAGTTTGAAATGCCACTCCGTGTCGGTCACATGTTGCCAGCTTAACGCCAGCCAAGGTTGCACGGTGCCGTTGTTATCAATGCGGGTGAGCGAATCATAGATCGTCGGCCAGACAAAATTCGCCGTGGTTGCGCCGCCCGGATAGGGATTCCCCTGGCTGGGTGGCCCGGCAGATAGAGCGATCCTAAAGGTCGTTTCAGCCTGGGCCGGACTGGTCAGCCCAGCGCCAAGCGCGAGCACAACACCCGAAAGGGCGAGCGTAAGATAAGTTTTCATAACGCGATGATACAGCCTTAGGCAGGTTCAGTCTGCGACTTCAATCAGATGATACATAAATCTGTCATTGCGCGGCTGCCAGGTGGTGACGCGCTTGTGCACGCCATCCAGTCCGGCAATCGGAAACAGAAACAGAGATTGTGCAACATTCCGGTAGTGGCGCACCACCTGTTGCGTCAGGCGTGTGCGTTCTTCCAGATCAAACGTGCGCTCCGCACGGTCAATCACCTTTTGAATCTCCGGATCGCAGAACCACGGACCCGTGCCAGTGCAGGCATGGTTGGTGATGAGCATTGGCTTGAGGGCGTCAGCGAAGCGGTTGGTGAAGTCCATCAAAAATCCATCGCCGCCCAAATCGCCCAGAGTCGTACGTCGCAACAATTGGGGATAGGTAATCAGCCGCACGTCCATGTCCATGCCCGCGACAGAAACGTCTGCGGCAATTTGCTGCAAGATTGCCGTGTCATTGGGTAATGTGCCAGACGGCGATTCAATGACGAACGACACACCATCGGCATATCCGGCTTCGGCCAGCAGGGCGCGGGCTTTGTCTGGGTCGTAGGGATAGGGGTCCAGCGCAGGGTCGTAGCCAACGGAAAACGGTAAAGCAGGCTGGCTTGCAGGTTTGACCAGGCCCGCCAGCAGCACGGCGGTGATCGCCTCTTTATTGACGGCATAATTAAACGCCTGTCGCACGCGCACATCAGAAAAAGGCGAATTTGGGTCGTTAGATTTCAGAGCGAACACCAGCACGCGCGTTGGATTGCGCATCACGGCGCGATGTCCATTCAAGTCCAGCATATCTATTTGATCTGTGCTGATGGCTACGGCAACATCCACCTGCCCCGTTTCGAGGGCCTGCAAGCGCGCTGTGGAATCGGGCACAAAATAGACTTCCATGCGGTCGACGCGCGGCGCCCGCCATGAGGTCCTGTTGGCGCGCAACGTCACCTTGTCAGAATCCCAGCGGTCCACCACAAAAGGTCCACTGCCGATCGGTTCATTAATCAAGCCGGCAATGCCGTTCTCTTTTACGTGATCGGGTGGGGCAATCGGCAAGGCCGACAAATAGGCCGGCGTCAAAATGTTTGGCTCTGAGGTATGAATGGCGATGGTGAGCTCATCGACGACTTCAACGCGCGGATAGCGCACTCTCTCGCGAAACCAATACAGGGCGTTGACGGGATCATCTCGCGCGATATCGAAGACCGTTTTGATGCCCTGGGCCGTTAGTTTTTCGCCATTAGAGAACACCACGTTGGGCCGCAGCTTGAAGTGCCACTCCGTTTCGGAAACCGGTTCCCAGGAGAGTGCGATCTCGGGCACCACCTCACCATTCTCATCGATATCGGTCAGGCGGTCGTAAATCGCGGTCCAGAATAAGGTTGGGGTGATGCCGGTGGTGAAGAAGGGGTTGCCCTTTGTGGGGGGCGCGGCATTCAAGGCGAGGCGGAACGTGGACTCAGCCTGGGCTCCCGGCGTGATCAGGAGTAACGGTACAGCCATAGCCACAGCAACAGCGGTAAAAAGGGTCTGGCGGAGGTGTGCGATGTTCATGGGCTGTATCGTAGCCCTGAACACACGGCAAAATGAAGGGGGAGTTGCCCGTGTTCATATATCGAGCTTGTTTTGCCTGGCTTTTAACAGAAATCGGCATTTAATCAGTAAAGTCACACTTTTAGAGTTGGTTTACCTTAACCGTTCCAATCCAACTCGCGGTTCGTCTGGCCAACCTGTCGACCTCAGATTCGGAATCGACGTCGAACGGTACTGCTTTTTCAAGATTAATAGTTGGTCGCTCAATCATGCGTGCGTTCAAGACAGCTCTTATCTTTTTATCAATTACGGCCGTGATCACTGGCATACAGCCGCAGACGGGGCAAAAGTGAAACTCTGCCGTCTGGTGGCCAAACCTATACACTGCCGCATTAGCAAACGTTACCGTGAGTTTGCCCTTTGGATCAGATGTGTAAAGTCCACCAATGCGCTTGCAGAAACTACAGGAACATTGCCTCAACGGCAGTGACGCTGGGGAGTGTGCGGTTTCAAAAGTGAAAGTGATATTGCCGCAGTGACACTGGCCAGAAAAGTGAGTCACATTTTTGACCAAACTATTTCACCAGACCAATCACCAAGCCCATCGCGCCGTACAGCACGATGGTATAGCCGCCATCGATATACAGCAGGCGGCGGGGGCGGGCGGCAAACATATAATTAATGCCGAGCGCTGCGGCGGCGGCAACACCAATGATAACTCCACCACTGAGGTGGGCCGCAAGCCCACTGACGCGATCCAGCAGCAAGGAGAGCGCCAGAGCGCCAATCAGAGCATGAACAGCCGCTCCGCCGAATACTTTGACCGGTGGCCCCCGTTTGTCATCGGTCATGCCAGTATCGGCCATCCAGGCTTTTTGAAACAGCGGGCCGTACCAGAGTCCGCCAATACCGAAGGCCAAAATGACGCAAAGGGGAAGGCTCACCCAAACAATTTCACCCATGACCGGCTCCTCCTGGTTGTCTCATGTTATGTTCTATTTGTTTGACTCTAATCATGGCTGGAAAAACCTGTCTGTCTAGACTGTCTGAATGCTTAATACAGGAGAATGGTGATGGCCGCTGAACATCGCACGACGGAACAAACCCCAAACGTCAAAGCCTTCTTTGACTCTGAGACCAACACCATCAGCTATGTGGTGCGCGATCCCGCCAGTTCGGCAGCCGCAATTATCGACTCAGTTCTGGATTATGACCCCAAGTCGGGGCGGACTTCGACCACCTCGGCGGACAAAATCATCACTTATATCCAGGAGCACGGGTTGAACGTGCGGTGGATTTTAGAAACCCATGTCCATGCGGATCACGTAACAGCCGCACCTTATTTAAAAGGTAAGCTTGGTGGGCAGACCGCCATCGGATCACAGATCACTAAAGTCCAACAGGTGTTCAAAAAACTGTTCAATGTGGAAGACAGTTTTAAAACCGATGGCTCACAATTCGACGTGCTGTTGGCGGAGGGTGATACCTTTGAAATCGGCAATCTAACGGGGCGCGTGATACATACCCCCGGTCATACGCCCGCCTGCTCCACCTATGTGATTGGCGATGCGGCGTTTGTTGGCGATACACTGTTCATGCCCGACTACGGCACAGCCCGGTGTGATTTTCCCGGAGGTGACGCAGCCACCTTGTATCAGTCCATTCAGAAAGTGTTTGCCCTTCCGCCGGAGACGCGCCTGTTTATGTGCCATGACTATTTGCCCGAGGGCCGAGAGACCTACCAGTGGGAAACCACGGTGGCGCAAGAACAAGCCACCAATGTGCATGTTGGCGCGGCGGCTCCGAGTGGCAGCACTGAATCAGCCTTTGTTGCCATGCGTCAAAAACGCGATGCCACTTTGGACATGCCCGTGCTGCTGCTGCCGTCGGTTCAGGTCAACATGCGCGCTGGTGCGATGCCGCCTCCAGAAGATAATGGCATCTCTTATCTTAAAATACCGCTCAACGCTGTTTAGGCTGGGCAGGCCCCAATGAGGGGCAGAGACTGACTGTTTGTTGATCCTTGTCAGCCGAAGGTGCCCGCTGCCAAGATAAAGGAGAAAACCGATGCATACTTCAATCACAACATTTACCCCCGTCAGTGCGCTTGTGGGCGGGATTCTCATTGGCGCTGCGGCTGTTTTGCTGATGCTTTTCCTCGGCCGGATTGCTGGCATAAGTGGCATCGTTGGGGGCGTTTTGAAACCGAGCCAAAACGATGTGGCTTGGCGGCTTGCCTTTGTTTTTGGCCTGCTCATCGCTCCCATTGGTGTGTGGGCTGTGACGGGCAGTCAGCCGATCGTCACCGTTCAGGCTTCGACGCCACTGTTGATGGCCGCCGGGCTTCTGGTCGGTCTGGGCACCCGCATTGGGTCAGGCTGCACCAGCGGACATGGGGTCTGCGGGATGGCGCGTTTGTCTCGCCGGTCAATTTTAGCGACCTTCACTTTTTTAGCCGCCGGTGTGGCGACGGTCAGTGTGATGCGTCATGTCCTCGGAGGGCTGTGATATGAAACGCGTTGTAATAGCTTTGATCTGCGGCAGTGTTTTTGGGGTTGGGTTAACACTGTCAGAGATGGTGAACCCTGCAAAAGTACTCAATTTTCTGGACGTCTTCGGCACATGGGACCCCAGCCTGATTTTGGTCTTGGGTGGGGCCGTTGTCACAACTTTTATTGGCTATCAATTGGTTCTCAAGCGCGCGTCACCGATTTTCTCTGATGCCTTCCAACTCCCGACCGCAAAGGATTTTGACTCCCGCCTTGTGACCGGCGCAATCCTCTTTGGTGTTGGGTGGGGGCTGGTCGGCTTTTGTCCTGGCCCAGCCCTCACAGCTTTGCTGATTGGCGGTGAGCCTGTCGTCTATCTTGTTTTATCGATGATTGTCGGCATGTTTTTGGCGGATCAACTGTTCTCCCCAAAGGTCCAAAAACCACATCATCGTCACTCCAAAAGCCGACCTTAGAGTCCGTCCAACATCCCGGCGAGGTCGCCGTCACCGATCCAGCGGATTTTTTACAGGCCGGTTTTGAAGGACTGTTTGACGGCCTATTTGACGGTCATGGAGTCTGATCCTTCTGATGATGTGCGTGTTTGTTTGATTTATTAATATTAGAATCATTCCAGTCTAGCTTGTGAGGTGGGGTCAAGCCCCGGCGTTTGCAGTATATTTGGATCAACAGGTGAACATCTTTTGAGGCCCGTTTAAGGGGACTCAGTGCCGCCTCCAACGTATGGTAGCGTATTCGCGTCTTTGAGAGGGAGCACACGCAATGACAGATGCAACGGGGCCAAACGGCAATATAGAAGTCCGCACCGGTTTGGTGGTCGAGGATTACGATAGTCTCGGCGGTCCGGCCACCAGCCTCAGCCGCCGTCAGGCCTTGGGAGCAGGCATGGCGGGAGCGGGCCTAGCTGGAGCCGGCATGGGCGGCGCAATGGCCGGCCTCGGCATGGCAAGTGGCGCAAGCGCGGCCACGCCTGATCTTAACAAACGGATTGAGAACGCGTCGCTAACCGGTCCTTACCTCGATCTCACCACGCCCGAAGGCAATATGATCGCCATGGCGCGAATCGATTCCGACATCGACATGAAAACCACCACTTATGGCTGGTACGACGGCTTGGTCATGGGGGTTGCCCCGGGCGGTCCCGTCAAAAACATCTGCGGCTTTAAAGGCATGAGTTGCAAGCGTCTGATTCCCTATGAAGAAGGCACCGGCTATCGCAAATTGCTGCGCGAAGTGGGCTTCTACTACGACCTCGCCACCGGTGAGATTTTAGAAGAAATGGTCAACCCCTACACCGATGAAAAAGTCCGTGTCGTGCATGTGGCCAATGATCCCTTTAACGGCATCATCCGCGATGTGGTGCCGCCCGGCCCATCTTACGGCGGTCTCAATGCAGAGAAGCGCGAACCCAAGCCGTTCCTGTTGGACTGGCAGATCAAGGACGAGTGGTTACTGTTCCAGCGCCACATTCATCTTTACTACAAGAACGCCCTCGATCCCGAAAAATGGGTGCGGGAAAGTGCCGGTCCCATGAACCGGGTGTCAGAATTGTTCTATCATGTGCATTCGCTGGATCAGGTGCAGAACGAAGAATTGACCCATGTTTACGGCACCGGCACCTGGGCGCGCATTACGCCCTGGTTGCCGTGGATGCTGATGGGGCAAGCGCCAGGGCATGTGGTGTATCAAACCTTTATGGGCAGCCGTCATTCGCTGGATGATATTCCTCAGGACATTGTTGAATATACGGCGAAAAATTATCCGAAATATTTAGAAGCGCCGGATGTGTGGGAAGAACCATCACTCTCCTCCATTGAGCGTTACTCCCGCGAGCAGGAACCTGCGTTGCCGGGTGGTGTTTAGGATAAATTCAAACTGTCATGCTCGGATTTAGTCCGAGCATCCAGGGTCATTAACGAAAATCGTGGTTGTTGTCCTGGACCCTCGGAACAAGCCCGAGGGTGACATAGTGAGAAGAGGAAATATTATGACCAAATCAAATCAGCCGAATGAAGCCGCCGCCATCGAAGGTGCGCCCATCGAAGTCGCAATCGACCGCCGAGCAGCATTAGCAACTGGCCTCGCTGCCGGGTTCCTTCCCGCCGCAGCCATGGCCGCGACCGATGCCACCGGCGGTGCCTCGCTTACGGGGCCGACCTATGATCTCACAACAGCCTATGGCAACGTCGAAGCCTACGCCAAGGCGACCTCAAATCTGGATATGAAATCCACGCACTACGGTTGGATTGACGGGCATGTCATGGGCGTTGCGCCCGGCGGGCCGATCCGCACCTTCTGTGGCTTTCGCGGTTTGGGCGTGACGCGCTTGATCCCGCTGGAAGGCGAGCACGGTTATCGTCGTTTGCTGCGTGAGGTTGTGTTTTACACTGATCTGGAAACCGGCGAGATTCTGGAAGAGATGGAAAATCCGTTCACCGGCGAAAAAGTGCGTGTGGTGCCCGTCGCCAACGATCCGTTTAACCGCATCATCAGAGAGTCTGAACTGAGCCGGCCGACCTTTGGTGGCCTCAACACCGATGAAAAGTTGGAGCCGAAGCCATTCATCCTCAACTGGAAAGCCTTTGGCGACCGGCTGATGATGGAGCGTCACATCAACCTCTATTATCCCAATGCGCTCGATCCCAAAACATGGGTGCGCGAAAGTGCCGGGCCGATGAACCAGGTGACAGAAACCTATGTGATGAACATGAGTCTCAAGGATATTCAGAATCCAGACCTGACCACCGTCGACAGCACCACCGTCTGGGGCCGCCATACGCCGTGGCTACCGTGGATGCTCATGGGCCAAGCCCCCGGTCATTGCTTGTACAACGTGATGGCTGCCAGCATGCACTCGCTCGAGGAAGCGCCAGACCAGCGCATCATCGAATATATTGCTAAGAACTACACCAAATTCCTGGACGCCCCGACCGAGTGGGAAGAGCCTTCCCTGTCGTCTCTGGAATGGTATGCCCGAGAGCAAACTCCCGCACCCCCAGGCGGTGTCTAAGCTCTGACCTGAACTATTTGATTCACAGCCAGTCTTGAAAGGCCAATTGTAATGTCTGAGAAAAAACTCATCGAAAGTGTGCTGGACCGCAGATCCGCACTCGCCGCGGGAATGGCCTTTACCGGCCTGCCAGCTCTGAATGCCGTTATATCGCCGAGTGCCGCAAATGCCGCTACGGCCGGTCCCGACAGTTCTTGGTTGCGTGGCCCAACCCATGACCTGACGACGGGACGCGGTAACGTTGATGCCTACCTCAAGCTCACGTCTAACCTGGATATGGAATCCACACACTTCGGTTGGATCGAAGGCTACGTCATGGGGGTCGCACCAGGTGGCGCGGTCAGAAACATTTGCGGCTTCCGGGGACTCGGCTGTAACCGCTTGCTCCCTTACGAAGGCGATGAGTACGGATATCGGCGTGTGTTACGTGAAATCGTGTTTTACACCGATCTCGAAACCGGTGAGATTCTGGAGGAAATGGAGAACCCGTTCACCGGAGAAAAGGTGCGCGTGGTGCCGGTCGCCAACGATCCCTTCAACGCAATCTTCAAAGATGTCTGGCCAGACCCACCGTCATACGGTGGCCTCAACACAGAGAAGCGTGAGCCACGTCCGTTCATTCTCAACTGGCAGCAAATCGGCCAGCACGCGATGATGGAAATCCACGTGCATCTTTATTACCCCAACGCTCTTGATCCTCAGAAGTGGGTACGCGAGAGCTCTGGCCCGATGAACCGGGTGACAGAAACCTTTAACTATTCGTTCTCTCAAGCGGATCTGCAGAACCCTGACCTGACCACGATTCCCAGCACGGGTGTTTGGGGGCGGGTCACGCCATGGCTCCCATGGATGTTGATGGGGCAGGCCCCAGGTCATTGCCTTTACAACTGCAACTTTGCGGATGTGAAGAGCCCTGAAGAAATGCCGGATCAGAAGATCATAGAGCATATCGCCAAGAACTATCCGAAGTTCTTAGATGCGCCGACAGAATGGGAAGAGCCATCTTTGTCCTCCCTGGAATGGTACGCCCGCGAGCAAGAACCCGCCCCACCGGGAGGTGTTTAACAGCGCACGCATAGTGAAATTGCAGCCAAGTGTGGGCGTGCTTAACACGGCTGCAATTTCAGGGCGTGGCGTGCGCAAAAACAAAAGGCTGCATGTGTTAAAATAAAGTCATGGAGGGCGGCGTCATGAAGCTAAGATCAATCGTGATGACTCCTTTGGCCGCACAGTCTGGCGCGGCACTGGTTGCGCTGGTCTTGGGGGTGATCTCAGGGCCAGCGTGTGTTGAGGCCGCTGCACCGGGTGAGTCTTTCCAAGACTGCGATACCTGCCCGGAGATGGTCGTCGTGCCCGCCGGGCAGTTCATTATGGGGACCGCAGAGTCAGAGGCCGGGCGGCTGAGCAATGAAGGCCCGCAGCGCGAAGTCACGATTTCAAGGGCCTTCGCGGTTTCCAAATATGAAATCACCATTGGTCAATACCGGCAATTTAGCGAAGAAACCAATCGCGGCGTTAGAAACAACAATTGTGTGGTTGTGACCGGCCTGCGCGGCGGTGAGCCGGTGCAAGGTAAAAGCTGGGAAGACCCAAATTATGTGGTCGGCGAAGATCACCCCGTTGCCTGTATCAGTTGGAATGACTCCCAAGATTTTGTCGACTGGCTGACCAAAAAAACCGGCAAGCCCTATCGACTGTTAAGCGAAGCCGAATGGGAGTATGCGGCGCGCGCGGGCACCAGCACGCGGTATTCCTTTGGGAATGATGAAGTTGAGCTTTGCGACTACGGCAATGTTCCAGACCTGACGGCAAAAGCGGAGATGGCAACAAAAGACGGCTGGTCCCCTTGGCTGTATGTTGACTGTGACGATGGCTATGGCCTGCGGTCAGCGCCTGTCGGAACGTACAAGCCAAACGCTTTTGGCCTCTACGATATGCATGGCAACGTGTGGGAGTGGGTGGAAGATTGCTACTATGAGAGTTTTGCCGGTGCGCCGAAAGACGGCTCTGTTTGGGGCTCAGACGACGCCTGTGTGCATGTCGTGCGGGGCGGAAGTTTAAGTGCACCTGTGAGCGCGAGCCGTTCGGCCATGCGCTTCGGGGGTACGACAGAGCTGCGCGGACCTGCGGCAGAGAAAGCGCCTAAAGAGTGGCACAACTTTAATTTGGGTTTACGCATTGCCAGAGGCGTTAACTAAGGGCGCGAGACCCGGCTGCGTCACCAACAGTAATAACAATTCGCATCTAAAAAGGGCCACTCAAAGAGCGGCCCTTTTGATTCGTGCGGACGCTAACGGGCTTAAGAAACGCCGCGCGAACTACAGGTTTTCTACACGGTGGAGCCGGGGGAAGCAAAGGGGGATGTGGGAACAAACCCAAATAAATTCCTTGCAATATCAATGTTGTACAGGTTCGCAAAAGGGCCGCCCTTTGTGGGGGCGGCCCTTCCCGTGTCGATCCGGCGGGTGGTCCATCACGACAGCGGTAACACGGTTACGTGCTCCGTGTGTGGCGAATCGTGGTGATGCCCTGGGCGCCGGCGCTTAGTAGGTAAACCGCACACCCGCTTTCGCTGTGAACGAGTATTCTTCGTACTGCAGCAAGCGGTCGGAGACCGGGCCGCGCTGGAAGGCCACATAAGGTTCGTCGGTGATGTTGATCAACTCGGCAAACACCTGGAACTGATCGGTCACGCGGTACTTGGCGCTGGCATCCAGTTGGAAATGGCTCTTCACAAAGCGGTCTTCATCCGGGCTGCCGGCCAACTCGTCCAGGTAGCTTGAACGGTAGGCTCCGGCCAAGCGCAACGACAGCGGGCCTTTCTCATAGCCCAATGTGGTGTTGAAGGTATGCTTGGAACTGGCCGGCAGATCAATCTTGCGGCCGTCAACCGTTCCTTCGCTGTCGGTGAAGGTGTAGTTAAAGCCCACCAGCACGCCGTCCCATGGCCCGGGCAGGAAGTCCATGACCTGCTGATAACCGAACTCTGCACCAAACACTTCAGCGGACTCGCCGTTCACCGGAATGGTGGCTTCATCGGCAAAGATGCCGTTAAAGGTCAGGTTGTCCACTTCGGTGATGGCGATGAAGTCTTTGATGTCTTTGTAGAACAGGCCGCCCTGCAAAACCCCGGCGTTGTTAAAGTACCACTCAACGCTGACGTCGCCGTTCCAGGCTTTGTAGGGGCGTAAGTTGGGGTCGCCAAACTCGCCTTCACGTTCGCCGTCATCGTTTTCCTCAATCACAAACCGCGGCGCGATCTGGCCGATGTTCGGGCGCACCACACTGCGATAGAGGCCGGCGCGCAGCAGCACGTCATTCTCGGTTTCGTAGGTCAGGTTCACACTTGGCAGCCAGTTGGTGTAGCTGTTGTCAAAGGTGTTTGGCGTGACGAACACGGTGTCCTCATCCAACTCAACACCGTTGCGGGTGCCGCCTTCTTCCACCAGCTCAACAAGGCTGCCGTTGATGTCATCTTTGGTGTGTTCAACGCGCACACCGCCGATGGCCTTCAAAGACCCATTGTCGTAGCGGCCCATGATGTAGCCGGCGTAGATGTCTTCATCGACACTAAAGTCCGCCGTGGCAGAGTCGAACACGCCGTCAATGTCGTCATTGTCAAACGCCGACAGGTTGCCGTTGATCAGCTCACGCAGGGCGAGCGGATCAACTTGCGGCGCAATGTTCGCCAGGCCGTAAGTGCCGGAGGTGGCAAATTGGGCCAGGGTGGTGTCTTCCAACGGACCATCGCTGAGGAATTCCACATTAAAGTCGTACTGCTTTTGACGCAGGCGCGCCTTGCCGCCGAATTTGAGGTCCATCACGGCGCCATCGTCGAGCACAAATTGACGCGTTAAGTCCAGCTTTGCACCCCATTCCTCGTCGGTTGAGTCGGACAGGATTGTGCGCTCAATCTGATCGAACTCATAAGTGTTGGGGTCGGCAAAAGCCGCTTGACCGGCGATGATATTAAAGGACGGCAGTTTGTAATCGGAGTAATCGAAGGTCACGCCGAGCTGGCCTGGTTCTTCAAACGCAGCCACATAGGTGGTGGGATCAAGCGAGCCGTTTTCCAGTTCGCTGGCCTTGGAGTATGAGCCTGAGTATTCAAACGTCCAGGCGTCTTTGAACGTCTCACCGCCGGTGACCAGGGAGTAAATTTTCTGCACTTCAAAGCGGTCTTTGATGTCCCGCTCGATTTCAATTTCGCCATCGTCGGACAGGAAGGTCGCGGTGGTTGCCGTGCCGCTTGAGGGCTCTTCGTCCAGCTTAAAGATCAGGCGGCCGCGGAATTCCTGATCGCCGAAACGGCTGTAGAGGCCGCGCGCGTACAACTCAGTGTTTTCGCTGGGGCGCAGGTCCATCGACAGCGAAGCCCCAAGGCGCGAGCGGCGCACGTCATAGTCACGATATTGAATTTCATCGGCATAGGTCACGCCGTCGTCAGTGGTGTCCCAGCCTTCCGGCTCGATGTTGTCGGTCGAGAACGAGCGGCGGTAGTATGACAGACCGCCGGACACGCCGAACTTTTCACTGAACGCATGGCTGAAGTCGACGCCGCCTTTGGGCGACAGCTTATCATTCAGGTCGTTGTAAGAGCCTTCCAGCGTGCCGCCGAAAAAGGTGCCCTCGCGATCAAACGCGCTGGTGGTGTTGATTTCAATGGACGCACCGATGGTGTCGGCATCCATGTCCGGGGTCAGGGTTTTGGTAATCTCAATGGACTCAATCAGTTCAGAGGGAATCACGTCCAGCGCCACCGAGCGCACGTCGCTCTCCGGGGCCGGCACGCGCGCACCGTTGATGGACGCGGAGTTCAGGTTAGGGTCAAGCCCGCGCACGGCAATAAACCGGCCTTCGCCCTGGTCATTCAGCACGTTCACACCGGTCACTCGGCGCACGGATTCCGCCACGTTCTGGTCCGGGAACTGGCCGATGGAATCGCGGGTCAGGATTGACTTAACCGTATCAGCCGCACGCTGCCGCGACAGGGAGTTAGAAACATTCGCGATCTGGCCGACGACGATCACTTCTTCAATGGCCGTGCCTAAGCTGGCGTCTGCCGTGGTGATGCCGTCGCCGCTCACCACAAGCTGCTGCTCCAGAACATCCGCATTAATATAAGTAATGCGCAAGGTGTAAGTGCCGGGCTCGACATCCGCAAAGCGGTAGCTGCCGTTTTGAGCTGTTGATGTGCGGCGGTTGAGCTCAACAATTTCAACCCGTGCGCCGGACAATGACGTAACGCCCGCCGTGTCACTCACCCGCCCGATGACGGTGGCCGCCTCAGCCGCAAATGGAACACCAGCAAACAATGCGATGGCTGCGGCAGACGCCCGCAACGAAGTCTTAAACGACATGTAGGAAACCCCTTAATAGTCAAACCACAATGGTGGACACAGTGCGCGTGATACCAGCGCGTCCATTAGGGTTCCCGTTAATGTTTGAGGTCGAATTTATGACTGAACAAAGTCATATCCGTTACGGTTTCATGTCGTCGGCCAAAGCCGCAGATTTTGATGACGATAAGGCTGGACGCCGCGGGTGCCCTCTGCCATCACTGGCCGCAAGACCTTCGCTCTCGCAGATTATTTTCGCTCTCGCAGATCATTAAAGGGTTGTTGCTCACTATGTCTAAATGCGTCTCTCCGTTCAGTGCTTCCCCATTAAGTGCTTTAATTGTTGCGCCGGTTCTGGCGATTACACTTGCCGCCTGCGAGTCAGAAGACGGCCCAGCCCCCATCGCGCCGGATACGGTCAATGTCATGCCCAAAGCCGAAACGGTTCCCGTGGCCAGTGGTGACGATGCCGCCGATGACCCGGCCATTTGGGTCAACCCGGTTGAACCGTTGAAAAGTTTGATCGTCGGCACCGATAAGAAAAACGGCCTGATGGTCTATGACCTTTCGGGTGCGATCGTGTACCAGAACAGTGACGGCTTCATGAATAACGTCGATCTGCGCGCGGACTATCCCATCACCATCAACAACGGCGATCCCGCAACCGCCACGCCGACCATCATTGTCGCCGCCACCAACCGCACTGACAAAACCATCGCTGTCTATAAAATGGACCCTGACTCCGGTGAGTTGAGCAACGTGATGGTCGATCCCATTCCATCGAATTTTGAAGACCCCTATGGCCTGTGCCTGTATCGCAGTGCCGACACCGGCAAGCTTTATGTTTATGCCAACGACAAAGATGGCGACGTCAGCCAGTGGCAACTGTACGACAATGGCCTGGGTCAAATGCGCGCCACCATTCAGCGCAGTTGGGATATTGGCACGCAGCCCGAAGGCTGTGTCGGTGATGACGCCACAGGTGAAATTTTCATGGGCGAAGAAGCGGTCGGCATCTGGCGCTACGGGGCCGAGCCCGGCGATTCCATGACCGAGCGCGTGTCTGTGGATACCACCGGCCTTGGCACGTCAGGCGGCGGGCGTCTGTCTGCCGATGTGGAAGGTCTGGCCATTTACGCGCCGCCTGGATCAGATCTAAACACCGGTTATTTGATCGCCTCCAGCCAGGGCAACTTTACTTATGTGGTGTACGACCGTGCTGCGCCACATGCCTATCGCGGCACGTTTCAAATAGTTGATAACACGGACCTGAAGATCGACGGCGTGCAGGAAACCGATGGTCTGGATGTGGTGTCCGCGCCGCTGGGGCCGGATTATCCCGCCGGCATGCTGGTGGTGCAGGACGGCTACAACAAAAACCCGGACGGCTCCGACGCCAACCAGAACTTTAAGTATGTCTCCTGGGCCGATATCGCCGCCGCCTTGAAACTGGAATAACCGTTTTCCCAAACGGCAACGAGCAGCGGGCGGCTTTGGCAGGGGGCCTGCGATGAAAGCGCTTAGTCCAAAGTGCGCCGGTAGCGCAGCATGGCGACGGCCCCTGCAACCACTGTAAACGCGAGCATGGCGTATATCTCCTGTTGAACGTCGGCAAAGCCACCCCCTTTCAACATGACACTGCGGATCACGCGCAGGAAGTGGGTGAGGGGCAGAACTTCCCCGACGGCTTGTGCCCAGTCCGGCATGCCTCGGAAGGGAAACATGAAGCCAGACAGCAACAACGACGGCAGAAAAAAGAAGTATGTTAACTGCATGGCCTGCATTTGGGACTTGGCGATGGTCGAAAACGTAAACCCAACGGCGAGGTTGGCAATGATGAAAATCGTCAAGCCAATGACAAAGGGCGCCGCCCCACCGATAAACGGTACAGCGAACAGATAGTGTCCCGCCAGCAACACCACAAGGGTTTGAATGATGCCCAGTCCAACATAGGGCGTGATTTTTCCGATCATGACCTCGAACGGCCGCGCGGGCATGGCCATGAGGTTTTCCATGGAGCCTCGCTCGACTTCGCGAGTCATCGACATCCCCGTAATCATAACCAGAGTCATCGTGATGATGACGCCCAGCAGTCCCGGAACAATATTATACTGCGTAATACCTTCCGGATTATAGCGCGGGTGGATCACGATTTCGACGGGGGACGGGTGCTGAGCCAGAGAGGCTAACGGCCCCTTTAGGTCATGTCTGAGCGCTTGCGTGATGATTGTCTCCGCGCGGTTTAATGCATTCGAGGCCGCAGCTGGGTCACTGGCATCCGCCTCAATCAAAAGCTGCGGCCGGTCACCGCGGACCAGACGTTCGGTAAACCCAGATGGGATCGTAATCACAAAGGCGACGTCACCGGCGGCCAGCAACGTCGCGCTGACTCTGGGGTCGCTATGATGCGATACCATCTTGAAGTACCCCGACGTTTCAAGCCCGGTCAGCAGGGTGCGCACAATCGGGCTCTGCTCTTCGCTGATCACCGCTGTCGGCAGGCCTTTCGGATCGGTGTTAATCGCAAAGCCGAAGAGAATGAGCATAATCAAAGGCACGCCAAGCATCATTGCCGCCGTCAAGCGGTCCCGTCTCATTTGAATGAGCTCTTTGAGGAAAATCGCGGTCATTCGCGACCAGGTTTCTGCTCCTCTCATCAGGCGTGGCTCCTGACGTCGGCGCCCGCTTGCGTCATGAGTTCAATGAAAACGTCTTCGAGCTTTGGCCGCACCGGCTCCCAAACCAAACCAGGGTCGCCGACAGTGGCGGTGGCTTTGTCCAGCAACGCCCGGTCGGTTCCACTGACGTGCAAGGCGGATTCCATATAAGCGGCATGGGCGACGCCAGGCTGTTTGAGCATCGCATCGGTCAATTCACGCGCGCCGTCGCTGGCGCAACGGAGTGTCACCAAGCCCGACCGTTCAATAATGGCGTCGACCCGACCCTGGATCAGGATCTTACCGTTGGCCAGATAGACAATGCGGTCGCAACGTTCAGCTTCATCCATGTAGTGCGTAGAGACCAGAACAGTGACGCCCGCGTTGGAGAGGTGGTGAATCTCATCCCAGAATTCTCGTCGCGCTTTCGGGTCGACACCCGCGGTTGGTTCATCCAGTAACAACAGTTGAGGGTGATGCATGGTCACAGCGGCCAAGGCCAGGCGTTGTTTCCAGCCACCGGACAACTCACCGGCCAATTGCGTTTGTCGCTTGGTCAGCCCAAGGGTTTCGATGGTTTCATCGACCTGCGTTTTGAGGTGCGGCAGATGATAAAGCCGCGCGACAAATTCCAAATTCTCGCGGATTGTTAAGTCCGTCCAGAACGAGAATTTTTGGGTCATGTACCCGGTCATCCGCCGGATCAAAGGGGCGTCTTTCAGGATATCCAATCCCAGGCACTGCCCAGTGCCGCTGCTTGGTTTTAACAGACCACAAATCATCCGAATTGTAGTGGTCTTGCCTGACCCGTTGGGGCCAAGAAATCCCCACACCTGTCCTTTGGGCATCTGGAGATCGACCCCATCCACGGCGGTCTTTGTCCCGAAGTGCTTGACGAGTCCATGAACATCAATTGCGGTTTCGGTCATGGTGACTGGATCATGGCAGATGCACGTCAACGGGCTGTCCGGGGCGCAGGGTAACTCGGCTATCGAAGGTGCCTTCGACCAGGAACATTAGTTTCTCGCGCACGCCGACGCTGTAAATGACAGGCGGTGTAAATTCAGCTTCTGTGGCGATGAAACGAATGTGCGCTGTGACCCTGTTCGGCAGGCCATCACTTGAAACCTCAATCATCTGACCCGGTGCCACCAAGTTTAAGTCTGCCTGTGGTACAAAAAAGCGCAGCTTGAGACCGTCTGGGGGCAAGAGTGCCACAACCGGTGCCCCCGATGTCACGTATTCGCCAGGGCGATGAAAGATCTCTTCGACGCGTCCGGCAACACCCGCTGTAACACTGCGTTGAGACAGGCGCCACTCCGCCTGGGTCATGGCCGCCGCCGCCGCCTCCCGTGCTGCAATGGCGGCGTCCCGTGCCGCGTCCCGTCCGGCGAGGCGTGCAACATCAATGTTCTGTTTTAGGGATTGCACCCGCGCTTGTGCTTTTTCCTCGTCCGCGACGACCTGGTCTCTCCGGGAGAGGGGGGCCACACCTTGTTCAGCCAACTGCGTCCAACGTTTGCGTTCCGCACGTGCCAAGGTCAGGCTTGCCTGGGCCTCTTGCAATTCAGACCTGAGGACCTCCAGTTCCGCGTCCCGGGCGCCCGTTTCCAAGTCACGTTCCAGGGCCGCCGCTTGGTCGTAGCGGCTTTTTGCTTCCGCCAGGGCTGCGACTTCTAAACCCTGTTCAAGCGTGAACATGATACGCCCCTGTTCAACGTCTTCTCCTTCGCGGAGGTCATTGTCTTCCAGCCACCCAGCCGCGGGAGCAGAGACATAAATATAATCGGCTTCAACATAGCCAGTGTACGAACCGCTCACGTCCTGTGAATCACAGGCGCTCAGGAGACTTAGAACGACGATTGCAACAGTCGCGAGCGGTAGTGACTTAAGAAGCGGCGTCATGGTGGTCCTCCTGATGTTGAGAGGGCTGTGTCTCATGGCGGGGAGCCAACGCGCGTATCACGTGGGCACCGTGCAAGGCGAACAGGGCGTTCAGATCCATATGGTCCTCCGGTTTTTTCTCAAACAGGATGTGCCACAACATCGAAAACACCAGAGGGGCGATAAACAGGCGGGCTGTTAAATCAGAGTCCTCAAAGGCGAAATCGCCCTCCCGTCGACCACGTTCCAATAGTCCGGCAATCAGCGCAAGGCCGCGATCAATAACAGCCTCTTTGTAAGTCGTTGCGACTTCAGGAAATCGGTTGCCATCCGCGATCATGACTTTGACAACGCGGGGCAGCATCGACTGCCGAATCATTTCAGGCGCAAATTTCAGGAGGCCTTCAATGGCCATGCGCGCAGAAGGCGCAGACGTGGTCAGTCCCTCCATGTACTCAAGTTTGGGGACGGCGATTGTGTCCACCAGACCTTTAAACATCGCCTCTTTGGACTCGAAATAGAGGTACAAGGTGCCCTTCGAAAAACCCGCGCGTTTTGCGATGTCATCGACTCTGGCAGCGGCAAAGCCTTTGTCGAAAAACTCGTCCATAGCGGCGTTCAGAAAGGCCGCCCGGCGTTGATCTTTTGCTTCTTCGGTGCGAGCCCGCATACCAACCCCTTATATAACTGACCAGTCAGTTATATAAGGGGTTGGTACAAATAGGCAAGACGCGGTGTCATTACGCTTTCCATAAGTCAGCGAAAGAGGTCGCTAGATTGAATGCGCCAAGCCACGAAACAATGTTGTGCATGGGCTGGTTTCAAGGTCTGAGCTACCAGTTCAGGCATTTGGTAATGATACAGCGGCCCTCACCAGCGCGGGACCGCTTACTTTTTTTGGGTTTGGCAGTGACCTCATGCCGTGGGGCTGAAGCTGAAGGTCGACAAAACTAAGCGGGAATATCCAGTCAATGATTAGAATAAGTTCCCAACAACTTTCTCATGATGGTCTTCAACGCAAAACTGTATTCTCATTCACCCTAGGTGGAGGCAGCATTAAAGCTTCGTAAGCTCACATTAGAGATTAGGTATATACTGATAAAATGACGGCCTCCCTCGCGCCTATCGCGGCCCTGCTTCTGAGCGTCGCCTTTCTTCTTACGGGCAATGGTCTTCTCGGTACGCTATTGCCCATTCGCGCTAGTATTGAAATGTTCTCAACTCTAGAAATCGGCATTCTGGGCTCGTCGTACTATCTCGGCTTCGCCGCTGGGTGTATTTTTGGTCCACGCTTGGTGCACCGGGTCGGTCATATTCGGGCGTTCACGGCGATGGTCGCAATCGTCTCGGCTGCGGCGCTTGTCCACGCCATGGTTTCTAATCCTCTTATATGGTGGTTGCTCAGAGCTGCAACCGGGTTCTGTTTCGCAGCGCTGTTCGTGATCATCGAGAGTTGGTTAAATGAGCGCTCAACGAACACGACGCGCGGCACCATTTTTTCCATTTACACCATTATCAATCTGTCAGTGATCACGCTGGGACAATTGATGATCATCCTCTACGATCCTGCCACGTTCTCGCTCTTTGCGATTGCGTCCATTCTTGTTTCCATTGCGGCCGTGCCGGTTGCGATGAGTGTGGCGCAAGCCCCTAACCAGATTGAGAGCACCAAAATCCGCATTCCGCACTTATTCAAATTATCGCCTGTCGGTTTTTGTGGGTGTTTGGTGGTGGGACTGGCTAACGGCTCTTTCTGGGCGCTTGGTCCGATCTTTGCTCAGCAAAGCGGTATGCGTATTTCAGATATCGCCATTTTCATGAGTGTAACGGTTATTGCTGGTGCACTCAGCCAATGGCCGCTTGGCCGAATGTCAGACACGTACGACCGCCGCACGGTCATACTTGGGGTCTGTCTGGGGGGTGTTCTATCTGGGATTTTTATGATTCTATTCGGCCAAACCTGGGAGAGCGGAATACTCGTATTCTCATTTTTCTTCGGTGCCTTTGCCTTGCCCCTCTATGCGATCTCAGTCGCCCATACGAATGACTTTGCGGCGCCGGAAGATTACGTGGAGGTGGGCAGCGGTCTTCTCCTCGCCTACGCTGTCGGCGCGGTGATTGGACCCTTCGTTGCCTCCGGTTTTATGACCTACGCGGGGCCGAACGGGCTGTTCGGCTTCACGGTGCTTGTTCACGCGGCCCTGGCAGTCTTCACCGTTTACAGTTTGCGAATGCACGCACGGCCCCCAGAAGACGCGCGCGCCACGTTTAACGAATCGCTGCTGATTGCGAACACAACGTCGGCCATCAATCCTGCATCTGAACAATCAAGCACGCCAGAAACTTCACGGTCATGATGTATCGTCTGATGCATCACCTCTACCCCCACGAAATAATATTATACATGGGCTCGTTTCGATCTCCCTTAAGTCCTTGATTTCATTCAATACAGGCGGGCGTGCATGGGCTCGTTCCAAGGTCGGGGCGGGGATGGTTTTTTTGACCCGCCAATAACAGCTGTTTTCAGTGCCTTGTGTTGTCCTGGGTCTTCACTCCAGGTTCGCCCCCAACATCGTCCATTGATCCAAAGCAATTCGCTTTTCGTAAAGTTGTTATATGAGTATGATGTTTGTTCTAATGGTCGCATTTACACGCACCTTGACGTGCGGCGGCTCTAAGATACGGGGAGGACTTGTCTCATGTTGATGAACAACTGGTATGTCGCAGCCACCAGCGAAGATGTCACCGATACGCCCTACCGCAGCCGTATGCTGGGCGTTGATTTCGTGTTGTACCGTGATGAGACCGGCAAGCTGTATTGTATGTCTGATGTCTGCTGCCATCGTGGCGCGGCGCTGCATCGCGGCCAGGTCAAAGACGGCTGTATCGCCTGTCCCTATCACGGCTGGGAATTCAATGGCGAGGGCACCTGCGTTAAAATTCCGGCCATGGAGGGGGACATCACCATCCCCAAGCGCGCTCGCATTGATGCCTATGCCGTCGAAGAACGCCTCGGCCTGATCTGGGTGTTTGTTGGCGATCAGGCCGAAGCTGACCGCCCTGAGATTCCCGATTGGTTTCAGCCGTATCTGGACAATCCAGAGTGGCGGGTGCTGCGCTACAACTACGAATGGACCGATTGCAACTGGGAACGTCTGTGCGAGAATTCTCTGGATACCTCGCATCCGTCCTTTGTGCACAAACGCTTCGGCAATCGGATTGCCCCGAAGGCCACCATTGTGCCCATCGAGCCGACGGAATACGGCGCTAAAGTGACCCGCGTGCGGGCCGCCCCCGCCGCCAGTCAGAAGCGCGGCGCGATTGCCGATCTGCTGCCCAAGGATCGCAAAACCACCAAGGTCACCGTTGAGTGGAGCATGATCGCCCTGGTGGAAATGCTCTACCAGGAGATGACCACCGAAATCACACAGGTGTTGTTTTCGGCGCGCACGCCGGTCGATGAGCACACCGTCATGTCCTACGGCTTTCAGGCCCGCAACTTCCTGATGGAGCCAGAGCACGACGCCGATCGCCTTGAGGGGCTGTATGAGGCCGTCGCCGAGGACCACGACATCGTCAAGCACCTCAAGCCTCAGCATACCGTGACGTCGAATGCGCGCGAAATGCTGGTCGAGTCCGATGGCATGGAATTGGCGTTTCGCAATATGGTCGCCAAGTGGCGCGATATGGGCCGCTATATTGATGGCGAGACCTTAGCGCGCGACAGCAAACGCGAAGTGTTTGTGGTGCCGTCCTACGCCCGGGCCGCTGATCCCAAGGGCTGGGTCCACCAGACCGTGCCGATGCTCTCGGGCAAGAAGGCTGTGTCAGAAGCCGCTGAATAGTGGGGTTTCTCGATTCTAGCGTAATCCAACCTGCGGCGGGTCAGTTAATTGTTGGGCATTTATCTGTTTTCAAGCGTGACTCCCTGGAAACCAGCGTGATTTAATCTTCTCAGTGTTGAGGGAGGATATCGGATCATGCTGGGGAAGTTTTACCGTCCACCATTTGTTGGCATGATTGCCTTCATCACGGTCCTGATGGCACAGCCACTGGGGCACACGCTGTTCGTCATGCTGAAGCCACTTTTTGGCTCAGCGGATGAGGCCTCCTTTCCGGCAAGCTTTCTCTGCGGGCTGATCGGGTTTGTGATGGTTTGGATCGGCCTCAAGAAGCAGGAAACGGCGGCCACCTGGCTGGGATTTGTCGGTGCCATTCTCATCTGGACGGGCTGGTTTGAGTATTCCTGGGAGCTGTTTGCCCACCTCCTCAATGTTCAACCGCTGTATACTGGCGCAGGTGACTTGGCGATGAGCCCCGGCCTTCAGGTGATCCAAGCGTCTGGTATTATTATGCTCGCGGTCACCGTTCTTTTGTACTTCAACCGCGAAACCCGCTGCACGGCTTTCAAATGGCTGCATCGCAAAGCCCATATGAACCCGGGTAAGGCCAGCTCGGGTAAAGACCGGGACTATGCCCGCATCACGGCACTGGAAACCATTTTTGTGATTTGGTTTATCTACGTGATCAATCTCACCTTGTATGATGAGCGCATTCTGGGCGCGGATCACCCTGTGACCTATGCCGTGTTCTTCGGGTTTCTAATCTGGGCGATTTATCTGAATACGCGACTGATTAAATATGCCCGCATGGCACCCGCCGTGCGTTACGCCATTCCGACGACTGTGATCACCTGGCTTTGTGTTGAAGTGTTGAGCCGTTGGGGCATCTTGACAGAATTCTGGTTGATGCCAGCTGACTATGCGCTGGAAATGGGACTGGTTGTTGGGGCCTTCATTGTTGCCGGAATCGCCATCTACCTGACGCCTGAACGTGGTGAGGAAAAGGCTTAGTCGAAGCAGGCGCTTTAGTGTTGGTCGCGTGCTTTTTCTTGCACTTTTTCATCAGCAGTCTATGACCTAACTGTGCTGAACCGACCGTGAGAAGAGGCGTTATGCGGAATTCAATTTTTGGCGTTATGGCCGCGGTTGTCTGGTGTTTGGCTGTGCCATCACTGGCGCAGGACGTCACATTCCCAACGCTTGAGGCGCGTACCCTCAATAAGGACCGCATCACGGTGCCTGAAGATTTCAGTGCGGCCCGGAATGTGCTTTTGATTTCCTTTGGCCGCGATATGCAGGAGCCGGTTGACGCTTGGGAGGCAGCCCTGACACCGCTGCGCGAGCAGTCAGACAGCGTACAAGTCTATAATACGCCGCTTATTCCCAATCCCGGCGCGCTGGTGCGCGGATTTATCAACGGTGGCTTTCGCGGCATCTACAAAGATGAGGCTTTGCGCGATCGGGTTATCATTCTCTATGTGGAGGAAGACGAAGTTTTTCCACTGCTGCGCATCAGCGAAGACACCAAGACTCAGCCCCTGGTGTTGGTCACCGATCAGGCCGGAGGGATTCTCGGGAGAGTCTCCGGCCTTGCCGATCAGGCGAACGTTGCGGCAGTGACCGCCCTCGCCACGCAGTAGGTTTTACGCCCACGGGTCGTCTATAAAGCCCGGGCGACGATCATCTAAAAATGCTTTCACACGCGCCGGAATTTCAGCCGTGCTCGCCAATTTGCGACCGACCAGTTCAAAGCTGCAAACGCCAGCCCGTTGCCCCATGCGCATCCATGGGTACCATCCGCCAATAGATTGATAATGCAAAGAGGTGGGCACGAAATCTTGATCAAGGTCGTTCAACTCGGCGCGATAGGTCGCGAGGGAAGTGCTGGACTGCACAGGACCCTGATAGGTCAGAGGGTCAGCAGCCGGGTTCGGTTCTGGCCGAATGGATTTTGTGATCAGACGCTCCTGCGACCAAATCACCGGTCCATTGATAATGGGCTCTGTGATTTCGCCCTCAATGTGGCGCATCTTTGCCATGCGGTCGACCGGGACGTCCCATTGACCGTTCGCATCAAAGGATAACTCTTGCGAGGACTTAAAATGTGTTGGTTCGCAGGCTAGTCCATTCATGGGGTTTACCCAGCTATCGGCCAGTTCACCGGTTTTGGGGTCTTGCCAAAATCCGCACTCGATCATCTTTTGGTCAACGCCGCCGTTATCGCGCAGGGTCATGGTGTTGAAGCTAAGACCATCAACCCTAAACAGTTGGCGGGCAATCTCGCCCTCTGGTTTGCCCCAGTACGCCCCGCTGTAGGCCCAGAGGCCATCGCTGCCATCCAGGTTGCCACGCAGTTGAACATAGAGTTTGTTCTTGTTGATTTCGCTTTGTGCGAAGGCTTTTGCTGATGAAAGCCCCAAAAGTCCCATGCTGGTCAGTCCACCAGCCAAAGCCGTGCGGCGGGTCAGGGGTGTGAGCGGTCGAAGCGTCATAGAAATGCTCTTTCTAGGTCGAAAAGCTGTTTATAGAAGGGCCATCACGGTGCCAACCAGAGCACCAAGAATAAGCACGATTGTTGTCAGTGATGAGACAGCAAAGCCGCCGCTGCGTTTTTCTGGCGCTTTGTAATACCCCTGAGCGTAGAGGATGCGGCCGATGGCAAAAATAGCGCCGAGCACGCCCGCTGCTAAATCTCCCCAGGCAAAGGCAAACAGCCACAACGCCGGGAAAAACATGATCAGTTGTTCCAGCATGTTTTGGTGCACGCGGTTGATCCGCTGAAATTCTTCTGGTCCATCAACGGACGGCGGTTTGACGTCATACTTAAAGCGGGCGCGCCCTACCTGGATCATGCAATAGAAATACACAAAGAGCGCGCCAATCGTCGCCAGGGCCGTTAAAGTATAATCTTCGAGTATCATGATAAACCTCGTGTGTAATTTGTCTGCCGCTCTGTCATTATAGAGCCATTATGAGAGTAGGCTGTGTCACCGGCAATGGGGAAAGCAAAATGACTGAACGCACAAGTCCCGTGAAACGGACAACGATTTTCTGCCGCGATATCGAGAAATCCTTGAGTTTATACCGGGATATCCTGGGGTTTTCTGTCGCCGAGGACAAGAACGTCGCTGGCCCGGCGATGGCCAAGATGATCGGTCTGACCGATTGCTCCATGCATATTTGCCATCTCAGAGCCAACAACAGCGAAGATGGCCTGATCGGGTTATATGAGATCACGGCCGATGATGTGCCGGAAACGTCTCCGCCACCGCCGGGCGTTATTCACCTGGGGCAGGTCGCGATCGTCGTAAATACAGACCAGCCGGATGAGATATATGCGGATCTGGAGGCCAAGGGATATCCGTTCCTCACGCCGCCGACCAAGTACGTCAAAGAAGAAGACAGCGATTATATGAAAGCCGGCACCTACACAGAGATGATTTTCTATGATCCAGATGGGGTGTTAGTAAGTGTCATGGGGTACGAGCCCAAGGTTGGCTAAAAATACAAGTTCAATAGGGAGGTCAGGTCATGCGGATGATTTTGATTGCGACTATATCGCTGCTGATGTCGATGTTTGCAGCGGCTTCAGCCCAGGCGCAAACGTTTAGTAAGGGCGAGCTTGAAGGCCATCTGCGGTTAATCATGCAATGGTGGCCCGGTGAGTATGACAATCACGAACAGATCGTGCGTCAATCCGGTGGTGGTATTTCTGTCCACGTTTACGAACCAGTGTTCCGCATCCATTCCCATTACGTCACGCTGGATATGCCTGAGTTGGGCGATAACGTCCTGTATGTGGAAGAATATCTGAACAACGACCCGGCAAATATTTCACGGATCCGGATTTATAATCTCAGTGTCGACGAGGCGGAGCAGGCCGTAAAAGTGCAGCTCTATGCGTTCAAAGAGGGTCATGATCACATGGTTGGGGCACGCCTTGACCCTGAGCGTTTGTCTGACATTAAACTTGATGAACTGCGGGCGTTCTCTGAGCCATGCACAGTTTATATGCGCTATGAGGGCGGGCAGTTTAATGGCGGCATGAAGCGGGACTCCTGCGGTGATAAAGAATGGTTTGAATACCAAGTCGTGCTCGGTTCCGACTACAACTGGACTCGTGACCGACTGATCAGCCGTGAGACCGGTGAGGTGACTTGGGATCAGACAGAAGGCGCGAACTATGCCTGGGTTCAAATGCGCAAAGCGCGCTGGTTTGTCTGCACCGTGAATTACAATCTTGAAGGTGACATGCGTAAGACAGAGTTTCTGACCGAGATCGAAGTGCATGACCAGGGTGGCCAGACCGATATCGCGTGGCCCGATGGGCGGACCTTGGAATTTCAATTGCATACGCGCGAGTTTTCATCGCCCTCCGAACGTGAGTTTCCGTTGTTCCGGATTCATGAAAAAGGTAACTACGTTCCTATCGGTTATGGTTATGCCGTTGATGATGCTGACCGCTTTGGCCTAAATCTGGGATGGTTTTATACGCTCTGCCGTCTCAAAGACCAGGGAGCGCCGCGGCCATAAGGGCTGTCGCAGGTACGTATGGATGATGGTAGCAACCCCCTATTGCGCATAATCTCGGCACTTCAGGAGCGTTTCCCGGAGCAATGCAGCATCAATAGAGATGTTCTGGAGCGCCATGGGCGCGGGGAGTCGTGGCATCCCTCGGCTGCCCCCGATCTTGTGGTGTTTCCAAAGTCGACGGCAGAAGTGGCCGAGGTTGTGCAACTGTGCGCAGAGACGAATACACCGATCGTTCCATTTGGGGCAGGGACGTCATTAGAAGGCCAGGTCCAAGCGGTCGAAGGTGGTGTGTGTGTTGACCTGACGCACATGAACCAGATTGTCGATGTTCATCCTGAAGATATGGATTGCGTCATACAGTCCGGGGTGATGCGCAGCGATCTCAATGCGCATCTCAGAGATACCGGCCTGTTTTTCCCCATTGACCCAGGGGCAGAGTGCACCCTGGGCGGCATGGTGGCGACCCGCGCTTCAGGCACCAATGCGGTGCGGTACGGCACCATGCGTGAGAACGTATTAGGGCTGACAGTTGTGTTGGCCGATGGTTCTATTGTTAAAACCGGCGGTCGTGCGCGCAAGTCTGCGGCGGGATACGATCTTACGCGGTTGTTCACGGGGTCCGAGGGTACGCTCGGTATTATCACCGAGATCACACTGCGCTTGCACGGCATCCCTGAGGCGACCGCAGCTGCGGTTGTCAGCTTCCCCTCGATTGATGCCGCCGTAGAAACTGTCATTGAGGTGATCCAGCTTGGCACACCAATCGCCCGCATTGAGTTGATGGATGAGGTCAGTATAGATGCAGTAAACCGTTACGCTGGCTTATCGTTGGAGGTCGCACCAACCCTGTTCCTCGAGTTCCATGGGTCTCACGCTGGCGTTGCAGAACAAGCAGGCACTGTTGAAGCTATAGCGAGCGATCATGGATGCGACGCTTTTCAATGGTCTGACAAGCCGGAAGACCGCACCAAGTTGTGGCAGGCGCGACACAATGCCTATTACGCCGGGTTGGCGCTCAAGCCGGACTCACTTGGGCTGGTTACAGATGTTTGTGTGCCGATTTCCCGACTCGCCGATTGTATTCGGGAAACCAAGGCCGACTTGGACGCCAGCGAACTTCCAGCACCGTTGCTGGGCCACGTCGGCGATGGAAATTTTCACGTGTGTTTTATCCTGGACCAGGATGCGCCGGAGCAGATTGAGGAGGCCGAGCATCTTCATCGCCGTATGGTCGAGCGCGCCCTCAAGATGGGCGGCACCTGCACTGGCGAGCATGGCATCGGGCTTGGAAAAAAAGATCTCTTGATTGAAGAAGCCGGGGCAGGTGTTGATGTTATGGCGCGTATCAAGCAGGCGCTGGATCCGCAAAACCTCTTTAATCCTGGAAAGGTTTTCGACCAAGGACCACGAGAGGAATGACCATCCAGAAAATATGTATTGTTGGCCCGGGTGCGATTGGCGGGATGATGGCCGTCAAACTCATCTCCGCCGGATACGATGTGTCGGCCTTGGTAAGAACAAGTCGCGTTGACGCCATGAACCGGGATGGCATTACGCTCCATGATGAAGGCGAGACCTTTCATCATACGCCGCTTGCGGCGGCGAACGCGGCGGATATTGGCCCCCAAGACTTGGTCATCATCACGGTCAAAGAGACTGGTCTGAGCGATGTCGCCCCGGCTATATCGAATTTGTGTGGGCCAAAAACGCAAGTTGTGCAGGTGATGAATGGCATTCCCTGGTGGTTCTTTATGGATCGTGAGGGGCCGTATTCGGGAACATGTTTAGAAAGCGTTGATCCCAAAGGTTGTGTGTCCGAGCATTTTGAGGTCGAGCGGCACATTGGGGCCGTCATCAATTGCGGCGTGTCTTGGCGCGAGGACGGATCACTCAGCCATGATCATTCCAACCAGCTCTTTTTAGGCCGCCCAAGTGGTGCGCTTGGAGGCGTTGAAGCCGTCGCCGATGTTTTTCGCGCTTCTGGGTACAACGCGGAAGCAACATCGAATATACAACAGCAGGTGATGACCAAGCTGCTGGCCAACATGAGCTTTAATCCGTTGAGCGCTTTATCGATGGGCACGACGGATTTGCTCATTGGCGATGATTATGTTGCTGAGACGCTGGCGGGTTTGATGAACGAGGGGCGTGCCATCATCAAGGCTTTGGGCCTCGACCCTGGGCCTGATCCGATCGAAACCCTGAAGCGAGGGCAGAGGTTGAACGCATCTAAAACGTCTATGCTGCAAGATGTAGAAGCTGGGAAGCCCTTAGAATTAGAAGGGATCCTTGGCTCGGTCATAGAGGTGGCGTCGCTGGTTAAAGTGCCAGTGCCGCTGCTGCGAACGGTTTATGGTTTATTACGCGTGCGCCAACAAACGATGCAGGCAGCGTCCTCATGAGCGGTGCGATCATTGATCAGCGGCTCAAACCGCTGGCTGCAGAGTTGAAAGCGGGGCGCTACAAAGTTCTCTCGCTCGATATCTTTGACACGCTGTTGTGGCGACGTGTGCCGAATCCAGTTGACGTTTTTCTTTCTGTTGGCGAGTTGCTGCGAGACGGAGATTTATTGGCACCCTGGATATCTGTGGTTCAGTTTTCGGAGTTACGTGCCGCCGCAGAAAAGGCTGCGCGGGCCAAAGCAGAGGCGGCAACAGGTTCTCGCGAAGTCTTGCTTGCCGATATCTATGCGGCCTTACCAGATCACGCTTGGATTAGGCCAGACGCTGCAAGCGCGGCAGCGATGATTGAAGCGGCCACCGAGGCGGACGTGATGATTCTGGATCAGGAAATTGTCACTTTAATGGACTTGGCACGAGACTCTGATGTCCGTGTGGTGTTTACGTCTGACACTTATTTCACACGCGATGAACTTCTGGGTTTTCTGGCCCGTGCCGGTTTGCCCCCCGAAAAACTGCCCGGGACCGTCTATATTTCTAATGAACAAGGGCGACCGAAATGGCGGGACTTGTTCGATATTATTCTTAAAGACTTGGATATTGCTCCAGAGCTACTGGTCCATGTTGGGGACAATGTTGACGCAGACGTGAAGCCCTGCACTGCGCGTGGCATCGCACATGTCTTTTATGACAAGTGGGGTGGGCTACCGCGGGCGCAACACAGAGAACTGCTTGAAAACGTGAAACGCGATGCGGTTTGGTTCAGTGCAGAGGGCGATGCCGGTCTCACCGGCTTGCGTTCGCGCCTTGTCTATCGAGCCCCAGAGGATGTGCCAGATCATCACAAGTCTTATTGGGTGTATGGGGCTGTGACGTTGGCGCCACTTTTTTGTGCCTATGCGCAATGGGTTGTAGATACGGCGGCACAAAATAAGTCGGTAGTGTTTGGTATCATGCGTGAAGGACGGTTCCTCGCACGTTTGGTCTCTCATGTGTCTCGATGCCTGAGCAGTGAAGTGACGGTGGGAGAACTCTGGTTGTCCCGGCGTGCGGTTGTGCGCGCTGCCTTGTGGCCAGACGATCTCTCTCTGCTTGGTCAGGCGGTTTCCTACTGCCCAGGTCCTTCAACAGATGATGTGTTGTCGCAATTGGGAGTATCCCGCTCTGATCTTGTCGGCGTGTTTCAAGATCCGAATGCGTTTGACCTTCACGTTCCAGGAGGGATGAACGCATTTCTAACAGCTGTGTCTCGTACGCCGGCTTTACAGCAAAAATTAGCCGATGCGAGCGCACTACGGCGTAAAGCCCTTGTAAAGTATGCTGCAGAGCAATTTGAGTCCGCCAACGGTGATGAAGTTATTTTGCTCGATTTAGGGTATGCGGGCACCATCCAAACCGTTCTGCAGAAAATCCTCATCAGAGAGTCTAAACCGCAGGTGTTGTCAGGCTTGTACATTGCCATCAACGCTAAGGGGCGGGAGAATATTCTGGCGGGGAGTGACCTTAGGGCTCTTGCGGGGCGTGGTGGTTTTCAGTCTACGCTGACTCGCTTGCTGGAGCGTACACCGGATATTTTGGAGCATGCGTGTATGTGTCCAGAGGGCAGCTTGGATGGGTTTGGCGAAGATGGTCAACCGGAGTTGTTGCCGAGTCAAAGGTCTCCCGACCAGATCACACAAATGGAAATGGTGCAGCAGGGAATTCTTGATGGGGTAACCACTATTTTTGAAACGCTCGGTCGAGACGCTGTCGCCTCTGATGCATTTCTCGAAACGGCGACTGATGTTGTGCAACAGGCCATGTTGTACCCTTCGCCAGAGGAGGTTTCTTCCATCGGGGGATGGTTACACGAAGCGAATTTTGACCTCAAAGATCAACGCACGTTGATCGACCTACGTGTGGATGCGACACGCCTTGAATACAGCGATGCCTCTCTATGGGCTTCCTTGGGGCGGGAAGAAGTGTATTGGCCTCAGGCCGCGCTTTCTGAGGTTGCGCCTGATCTCATAGATGTGAACGCAGCCGTAAGCAAAGGCTTTCTGGCTGCTGATCATATGGGAGCAAAAACCGCAATTGGCGCGTTGACCTTAACACCGGATATTGGTGTCGGATTGGATCATCGAAATGCGATCCAAATACCTGTCACATTAACTGCGCATGGGCGTGGCGAGATTCAAGCTGCGGTCAAGCCCTTCAATCCATCCGCCTATCAAGAAATTGAGATTAAATTTCCGGAGTCAGCCGCTGCGATCGTGATTGATCAATGCGCTGTCCTGTATCGCGGCGAGGCCGAGCAGAAGGTTCTTGATGTAACACGCAACATTAAACTTAATGAAACTATGGCGATTGCAGGCCAGGTTGCTATTTCAGACCCGAGCGCGGGAAAAATGATGCTCGACCTTAACGCTACAATTCCGCCCTGGCCTCATAGCTTGGAGCTTCTGTTACGCTTTAAGTACTTACGTTTGGACCCTGTTTATTCGTCGCGCACAAAGTAGCGTTTTTCTGCCTCATTGTAGCGTATCGTCTTCAGGGGTGGCACGTGAGATTCGTCGAGTCTATGTTGTAATTTTTTGAGCTGTATAACTTTAAATCTCTTTCCAGTAGCCCGCGCTCTTAGAATTGTCGCGTTGTCTGGATCTTTAATCCATTCAGGAAATTCAGAGTTGTATCTAGTCAACACCTCAACACATTCGTCGCTATAGTCCTGTCGATTAGCAATTGCCTTGTTGTCTCCATGCGCTCTGTAAATGCTGAGCGGTGTTGGCACCGTGTACAACTCTGCATGCTGCAGAAACCGCGACCAAAGTTCAAAGTCACATGCGAGTTCTAGTGAGTCGTCAAATTTACCCCCGACTTCGTCCCAGAGATCACGCCGCCAAAATGTAGCATCCTGTGTGATCCACCCGTTGTGAGGGCGACCGAGGGTCTTGATGTGTTCGCCATGGGCAAAGCCCCAGGCATCAACGCCTGGCATGATCTCGGTGCTGATGACGGTGCCGTCTTCGCGCGCAATCAATGGAAACCGAGATGTGATCCATCTGACCCCAGGAAGTTGGTCAAATATTTCTAGGACCGTTCTCAAGGCCCACGGTGTCAGCATGTCATCTGAGTTGAGCCAGCCCATATAGGGCGCGTCGGATTTTGCAAAGCCATTAGCAACGGCATCATAATTGCCTTTGTCTGGTGCGCTCTGCCAATGATGCAGGTGAGGACTGAGTTCCTCAATAATCTCTACTGAATTGTCTGTTGAGCCGCCATCCATTACGACGTAATCCACGCGATCAAAATCGGGCTGGGAGATAATGGATTGCATGCACTCTCGTAGATACTTGCCGTAATTATAATTTACGGTCACCATCGTCATGCGGGCAGGAGGACGTTCAGGCATATGAGAATTCTAGCTCTCTGGTTGATCTTAGTATTGTATAAAAGATAAGCCACCCTAAGTAACACGCCAAGGCGGGGATTACTTGTAAATTGGAATTCCAGGCCGTCCCGACTCGTGAATAACCCGTTCGATGACGGCGGGATGATCTATGCGCTCAAAAAACTCCAGCCCGCGTACACCATCCCGCCACTTATCGAGGGATTTCTGCAAGTGTGCCATAATCCAATCGGGGTCATGTAAGTAAAGTCCCGGTATGTGATAGTGGCTCAGAAGCCACCCTAGCATGGATACCTTTTGGTCATCATCAACTTGCGGCCCTTGCTGCTGGAGCGCATCAATACCTTCATAATCAGCGATGGCATTAATATGCGAGTTGCCCACCGCATAGATCGTGTGACCCCAGAGCAACCCTTGCAGCGCGACGCTGGAGGATACACTTGCAACAGAATCCATATGCGCCAGCATAAACTGTGACGGGAAGATAATGCGGCTCATTTCAGCATTCATAAATAGGTTTTCATTCTCAGCGATGAGCGATTCCAGAAGTTTAGGGTCTGGAAATTCCCGGGTCATGTGAATTGCCGTCGAATGCGGCAAGGCGACAACACACGTGCTGTCGGGAACATTCTCAATGACATCTTGCAGGAGGCCATCTTGCGATGTGTACGTGCTGGTGCCCTCAAACCCATAATGGCCGCTGAATTGAAGGGGTAGTAGCATCAGATGCTCGAATTTTCTCCGCAGGCCATCACACATATCTTTGAAGGGTGAGTTTGGCTTTAGGATGTCATCCAGATACCGCTTCCTAAAATTCTTAACCAGATTCCGTTCGCTCCCTTTTGCCTGATAGCTTCTGAGGTCATCCACATACTGTGACAATGTGCTGTTGCCAAATTTTCCCAGGGGGTCGAGGTAAAAACTTTCTGGGAAAGGGGGTCTGGAGTAGAGCCCGTATTCCATATGAAAGATGAGGGCGTCGGGAAATGCTGTTCGGAGCCAAGGGGCAGTTGTGTATGTAATCACAACGTCAGGTTTAAACTTATCAAGGGCTTTCAGGAGAACGGCCGCCGCCTTTTCTAGTTCCGTCTCAGTGAGTTCGCCTCGATAGCCACGTATCGTTGCTGCTAAGTAGTTCTCGCCAAAAACATCCAGAAGATCCTGTTCCTGAATCTCAGTGAGCAGATCACCTTCGAACCCATAGGTGGGGGCGACTTTCCCCAATGATGTGTTGGTGAGCATCCGCAGGCGGTGACCCTTGGTGACAAACCCGCCATTGTAGAGTGCCCCAGCGACATTGGCAGAAAACTTGATCCAAGCTTCATGGAAAAGCGGCTGTTCCAGCTCGGTCAGCGGCTCGACATAAAACAGTAATTTAATGGTCCCGCTCCCCAGCAGAAATCTGTACAGCTATTAGCCACAGTATCCCTATTCCAAGGTGCACTGTCTATAAAACGCTCTACCCTTCGTGTCCGCCACCTTACGAAAAACGGCGGCCTAACTAAGGCCGCCGTTTCAAAATATCTCAGGTCGCTGTGACTAGACCGCGCAGGTTTTTTCCGCGCTGGTCAGGTCGTAGCCGCCCTCATCAATGTTGACTTGCTCTGCTACGCCGTTGTTGACGACAACAGAAAAACGCTTGCCGCGTGTGCCAAGGCCAAAACCGGAAGCGTCGAGCTCTAGGCCGAGAGCCTTAGTGTAATCTCCGTTACCGTCAGCGAGCATCACGATTTTATCACCAACGCCACGGTCTTCGCCCCAAGCCTTCATCACGAAGGCATCGTTCACGGCCATACAGGCTATGGTGTCGAAGCCCTTGGCTTTAATGGCGTCATAGTTTTTCAAGTAGCTGGGCAGGTGTTGATTGGAGCAGGTTGGAGTAAAGGCCCCAGGCACTGAAAACAGAGCGACTTTCTTTCCGTTAAACAAGTCGTCCGTACTCATGTCTTTTACACCATCGCTGGTCATAACCTTGAAGCTGCCGCTTGGCATCTTGTCACCGTTGCTGATTGTCATTTTGATTTTCTCCTCGTTGGTTCGAATAATGGGGTTCGAATAATGGGGTTCGAATATTGCGCGTCCCTTGCGCTGGGTTCAAAGATTAATGGGTTGTAGGCTATCGCATTACTCTAACCTAAGCATTGGTTGAGCATTTTCCAATCGCGGAATTGAAAAGAGATGCACATATTTCCCTAGTCTAAGGCCCAGAACATCTAGTTCTTATAGGTCTCATGTAAAACATAGATACCGTCATCCACTTCATTGAAGTAATCAGGAATATCTGGATGCATGACCGGGTCTCCCGTTTCGTCCTCCAACAAGTTCTGCTGAGACACATAGGCGACATAGTGTGAGGAGTCGTTCTCAGCAAAGACGTGATAAAACGGCTGGTCTTTGCGGGGTCGAGCCTTTTCTGGAATAGACTGCCACCACTCCTCGGTGTTGTTAAACTCCGGGTCTACATCAAAAATAACGCCCCGAAACGGGAATAGGCGATGGCGCACCACCTGCCCAATGCGAAATTTGGCTTCTCTCGACTGATGTGAAGACCATGCCATCGACATGTCTGTTCCTTTCGCTATCGCGGGCCGGCCCGGTAAGGTTTTAACAGCATACCAAATGGGGTATGGCGCAGCTGTTAACAAGGCTCCAGACCCTTTTCTGACCGGAAGGAAGCTCCTAAACTATTCCGCGTTAATTGAAAACAGGAGGACTCGGTGCCTGAGTCTTTGAGAAACGATCCAGATGTTTTGGAAATCCCGGAAAGTCGCGATTTTCGAGCCTATCATGCCTTTTTGCGATCATCCCGTAATTTTATGGATGGTCCGCTGGTGCGGCAGATGAGCAAAAACTATGACGCAGCCATTGAGGGCGATATAGCGCCCAAAACGGCTGACGAAGCCTTTCAAGTTTTAGACGACTTGCTGGAGTTCCAGCTTTATTCCTGGTGTTTTAGGCATTTTCAAAGATTTAAGTATCACCGGCCAGACTTCGGGATATTCGACGTAGTAAACAAAGACCGTCAGCATATCATCGCAGTGTTAGAAGAAGCGGCCAAAGGTGCCGGAGAAAGTCTTCGGCTAAATGATGATTTGGAATTACCTGAGTATTATCGTTTCGTAGATTTTCATCAGCATACAGGTGGGGTTTACTCAGATACAACAGATGGGGTGGTCTATGAGTTTGGTCGCCGTACAACCAATCCAGCGCATATGGATCCGAATCTGATCTATCGCTTGTCTTATAGTCAGTTTCCAGATCGTGCCTTTGATAAGGTACTGGATTGGGGCACGGGCCACGGTGCGGGCCTGATAGAATGGCAAAAACTTCATCCAGAGTCCGAGTGTTATGGTGTCGATCTTTCGGCTCCGTGTCTCAAATTGGCGCATAAAAGGGCACAAGAACACGGCTTCCAATTCAAGCTGTCACAGCAGGATGTTGAGCATCTCGATTTTGAAGATGATACCTTCGACTGTATTTTTCATCTTTTTATGTTTCACGAAATTCCACCAGTGAATCTTAAGAATGCGCTCAAAGAAGCCTATCGCGTTCTGAAACCAGGAGGTGTTTTTGTTGGGCCCGAGTTTGGTAAGGGTGCGGACTCGCCCATGCTTGAAGCTGTTCAGTTGTCTCATGCTTGGAACAACAACGAGACCTACACGGCGGCCTGGATTGATTTTGATATGGAAAAGGCAGCACGCGATGTTGGTTATAAAAAGGTAACCATAGAACCCTTTAAGCCATACACTTCCACACCTTCAAAAAAGGAATCAGAGGTCATATCGTGGCGTTTCTACCAATTTGAAAAGTAAAAAATTAAGTGACTAAGAACAATTATAAAGCGGTCAAGACCGGGCCGGTGACCGGTGAAGAGCCAGATTGGGTGCATGATTTACCCGTGGACAATCTGGTTGGCGCAATCACGGCCTTGTCGGGAGAGGTTTATATTCTGCGCGAGCGGATGCGGGCCATGGAGCGTGAACTGGTGCGCCGAGATGTTTTATCAGACTGTGCGGTAGAAGATCACGAACCGACTATTGAAGAGCGCGAATCTGATCAAAAGGATCTTGACGCCTTCGTAAATCGTATTTGGTCTGAGATCATGCGTGACCGCACAACCGTCGCCAAAGTCGATCCTGGGGCGGTTAATTATTTTAAACAACCAGAGTGATCCGAATCAGGCTTTTTCAGCCCATTCTTGAGCTTCATCAGCCGCAGCGGCATAATACTTTAAGCCCCAGGCAATCAGCAGGATCGCTGGCACACCGACGACAAGTGGTATAACGGCCATTGAGTATTTTAACATACTCGGGTCGCCCAACAGGTCGGTGATAAGCCCAACGGATGTCGGCCCTAACATCAGACCGACAACGTTGATGATCAACCAATATATGGCAGTTGCCTGCGCGCGCACCTGGTTGGGTGCAATATGTACCACAGCGGCTGCGCCACAAGCTGATGCGGCGGCCCCACCAAGAAGGGAAGGAATATACACAACGGTTGCCCAAACCCCTGTTGGCATGAGGGGGTAAGCAATGTTGGTTATGACCGTAAGAATTACGCCATAAAACATGGCACGCATGGGGCCATCTTTGCCGCCCATCTTGGTCAATTTGTCCGCAAGCCATCCCCCCGCATTGGCACCGATTGGACCAAATATTAGACTAGCTGTTCCAAGTGTGATGCCAATTCTAGCGATGTCCCATCCCCAGGTGCGTTCGAAAAGAGGCGCATTCCAAAACCCTGTGTAGCCAACCAATGTGACAACAGACATGCCGAAGAAAAGGCTGCCATAAGCTTTCCAGCGTACAAACAAAAAGGCCATGCCATCTTTAAAACTCACTTCTCTGCTTGTGCTGGCGCTTGAAGACTTAATTTCAATTAAGCCGCGCCGCAGAGGTTCTTTTACCGTCAGCATGAGGAGTGCCAGCAGGAGGCCAGGAAGGCCAACAATCATAAATGCTGTCTGCCAGGCTTGTAGTTCGCCAACGATGGGGAAAACGAGAGGAGGTATGGAAAGTAGAAAAGCAATCAGTGGGCCTCCCAGAAGGTTCGCAAGTCCTTGCCCTAGTGAAATGCCAGACATGTAGAGGCTAACTGCGCGAGCCCGTTTTTTCTGCGGGAAGTAATCACTGATGAGAGACAGTGCGCTTGGCGTTAAAACAGCTTCACCGGCACCAACGCCAATGCGGGCCATAAAGAGTTGCGGGAAATTTTTGGCTAGGCCGCAAGCTGCCGTCATGAGGCACCAAACAGTAATGCCGAGACCTATAATATTGCGCCGGCTTTTGCGGTCGGCTAGCCACCCAATTGGAATGCCAAGTGTGACGTAAAAGATAGCGAAGGCTGGGCCGAGAATGAGCCCGATCTGTAAGTCGGTGAGTTCGAGGTCTGCTTTGATCGGCTCGATTAACAGACTCATAATCTGACGGTCTATGAACGAAAGAATATACGCAAGCAGCATCAAAGACGTGACGTACCATGCATATTTAGAGTTTGGATACGGCGGCTGCGTTGTCCGTGCCTCATTAACTGTGTCGCTCATCGCTGCTTTCCCCAATATGCAACATTGTGCTTACACAACAGTGTTTACCGAAAGTTTGGTGATGACAAGTGCCCCAATTTATTAGGAGTCCCAGCGCCTCAATTTCAGATCTAAACATGCCGTCATTTTATTAGGCACGACTCCTTAACCCAAGTCTTCAAGAGGTGATTAAATGACAAAATGCCTGATTGACTTGAGGTGACGGCGGGAATGAGACAAAGTTGCTGTTATTCACGCTGCTGCCAGCTTTGGCGTATCAAGGTTACTTAACGTCACGTCTGAACAATACAGAAGCAAAGCCATCATGGGTCTTTCAAAAGGACAAGCGAAGCTCTGGGCTATTGCACTGTTTTCAATCTCGACTCTGGTTTTCGGTGTTGTATGGCAGGTCGCTAAAGACCGTACTTCTGCGCTTGAAGGGTCAGGGCGCGTAACCCAGCAACTCTCTCTAACGCTTGAGGCCAGCATTGTCGGTGGGTTACGGTCAGCTGAACTTGCCGCAGATCATGTTGCGACCGTAACCGCAGGTCACCTTAAACCTGATGGCGACCCGGATGATACGGCGATTGCCTTTTGGGTTGAGACCCTTAGAGAATTAAACTTTCTCCATGGCATTTCTTACATCAAAGCTGACGGAAGCATTCCGAGTACAGCCGTGCGTATGGATGCTGAATCTGTCCAGGTGATAAAGCGGTTGTTCGATGGCAGTGAATGGCCAGCTTATACGATGCACCTTCAAAAGGGAGAGGATAGGATTTTCCTGGGAGACCCAATTCGAAGCTTCTTTGTCGAAGGCGAATGGATTTTGCCATTAACGCAGGCCATACGTGACGCAAATGGTGACCTTGTTGGTGTCGTTTATATTGATATAGCCCTTAAAACATTCTTGAGTTTGTTCGAGGAAGTTTTGCCGCCTGGAATGAACTCTGTGGCTTTGTTCCATGATGATGGCAGGCTTTTGTTTGCATATCCCTTTGTCGATGCGGTTATCGGCAAATCGTATAAAGACCTGAATTTATTTAAAGTGCGGTTGGCGGAGTCTAACGCTGGAACCTATCAGGCACAGTCACAACTCAACCGTGACATGCGTGTCTTGAGCTATAGGTCTGTTGGCGGATGGCCTTTGGTTCTTACCGTTGACCTTTCTAATGCTGAGGTATTAGCGCCTTGGCGCAAGAGCGCCTTTGCCTATGGTTTGGCCGCCACAGGTGCAGCAACTGTAATCCTTACTTTGACGCTCTGGCTCACACTGCAATTCCGACGCGATGATGAAAACCGCAGAACATTATTGTTAAAAGAACGCAGCCTTGAAGAGTCACAGCGCTTGGCAGAGATCGGGCATTTTGAGCGTGATATCCTGACGTCTGAAATCATCTGGGGCGAGAATATGTATGCCATTCATGGTGTGGAGCCAGAGGAATTCGCGCCCAGCCGGCCAGCTTTTCTAGATCTCGTTGTTGAAGAATCCCGTGAAGATGTTGTTCGCAACGTTGGTGCTTTTGATAACCCTCCAGCGGACGGTCATTTTGAAGCACGTATCTGCCGTCCATGTGACGGTGCGGTAAGAACGATGACATATGATTGGAGAATCATTCGTGATCAAGACGGGCGTGCGATCAAGGCGTTTGGTGTGGCCCAAGACGTCACAGATTTAAGGCGGACAGAGCGCAAGGTTAGAGAAAACGAGATTAGGTTGCGAGATATCACGGAATGTATGAGCGATTTTATATGGGAAGTCGACGAGAACGGAGTGATTACTTATTTTGAAAGTGGGTCCCATAATCCCATGCTCAATATTCAGATTGGCGTTACGAAAGATCAGAACATTGATCTGACCGAAGGGCTAACAGATCGTTCAATGATGTTACAGGCTATGGCCCAGCAGGAACCGTTCAGAAATCTGATAATTGCGTTGCGGGATAAGCAGGATGAAGCGCGCTGGGTCCGTATATCCGCTAACCCGATGTATGACTCAAAGAATACGTTTATTGGTTACCGTGGGGCTGGCGCAGACGTAACGGAGCAGCGACGACAGCGATTGCAGCAGGCGGAACGTGAAAAATCCGATGCGTTAGATCGCTTGGCAGGTGGTATCGCCCATGAAATCAACAATCTTCTCCAGCCTGTCGTTGTTTATTCGGCCATGGGAGAAACAGAAGCCCCCGAGATTGAGAGAACACAAGGATATTTTAGAAAAATATACATGGCATCACAGCAGGCAATTCGGATTGTCCAAGATATTTTAACATTTGCGCGAGAGGGGCGTGCCAAAGTTGAGACCATTTCGCTATCAAGTGCAGTAAAAGACGGTTTGGATCTCATGAGGCCAACTTTGCCGAGCACGTTAATTTTAGATCAATTTTGGTTTGATGAGGAAGTGAATGTATCGGCGAACGCAGGTGGTGTGCATCAAGTGTTGTTCAACTTGGTTCGGAATGCTGTCGATGCCGCAGGGCCAAATGGCACTGTCATAATCGAAACTGGAACATCTGTACTGTACTCAAAAGATTCTGATCCCTGGACGGTTTTACCCGGACGGTATGGCTTTTTCTCTGTAGCGGACAACGGCCCGGGTTTGGATGAGCAAACTCTGAGTAAAATCTTTGATCCGTTTTTCACAACCAAACCCCGAGGCGTTGGGACTGGCTTAGGGTTGTCTGTCGTGGCGGGTTTAGTGCGTGAGTGGGGTGGGGCTGTCGATGTTGTGTCGTTTAAGGGTAAAACGACGTTTACGGTTTTTGTGCCGTTGGTTGGCGCTTTAAAGCAAGCGGCTGAATGATATTATTAGGTTTTGACCGCGCCGGTAAAGTAGTAGGTCGCTGCAAAACCGGGTGTCGCATTTGGGTTAATTAAGTGAGATTGGATGTATCGTCCTGGCACTGTTGTCTCGATATAAGATGACTCGTCAAAACCACAGTTCGAATAAAGGTCTTGTAAGGACATGCTGTAGACGGTCGTCATGAAGGGCTCGTTATTGCACGTCGCATCCCAATCTCTGAGCGAAGCTTGGTAGGGCGAGAGGGACTCAAACTGAGGTGCGTCTGAGTGAATCATCATGCCTCCGGGTTTCAACAACCTATGACACTCTTTTATGATGTTCGGCAGAGCTTTTGCAGAGGTCTCGTGTAGTAAGATGCGAGAGACGATAAGGTCAAAGCTCTCGTTGTTAAATTTTGTGTTCTCGGCATTGGCTTGGCAAAAATGAACGTCAATTCCTAGGGCACAAGCTCTCGCATGGGCATACTTCAAGCAAGGAGCGCTCACATCCAATCCATACACATCTGCTTCAGGAAAAACTTCTGCATAAGGAAGTGTATTGTTGCCGATGGTGCAGCCCAAATCCAGAATACGATTCGGCTTTAAACTTGGATAAGTAGTATTGATCCAATGTGCAATGCTTTGCCCAGGGTCATCATTGTTGATTCCTTGGCTTCCCATGTTATGCACGGCGATGGTCCGGTCATATTGAGCCCCTGGAGATACATCGTCTTTGAAGTTCTCCGCATGATAGCCACCGGGTTTCCTGTGAATATCCATAGCCGTCAGGTAGGACGGCATTTCCAAATTCGAGTCTAAGGTTAAAGATCCATGGGTGCCAGCTGCTTTCAAAACCTTTGTAGATATGTCTCTCGCTTGGCGTGAAATCATGTCGCCGGTCACAGCATACATACGGTCTTGATTGTCGGTGCGCAGCCGATACCACAGTTGGCTAGGTGTTGTCCGGCGCATCTCCCTAGCGATTTCCCTGAAGTCAGGGGGATGCCCATACTCTTCTTGAAAAGCTGGTCTGACTTCTGTTTCAAACAGCTTTTTTAGGCGTGGTCGAAGATCTGCCGCAAGTTTAACCGCGAGAACCCGGCAGAAATCTTCTCGTGCCTCTTCGTCATGAGTTCCGGTCGGCAAAAAATCATATGTTGGAAGCGGCAGCATAAGGTTTTACCCGTTCCGACTGCGACTTAGTAAGGTGTTGGTGGAGAAAATGGTTTGTCCTTCAAGTTGGCGAGGGACTCGGGCAAGTCTGGACTGTACTCAGGTGTCAGGCTGAAGGGCAGTTTCTCTTCGCCCCAGATGTTGACGTGCTTACCTTCCATGAACCGAATGAGGCACAGGTTGCCGTTCCGAGAGCCGAAGGGGCCGTGCCAAATGTGAGGGGGCCGCCAAAAATAAGACCCTGCGTTCATGATGCCGCGGTCGGCAATAATGTCACCCGACAGCAAAAACATTTCTTCAACACACGGATGGGCAAGGGCGGCTTCCGCCCAATCAGTGGGGTGGCTTTGTGCGCCACAGTTTAAAATCATGGTTGTTTCGCCCAGGGTTTCGTCTTTACGAAGAATTTTGTGGGCGATCCGGAGGAAGTCCAGGTCAGGGTCCACATCAGCTGAAGTCCATTTCATGTCGTGCAGATAAAGATAGGGAATAGCGTCTTCCGTCATGTTTCCTGGGCCTGGCGCGGAGACTAGTGTGGCGGAAAAGAAGGTGAGCACTACAGCGCCATCGTCAGTTTTCCAATTTTCGTGAGTCAGTCCGGCAGGAAGATAACCGTAACTGTCAAACGGGTAATGCTGATCATTTAAATCCATTGATCCTTCTAGAACCAAGAATTCATGGCCAGCATTAAAGTGTTGAGTATCCGAGGCCGACCATCCTTTCGGATACCTGAGTATGGTCGAGCAGGCGCCCGTTTCATCGTCCTGGCTCAGCATCTTACACTCAATGTCTGCGAATGGCGCTGGCAACAGACCCGTTTGCCAATCCAAGTTCTGAGCATGAATAAACTCAATGTGTGGGCGTGCCATGAGTAAGTGTCCTTCTTCTGTATCAGCGCGTTAGGCCGCTTTCGCAGCGATCACGCCAGCGTGTGTTTTTGAATTGGGTTGGTCGGGGCGCCCCGAGAACGCAGCTTGCTCGATCGTCAGGCCAGCCTCGCTACAGACGCGGGCGAGTGTCTCTGGATCCATCGGGTTGAGGTGCCGCATTTTTGCACCTGTGCGAGCTTGTTCTGGTAAGTAAACCGTGACATCGGGAATAAACCCCGGCCAAGGGTCTCCGGCTGCTTTGCGTTCTTCATACTTATTCGCGCCCCGCGCCCAGAAGCCAGTATAGGGTGTGTCTGCGATCAAGAAGACCTTGCCGCCGGGTTCTAGCCATTCGGCCATCGCCTTAATTGTTTTAGTAACCCCTTCACCATCAAGAAAATGAAGGGCGCGTGAGCATAAAATGGCAGAAAAACTGTGTGGCCGAAACGCAATCTCTGGCATTTGTGCCACAATGCCTTTGGCTCGATTCAGATCGTCGGTAGGAACTTTTGATAGCAGAACCTGCACATGTCCAAGTTCCATATCGCACGCAATGATATTGGCGCCGTGGTCGATTGCCGCCAAGGAGGCAACCCCATAAGCACATCCAACGTCTAAAGACCAGCCGCTAACCCTCCCGGCATACACTGTAAAGGCCGCCGAAACCGGGTCGAGCGAGGTCGACATAAAGCCCTTATTATTTAAAGTGGGCACCATACCTCTGTCTGTAGCTTCTGGCATGGTGGGGGGACTTATCGAAGATGGCTCATTCTGTGACACTATTACTCCGGAACTGTTGCATTCGTAGGGTAAGACGGGGCCTAATATGATCATGCTAATATGAGCATAGGAGAGGGGGAAAAAGCTATGATGGATAAAGTAAAAGAGTGGTGGACGCTTGATGAGGCCGCTGAAGCACAAACAGCAGATAATCCTTTTGCGCCTCTGAGACCAGATCAGCGTCAGGATACCCTGCCTATGCTAACCCTGGCGTTTGGATGGGGCTTCTTGATTACAGGTCTTCTGACAGGCGGGCAGTTGGGAGCGGGCGTGCCCTTTTGGCCAGATCTTATCGCGGCCACTTTTGTCGGCAACCTGATCAATTTTGTGATCGGTGGATTGGTAGCTTATATAGGATACAAAACAGCCTGTAATTCGGGCCTTTTGTATCAGTTTGTTTATGGCCGGATCGGCGTCTTTTTACCCGTTATTTTTCTAGCTCTGTTAACTACTGGCTGGCAGGCGATCGTTGTCGGCGCTTTTGGTTTTGCATGGGCGCAAGACTTTGATAGCCCCACATTCTACGCTGTCGCGATTTTTGGCGGACTGCTGTTTACGGTCACAACATATTATGGCGTTAAAGGGATCGAGAAGGTTAGTGTTCCATCAGTCGCCATTCTCGTTCTTGTCGGTTTATACGCTATCTATTTGAATGTTGATCAGGCGGGTGGCGGTGCAGCATTTCTGGCACTCTCTCAAGATACGGCTGCACAGAATCCAATCTCCTTTGTGACGGCCGTCAACCTCGTTGTCGGCTCGTGGATCGTGGGCGCTGTTGTTATGGCCGAGTACACCCGATTCGCAAAAAAGGCGTGGGTCGCTCTGGCTATTCCCTTCATTGTTATGATTATCGCACAATGGTTTTTGCAAATTGTTGGCGCGTTGGGGGGGGTAGTTTCTGGTTCTGCCGATTTCACGACCTATCTGCTTCAACAGGGCATGATTATCGGCGGCATTGGATTGATCGGTATGAGTCTGGCGCTCTGGACGACGGGTGATGCCAACCTTTACCTGCCTGTCATCCAAACGTCCGCCGTGTTTAAGCGCCCGAAACGAGTCATGGTTGTCATCTGGGGTGTGCTGGGAACCATCCTTGGCCTTGGGCTTTACCAATACTTTTTAGACTGGATTAACCTGCTGGCGGCCTTGGTGCCACCGCTCATTGGGCCGTTGGTTGTGGACTATTACATTGTCCATAAAAAGCATTACAACACGGACGACCTCAAACGCTTGCACACCTGGAATTGGGCGGCTGTTCTGTCCTACGCAATCGGCGCATTCTTTGCTTATGGCGTGACGTACGGCGTGTTGGACCTACCTGAGATTTTCATCCCGTCATTGCTGGGCCTGGTTGTGTCTATGATTGCGTATGCTGTTATTTATGCGGTGGCATCGGCGCTCAATATTAAGGTTGGGTATGCGGGTGTGACGTCTGAGGTATCTAAGGTAATGCCTGCGGAGTAGGCACACGTATGGTCAAGTCCTGTAATGATAATACGCAGAAGGTGGCGTCAGGCATGATGTCACCAACATTATCGCAGTGCGAGGTCTCACGGCGTTCCGTCATGATGTCTGCCGTTGCGGCAGGTGGCGCGTTGGCATTCGTGCCAATGCGCAAACCGACTGCGGATACTTCGTTTGTTCAAGATCTAAAGATCCAGCAACCTCGTGTCACGGCGTTTGCTGATGGCTCAGGGTTAGCAGCGTCCTCTCTGCCAATCCTGGAATTGATTGAAGCCTATACAGTTGATGCAGACTTAGTGATTGTTTCCATTGCAGATGAGAAACGATTAAAACATTTCAACAGGTCGTTGGATCAGACTACCAATCTTTTACAAAAGCATCAAAGCTACGTTCTTGTGTTAAGTGAGTCGCCTGAAGTATCGACTCCGTTTACATGGAATACGTTGATTGGGGCACAGGGTGTCATTGCGCCGTATTTAGACGAAGTTGATCTCGTGTCATGGCAAACTGAATTCGGTGTGATTAGCGCAACGACCAGCGGAAAACTAACTGAGTTTGCTCGTTATTCTAGCGCGAATATTTTACCCGATCTTATCGTTTGCCACGGCGATTTGGGCGACACCTTCCAGGTGGAAGTTGATCACGCTTTAACGGCGTATAAGATCGATCTGCACGATCTTGATAACAAGGGTGCTAAAATTTACGCCTTGAACGGTGAGATTTTAACGCAGGCTGCACCGGGCTTTCAGCAAGGTGTGACAGCGAAGATAGATGTGATGGAGGCCAGACAGACTCGCACACGCTCTGCTGTTCCATTGGTGCTCAGTTATGTGGCCGCTAGCTTGCAGGTGTAGAGATGCTTGAAATACTAGAAGAGAGCGATGGTAACCTCATTTGTTTCAAAGCCTCAGGAACTCTGACAGAGCAGGATTATACAGAAATATTCGAACCAGCCATGCGTTATGTTCTTGGGGCGCACGAAACGTTTCGTTTTTATGCTGATTTATCTGTGCTCAAAGACATGGACGAAAACAGTAAATGGGATAGCGGCGATATCTTGGCTGCCAATAGAGAGAAATGTGAAAAGGCAGCTGTTGTGGGCGGACCATCTTGGGCTGGCTTAGCGCTAATGCTCAGAGATTCTTTGCCGGAACAATCCTACGAGTTCTTTGTTGATGGTCGCCAGGATGATGCACTTTTATGGATCTGCGAGTAGAGAAAGATTTTTTAGGTAGATAAATATTCCACAGGTGTTTTGCACTAGCACTCAGTCGACAACATCAGCGCGTGTGCGTAAGGCTTTAACGTCTAGCAATAAGACTTTGTCCGTACTTGGCAGGGCAATGCATCCCTGTTCTTTAAGTTTCGTAAAGCTACGGCTCACTGTTTCAATGGTTAAGCCAAGAAAATCACCAATGTCCTGCCGTCCCATTGGCAGGCTGATTTCAGGAACATGGCCAGAAAACCCCCCTTGTCGGAAGGAAAGATATAGTAGAAACGATGCGATGCGACCCACCGCGCTTTTGCGGCCAATGGTGAAGGTTAACTCCATTGAACCGCGTAGAAACCTCCAGGTGACTTCGCTAACGGCGCGCCAGACTTCGGGATCCTTTGCGGCGAGGTCCTCGAGGATAGCGTGGTCCAATCGCAGCAAACTGCATTTAGTAAGAGTTTCAGCACCAAGGCCGAATTTTTTTTCGAATGTGATTCCAAGGAAGTCGCCAGGGAAAAGAAAAGCCATGATTTGCCGTTCACCCGCAACACTATAGCGACTGAGGACCATAGTGCCTTCAGCAACACAGTATAGATACTGCACTGGGTCTCCCTCACGGAAGAGTGTTTCGTGAGCTCCAAGCGATATGGCTTCGCCTTGTTGTACAAGGTCGAGCAGCAATGGCGGCGCTCTAAAAAGTGGATGTAATGCTGCAGGTGAAGTGATGCCAGCCATATTTCTAACCTTGTGAACAAGATGCGCCACCCAAAACGCAAAACTGCGCGCAGTGGGGATGATTCAGAAATATATCTTTTTCCGCATCTTGCAAAGTAGGCCCAAGTTCGAATGCGCTATCGTAGGGTAATAAGGTACATGCCAGAACAACAGGCTGTATAGCTGATTTGCGTTTTACGACCATTCGTGACGTCGCACACATTATTGAATTTGGGTCGACGTTTAAAATACCCCAACATGCCGTTGTTATTTCGGGGACGTCTAGCGTTGCGTTCATTTCTGGAAATAGTACTAGTTCAGCTGGGTTGTAAGCGTTGATCTTAAGACCTAGCCGAGAAAACAAAGCCTCATATCCAGCCCGTGCTGTGTCTTCTGACTCTTCAATAAAAGTGCGACCGGCAACATTCAGGCGGAAGCCTTTATCATTTAGCCAGGATAACCCATCTAAGGCAGACTGCCAACTGCGGGCACCTCTCTCGGCTTCGTGGCCTTCTTTAGTGTGATGATCTAGCGAGATGCGCATGGTTAGAAGTTTCGTAAACTGTCGACCTATAGTTTCCAGTTGCGTCGCGCATTTCATCATTGGCTTCATCGCGTTGCTAAGCACTATGCATTGAAAACCGCGCGTGAGCGTTTCTGTCAGCATATCGATAAAGTCCGGATTCATGAAAGGCTCGCCGCCGGTAAACCCAATTCCAGTCGTGCCAAGAGTCCGGCGTTCTATTTCGTCTAGGTAGGTGAGTACTTCGGCCTTAGTTATGTACACAAGCCGGTCATTTTTTGGGGATGATTCTATATAGCAGTTCCGGCAGGTAAGATTGCAAAGCGTTCCGGTATTTATCCATAAAGTCTCAAGTTTTTTGAGCGGTACGTGTGCACGGTGCGCACCGTCAGCCGTCGTGGTCGCATGCTGAAACTTCTCAGGCATAAGTCGTGCTAAAGTCTTCATAAAAAATTATATGCTCCGTGGGTGAAATCGCTACCTTAAGTGCTGTCGAATCCTATCTTTGTAAAGAAAACGTGATTCCCCTTTCTAGGGATTGTAACGCGGGTGTCCATTATTCCTCACATCTTATTGCAAGAATTGTTTAGGAAAGCTCTGGCCGCTGTCGATCCAGCTGTTTTTATGCCTGAAGTTCTGTCGTCATTATCTAGAGGGCCAGTTGTGGTGATTGGGACTGGGAAAGGCTGCGGGGCTATGGCGCGGGCGATTGAAGATCACTGGAACGACCCTATCACTGGTTTGGTGATTATTAGGGATGGATACGCGAGACCCACACATTCCATGAAGTCTGTGAAGCATCTCATCCCATCCCTGATGATAGAGGGATCGCTGCTACCAAGCGTGTGTTAGAAATAATCGATAAAACTGATAAAGAAACACAGATTATAGGTTTGTGATCTGGTGGCGCATCGTCGCTGCTGGTTCAATCTACAAAGGGACTCACGCTTCCCCAGAAACAAAGTATTTCACGAACCCTTTTGCAGTCAGGTGCGTGGATCCAAGAAATTAATACGGTGCGCAAACACCTGTCTTCTGTGAAAGGGGGGCGGCTTGCTGTTTCTGTTGGGCAAAGACACTTGCTCAATTTGTTCGTCTCAGATGTGGTTGGCGATGATCCAGCGGTGATCGGCTCAGGCCCGACAGGAACAAATGTGAATGATTTTCGAGCACTTTTGGTGCTACCGAAATGAATCAGCGATACATCGAATAGTGTTGTTTAGGCCAATATGGCTCAACCGGTGCGGTTAGATTGTCGATAGTGGTGGAATCGACTATGACTCGTCGGCGAGAGGTCTAAAATAAAAGGTCGTATTAATAGGCCGGTTTTCGCCATAGGGAGGCGGCATGTCTGAGGAAAAAGCATCAATTCTCGTAATGAAGGCAGCGGGTGAAGTTCGTCGGGCTGCTGAACTCGATAAAACGCGCCGGGTCGAGCTCACAAGCGTTGCAGATTATTTAGAGAGTATGATCTTTGAGGATGAGTTGGGCGATGATCCTTTTATTGATGAAGAGTCGACTGTCGCAAAGCAATCCCAAGTCAGAGAAATTGAAAAATTGGTGACGCCGTTCAAAGTCAGGCTGACGCGCTGAGAACGAGACTTTCCCATGCCCAAAGAGTCTGAAAAAAAGACCCAACGAGTAGGCCCAATGTCGCATGTGACGCGTGACATGGCTATTGAGATGGTCAATCGCTCTCCTGCGCATGTCATCTTAATCGACAAAGACAATTATATTATCGATGTTAACCAACGCGCTGAGAGTCTTCTCATGCAGAAGGCGGAAGTATTAGTCGGCGGGCATCCTACAGACGTCTTTGCAGCTATTTTAGGACGCGTAACTTCGATTGGTGAGGAGCGAGCTGAACGCGGCTTTCAGTTGCAGTATGGGCCATATTGGTATGAGGCACAGGTCTTTCCAACGTCTGACTCGACCAGCGCTGACGGGGCAGTTTTTAGAGTCATACGTGCAATCGATATCACCGACCGCAAAGCTGCTGAATTTGAGTTGCTAGAGAGTGAGGCGCGCCTCGAGGAGGCAACTCGCATAGCGCGCATGGGGACCTACAGGCTATACTGGGATACCCGGAAAATGATCTGGTCTCACCAGATGTACGAAATTCACGGCGTCGCACCAGGATCCATTGATCCTTCGTCGCCAAGCTACATTAAATTTCTGCACCCTGATGATGTGAACGTCGTTCGCGATATGATGGATGACCTCATCGTCGGGAAAGAGATCTCTGGAGCTGAGTACCGGATTATTCGAGGTGAGGGAGATATCCGGTGGCTTAGCGTTGAGGGGCGGGTTTTATTTGATTCTGACGGAAAGCCATATGCTTCGTTTGGGACCGTGCAGGATGTAACCGAATCTAAAAACCGTGAAGAGAGGTTGCGCGATCTTGTTGCGCGCAACACCATTCTAACCGAGGCATTGCAGGCTTCGCCGGTTGGTGTGGCGGTGTTGACACCAGATTTAGAACGGCCCACGTTCTTTTACGTAAATCCTGAGCTAGAGACGATTACAGGCTTCTCAGAAGGGTATCTCATAGGTAGTTCTGTCGAGGTGTTGCGGGGACCTGAAACTGACGCCTCGGGCTTTCAAGATTTGCTTGATGCTATTCAGTCGCGATTGTTGTTGTCGTGCGAGCTAACGCTTCATGGTGAAGGTGGTACCCCGTTCCTGAGCCAGATTGAACTGGCCCCTGTTACGGCGCAAGATCGAACCTCAGTCGTGGGGCTGACCCTTATCGTGCGTGACATCACAGATGATCGCCGCAGAACTGAAGCTATGATGGACGCCCAGAAAATGGAGGCGCTTGGTAAGCTCTCAGGGGGGGTTGCCCATGAGATTAATAACCTCCTGCAGCCGATTATTACCCTATCTGACCTGGGGTTTGAGGCATGTGCTCCTGACCAAGATAAGCTGCGCAAGTATTTTGAAGTGATTACCGGGAGCGGTCGCAAAGCGCGAGATGTCGTCCGTCAAATTTTGACCTTTTCCCGACAGGATGCGCCTTTGGTGGCCTCTCATTCCGTCGCACCTATCGTCGAGGATGCTGTGAAGTTAGCCCGAAGCGGCATACCTCCCGGAATTGATCTGCAATGTAATATCGATGTTCAAGAAGCTTGCGCCATGGTCAATCCAACTCAGGTTTCGCAAGTTGTAATCAATCTTGTGCGCAATGCCGCTGATGCGATGGCTGGCCAGGGTTTGGTCGACCTATCTCTGGTGAGGCTCTCACCAGAGCAAATAATAACCTCGGCTGTTCCTCATCGCCATAATGGATGGCTGCTGTTGTCGGTCTCGGATACCGGATGCGGTATCGATAATCAGAGCCGCCATAGAATTTTCGAGCCTTTTTTTACAACTAAACCGGTCGGTCAGGGCACAGGGCTAGGCTTATCGGTTGTGTACAGCATTGTTTTAGGGTGGGGTGGGGCAGTATCGCTTGAGAGCGAAGTTGATCAGGGAACAACGGCGATGGTATACATTCCAGAGTATGTTGAGGCTATCGACAGCACCAATGATATGGAGTCGCCCAGGTGAACATTCTATTAGTTGAAGACTCTCCAGAAGTTAGTCTGTCAGTACGTGAGATATTGGCAAGTGCCGGTCATGATGTTGATGATGTGGCCAATGGCAAGGAAGCCTTAGCGAAGTTAGCAGAGCATTCTTATGATATGGTTGTGAGCGACATTTGGATGCCAGAAATGGATGGTATCTCTCTCCTGAAAGAAATACGTGGCGCTGGTAATGATGTGCCGGTGGTTGTGATTTCAGGTGGTGCACCAAATGCACCTCTCACGTATACCGCACCATTAGCATCAACCTTTGGTGCAAAAGCTGTAGTTTACAAACCTTTCGAGAAAGAAGAACTGCTTAAGACGATTGATGCTGTGATGGCGGGGGAAACCGTCGCTCCAGGAGAGCAGGTTTAAGCGCGTCTTAGGTCTTTATGCCTTGATGATTTGCCGCAAGACTTTTTCCATGTTGACAGCCAAGGCCCATCGCTCTTGTTCTTCAAGCTGATCAACGGCGGAGGCGAGTGCTTGCAAGGGGTCCTGAGCGAGCAAGTTCTCGCCTTCCTCAGTCAACACAAGCCGATGGACCCGTCGGTCATTTTTATCTGCGACTCTTTCCAAAAATCCTTTGCGAACCATAGCAGCAACGGTTTGAGATGCCGTCCCCTTGGTCGTGCCTTGAAAATTGGCAAACCCCGTGACTGTTCTGCGATCGACCGTGGTTTCTTGAAAATAACGCAAAGCTGCCCATTGAGCCGGATTTAGCCCAGGCGTATAGCCAAGATTATAACATGCCTTACCGACTTGCTCGATCAGGCGGGCTAAACCGCGGGATGATAGTTTGGGATCAGATCGCACAGTAACAAACGCTTTGCTAAATCATGACGGGACGTGCCAATTATAACCTCATGGCACCACGCAAAAGAACAAAAAACCAATGCTTTTTCTAATGATTGTTGATTCTAGGCCAATTCCGTTAAAGAACGGTCAGCCTTCGTGGTATTTTAGCTTAATGAGCATCTAATCTAATGACGGACTTCTACCCCTGGATCAAGCCAATCTTATGGCGAATCGACGCAGAACGGGCGCATGCTGCGGCTTTGCATGGGCTAAAAACTGCTCCGAACTGGTGTTTGCCAGCTTCAGGCTCGGATGATGGTTTGGCAACGCGTGTGTGGGGGCGCAATTTTAGAAATCCGATTGGCCTTGCGGCAGGGTTTGATAAGCATGCTGAGGCCATTCCAGCGTTGTTTCGGCTTGGCTTTGGGTCCGTTGAAGTTGGAGGGGTCACGTTAAGACCTCAAGCGGGTAATTCTAAGCCGCGGCTGTTCCGCCTCACTCAAGACCGGGCTGTCATCAACAGGATGGGTTTGAATAGTGTCGGCGCCACCATTGTAGCAGATCGCTTGTCATCTCTCAGAGCAAGCAAAGATGGCGAGATTATCAAAGGTCCTATCGCCGTAAATCTCGGACTGAACAAAGATTCGCAAAATCCTGAGTCTGACTATGCGCAACTTGCAGGGGCGTTGGCGTCCGTCGCCGATATTCTGACAATCAACGTCTCTTCACCAAATACACCAGGGCTGCGTGCGCTGCAGGACCCTGAAAAATTAACCGGCATTGTAGACGCTGTTCGGTTTGCTTGTGAGGAATCCCCCCAGTCTCGAAAACCGACAATCCTGGTCAAGATCGCTCCTGATCTTGAAGATAAAGATATTGATGATCTTTGTGACCTGGCGTTACGCCATAAGTTAAGCGGACTGGTTATTTCAAATACAACAATTGCGCGACCTGATAACCTTGTTTCAGAGGCACGATCAGAAATGGGCGGGCTGAGTGGCAAGCCGCTGTTTTCTGCGTCAACAGAGATGCTGCGTTTGGTCTATACTCGCACTGGCGGAGAAATTCCTTTGGTTGGTGTCGGTGGTGTATCCACTGGTGCCGAGGCGTATGAAAAAATCAAAGCTGGCGCCAGTCTGGTGCAATTATATTCTGCATTAGTGTTTGAGGGGCCAGCCCTAGTTGGGAAGCTCAAGGCTGAACTTCGGCAGCTGCTTCATGCGGACGGGTTTGCAAGTGTGTCAGACGCTGTAGGGGCTGATCACTGCCAAGGAGAATCTACGTGAAAGCTGTTAACGGTTTGTCCGAAGTTACCGCAGAATTTGATGGCTTCATTCTTGACCTTTGGGGGCTCATCCATGACGGCGTCACGGCATATCCTGGTGTTGTGGAGACCTTTCAAGCCCTCAAGAAAACCGGCTTAAAAACCATATTGTTATCAAACGCGCCGCGGCGTAGCCGGCTTCTCGTTGATGGTATGACCAGTATGGGTATCGCGCGCGATCTCTACGGCGATGTTTTTTCATCTGGAGAGGCAACGTGGCAGGAACTAACAAAGCGCTCAGATCCATTTTTCGCGACTCTGGGTTCGCGCGCCTACCACATTGGACCTGAGCGTGATGTGAGCGTGCTAGAAGAAACGGGTATTGAACGGATTCAGTCCCTTGATGATGTCACATTTTTGTTAAACACCGGCCCAGTCGAATTGGATGAAACTCTAGCTGATTATGAAGCGGTGCTACAGGAGGCTCTGACTCGCGACCTTCCTATGGTGTGTGCTAACCCGGATGACGTTGTCATACGTGAAGGCCGTCGTGTGATTTGCGCGGGTGCGATTGCGCGGCGATACGAGGACATTGGTGGGCGTGCAGTATACCGTGGTAAGCCGGATCCTGCCGTCTATCATCTCGCGGTTGAACGTTTGGAGATTTCTGATCCGGCGCGTGTGGGTGTTATCGGCGATGCCCTTGATACCGACGTCGCAGGTGCAAATGCATCCGGCCTAAAGGCAATCTGGTGCACCGGTGGTATTCACGGTGAAGCTTTAAGTGTTGCCTATGGTCAAGCGGCTGAACTACAGGCAGCTACAAAATTAGCCGAAGAACACGACCGCAAACCCTGGGCTATCATTCCAGGCTTTCATTGGTAATTCGGTTAATTTTTATCGCCGTGCAAGCGCTGAAATGCGGCAAATGTCGCCGGAGCTATCATGACAATGAGCCCGATACGGACAAGATGATGCGTTGTGACGAACGCAATGTCTTGATTTAGTGCGAGGGCCATCAAACTCATTTCGGTTACGCCGCCCGGGGCCAAGGCTAACATTAAAGCCATCGGATGAATCTCAAGAACCGGCGCAAGAAGAACCGCGCCCGTGCCGCTCAAGGCAAGCATTCCTAGTGTAACGGCTACTGCCAGGGTTAGCGTCTTTTTCATGGTTGCGATGGTTAATCCTGCAAACCTTGACCCGACCGATGTCCCCAATACGACCTGGGCAATCGCCACCAAACTGTCAGGTGGTGAAGAGGCTGTTAGTCCTGATACATGAACCACTGCGCTGAGTGCGAGTGGTCCGGCCAGTGATCCGGCTGGAAATCTAAATCTTATGCCGAGCCATAATCCCACAACTGCGCATGCTGTGAGCATTGCGATGTCCACGGTTGAAATCTCAAATGCTGGTACAATAAGAGTTTCGGGTCGCTCATAGCCAGCGAATAACACCATAAGAAATGGAATAGTAAAGGCGACGATTAAGATGCGGACGGTGTGCGTGAGCGCAATAATGTGAGGGTTACCACCATTTTCGGAACCTACCGTGGTCATTTCTGTAAGTCCTGCGGGGAGTGCAGAAAAGAAAGCAGTTGGGCGGTCATAGCCTGCGCGTTGTAGGCACCAGGGAATAATAATCGCTAACATGAGCAGGAATATCGCAAGTACAGTTAAGCTTAAGGTCCATTGCAGAATCTGACTTGTTAGGGCCGGAGTGAAAGCGCTACCGAGTAGCACACCGATAACGGCAATCATAATGTGTCGCAAGTATTTCGACATTGCCATGGGGAGCCCAAGAACGGCGGCCACGGATGTTGTCGCCATTGCGCCCAGCATCCAGGGTAATGGTAATGATAGGCTGTAGAAAACCCAACCGCCCGCAATTCCCAGAGTGATGCTCAGAGCTATATTATGCAAACTTGCGACTGGTAATTTTACTTTGGGCGTTTGTGTCGGCGTGTCGATCACGGCGAGAATTGTTCGGTGAGTATCCGTTCTTCAAGGTTATGTTCGGAATCGAACAGCATCGTGATGGCGTTGCTGTGGTCCTCTTCAACCGTAACTTCCACAACATGACGGACCTCGGCCCGGTCTGCGACGGCGCTAACAGGACGCTTGTCAGCTTCAAGAATCTCAAACTTAATAACGGCATTATCAGGGACAATTGCACCGCGCCAGCGTCGCGGACGAAAAGCACTGATGGGGGTTACAGCCAGTAAGCTCGCACCGAGAGGTAACACAGGGCCATGTATGGAAAGGTTGTATGCTGTGCTGCCGGCCGGAGTGCATACCAGTGCGCCGTCGCAAACCAATTCTTCCATACGGCAGCGACCATTAATGGATATACGAAGTTTTGCCGCTTGTCTGGATTCGCGAAGCATAGACACTTCGTTAATCGCCAGTGCCCAGGATTCTTTTCCTTTATTATCGCGCGTGGTCATTTTTAAGGGGTGGATTTTTACGCTGTCCGCTTTTGAAAGGCGGGCGGGAAGACCTTCTTCTGCGTAATCGTTCATCAGGAAGCCGACCGTGCCGCGATGCATTCCAAAAACAGGTTTGTCTAGAGGCATATAGGTGTGTAGCGTTTCCAGCATGTACCCGTCTCCACCGAGGGCGACGATGATGTCGGCATCCTCTGGGCTGACATGTCCATATCGACTCTCAAGGTCGCTCAAGGCAACCTGTGCTGGTTCGCTGTCTGTGGCTACAAAGGCAATGGTTGGAATGGCCATGGAAGTATCCAAGATAAAGAGGTCTCTGCCGGAGGTATAGCTTGACTATACTAGGATTCACGAGCGGAACCTAACCGCCAGTCACACTCATGTGCCGAGAAACCGCAGGGCGATTGTGGCGCCGATCTATAATGAAATCATGGCCTTTTGGTTTTCGCTCAATAGCCTCATGAATGGTGGCTATTAAAGGTTCGTTGCTTTCACTCTGTCGCAGTGGCGTGCGCAAATCAGCCGCATCATCCTGGCCCAGACACATATACAAGGTTCCAGTGCAGGTAAGCCGAACCCGATTGCATGACTCGCAGAAGTTATGCGTCATCGGTGTAATGAAGCCAACGCGCTGCCCAGTCTCTCTACAAACCGTGTACCGAGCAGGACCGCCAGTTTTATAGTCGGTTTCATCCAGAGTCCAAGATTTTAGTAAGTTGGCGCGAACCAGACTAAGTGGCATATATTGGGCTGTCCGATCCTCATCGATGTCACCCATGGGCATGGTCTCAATGAAGGTCAGATCAAACCCTTGCTCTCCACACCACTCGACCATTCTATCTATATCTTGATCATTAAAGTTACGCATCGCGACCGTGTTAATCTTAACCGCCAAGCCGGCTTTTTTGGCCGCATCAAGTCCGGCTAACACTTTGCTGAGATCTCCCCAGCGGGTAACCTTCTTAAAGCGGTCCGGATCCAGTGTATCCAGCGACACGTTGATGCGCTTCATGCCCGCATCAACCAACTGGTCAGCGAACTCTGCGAGACGGGTGCCATTGGTCGTAAGCGTAAGTTCTTCCAGGTCTCCGCTCTTTAAGTGTCGACCGAGAGATTGGATCAATGACATCACATTGCGTCGGACGAGAGGTTCTCCCCCGGTAAGTCGTAGTTTACGAACGCCTAGCTCAACAAAGGTGCTGCACAGGCGGTCTAGTTCCTCAAGGGTCAAGAGGTCTTTTTTAGGTAGAAAAACCATGTCCTCAGACATGCAGTAAACGCATCTGAGGTCACACCGGTCTGTCACGGACACACGCAGGTAGTTTATGGTTCGGCCGAATGGATCAATCATGAGATGTCTTTATCACGATGCATGTGGTTTTGTTAATCATTGGTTTGAACTGGGTAAATACGCGCAGTAGGCTGTTGTTTCCCTTATATGGCTAGAAGCGGACGCACTCTCAAGTGGGAGGCAAATTCTCAAGGTCCACTTCTTCAAGCTCAACAACCGCCGTGTTCAAGGTTATTTTTCCCGTATTTTCAAAATTTACAGTCACTTTCGTACCCACAGCAGACTGTACCTGTCCAATACCCCAGTCTGATTGAGCTGGATTTATCACCAGCATTCCGGGTGTGAAATCGTGTTCCATAAAGCTATCTCCCCCACACTAACGCATGAGCTTTGGAGTGTGATAAATTATAGTCTAGGTGGTTGGGTCACAACGCAACCCATTGCTATAATCATTATGCATTTTTGAAAACCGGGGTGGGGATGATTGAAGACCTTAAGATTGCACACCTGCTGTGCACGCGCCTTTGCCACGATTTGGCCGGTCCAGTAGGTGCTGTGTCAGCAGGAGTCGAACTCATTGGATCAGACTTGTCCCTGGTTGATGAGGAGACGTTGTCGTTGTTGTCTGGGAGCGCCGATGCAGCAGGCCGGAAGCTCAAGTTTCTTAGGCTCGCATTTGGGTGGTCAGGGAGTGGTGCAGCGTCTATGGGTGATCTCTCTGGGATTTTTGAAGATTACCTTATTGCAACATCAGGGCCTTCTGGTGGGCCAACACTGTCCTGGCCTGACCAGGGTCAGTTTCAGCCCTTTGTCGCCAAATTAGGCGACGAAGCCACACAAGTGATTTCGAATCTCATACTCTTTGGTATTGAGTGTATGCCCAGTTGCCGTTCCTTGGTCGTCGAGTGCAAAGGTCAAGGCGGTTCCGTCGAGCTTGCCGTGAAAAACCGCACGGCTGAGGGCCGTATATCAAAGGTTCGTGATGTCGTTCACGATATCTTATATGCTCCAGAAGTGCCTGAAATTACGCCCCATACGGTTCAGGCGTATCATACACGTCTTATTGTTGAGAGGCTTGGGGGGCATCTCTCGTTGGATGCTGACGAAACAGGGGTTGTTGTTAAGGCCAACTGGGGCTAGCTGACGCGATAAATTAATTTTGATTTCTCTAACCTTCTAATAAATATTGTATCGAGGCGATAAGGCCTTGCCATCTATGGCTTTATCCCACCCTGTTAACCTTCTACTGTAAATCACCAGACCAATAGTCTTTGAAGTGGGGACGGGGACGCGTGGCTTTTTTATGGACTGCGATTTCTCAGTAACACCAATATGAAACGTTGCCTCGTTGTCGATGATTCACGTGTGATCCGCCGCGTTGCCACTCGCATTGTTGAGGATCTTGGATTTACAGCAGATGAAGCTGCCGACGGTAATAAGGCTTTGGAAACGTCTCGCAGTCATATGCCCGATGTTGTGCTGCTTGATTGGGATATGCCAAATATGTCGGGCATTGAGTTTATTAGAGCCCTGCGCAGCATGCCGGGCGGTGACACACCTAAAGTTGTTTTCTGCGCTACACAGAATGATGTCGAGCATATCCAGCAGGCGCTGGATGCTGGTGGCGATGAGTATATCATGAAGCCGTTTGACGGTGAGATTGTGTATGCCAAGTTGAAAATGATTGGTGCTGTGCTGTGACCGCTGAAGATTTTGACTTTGTGTCATCTTTGCTGCGAGATCGCTCAGGCTTGATTTTAAGTCGAGATAAATCCTACTTAATTGAAAATAGACTCATGCCATTGATCCGGCGACGGCGTATCAATGGTTTGGGTGAATTGATCAGTTATCTTCGGCAGGGTGAAAATTCTCTAATTCGTGAAGTCGTCGATGCGATGATGACTTCAGAAACATCTTTTTTTCGGGACTGGTCTCCATTTGAGCACTTTCGCTCTGTAACACTTCCTAATTTGGCTAAAGCACGTAAAGACAAAGAGACGTTTCGAATTTTATGCTGTGGTGTATCAACAGGGCAGGAGGCTTATTCTCTGGCGTTGATGCTCCGGCAAGAAGCAAAAGTCGTTGCAGGTTGTGACCCTCAAATCATCGGTCTGGATTTGTCACAGACCTCTATTAGCCGTGCTGAGAAAGGTTTGTACTCTCAATTTGAGGCGCAGAGCGGCCTACCGATCAAGATGCTCCTCAGTGGGTTCGATAAGGTTGGTGAGTTTCAGTGGCGTATCAAAGATGTTTTGCGGTCCGGTGTTGAATTTAAGACATGGAATTTATTGGACGAACTTTATCCTCTTGGTGCATTTGATGTCGTGTTCTGCCGCAATGTTTTGATGTTCTTTGATCAGGAAACCAAGGCAAAGGTGCTGGGTCGTGTGTCTCGACTTCTTGGTGACGATGGCGTGCTATATATGGGTCTAAATGAAACTACGGTTGGTGTTTCAGAGAGCTTCAAACCCATCGCGCCAGATCTGGGTGTTTTCGGTATTCATAGAACTGATCGACCTAAGGTGCGGTCTCTCGCGGAAAGCAAGTTGTAATCCTTGCCGATTTAATCCAGTTCAAAGTTGCTCACGTAGTCTTCTTTTAAGTCAGGGTTCTGCGCGTTTTTGCGTAAGATGCAATTCTCAATGATCAGCAAATCAAGCCCTGTCGCCATGAAACACTTAAAGGCGTCTTCCGGCGTGCAGACAATGGGTTCGCCGCGCACATTAAAGCTGGTGTTGACGATGACCGGAATACCGGTGATGTCTTTAAATTTACTGATCAGGGCATGAAAGCGGGGATTTGTATCTTGATGCACTGTTTGGACGCGAGCTGAATAATCCACATGAGTGACGGCCGGTATGGTCGACCTGAGCGCATTTACTCTATCAGTTCCCCGTCGCTCCATATCCAGCCGTGACAAGGGCAGGCAGTGGTCGTTGTTGACCGGTGCTACGATCAGCATGTAGGGGCTGTCTGCATCAAGCTCAAACCAATCCGCAACGTCTTCCCGCAAGACTGCGGGTGCAAATGGCCTGAAGCTTTCCCGGAATTTTACTTTCAAATTTAAAGTACGCTGTGTTTCCGGGTCCGTTGGATTGCCCAGAATTGATCGTGCGCCAAGAGCGCGGGGTCCAAACTCCATCCGTCCTTGAAACCACCCCACACCCTGGTTTTCAGCCAATGCTGCTGCTGTTTGGTCGATCAAAGATTGATCATCTACCCGTTCAAAAACGGCTCCGGCTTTTGTTAATCTCTCTTCGATATCAGCCTGATCGTAACTTGGCCCTAAGTAGGTTCCGGACATGCCATCACCGTGCGCCACAACTTTGCGCGGCCCTTCATTATGAAGGTGATGCGCAACCATCGCTGCGCCCACCGCACCACCGGCGTCACCTGCGGCTGGTTGAACCCAAAGCTTTTCAAATATGCCTTCCGACAGCAGTTTACCGTTTGCCACGCAGTTCAAAGCGACCCCGCCAGCCAGGCAAAGATTGCTTGCACCCGTGTCCCTTTTTATTCCTCTAGCCAAGCGAAGTACGGCTTGCTCAGTAACAGCTTGAACGGAGGCCGCTAAATCCATCTCACGTTGGCCAATGTTGCTTTCTGGATCGCGCGGTGGCCCTTCAAAAAGCTCATCAAAGCGATGATTTGTCATTGTTAAGCCGGTGGCGAAATCAAAGTAAGACATGTCCAGGCGGAAGGTGCCGTCTTCTTTAAGGTCGATGAGATGGTCTAAAATTTTCTGCGCATAGCGCGGCCGACCATAAGGGGCCAGTCCCATGACCTTGTACTCACCTGAGTTCACCTTAAAGCCCGTGTAGTAGGTGAAGGCTGAATATAGCAACCCAAGGGAATGCGGAAAATGGAGCTCTTTATGAATGGCAAGGCTGTTGCCGTCGCCTAGCGCGAGGGATGTGGTGGCCCATTCACCTACGCCATCCATTGTTAGAACGGCAGCTTTTTCAAACGGTGACGGAAAAAATGCCGAGGCCGCGTGACTAAGGTGGTGCTCTGAAAAAACGAGTTTCTTTGCCCAGTCCACATCCTTATCGAACGACTTTAGGTGGCCGATCAGATTGTCTTTTTGGAATAGTTTTTCTTTCATCCACACTGGTATGGCGCGTCTAAACGAGGTCAGACCGCGTGGCGCAAAGGCCGCATAAGTTTCAAGTAATCTCTCGAATTTAAGAAATGGCTTTTCGTAGAATGCGACCGCATTGAGGTCAGATGCCTCCAGTCCTGCGTGGTCTAGGCAATATTGAATGGAGTGTGTGGGAAGATCAGCATCGTGCTTGATGCGGGTAAAGCGTTCTTCCTGTGCTGCGGCTACAAGTTCACCGTCAATCAGAAGTGCAGCTGCACTATCATGATAAAGGGCGGAGAGTCCTAAAATACGCACGATGATCTTTCAGTCAGCCGTTTAAAAGATTGTATAAATGAAAGGTGCGACCGCACTGCCCTGGGCCAGCACAATCAGACCGCCGAATAAGACCAGCATAATGATCATCGGCAACAGCCAGAACTTCTTGCGGACTTTCAAGAACTGCCAGAACTCAGAAATAAAAGACATCACTCAATCTCAAAACTGTTGATGTAAAGATTTAGGATCAGGGCCCGGTGGGGTTCTGTCGATCCAATAGGTGTCAGCTTCTGGGTCTGCCTTTAGACGCAGCGGGTCTTTTCCGGTAATTTTTAAATAAATACCAGTTGGAACTACGGCAAAGAAATAAAGGGCGCTCAAGACGATTGGGCTGGTAATGAGGTGAAGTAAATGTCCCAGCCCTAGCCAAGCCCAAGCAACTGGCGTTAAGGCGCGGGGCAGCACCAGTGCTAAAACCAGCAATCCAGCGGCAATGGCCAGGGCCCAGATATGCACCGCTGAGTCGTTGATCAGAGGCCAAAAACCGATTAAGGAAAAAACCACAGCCAACACCATACCAACTGATCTGTTGGACGCACGCGGCTGATCCGTCTCAATCCTACGATTTTCGTGATGATCTGCACTCATGGGACGGAGCTATACCATCCCAAGGCTAAATTCGCAGCAGGAAATGATCCAGAAGGCGGGAGTTGGTGCGTGTTTGTCTCAGCGCGTTAGCCTGCCGCTGCTTTGGCCGGAGGAAGATCTGCGGCGGTCATGCTTTCGCGCAGCACATACCCGCGCCCCCAGACTGTCTCAATGTAATGCTCTCCACCGGTGGCATTGGCGATTTTCTTGCGCAATTTACAGATAAAAACATCAATAATCTTAAGCTCCGGTTCATCCATGCCACCATAGAGATGGTTGAGGAACTGCTCCTTGGTCAAAGTGGTTCCTTTGCGCAAAGCTAGGAGTTCTAAAATGCCATATTCTTTGCCAGTCAGATGTAACGGCTCGCCTTCTACCGCAGCAGTCCGGTCTTCTAGGTGAACAGCAAGCTTGCCGACTTCGACCTTCGGTTGTGAATGCCCCTTTGAGCGGCGGACAATGGCTTGAATACGAGCCATCAACTCATCTCGGTTGAAAGGCTTGGTCAGGTAATCATCTGCGCCAATGCCAAACCCTTGAACTTTCTTAGAGGGCTCCGTCAAACCAGATAGAATCAGAACCGGCGTGTTTACTTTAGAGTTTCGCAACTGACGGAGCACTTCAAGGCCATCCATATCTGGCAGCATCAGATCTAGGATCACCAAATCATATTCGTAGAGTTTTCCGATCTCGATGCCATCTTCACCCATGTCAGTGGTGTCAACGACCCACTCTTCTTTCTTCAACATGGTTTCGATGGTTTGTGCCGTCGATGGATCATCCTCGACCAAAAGAATACGCATGACAGTTAGCCCCTTCCGTTCACACCCACTTCTTAACGGATGTTAAGATATCATGAAGCGTCAAGTAATGCCAGGAGTGCTGCCGAGTCGCAATATGGTAGCGAAATCAAATGATTGGAGCGCATCGCGCCCTTTACCCGCCGTTAACAGCCTCTCCTTAGTATGTTGAATAGTGACCTTAGCGTTGGGTTGCGGCCTTGGCCTGTGTGACGGGGACTCGCACATGCTATGACGGGTAGATAATGGCGAAAAACGGCCAGTAGCGATGGGACTTAGAGTGCGGTGACGGTAGATATCTCAACACTAATCAACGATTTGGGCCGTCTTTCGGTGCATCGCGTTTTCGGGCGCGTCTCCGCAGTCCAGGGCCTATTGATCGAAGTCTCAGGTGTTCAGGGCAACTTATCTGTTGGCGACAGGTGCAATATCATCACGCGTGATAATCGTCGTGTTGTCTGTGAGGTTGTCGGCTTCCGGGATGACCGCGCCCTACTGATGCCTTTTGGAGCTCTTGAAGGTGTTGGTCTAGGGTGCCGCGCTGAAATTGGTGAGAGCCAGCCTGCAATTTTCCCTGAAGATGCCTGGCTTGGGCGTGTGATCAACGCAATGGGGCGCCCCGTTGATGAGAAAGGCGCACTGCCATCAGGTGCAAACCCTTATCCGATTAAGAATTCACCGCCACCCGCTCACACCCGCAAACGCATTGGCTCAAAAGTCGATATGGGGATTCGGTCACTCAACACATTTACAACCTGTTGTCATGGACAGCGTATGGGTATTTTCGCGGGTTCTGGTGTTGGCAAATCGACGGTTTTGTCCATGATGGCCCGCTATACCAACGCTGATGTGACTGTTGTAGGTCTGGTTGGTGAACGTGGTCGTGAGGCCAGAGAGTTTATTGAAGACGATCTTGGCCCAGACGGACTTGCGCGGTCTGTCGTTGTTGTCGCGACATCTGACGAACCGCCTTTGATGCGCCGTCAAGCTGCTTATGTAACGCTAGCTATCGCGGAATACTTTCGCGATCAGGGTAAGAACGTCCTCTGTCTCATGGACTCCGTAACTCGTTTTTCAATGGCCCAGCGCGAAATAAGTCTTTCGGCCGGGGAGCCCCCCGCGGCCAAGGGGTATACGCCCAGTGTTTTTGCTGAGCTTCCAAAACTGCTCGAGCGCGCGGGGCCGGGCCGTAAAAAAACGGGTAACATCACTGGATTGTTTACGGTTCTCGTCGAAGGTGATGATCATAACGAGCCCATTTCAGATGCGGTGCGTGGTATTTTAGATGGCCATATTGTGCTGAACCGGGCCATTGCAGAGCGTGGCAGGTACCCGGCCATTGACGTTCTTAGATCGATTTCCAGAACCATGCCAGGGTGCAATACGGATGATCAAAATGAACTTCTCAAACGCGCCCGGAAATATATTTCAGCGTATGAGGATATGGCCGAATTGATTCGGCTTGGTGCGTATCGCCGAGGGTCAAACCCTGAAGTTGATGAGGCGATGTTCTATTATCCACGTATTGAAGACTTTATGCGACAGACGAAAGACGATCACTCCGACCTTGAGACGTGTTATCGCCTTCTTGAGGAAGCTTTGACACCGCCAGATGAGCTTGGTGCTGTAACTGATAAAGCGGCCCCCCCCGCTTCAGCTCCAAAACCAATATCTGTTACCGGGCCAGGGCCTGATCTGAACAATCCATCCAACGCAAAGGGGGCTTCTAAGACGTCACCCCAGGCGGCGGAGTAGGTAGCGCACAATGCCGCAAAGTGATCTTGAAACGTTAATTCGCTTGAGAAAATTTGAAGTTGATGAGCGTCAGAGAGCCATGGCTTTATTGCTGCGTCAGGAAGAGGCTGTCCTGAGCGGCATCGATGCGCTGCACCAAGAGAAAGAAAACGAGAAATCTTTCATGGCAAGCGCAGGCCTTCTCGAAGGATCTACATTTGCACCCTATCTCAAGCATTGGGAAACGCGGCACGAGCAGTTTCTGCAAGTTCTAGTCCAGGTGCGTGAACAAATAGAAGCGGCTCGTGATGAATTGTCAGAAGCCTACCGTCGCCTTAAAACTTTTGAAATCACACAAGAGCAGCGTGACGAAGCAGAGGCGCTGGAGGAAAACCGCCTTGAGCAAATCGAGCTTGATGAAATGGGGCTAGAGTTGCATCGTCGAGAGCTAAATGTGCATGTGCTCTAAGGCATTGTAGAGACGGCCCGCAACGGCACAAAGCCGTCAGTTCCGTCAGGTGCGACGACGCGCACCCAAGACCCGCCTGGACTCACCTCGGTCACGAGCAGGTTCGTGCCTTTCGCAAGTATGATCAGAACCTGATAATCCTGTCCCGGGCCGGTTCGAAGGTTCAAGGCATCCGTTGTAACAGAAACATTCGCACCAATGCGCACCGAAGGTCCACTGATGAATGTGCCAATTCGCCCGGCAGCCTCCTTTGTCCAATTCGTTAGAGATGTCGGTGCACTCATTGTGGCGGTTACACTAAGCCAAACAATAAATACGATCAGTGGCATGAGTTGGGCAATTGGAGCCCACCCCGGTTTATCCCAACGGGTCTTTAATTGTTTTGCCCTATGTGCGGAAAGCGAGAGCAGAAGAGTATCCACCTCTCGTCGTAGTGTTGGTGTGCTGGCATAAGTCAGCGCTTGTTCGGCGGTGCCGCGCGCAAGGGGCAAGTCTCCGCGTTCTTGGAAGGCTTTCGCCTGATGCACCAGTAAACGCGTATTGCGATCAGCAGGTTTGCGACCACCTCGAACATTATTCAATAAGGCCTTGATGGTTTCTTTTGGCCCATTTGGAATGGCCCACCAACCTGTTAACCAGGTCACAATACTTGCCTTCAAAGCCGCCCGATCGGCGCAGGTTCTACAAAACACACCAGATACAGTTTTCTTTTTTACAGAGCGACCCTGTCCCGCCACCATATCAAACTCTACATAACGCGGCTGTGCTGTCACTTTCCCACATTGGCACAGTTCTGGTTTGAGACTAGACGATGCGCGTGTTGAATTCTGAGCGTGCGATGTTTGATTGTTAGTCTGTGTTTCTTTTTGATTAGGTTTCGACTTGGTGTCTTGCTTGGCCTTGGGTTCAGTTTTTGTCTGAGCTTGTGCCTGTGCTTTTGCGTGTGATTTAGAATTTGGGCCAGAATCTGTTTGTCCCGTCTTTGTTGACCGAGTTTTATCGTAGGCCGCGCGCTTATCAATGTCAGACAGCACATTGTAGGCTTCTGTCAGGCGCTGAAACTGTTTGGCAGCAAGAGGCGAGGGATTAATATCTGGATGTAACCGTTTTGCTTTGCCACGGTAAGCACTCTTGATGCTATCCGCGTCCGCATTTTCGGAGACACCAAGCATTGCGTAGTAACCTTTAGGGTCGTGGCTAAGATCACCCACCACATTGCTCCGCTGTGTCTAGTGGTCTGAAAGAGGACGTGCGTACACCTGAGTCACGCCATAGATTTGGAGAGAAGATACTTTCTCAGATACCTTTTATTAGTGCCGAAAATGCCTTGGCAATGCAAAGAAAGAGTTAAGAACGCCTCAGTGCCATCATCACATTGGCGCGACTCCAAGTATTTTTGTTAATGTTATTCTTTTCCAGTGAATTTGCGATACTGCTTTACGCCCTTTATGAGCTTGCTGAATTTTTTGTCTTTGGAACGGCGCTCCGCAACGCTTTCTGTATTTCGAGCATCTTCCGCCGAAAGTTTTTGAAACCGCAACAGCCGATGTTCATCGAGATCACCACGACTAACAGCTTCTTTAACGGCACAACCTGGTTCAGCAAGATGTGAGCAATCAGAGAACCGGCACTGCTCGGCAAAATCAAAAATATCTCCGAAGACCTGCCCCAAGCCCTGTTCAACGTCTGCGAGTTGTAGTTCGCGCATGCCTGGCGTATCCAGCACCCACCCTCCCGAGGGGAGGTGGTGCAGAGAGCGGCCAGTTGTGGTGTGTCGTCCTTTTGCATCATCATCACGAATACTGCGTGTCGCTTGCACTGTTTCGCCAGACAGTGTGTTTAATATTGTTGATTTGCCTACGCCGGATGACCCGACAACGGCGATGGTCTGGCCGGTCACACACCAAGGTTTCAGTTTTTCGACAGACTCTTGAGATCTTGCGTCGATCACTTCAACGAATGAAACGCTGCCAAGTCTGGAGGCTTCTTCAATGTAAGGTCTGACGTCTTCACAGAGGTCAGCTTTGGTTAATACAATAACAGGGGTGACGCCAGCCTCTCCAGCCAACACAAGGTAACGTTCTAGGCGGGCGGTGTTGAAGTCTTGATTGCAAGAGGACACGATGAACAATGTGTCAACGTTTGCAGCAATCAACTGGGTGCGCCTGTCGTGTCCAGGTGCCTTGCGTTTGAAAATACTGGTCCGCATCAGAAGCCTTTCGAGCGTACCCGTGTTGTCAGCGTTAAGATTAATAAGCACCCAATCCCCGACGGTCGGGATGTTGTCGTCTGTCATATCTGTATTGGGTAGAGAGAGGCGTAGTTCACCCGCCGTGCTGAGCACATCTACTGCGCCGCGGTGCGCAGCGATCACGCGCGCAGCCTTAAGGGTTTCCATATCTTCGATAGAAAGTTGAGATTGGAAGAAGGTAGACCAACCAAGGTCAGTCAGTGTCGGATTCATCATTGTTCAATGTCTCGATTTTTGTGCGGTATACACATTCAAATGTGTAACAGCAGCGTAATCCTTCAGGCAGACCCAACACCCGGAAATCCGGTGATTCGGCATACCTACGGCAGCGCTGATCGAGACTTGCCCCTTAAGTTTGGGGTGTCGCTGACGATCTGGTTGCGACGTTTCGATCAGTGGAGGATGAAACAATGGCTTGCACAAAATGCTCCGCTTGAAATGAGCTATCTGTTTAGGCTTATACGCACATGCAATCAAGCTGCGTCGCTCTGGTAATGTATGATTTGTGCTCTAGAAAGAGTTTGAACATACAGGTGTTCACGCCTTTGTCGCTCAGCAATCATTACCTTTGTCTTATAAATTTGGTCTTTGAGGTCGATTATAGGCTCCGGTTTTATAAGTTGAAATCTCTGTTAATTAGGGTTTTGGCTCGGTTCTGGAGTAAGCTTATTAAGCAAAGAATGGCTGAGGTGAACACATATGGCCTTTAAGGTATTTGGCAGCGTGGCTCTGGTCACAGGCGCCAACCAGGGAATTGGCAAAGGGTTTGTCGAAGTACTTTTAGAACGCGGCGCTGCTAAGGTTTATGCAACAGCGCGGCGGCCAGAAACGCTTGACGGACTAAAGGCTTTGGATCCTAAGCGTGTGGCACCGCTCCGGCTTGATATTACTAATCCAGGTCTTAGAGCTGCGGTAAGCACGCAGTCGTTGGATGTCACACTGCTGATCAACAATGCTGGAATTCCTGGCAATCCCGCCGAGCCGGAAGAGCGACGCATTCTCTCGGCAAGTAAGCTAGACGACGCTAAACGCGTGATGGATACAAATATGTGGTCCCAGGCTGAGATGTGCCGACTTTATGCGAAGCGACTCATTGAAAATGCTAAATCGTCTGGGTCAGAAAGTGGCATTATCAATATCATTTCCATTGGGGCTTTGTTCTGTCTGCCCGAATATATGAGTTATTCCATAGCCAAGGCGGCGTATGCTGCCATGACGGCGGGGGTGCGTGCTGAACTGCATCGCGACCCGGTCCAGGTGGCGGGTGTTTTTACAGGTGCTGTTGATACGCGTTCTGCTGGTAAGGGGGATTATCCAAAGACCTCGCCGATGGAACATGCCCATGAAGTGCTGGATGCAATGGAGGCCGGTGAGACCTCCATTTTTGCGGCTAAGATGGCAACAGACATTCGTGATCAAATACACGATGACCCAACAGCCTTCGAGGCACAGGTTATTGAGCGCTTTTATACCAATCCGATTTCAGTCGATCCGGGAGACTATGCCAATGGTTAGATTTGCAAGATTAAAGCTCATTAGAGTTGCGTGCACAGCGCTATTTCTTGCGATCACTGCTTCGGGTGCGCAAAGCATGTCTGCCGCCGCACAGCAACCAACGGTGCTCGTGACCGGCTCTAACCGCGGGATAGGTCTGGAATTTGTCAGGCAATATGCTGAGAAAGGGTGGCAGGTCATCGCGACAACCAGGCGGCCTGCGCAGGCCGATGACTTGCAGCGCTTGGCCAAAGCACACAGCAATATTGCAATTGAACTTTTAGACGTGGCCGACGGTGACCATCTGGCCACCCTTGCAAAAAAGTATAGGGGTCAACCTATTGATGTTTTAATTAATAACGCGGGGGTGTCTGGCGACTTTCAAGGTCCGGGGCAGAGCTTCGGGACCTTAGATTACACTACAGTTGATACCTTTATGAGCGTCAACGCGATTGGTCCTCTGCGTGTTACAGAGGCGTTTTACGAAAACATTAAGGCGGGTCAGCAGAAGAAGGTTGTCGCCATTACGGCGCTGCTGGGCGTACATAGTTTTAAGTATGGAAACTTTGATGGAGCGTATTGGTACAAAGTGAGCAAGGCAGCGATGAATGCAGCCATGTATAATCTAGCGCGCGAGGTCCTTAAAGACGGTGTTACTGTTGCACTTATTACACCAGGGGAAGTTGCTGTCGAGAAGGTTGAAAACCCTGGGCCCGAATTTATCTCGCCACAAGTTTCTATCAGCGGGATGATTGATGTGATCGCTGCGCTAACACCTGATGATGCAGGCGCCATCATTCGTTACAACGGCAAGCGCTATCAGTTCTAGAGCAATCTGCGACAATCAAGGCGTTTAGGCGTCGGGATTGGCAGTCATGCGATCCGGATGCTCAGACTCCAATCTGGCTTTGTACATTGGTGGCAGGTCCTTGATCGTGTTTAGTTTGGCACCAGAGGCATGCCAAATGACGTGCCCGGGTTGATCACCCATCTCCATCCAATCAGGCCAGGGCGAGAAAAACGTCGCAGAAAAAGTCGCTGGTATTTTTCGCACTTCTGGGTCGATGAAATGGTCTCTTCGGGCAAAATTGGTTTGTCGCTGTTTACGTGGTGGCGGTAAGCCCGGTGGATAGACGGTCTCGTTGTGAAGCCACACATAATCTCCGGCGGCAGTCCACCATAACTTCAGTGGTTTATCTTCAATTTTATCTGCTGCCCAGGATGGTTCGACACCATCAACTGTATATAGAAACCCTCGTCCAGGTCGTCCGCCTTGCACGGCTGCAGGAACCTCTAAGGTTTTTCCGGTATAAGGGTTCTTCATGGTCCGCAGCCAGCCCCCTGTTTCGACATCAGTCATGAAAGAAACGGTATTTCCAGTGAACCAGTACCGCCCTTCTTCTAACTTTTTGGCCCAATACATCTCCATGCCCTGAAATGTCATAAGGGGGCGAGGGGCTTCTTCTCCGATAACGGCGAAAATTGTGCCGTTATAGTACCAGGGGCAATCTTCAGGATCGAGACTGGCTGACATTCTCAAAAGATTGCACAGATTACCTGAAGGCGATGTGACGTCCGGCAGATCGGCTGCTTGTGCTGTGTTTGGGAGATTTGCTGTTAATCCTGCAAATCCCATGAGTCCAAACCCTGTAAGTGTTTGCCGCCGTGAGAAAGGAGTTTTCATTTTGACCTTCTTAACGCTGAGTTCCGTCAGACTATAACGCCTGAGAGTAACATCGCAGGTGCGAATGTCGTCAGTCCCAGGAACTCGTCGCAAAATGGCCGCCATTGTCGCGAGTGGGTCTTCAGTAGCCGCGAGGTATCTAACCTTCCTACGCATTGACTCACTGGCGTGACACCATAAGAATCCTTTTCACTAACGTATTTTGGATCAAACCAGTGGATAACGGCAGTGGAATCGGTCTTGTGGCGCAGTCAGCTATAAAAGATAGATTTAAAGCGCTTGGGAATGTCGCTTTTCCATTTATGTCCGGGCGGCAGATCGTAACATTTTACGTTCTCGTGCCGGTTTCAATTGGCGCAATTCTGGGCTGGTACCGGGCTGGTTATACGGCTGAGTATCCAATTGCGGTCTCGCTTTTTGAGTGGATTGCGAATTTCTTTGCTCTTTGGGTCGCCTTTGATTTGGGATCCCGGCTGACAGCTTTTTTAATGCGGCCATGGACTCCACCGCTTTGGTTGATCTTGATTCTTGGTGGGCTCGCAGGAGTTGCGGTCAGTCGTCCGTTGCGCAGTTTCATACGTGATATGGCAGGCCATTTATCGCCAGGGATCAGAACTGACATTGGTTTTCCGCCTGACTTGATTTGGCAAGAGTTTGTGTTTGCGTATTTAGGTGTCATTACTGTGCCCATTATGATTTGGGTGCTCGTAAATTATGTGTTCCACGAGGCCCTCCACCTACCTCGATACGGCTGTCATGGTCAGAAAAAGACACTAATGCCAGACCCTATTCCCGTCGGCACTGAGTTTACGCAAAGGAACACGAATGCTGATCAGCGTCCTTTGCCCCTCAACGTGCATCCTCCAGAGTTTATGAAGCGTTTAACTGCGGGGACGGATGCTGAGATAATAGCCTTGCAGGCAGAAGACCATTACTTGCGTGTTTTTGCAGGAGATAAGAATGAACTGATCCGCTACCGGTTTTCTGACGCGATAGACGAAGTCCATGGGCTGCCCGGTTTGCAAGTGCATCGGTCATTTTGGGTCAGCACGGTAGCCATAGAAAGTATAAGACGTGCTGGGCGGTCCTATGAGATTAAAATGACGAGCGGTCTTTCTGTGCCTGTGAGTCGCTCGTACCGTTACGCCCTTAAAGATGCAGGTCTACTGGACAAGTTTTTGGGTCGGGTTTCTAACAACGAGATGGTGGCTGACTAATCGCTACCAGTCTTATTGACACCGTAAGGAGACTGCACGATGCGAATAAAGATGTTTTTACTCACGATACTGTTTGGGTTCTCAATTTCTCAGACTGTTGTTGCTGATCCTATCTCAGATCAGGAAGTGCGCAGCATGATTGAGGGATTGCGAGTCGCTTCTTTAGAGCAAGATGCAGATGCCATGGTTGAGTTCTTCCATCCTGACCTCATTATGGCGCATCCAGGGCAAGAGCTTCAGCGTGGCCGGGATACGATCGAAGCCGCCATGCGGACGACAGTTGAGCAGTATTCCAAAAATCTAACGATTGAGATTGTGGATCTGGAAACCTACGGCGATCGGGGGCACCTCATGGTGCAGTCCTGGCATGACATTAAGGATATGAAGACGGGTAACAGGACGTTTGTCCCAATACGTGCTTTTATCCTCGTGCGTCGCAATGACGAGGGGCGCTGGCAGATTTATAGAGACTTTGATCATGTGCCGCATCAGGGGTTTATCGATAAATTTTTGGTGTCTGAGTAGGCGAAAAATAGCCCCCAGGCCATGGGTCTAGGGGCTTAAATTTTTGCTGTAAAATAGAAAAAGTGATGTGCTTTAAAGTTGGTTATTCAGCAGCCGCCTTAGCTGAAGCTTTTGGCGCAACAGTCGGTACCGCTTCAATGGTCCAACCCTTGGTCTTGCGTCGCGCTGGGCTCGGGATTGCAAATGCTTTTTCCTCACGCAGCTGGTCCACTTTAGCCGTATCAATGCGCCATCCTTGGCTTTCCCATTTGGCAATGAATTCGCGGTAGCGGTTCACCACATTATCAGCTTTAACCAGAACTTCTTCTGTCGAGGACTGTGGTGTGTAGAACGGTTCAATACGCTCGATCACAACCTTATCCTGCATCATCACGGCTGAATTGCGTTCATTAATCGTCTCATCCATTTCAGCATCGGTCCTGAAATTTCGCGCCTGAAGGAAGAAGCGCTTCAACGTTTTCTCATCAACGGGAGTAGAGAAGCCATACTGGTGGGCCCAAGCAAATGGGCTGAAGTGTAGTTTTGTCCAAGCGCTTGAGGGGCCGTGGTTGCCGGCTCCAGCTTCCATTTGGCCTTCGCCTTTTAGCCCTTTCATCTTAGAGTCTGGGAGGTCGGGTGACTCAAAAACTGTCATTGTGCCGCATCCCCACTGTTCTTCGATAAGCTTTAGGTCTGGGACATAATAGTCGTCACGGTCTCCTTGATATCCCATTGAAGGGTGTACGAATTCCGTATGTGCAGGGTCCAAGGTGTTCTCGACAGCACGTTGATAGTTTGCTGTCCACTCATAGACTTGCGTGGTGACGCGCCAACCTTCTTGGTCAAATTCTGGAATATCCATAATCGGGGGGCGTTCTGCTTCTGGCAGATCGCCAAGAAATGCGAAAACAAGGCCGTACTTTTCTTGTGTGGGGTAGCTGTCGACTTTCGCTCGAGCAGGAATTTTTCCATCAGCTCCGAGAGAGGGGATTTTAGTGCAAACACCATCGGCTCCTTTGAATTGCCAGCCGTGATAAGGGCACTCGATAGCATCCCCTTTAACTTTGCCATGCGCGAGAGAGGCCCCGCGGTGAACACATACGTTTGACAGGCAATGCACTTGGCCTGCGGAGTCACGGAAAACGACGAAATCAAAGCCAAGCATTTTTATGTGAACTGGTTCTTCTTTGACGTTTTCGCTCAAGTCAGCCACGTACCAGAAATTCATAAACATAGGTATGCCCTTTAGCTTGTTTGCGCTAGCCTAGCCCGAGAACTGCGTTAATTTGATCTAAGCGTTATTAAGCTTATGTCTTAGTGAACTGGCCAACCAATCAAAAGGCTGATTAAAGGCCTGACCGCCTTTTGGCTAACTCTCACGACAGATAGGGTTTTATGTCAATTTAAGATTATGTCTTCGAAAGCAATATAACCGAAGGTCTGATCGTATCCGTACGTTCTCGGGCTTAAACCAACAAACCCAATATTTTCATGGAGAAAAATGCTTGGCGCCTGTGTGTGGTAATGGCGCATCACTTGTTGGCGCAGATCTAGGGCCGTGTCCGGGTCTGTTTCAGTCCAGGCGGCTTCAATGGTGGGTTGAATACTTCGGTCACAAAACCAAGGATCTGCTTTACGGCACGAATGAATGTTAGTCATCTGGATGGCATCCAGTATGGGGTAAGATCCCCACTGCAACGTAAACGAATCTGTTTCAATGCGACCCCGCACGAAGTCCATTAGGAATCGCATGACGGGACTCTGTTGAATGTCAACGTTCACGCCGATCCGGTTTAAATCGTCCGCCACGCGCTGCACAATAAGAGCCCCATTGGTGCCGCCGCCAGACGTCAGTAAGGTCATATCAAAGCCGTTTGGATAACCGGCTTCGGTGAGCAGGTTGCGCGCTAAGTCGGGGTCATATGCGTAAGGCTCTATGTTTGGATCAAACCCGTAGGCAGACCTGACTGCAGGCTGGCTAGAAACAACAGTTAATCCGCCGAGCAGAACATCAACAATCGTTTGTTTGTCGACAGCATGATTCAACGCTTGTCGCACCCGTAGATCATTGAGGGGCGTTTCTTTGCCCTCTTCAAATTGCAACATAATTGAAAACGCTGCTCCGTCTTTAACCGATGCAATACTGCCCCCAATGCTTTTAAGAACAGAAAAGTCTTCGGGTGTTGTTTGATAGGCGGCATCTAGCCCACCGGATAGAATCGCTTGAATGCGGGATGAGGCATCGGGCAAGACGATGAAATCTACGCCATCAATTTTCATGGGCCGCCAGCTTAACGGATTGGCATGGGTGATCGCGCGTCCCGGTTCCCAAGCCTCAACAATGAGAGGGCCAGTGCCGACGGGTGTTAAGGAAAACTGCTCTACCCCCATATCTTGCCAGGCTTTTGGATCGACGATTAAAAGGACAGAGGCGTATCTGGGTAGCATCGGTACGGGGGTTAGCGTTTTGATTTCAACAATCGTCGGAGTAATGGCGATTGCTTTGTCCAGGAAGTGGAAGTCCCGTCTTAACCCTTCGGTTTGTGGCCCCGAACCTGCGAGATAGTTACAGGTGAAGGCGACCGCATCTGAATTGAAGGGTTCGCCGTTTGAGAACACAACGTCATTTCGAAGGGTGAATCGCCATGTCAGTGGGTCGAGCAATTCCCATTGTGTCGCTAACCAGGGTTCAACTTCACCGTCTTTGGTGAGGCGGGTTAGGCCATCAAACACACCGCCAGTGAGTAGTATGCTAGGGGTTTGTATGTTGGAGAAAGCGTTGCCTTTCTCGGTAGGAAGCCCGCCGATTCCAATTCTGAGAATTTTTGAATTGTTAGCTTGTGCGTGAGCTGGGGCTATCGTTGTTGCGGCGAGTGAACTCAAAAGTGTCCGGCGCGCTATTTTCATTGTCAGAGCTCCGTAGGCATTAGGCTATATCTTATCGTGTTGCTGCGCGGTGATAAAAGACTTCAGGTCCGTCGCAACGTTGTCAATAATATCACTCCAGTCGCCCCACTTCGTCTGCCGATAGAGTGTCATCGAAGTGTACCAGGGGCTTTTTGTGCCTTCGTTAAACCAATACCATAACAGGCTGCGTGATCCGCGCCGCGGTAAAATTGTCCAGGTCGGAACTCCAAGTGCACCTGCTAGATGAGCGGCCGTGTTGCTATTTGAAATGACCAAATCCATCGCGCCGACTTGTGCTGCGAAGGTGTCGAAATCGACTAAAGAATCAACAGTGCTATCAGAGATGATTTTAGATTTGTGCTGATTGACCGCCTTTTGTATTTCAGCGTCATGCGCTCCGTATTGCAAGGAGATAAAAACAGCGTCCTGCCCCAGAATATCGCGCCATTGTTCTAGCGGTATTGATTTGTCCCGGCCTTCTGATTTACGGCCACTGCGCCAGGCAATTCCAATGAGTGGTCTGGTCGGATCTAAGTCTTGATATTTGTTCCTCAGTTCTGCTCTCAGATTCTGATTAAACTTGAGGTAAGGACGTTCATTCTCAAATGCGTCAAAATTTGGCCTTAGAAATTCGCAAAGGTCACCAATAGAGGTTTGCCAATCAACCTTAAGATTAACCAAAGCAGAATCTACTGGATTTGAACGTGCGTAAACGCTTGCAAGTGGGAACGAGCGCACAAACAAAGGAACGAGCCGTGGCTCAACTTCAATCGCGACAGACTGTGCTATGTCGATCACGTCGTTGATCATACTTGCATATAGAATTTCGTCTCCGAGTCCTTGTTCGCCCCAGATCAGTATAGATTTTCCAGAGAGGTTGCTTCCGTCCCAGATCGGGGGGGTATACTCTCGTTTTCCAGCATAAGTTGGTGGCTCTTGAAACCGCCACTTGTAATCGGCCCAGCCCTCTGCGATCAGCCCGTCACTTAATAAGGGCTGGCTCCGTTTTACATGGGCTGTAGGGGCTGAAGGTTTCTCCGCTGCTAAGGCAACAGCTTCATCCAATATCTTTAACGCAGCTTGCCGCCCTTTGGTTTCGGCTAACATATGAGCCAAGTTGAAGCGTGCTGGGTCTAGGCTGTGATCGTTAGCCAGTGCAGTGCCGAATGCATTTTCGGCTTCAGATTCACGTCCTAGCATACGTAGGGCAAGACCTCGATTGTTCAAGGCCTCCGCATGTGTTGGCGCACTCTTTAAAACGCCATCAAAGATGGCCAATGCTTTTTCAAACTGACTGGTATTAAAGTAGCTTGATCCTAATGATAATCTGGTCGTTAAGTCTGCTGGGTTTCGTGCGGTGTAGTACTCCAAAGACTCAAAACTGTCTTCGATAAGGTCCTCGGACTGTAGTGCTAAACCCAGGTTACGCCAGGCAGAAAGCAACTCCGGGTGAGTTTTAATCACCGTTCTGTAGTGTTCAATTGCGCCCTCTATGTTGCCACTGTTTTTCAGAGCTTCTCCGATATTAACGCGTGCCGCGCCAAGTATTGGATCAAGTTTGAGGGCTTTTTCAAAACACGCCAGGGCCTTGTTGGGCATGTCTTGGCGTAAGCGGCAGTCCCCCAATGTGTTCAATCCGATCGCGGACAGTTTGTTTTTTCGTGCAAGTTTCTCTAAACCCCGCGCGGCTTCGTCAAACTGCCCAGCAGCCATCCGGGCTTGAGCCAAGCTGTTAGCAATCACACCATCAGATTTTTTTCCAGCCGCAGCTGCCTCAAGCAGATCTAGCGCTTCTTCTGCACGCCCTAAACTCAGTTTGCTGAGTCCGCTAACGTGAAGTGCGGTAACGTTATGAGGATCTTTTTTCAAGACCTGATCAGTTAAGGTCAGAGCTTCTAAAAAGCGCCCATCGTTGAAATGCGAACTTGCGAGCATCAGGGCTGATTTAAGATCGGTGGGCTGCGTTTCTGGCATGTCAGGGTTTGTTGATCCGAGTCTTGGGTGTAACGATTCGCGTGAGGACTTATCTCACCAATGTAGCACTGCTTGTTTTCGGTGATAAGATAAGGGAATGCATTACAGTACATGGCTGGTAATATGACAATTGAAGCGAAACGGCTGTATGTCGATGGTCCGTATGGACAGGTTCATCTCAGACAAGCAAATCCATTGGCCGACAAGGCTCTCAACACGCCCCTGATTTGTTTTCATCAAAGTCCTATGTCGGGTATTCAGTACCGGCCTTTTCAGGATGAAATGGCCACAGACCGTGTTGTGTATTGCCCGGATACTCCTGGCTTTGGCGGCTCAGATACGCCGCCCGGGGTTGTCACTGTCGGTGATTATGCAAAGGCCATGGCGGTTGTTCTTGATAGTCTAGGGTACGGAAAAGGTGGTGCTGGTCCGGTTGATGTATTCGGTGGCCACACGGGCAGTGTTATCGGAACAGAGCTTGCCGTGATTCGGCCAGACTTGGTGCGGAAAATTACTTTCCCCTCGGTTGCCTTGTTTTCTGATGAACAGAAAACCATGATGATGCAGCGTTTTGGCGGACCTCCAGCGTATTTCACAGACCCAGATTTTGTAGCGCTTTCTTATAAACAGACGGTTCTGGAGGGGCATGTTGAACTCGACCCTGAGCGTCGCCTTGAATTGTTTGCCGAGCGTTTGCGTTCGGGGATGAAGGCTTGGTACGCGCCAGAGGCTGTTATGAGTTACGATGCATACGGTCAATTGCAAAAAGTCATACAGCCAACCCTGTTGTTGGTGCTCGATGATATGCTCGCAGAGAATACGCGACAGGCGGGGGCTCTGCTTCCAGATGCAACAGTCGTTGAGATGACTCACATTCCCCATGCCCTGGCGTGGGATATGCATGCTGCGGAGATTGGTGAGGTCTTGCGCAACTTCCTCGATAAGTAATGAGTGTGCAGGTTGAGCGCCGGTATGTGGATGGACCCTATGGTCAGATACACGTGTATGATGCCATACCGCCTTTCCCAACCTCACAGTTAAAGACGCCGCTCATCTGTTTTCATCAAAGCCCTGTGTCTGGACTACAATATCAGGCGTTTCAGGCTGCTATGGCGACCGACCGCCGCGTTATCTGCCCAGACACCCCGGGGTTTGGCGGGTCAGATGCGCCGCCCGCTGCTCCCGGCATTGAAGGGTATGCGATAGCGCTGGCAAAAGGCTTGGAAGAACTTGGTTTTGGAGAGGGAAGGTTGGTTGATGTTTTGGGGTTCCATACAGGTGCTCAAATTTGTGTGGAGCTGGCTGCCAACCGGCCAGACCTAGTAAGACGCCAGGTGCTGAGCAGTCTTGCGCTCTTGACCGATGAAGAAATAGAGAAAAATCGTTCTGTCTTTGGCGGTGCGCGCCCATTGTTTGCAGACCCTGATTATGTTGGCCGGTACTACGCACAGCAGGTTATTGACGGCTATGATGGTATGTCACCGGAGCGACGACTAGCTTTGTTCGCTGAACGGATGCGGCCTGGCATGTTGTCTTGGTATGGCCCGGAGGCCGTCTTTACGCATGATACAAAGGCCGCACTTCAAAGCGTGGAGCAACCAACGCTTCTCTATATCATGCGCGACACTTTAAGTGAGAACACGCGCACAGCTGCATCGCTCGTGCAGCGGGCTACCATTTACGAACGCATGGACATTCATGGTCCGGTAGGTTGGGATAGTCATCCAAATGAAATTGCAGCAGATGTGCGGCGCTTTCTTGACGCTGCACTGTAAGGGGCTATGGGGTATTTTCGTTTTCTTGCTGCAAACCCGCTTTTCTTGAGTTTTGGGTTCGGTCTGAATGTATTTGTGGCCTTAGGGCAAACGTTTTACGTGTCCCTCTACAACACAGAAATTCGTAACGCTCTCTCTTTAACGCATGGCGAACTGGCCGCCCTTTACGGCACGGCAACTATTCTCGGCTCCGTTGGTTTACTTGGCACAGGACGCTTGCTTGATCGTGTTGATCTCAGATGGTTTACAGCGGCGACAACGGTATTGGTGGCGATTGGGTGTTGGTTGTTTGCGGCGGCGACAACAGTCACAGCCTTTTTCTTCGCTGTGCTGGCTGTAAGGTTCTCTGCCCAAGGCTTATGGGGTGTCTGCGCACAAGTCAGTATGGCGCGTTATTTTGATGATGATCGAGGTAAAGCCGCTGCGGTTGCCAACACAGGTTATGCACTGGGTTACGCGATTTTCCCACTCGTCGGTGCTTGGTTGCTGTTGACGTTTGGCTGGCGGGACGCTTGGTCTTTGACTGGCTGGGTTGTGCTGTTGGTGATTTTTCCTATCACGATGCTGCAACTTTGGGGGCATGGTAAACGGCACCGGGCTTATGAAGCAAAGCTGGTGAGTCTGGCGGATGGCTCTGCAGGTTCTAAGGTTTACCAATGGACTCTCGCAGAAGTTTTTAAAGATAGCCGGTTTTGGTTGCTGCAACCGGCTATGCTGGCCGTGCCCTCGGTTGTGTTCTCTATCCAGTTTCATCAATTGTACTTAGTTGAGATGAAGAGCTGGAGTTTAACGGCATTTGCCAGTGGCTATGCTGTATACTCGGTCGCTTCCCTACTTGCGGGTTTCGCCGGCGGCGCGTTGATCGATCGTATTGGTTCTCAACGTCTCATTGGCTTCTTTCTTTGGCCATTGATTCCAGCGCTCATGCTGCTGGCGTTTCTAGACTCTCAGCTTATCATTCCTTTGCTCATGGCGTTGACAGGGGTAACGTTCGGGCTAAGTCTGGTGGTGTTTGTGACGGTTTGGGCAGAGCTTTACGGAACGCAGCACATGGGCGCGATCAGATCCTTTAACATTTTTCTGAATGTCTCAGTTGCCTCCGCTGTCATGGTGTTAACTGGCTGGTTGATAGACCGGAATGTGACCTTACAAACTATGTGTTGGGGCGGCGTTGTGTGTGTTGGTGTTGCCCTGGTTTCAACAGAACTGGCGCGTCGGCGTTCACCTCCAGTGCGAACTGACTAGTTAACAGAAAGAGATCCTAAAGATGAAAAAAGGACTGCTTGCGCTAGGGGGCGTTATCATTTTGTCTAGCGTAGCTATTGTCTGGTCAAATGGTGTGTTGATTTATCGGCATTTCACCAGCAGCGCACCGAACCAAGCGAACGGCTATACGTGGTATCAGCCAACCGACAGGATTGTTGGCGCACACACAGGGTTCTTTGAAGTGGCGCCGGAAGACCAACGTACCATCCCGCAGGCGGCGATCACGTCTGCGAGTAACTACGCAGAATCCAATCACTCAGAGAGTCTTCTGATCTGGCATCGCGGTGCTTTGCAGCATGCCGAGTATTGGCTTGGTCTTGATGAGTCTGATGTCGTGAATTCTCGCAGCATGCACAAAATGGCAGGCGGATTGCTGATCGCCCGAGCCATTGCGGACGGCTATATCGACTCAGTTGATGATCCGGTTGGAAAATACATTACGGCTTGGCGTGATAAAGAGCAGGGCAAAATCACCGTCCGCAATGTCTTGCAGATGTCCAGTGGGTTGCGCTGGTTTGGGATTCGGGACTCTGCTCCATTTGGCCTCAGTTCGAGGCGGTATCTTGATCCCTACTGGGACGAGGTTTTGCTCGAAGAAATCCCCATGTCATTTGAGCCTGGCACAGACTACGACTACAGCGATACGACCGCTGATGTGATGCCCCACATTATCCAGGGGGCGACAGGCAAGCGTTATGCTGAGTATTTCTCCGAGGCGCTCGTGAAACCCTTAGAAGCTGCGGGCGGTTTTATTTGGATCAATCGTGAGGGCGGTATGCCCCACGGCGGCTGTTGCTTAATGCTGCCGCCGGAAACGTGGCTCCGATTTGGTGTGTTGGTTCTGAACAATGGCATGTGGAACGGGCAGCAATTGCTGCCAACGGGCTGGTTGTCAGAGATGCTTGAACCGTCGCCGAACAACCCGCACTTTGGTTTAATGGTTTGGCTTGGGATGCCATATGCAGAGCGCCGCCTATACCATCGTCCTGACTCACCCATTAACCAAGTACCGAAACCTGGTGTTTACAACTCAGAGCCCTTCTTGGCGGATGACATTTTCATGTTTGATGGGGCAGAAGGACGCATGGTTTACATCGTTCCGTCCGAAGAATTGGTGATTGTGCGCACGGGCTTTCGTCCGCCTGCGGGGCAGCCTGAATGGGACAATGCGTTTCTTCCCAACACGATTTTGCGTAGTCTGCAAGAATTGCGGGATGAGACGGAGCTGCCGCAATGAGAACCGTTTTGATTGCCGTGATCGCTTTGCTTGGAGTCGGTGCCGTTAGCGTCGCCCTGGATTGGACGTTTTGGACACGGTTTCTTTCCATCGGCTCTCAAACAGCGCTCAGTTACCCACAGTGGATTGCGCCCACAGCGAAAGTTAAAGGCAAGTTTGAGCAAGAACTTCCATTTGCGCAGCCGGACGATCGCACCTTGTCCGACTCAGCTATTGCAGAGTTGGTCACCTATGCAGAGCAACACGATTCTTTTTCGCTCCTTGTTCATCACAAAGGACAAATTCAGTTCGAAACCTACTGGAGAGACTTTGGTCCTGATGATGTGACAGAGACGTACTCCATGGCCAAATCAGTCACGGGCATAATGGTCGGGTTTGCTGTTGAAGACGGATTTATTGCGTCGTTAGACGATCCGGTCACGAAGTACGTGCCGGAATGGGATGGCACAGATCGTCAAACCCTGACGGTCCGCCACGTGATGCAAATGGCAAGTGGGTTGGAACACTACAGATTTAGTTTCAAGTTGATGCAAAATCCTTATGGAAAAGCGCTGCGTTTGTTCATCGGGCCCAGTATGGAAGAGGCGATCTTGCGTTTTGGTGTGACTGCCGCGCCTGGTTCAGAGTTTACTTACAACAGCGTAAACTCGCAGTTGCTCATGCTGATCCTTGAGCGATCTGTCGGAAAACCCTATGCCGACTATGTGTCGGAAAAACTCTGGCAACCTTTAGGATCGAAAGATGCAACGCTTTGGCTGGACCGTTCCGGTGGTATGCCAAAGGCCTATTCTTTTTTTCAGGCGCGACCACGTGACTGGTTGCGGATCGGATTAGCTCTGAAGGATGAGGGCCGCTTTGACGGACAACAAATCATTCCTTCAGATTGGGTTAAGCAAATGCGCACACCATCTGCCAATAATCCAAAGTATGGACTCCACTTGTGGATCGGCAGCCCATATGTGGGAGAGCGAATGTACAACTCCAATACACCCTTTGGCATGAAGCAGGCTGAGCCTTTTCCTGTCGATGATGTGGTGTTTTTTGATGGCGGTGGCGGTCAACGTGTCTACATCATTCCGTCAGCCGACCTTGTGATTGTGCGTACTGGCATGCCGGCCCGCGACTGGGATGACGGTGTTGTTCCCAATATCATATTGCGGGATTTGGGCTTTGGTGCAGAGGGCGTTTCAAATGAAAACTGATGTAATAATCTCACGTCGCGGAGTCATTGCCGCAGGCTGTGCATTCGTTGCGTCGCCAAGGCCATCTTTTGCTGTGTCTGCTTTGCCGACTGATCCCGCTAAGCAAAATGAGGCGTATGTCAAAATCCTCGGCCGTACCGATGGCGGACGTGTCGTCAAAAAAACACGCGGTATCGTTATGGCTGTATTGCCGGATGCGATCGTGCCGCTTTATGGGTTCCGGAATAGCGAGTCCGCATGGTGGCGACAGATCGACGACCATAGTTGGGTGCGCTTTCCCTCCGTGCTGTCGTTCTTTACCGACCTTGAGACAGATCAATTTATTGATACGTTTGTGAGTCCGTTCAACGGTAAAGAGGTTCAACTCACGCCGAGTTATATTCGTCACAAAGAAGGCGAGCTGTTCACTCCGACCGGCCACTATTACGGCAGTATGAAGACGGCTTTTCCCGATTTGTATCCCGATGAGGAACTGCAGTTGAATTGGACCTTGGATGGCGATGACATCCGCATACAACGGTCGTCTAACTTCCCGCCAATGATTCCCCAACCCTCTCTAGAATCTGTATCCTTCTTTGCCAGCGCGAAAGAAGTACTGAGCCCTGATGTAACAGATGCGCACTATCGTTCGGCAGGCTGGAACATTTTCTCGGGTACGCGGGCACCTTACCAAGAACTTGGTATTCTCCCAGGTCATGCCATTTGGCATTACGATGCGGTGAAGCTTGATCGCGTTGAAGACTGCGACGCTGATTATTTAGTGCGCGCACGCACTTACACACCTTTGTTTGACCAATCACCAGAGTTGGACGAGGGGCCTTCATTTTTTGAGCGTTTTACCGCGAGCCGGCAGCCCTAATCAAAGGGCTGTCGTGGACAGTGGTTACTCTGCAGCTGCAGCTGCGGCGGTTTCCCAAGACAGGAATTTCTCGCCAAGCAAGCGACCCATGGTCAGGCAGCCACCGACACTGGATCCACCCAGGTAAGCATTACCCCAAATGCCCATGCCCAGCATTTCACCCCCGGCATAGAGATTTGGAATCGGTCTGCCTTTTTCATCCAGAATACGTAGTTCGTTATCGCAGGCTATGCCGCCAAAACTGACCACTGATAGAGCGTAGTGGCGTATGGCGTAGAACGGCGCTTTTTCAATGGGGGCGGGTGTGTGCTGGCGACGCCAGGCATCAGAGTTTACCGCGCGACCTTTATTAAATTGCTCAACAGTTGTTTTTAGATTGTCTGCGGGCAGGCCGCATTCCTTCGCCAAACCTTCAATGGTGTCAGCGCGGCAGAAGTCGGGGTGAGTGGAGAAGGCGCGTTCGATCTTCTCGGCATCCCACTTCATGAAGAGCGGAGGAGCTTGTTCCCGAATGCCTTGGTCATAAATCACCCAACAACTCCAGTCTGGTTGATTCATGATGGTCCGTTCGCGGAAATCCTGGCTTGTGGATTCTTCATTGAAGAATCTCCGCCCCGTATTGTTCACCATGATTTCCCAAGGCGCCCGCATCATTGGGACCGTGGCCGTGTGAATCCAGTAATCGTCGGGGTTGTCGATGTCGATCGTGCCACCGAAGGTCATAATGAGATTGTCAGCCAGCTGTACTTGAGCGCCTAATTTACGGGCCTGCTGAATGCCGTCACCTTTAGAGTGCTCGTAGGTGTAAACCCGTTTTGGCCGCCCATGGAATTCTTTCCAGAGTTCATCGTTGTTAGCGTAGCCACCGCAAGCCAACAAAGTTGTTGAGGCGCGAATCTCTTCACGGTCGCCGTTTTCAGTTTGAACGACGATACCGCCCACAGAGCCATCTGCGTCAACAATAAGGTCCGTCATCTTGGTTTTGAGGCGCAGCTCGACGTTGCCGTTATCGATTACGTTTTGAAAGGCTGGTTCTAGAACAGCGATATAGGCCCGACCGGCGTTGACTGGTGTTGTTAGTCGCGCTGTTTTGTAAGGCTCATGGCCCTGGCCAATGACCGGATTGCTTTCCGGGAATTCCAAGCCAATAGACATCAACCAATCCAGCGTCTCACCTGAATTGTCCTGCCATAGCCGCATCTTGTCATACTCACCGGTGCCGTGGTTGATGTCGATGGATTCATCAAAATGTTTCTGTGGTGAGTCATCTATGCCTTTGGATTTCTGCAGCTTTGAACCGGCTGCACTCATGGAGCCCGAAGACATATGAAGCGTCCCGCCCACCTTATCCGCAACATCGACGACCAATACTTTTGCACCGCGTTCTGAGGCCTTGATGGCTGCAGGGATGCCGGTTGTACCTGCGCCCACGATAACGATATCCCACGGGTCTGCCATTGTGTGTCTCCCTGTTGTGTTTGTGCGTGGTCCGCTCACTCGCTTAGCGCTTGATAGACCAGTGCTTGAAAGGTGTCCCAAACGGATTCGGGCACCTGATCTGTTAGATTAATACGGTACTGAGTGAACATAATCATGGCCAGTCGATTGTCCCGGTCACCGAGGAAATAGATATCTGCCAGGCCGTCCTTCATGAAAGATTCCGCAGTGGCTGGGCGCATTGCGGCTGTCGGGTCATCCAACACGTTTAGACCCCAGCCATAAGTGTAGCCTGAAAAAATACGCCACATATCCGATCCGGTTGGGTATTTGTCGCGAATCGGGGCGATTTCAGCAGGTATCTGACGGCTGGTCATCATGTCTACTGTGGCTGGAGAAAGCAGTTGGGTACCCTCTAATGTGCCCTTGTTCAGCAGCATCTGTGTAAACCGCAGCATGTCGCTGACGGTGGAGGTTAGGCCACCACCGCCTGAATACATGGTGGCGTCTGCGTTTAAGTAATCACCGGACTTAGGCAGCCTATCAGTGCCGCGTAATAGCTCTCCGGCTGTGCCCAGGTCGTATCCCTCCACCAAGCGAGAGCGCTTTTCAGGGGGGACAAAGAACCCCGTGTCTGTCATTCCCAGCGGATCGAGCACCAAATCTTTGACTGCAGCTTCTAAAGGTTTTCCAGTCACCAATTCAATCACATGACCAAGCACATCGATGTTCAGGCCATATTCCCAATCTGTCCCAGGGTGAAACAAGAGCGGGATTGAAGCCAGGTAATTTAATCCATCTACCATGGGAACGTTCAGACCCATAACCTGTTCACGATCGACTTTGAGTGCTTTGGGATAATCAAAGGCGTATCCAAGCCCGGCCGTGTGTGTGACGAGGTGGATCAGGCGGATGGAGTCTTGTGCGGGCTCCGTGAGTGGTGTGCCATCCTCGGCAAACCCTGTCAGTACAACGGGATTGGCGAAAACGGGGATATATTTCTCTATGGGGTCGGCGAGATCAATACGTCCTTGCTCCATGAGCCGAAGCGCGGCAACGGTTGTGATGGGTTTGGTTAAAGAGAAGACACGAAAGATCGTGTCATCCGCCATAGGAATTTGGTTCTCGCGGTCCTGCCAGCCAACGGCACGCTGGGTAATCAGTTTGCCGTCACGCGCGACAGCATACACAAAGCCGACCCGCTTTTGGTCTTCAACGAGCCGTGTCATACCTTGATGTAAGACATCCAAGAGGTCCTCGTTGAAGCCATACTTGGAGGCGTTACTAACTTCTCGGTCTAAATCCCCAGCATCTACGATGCCGGTATGCATGAAAAAGACCCCTGCGAGAAAAAGTGAGAAGGTAATTCTTCTCATGCGTCCCCCCATGCCAAGACATCAGGAATATACTGCTCTGCTTGGTCAAGATATCCAGATGAGAGGTCATCGAAGCTTTTCATCTTGCTGCCGACGCAGTGCCATACTGAATGTCCGGGACGATCACCCATTTTTAGAAAGCCTTGCCACGGGGCAAGGAACACAATCCCAAAAATAGAATCGACGCGCTCAAGTGAACGGTCTTGCAATTGTTTCAGTGGAACGGTGGTTGTTCCATATTCAGCGAGGGGAATTGGGCGCACATCTGGATACTTACGCTGCCCGACCATTTGAACGTTATCGCCCATAATTGCCCAATCTAATGTCAGCGCGCTGACCATGTTTGGGTCAATTTCAGCACTCCAGTTTTCACCTTTGGCGGCATTGGTGTCGCGCGCAAATTGTGCGCTTGTGACGCGTCCGTCATCACCAACATAGTATAAACTGCGCGATCCGATGATATTGGGAGCGACAAGGTTTTCTTCCCCGGTCCATGGATTGCGAAACATTTTCCCATTCAGAATTTCGCCAGTCTCCGGGTCTTTAAAGATGGTCATGACCTTTGACCACACCTCATAGCGTCCATCGTCGAGCTGGATCACTTTTTTGGTTTCACAACTTTCGCAATCGAAAACGATTCTTGGATTCTCATCCGGTGGCACAGCAATGTAGTAACCGCGCCAGGCATTCGGTGCCGGCTTTCCGCTCAGGTCACCTTGGATTCTCATATAATTTCGCAGCTCATCAGCCGGGTTCGCATGCAAAGCAGATACACTAGCGGCGCGGCTTTGGTGGCTTTCAGTTGTCAGAGCTGCCGCTGCGACTCCGCCCAAACCGAGGTTAAATCCCCGCCGCGACAGTATAGGTCCAGACAAAATCGACATTTCTAATTCCTTTTCAAAGTGATGCCCCAAGGTTTAGGGAGCTTGGGAGATTTGACCAGGGGCTTAGTGGAGACGTGATCAACATGCGGTCGGATTGCCCCCGGGCGCAGACCTGCTTAAAGTTCTCGGATGACTGATCTCTCTGACAAAGTGGCCTTTGTGGCCAATGCGGAAACTGCCGTAGGCAAGGCGTGTGTTGCGGCGCTGATGCAGGCGGGTGCTCAGGTGTGTGCGGCGGGCATCTGCGATGCTGCCCTTGTTGTGAATGTGACGCCGGGGGATCAGGACTCCTGGGATCAGGCGTTTCGTGACTGTATAGACCAACTCGGCGGGTTAGATGTTTTGGTTATTCCTACGGTTGGTCAGCCTTCTGAATCTATAAACTCTATTGTGTACGCTGATTTTAAAAAAGCCCATCGAGAAATGGTCATTCCAGCGTTCCTTGCACAAAACCGGGGCGTGCTTGCGATGCGCTCGACGGGCTCGACTGGAGCCATCGTCCACATTCTCCCTGCCGTGGCGCGCGCGGCCAAGGAAGGCGCTGTTGCAGCATGCACAGCAAGCGCAGGCATTTTGTTTTCGGCAAAGTCTGCAGCGTTGGAATGCGCGAAAGCGAAAGACGGCATTGTTATTAATTCGGTCTTGGTTGGCGATGTCGATGGCCAGCCGTCGCTTAACTACAAATCAGACTCACAGGTTATTCCACCTGAGGCCATCGCTAATGCTGTGTTGTTTTTCTCAACCGATGGTGCGGTCTACATGAGTGGTATGGACTTGCCTGTCGATGATGGATTTCTGGCCACATGAATGCTGTGACTCATTCGAGCCAATTGGCAGGTAAGGTGATTTTAATCACCGGCGGCACCTCTGGTCTGGGGCGTTGGACGACGCTTGTCATGGCGGCGCAGGGCGCAACGGTCGTTTATTCCGGCCGTAATGCTGAGGGCGCGGCAGAGACAGACCAGCGCTTAGAGGCCGAAGAGCTCAGCGCTCAATATCTTCCACACGATGTGACCAGTGAAGAAGATTGGCAGAGAGTCATAAATACCGTGATGGAGAAACATGGCAAGCTTGATGGTCTCGTTAATAACTCTGGCGTGTCCCGTCTTAAGCCTATGGATCAACTCTCCTTAAACGATCTTGAGTTTCTGCTTTCGGTCAATGTGGATGGTATGTTTCTTGGCACCCAACACGCCTTCCGCGTTATGAAAAATACTGGTGGGTCCATCGTTAACATCTCGGCTTTGAATGCGTTGCGCGGATCACCGAATTCTACCGGTTATGGTATGGCCAAGGCTGGGACGACGCATCTGGCGCGGGCGGCTGCGATCGAAGGACGGAAGTATGGTATTCGGGTGAACGCGGTTCATCCTGGTGTTCTCTTTGAAGGTGGAGATAAGCCTTCACCCGGCGCGATTTCTCTCTTTGGAGAAGAAGGCGCGCAAAAATTTGTGCAATTCAATATCGATACAACACCACTCGGTCGTCTGGGGCACCCGCGCGATATCGGAACAGCAGTTGCCTTTTTGCTTTCAGATGCTTCACGCCACGTCACGGGTACGGCTGTTTGCGTTGACGGTGGCCGCATGGCCGGTGAGTTCCAACATCATGGAATCAAGTCACAGAAGTAATCCGGGGAGGATTCAAATGACCAGGCCCTTCAATTCGAAAGCTGCATTGATTGTTATTGGCATGGCGATCTCAGGCAGTGCCGGTGCAGAAGATATGAATCATCAAAGCTTACTCCTTCGCTCTGTGGCTGTAACGTGCAAGGTCGAAGAGTCGATCACGTTTTACCGTGATGTTATGGGCCAAGAGATCATCGAAGATGTCACGTTCGAGGGATCTGGTATTCAGAAATACATTGATGTCGCAGATGGCGGCAAAGTCCGCTTTGTCATTATGGGTGGCTCTGGTGTGTATCCCGGCGGTCAAGTGGTCGGCGGCAATATCGCCTTCATGGGCATCGTTGACGTCGGTGATCCGGCTTGTGCGGGTGAGGTTGAAAACCATCGTGGCCGTCAAGGCTCGACCATATTGCCGCACCGGGTCAGTAACATTGATCAAATTGCCAAGCGCGCTAAGGCGGCAGGGCATGAAATTCTTTTTGATATCAAAGCCTCTGGTACAGGCTTGTCGCGCAACATGATGCTGTTTGATCCCAACGGAAACATTGTCGAGGTGTTTCAGATCAACACAGCGGTTATTAAATAGGCGCCTGACCTAAGTCGTATACAGAATATGCAGATAATCGCTAATTATTTGACCTAAATGCCGATTAATATAAATTATTGTATACAATTATTCTGTTAAGGAGCATTTGGTCGTGCGTATTCAAGCTGTGGAGAAGTGGCTCCAGACCTGTTTTGCAGTGCTTCCGTTTTTGACGTGCCTGTCCCCTGTGGTGCAGGCGGACAGTCGTAAAGTCGGTGTGCTGTTTGTGGTGCACGGCGGAACAACGTCTACAGACATCGAAGCCCTGTGGGACAGTTCGATGCAGATTTTTGCCTACGACCCACATTCGGCGATTTATCAGCGTGTCATTTGGAACGCGCAGGCGTGGCCAACTGTGGCGTCTTTTGGCGACGGTCAAAGCTACAGCAATGTCGCCTCACAATTGGACAAATATGAGTTCGGCGATGCGCGGATCGGTGAGGATCCCAGTGAACGTCAGGCTTCACAGCAGATGTCCGATCTGGCAACGGCGCTCAAACGCCGCGAATCTGAACTGGGTGTTACATTCATTGTCGATAAGGCGCAGTGGATTGGTCCTGTTCATCAAACCAAATACTTGCCTGACCCTAGGCACTTGTATGAACCGCAAGTCGAGGGCGGCACCCGCTTAACCTACTGCGGCAGCGCAACTGACCGAGGTCCGTGGAAAGATTGTGATTCACAGCGCTACAATGTGGATGGCCCGGCAGAGCGTCTTTTGGCGCAAGGGGTTGAGAGTATCGTTATGATCGATATGACGACAGCAGGGGTTAGGTTCTGGAAAACCTACGATGTCGTGCGCGTCACCCGGGGCGTGGTTGCTCGTCACAATGCTAAGCACAACACAAATGTGAATGTGAGCTGGGTCAATGACCCAACTGATCTAATGCGGGACTCCTATCCGGTTGAGCCTGCAAACTGGACACGCAGTCTCGGTCCGCCTGAGAAAGATAGCGTCGTTCCTCTAGAGGGGCGCCCCGCGCCGGTCACCGAGGACCCGGCCTTTGCAAATCTATACCTCAAAGGCATTGAACAGCGGTTTAACCCGAATGTTTCTGAGAAAGACACGGCTGTTTTACTGCTCAATCATTCTATTCGGGATGGCAATGAAGTGTATGACCCTAAAGTCAATGACACGGTTAATCTCAACGCCCAACTCAAAAAATCTATTTTACGCGCCCATCCTGAAATTGATCCGGAGAACATCATTGCTTCCTGGATGGGCTTGCGGGTTGAGAATCCTAATATCAAACTGGGTGGACGGGTTCGATCTAACCTGGAGCGCTCCCGCGAGATGCGGGCCGAAAATCTTGGACATCGGTGGCTCTATGAAACCGATAAAATGCCGCCCGCGGGCGACCAAAAATATTTTTATTGGGAAGGTCTTGAGTACCTCAAAAATCGCGGAACTAAGCATATCGTTGTTGTGTTTACCCAGGTGGTTATTGACTCCGTTTTGACCCTGGTCGAAGTGCCAAATCAAATTGGCAAAGAAATCGGTACGCAAACATGGTTGTTTGCTGAAGCGGGTGATTTCACGCGCTACCCTAATCACGGTCATCCCTTTGCTGATTACTGGGGCCGTCAGGCCGAAACCATGTGTCGTCCGGTTGGCGCACCGATCACAGCAGAACGCACGGAACCATGTTGTTTCGAAATGGGGGGGTGTGGCACAGGGCAGCCCTATCCGCCGTTACGTCAGACCCCCATAGATCAAGCGATGCAGGATACTGACCCGCATTTGGTTTACGATCTCTCGGCTTATGGTCATCTGGGGTATGATGCGACCAAAGGTCCACCGCGTGATGTCGCGCCTGTGCAGTCACAATATACGGGCACTTGGGCCATGTGGCAGCCGATCAGCGGCGACCCGCGCATGGGAGTCTTCTTAGCAGAGCAGGTGGTGCGCCACATACGCCGTCAATCCAGTCTTTAGGCTTGCCAACTTGAGACTTTCTCTTTCTCCCTCTTCGTTTTAGGCTTATTTGAGCATTAGGGGAGGGTTGTTATGCGTAACGTAATCATTGCTGTTATAGCGCTGGCGTTTGCGGCGCCTGCTTTTGCCACAAATTCAAAACCAGAGTTGGCTAAGGTCCTTGAGGATCTGATGGCTTGGCTTCCTGGTGAGTATACTTCTATTCCACAAGTCTATCTGGAGCGAGCACTCGGCGCACCGCCCGATGGAGAGCACGAGATTTATCATCGTGTCTTCGCGGAAATAGAAGCACCTCATCTTGGTGAGCATGTGATCTATACACAAATTCGTTTGGATGGCGACGACGGCACAATTTTTCCGGGCCAGCAGCAGGTTTTCTTGATTTCGATTGATGAAGAAAAACGCACCGTCGCTATATCAGGACGACGTATCATAGACCCCGAGAATTATGTTGATGCTCACCTCCATCCTGAGATGTGGTCGAGCATTGAGCCAGATCCAGATTTTGGCGGAAACTGTACATTCAATTGGCGGCGTCATGGCCAGCAACTCCGCGGGCTTTTGGGTGATCATGGTCAATGCACAATGATTTCAAAGCGATCCGGCCAGGAAATGACATGGGACGCCGAGTGGATTTTGAATCCGGATCAGCTCTGGATTTACGACAACGGCACTCTGGCAGACGGAACGTTGTTTGCCGGGCGTGAAGATCGCACGCATCTTCGTATGTCCAAGGCGCAGCGATATGAATGCTTTACCTCAGTCCGCTATCCCGACGGCACGTCGCAGGTGTTCAACCCGTTTTTTATGCACAACCGTGGGGATGTGTTCACGTTTGAAACGACTGAGCCCGAACCGCGTAAGCTGCATGTTGAGTTTCTAACCTCGTTGTGGCCGTCTAACTCGGGCCGCAATTATGTCGACCTTATGCGGCTGACATTGCACGATGGCGCGCCCGGAAATTATAAAGACGAAGATGTCCTGGGATTCGCCTGGGCAGAGCCGACTAGCAACCGCGTTGGCTTTACGACGGAATGGGCCAGTGCGCGATGCAAGCTCGCTAACCCAGATGACCCAAGATTTAGGGCTGCAATGTCAGGCCAGTAACAGGTTTAGACAGCGGTACCACCAACCGTCAGCACGTCCAGTTTCAGTGTCGGTTGTCCAACCCCCACCGGCACGCCTTGGCCGTCTTTGCCGCAGGTGCCAATGCCGGGGTCCAGCATCATGTCGTTGCCAATCATCGAGACTTTGGTCAGACAGTCAGGGCCGTTGCCGATCAGGGTTGCGCCTTTAACCGGCGCACCAATTTTGCCATTCTCAATCATGTAGGCTTCTGTCGCGGAGAACACGAACTTGCCGGACGTGATATCCACTTGGCCACCGCCAAAGTTGACCGCGTAGAGACCTTTATCGACGGATTTAATAATCTCTTCCGGATCATGCGCGCCGTTGGCCATATAGGTGTTGGTCATGCGTGGCATAGGATGGTGAGCGTGTGATTGCCTGCGTCCATTCCCGGTTGGTTGAACCCCCATAAGTCGGGCGTTCAGGCGGTCCTGTAAAAAGCCAACCAGAATACCATCTTCGATCAGAGTCGTTTGCGATGTCGGCGTGCCTTCATCGTCAATTGTTAAGGACCCGCGCCGGTCTTGCATGGTGCCGTCGTCGATGACGGTTACGCCTTTAGCGGCCACTTGCTTGCCGATCAGGTCATAAAAGGCAGATGTTTTCTTGCGGTTAAAGTCCCCTTCAAGACCATGCCCCACGGCTTCATGTAATAGAACGCCGGGCCAGCCCGGACCGAGGACCACAGGCATTTCCCCGCCGGGGGAGTCTACGCTTTCCAGGTTTACCAGGGCCTGACGCAGAGCTTCGTCGACGGCGCCCATCCATGTGCTTTCTTCTAAGAAACGATCATAACCAACGCGGCCACCAGTGCCGAAGGAGCCCATTTCCATGCGTTCGCCTTCCCCAACCACAATGGAGACATTAAGGCGTACGAGCGGACGAATATCGCCGACAGACAATCCGCCAGCCCGCATAATTTGTACCGCCTGCCAGGAGGCGGACAACGAGGCAGACACTTGTTTGATTTTAGTGTTCTTGCTGCGCGCGTAGGTATCAATAGCTTCAAGGGTTTTGACCTTGGTTTCATAAGGAATCAGCGGCAGCGGGTTTTCATCCGTATAGAGCGCGCGATTGGTGCCTATTGGCGGGTCAGCCAATGTGCCGCCATGTCCAGCTTTTACGGCAGCGACTGTTTCAGCGGCCCGCGCAATGGCGGCTTCGGTCATGGTCGTCGAATGGGCAAAGCCTGTGGTTTCACCCACAAGCGCCCGCAATCCAAAACCTTGCGCAGTATCAAACGCAGCCGAGCGAATACGTCCATCGTCAAAGCTCATGCTTTCCGATTGGCTGTACTCGAAGAAAAGCTCGCCATCATCACAGCCGCTTAGCGTGCCGCTCACAGTTTTTTCGACAGAATTTTTATCAATACCTGTGCGCGTAAAAAACAAATCGTCAGTAACGGAAAGATCACTCATGAGAGATTTGGTATCCTTATTTCGCTTTGAGTCAGTATAGCGTTAAGAGGCATCTAATACTGGCGAGGAAGTAACGGTTCCGGAAGTCACAGTAGAGGGGTGCGTGAGGCGGGCAATGGTCACACCCAATGTAAACAGGATCAAGGCCCCTGTTTGATGCAGTAATGCCAGCCACAATGGCACCACGAGCAATAGCGTGCTAATCCCAAGTATGGCTTGGATCACAGCCATGCCAAGAAAGGCGTTGGCCAGTTTTCGCTGTAAGCCCTGTGCCCCGTCACGGATCAGGCGCCACCACGTAAAGGCGATAAGTATGACAAGCGCAATTGCAAGAACGCGATGGTTAAACTGAACCGTCATGATGTTCTCGAACCAATTGGCGTACCACGGCGTCATCTCGTAAAGGCCGTCTGGCACAAGCTGGCCATCCATAAGCGGAAATGTATTGTAAATTAGTCCGGCATTAAGCCCTGCGACGAATGCTCCCGACATGACAACAAGGAGAACCGCTAAAGCTGCACCAAGTGACAACCGCGCGGTGGCAGCATCTGTCACAATACGCGGTGTTAACTTTTTCGCTTCGTCTTCGCTTTTAATTCCAAGCGCCACCCAGATCAGCAATCCATAAACCACGAACGCGAGCCCAAGATGCGCTGCCAAACGATACTGGCTGACGTCGGGTCGATCGACGAGGCCACTTGCGACCATAAACCAGCCAAGCACACCTTGCGCACCGCCTAAGACCAATAACCCAGTCAACTTGAGGGTGAGGTGGCCACGGGCTTTCTTCTTAAATACGAACCAGAAGAAGGGCAGGGCAAACACCAAGCCGATCAAACGGCCCCAGAGACGGTGGGAATACTCCAGCCAGAAGATCTCTTTAAAGTCGTCGACCGTCATCCAAGAATTGACCTTCTGGTATTCTGGATACTGCATATAGGCTTCAAACTCTTCCGCCCACTCTTGCTCGTTCAGGGGCGGCAAAATATGCAGCGGTTTCCATTCGACCATCGACAGGCCCGACTCGGTCAGCCGGGTGGCCCCACCCAACACAACCATAAAAAACACCATCCCTGCGCAGATCAACAGCCAAAGCCGAATGTGGCGCGCGTCTCGGTCGGTCGGGCAGAAAGCAGTCATTTACGGTCCAGAGTAAGTTAGAGGCGGTATAAGTGTTGATTTAGGCGATCCAAGGCCCGGCAACAAGGTCATGTTTGCTAAGACCTTCTGTGGCAAGGGGGTTTAACGGTTTATCAGGGCTGTGTATCAGTGCGATATAATGTGGCCCACTTGTACCGACGGATATCATGTCAGTCTCACTAACATCTCACAAGCGACCCGACTATGCTGTCGTTGTTCCGGTTCTGAATGAAGCCGGCAACATAAAACCACTGGTATCGGAGATCGTCGCGGCGATGTCGGCTTTGAGTGACAAGCCTTCGTTCGAGATCATCTACGTAGACGATGGATCTACCGATGGAACAGCAGAAGAACTTGATGCTGTGAAAGCATCGGTTCCAACACTAAGGGTCTTCCATCACATAAAAACCACCGGGCAAAGCCAATCTCTCATCACAGGCATCCTGCGGGCGCAGGCTGACTGGATCATAACCCTTGATGGGGATGGCCAGAACGATCCGGTAGATTTTCAAAAATTAATTTCTGCACGTGAATCCACAATTGCCACAGAGCCGCACATTGCTAGCGAATTCATCTATGTGGGTCATCGGCGCTTGCGGCGCGATAGTCTGGCGCGTCGCTATCAATCTTGGCTGGCGAACGATATTCGTGGCTGGATTTTAGGAGACCATACGCCCGATAGTGGATGCGGCTTGAAGTTGTTTAGCCGCGAGCTGTTTTTGTCACTGCCGCGCTTTGATGCATTGCACCGGTTCTTGCCAGCCCTTGTCATTCGGGCTGGGGGCCGGGCGATCTCTGTGCCTGTCACACACCGCTCCCGTCTCAACGGCATTTCAAAGTATGGTTTATGGCGGCGATTGGCGATTGGTATCGTCGACTTGATAGGCGTGACATGGCTTATTGCCCGCCACACACGCCCAACGATTATCGAACAAAAGGACTCGTCATGAGCTGGTTTGTAACGTGGTTTGCCACAATGAATATTTTTAAAGCTCTTGGCCTTTTCGGGCAGGCCATTTTTGGCTCACGGTTCCTGGTGCAGTGGTTGGCCAGCGAGAAACTGGGCAAGAGTGTTATACCGCTAGCCTTTTGGTATCTCAGTCTGTTGGGCGGCATTATCACATTCTTTTATGCCATCTATATTCAAGAACCGGTTTTTATCATCGCCCAATTCGGCGGCATTATTATTTATTCTCGAAATTTGTATTTCATTTACCGGGATCATCGCGCGGCTCACGGCCTTATGGGACCTGACCGCGAGGGTTAATCTGGTTCTAATTTACGTAGCTGTCTTGCGTCCGCTTTCATTTAACTGAGCGGTCAGAGCCGCGATCCGCGTATCCAAGTCAACGCGATCCGCGTTATCGCAGGAGATCGCTTTTGCAGCGTTCATTATTCTGTCCGCGTGCGACAAAACGGCTTCTTGTTGCTCGTTGTTTTCGACCAGGTAGGCGAGATTGGTAAGGACTTCAAGAATTCGGGTCACAATCGAGATCTTGCCAGCGCAGTCCTGTCGTATGCCGTTAAATGCGGTATCAAACACGCCCTGAAATGTAGCGGGTGCAATGATGAGGCGCAGCTCATCTCCCCCACCTCTGACGACGGCTTTTGGTAGACCGTGACTCATCAGCTCAGCCATTCCTGCAGCCAACCTGTCTATACAGGTTATTGCTGTGAATGGATCATTCAAACCGGGCGAGAGGGCGCGAAGCGCAATCTCGACCATGGCCGCAATAGAAAATTCGATGTCCTGAGCCATGGTCCTTTGCTGTCCAATAACAACGGTGTTTAAAATGTCTGATGCCAAATCGTCTTCAAGAGGTGTTTGCCCATAAATTTTACCAACCGGAGTTCCTTTAATAACGAACCGCCCGGGCTTCTCGGTCACATGAACAACAATGTTGTGGTCTTTTGCCAGGGATAACAGCTCGCCAGTTTCAATGATTTCCATGTATCCAGTGGTTGAGGCATAAAGAGGTGTGATATGGGCATGCGGGAGATGATCAAGTTCTTCTCTGGCCTGATCAAAATCTTGCGCTGGGGTTTTTGAGACGCCAGACTCGACTGCGTTGCGAATGGTATCTGAGAGCTCTCCGCTCACGGTGCTGATCACGGCGTCGGCGTCAATTTTTTGAGCCATGTGGTGCAGGAAGTAAATGAGGAGGCCCAGGTTAAAAAGGGTGCCCAGAATTGCCAACGTCAGCGATAAGGCCGGCGCTAAATCTTCACCCGTCACTGGCCCGCTAATCGCCCGCAAAACAACAAAAGCAAAAATCAAGTTTCCGACCAGTGTCCCCAGCGTAATCTGAGTAATATGCCCCTTCGTGAAAAGCTGAATAATCCGTGGTCCGAGCTGGCTCGCTGTAATTGATACGGCAACCACAGTCATCGAGAACACCAAGCTGGTAACAGTAATTAAAGCCCCAATAACTGCCGTCAGAATCTGGCGGGCCCCCTCAATCCCTGATCTGAACAGAAACTCACTGTCTGTTAGCCACGGGATAATCATCGATTGGTCTATGGCCAGCGCCGCCACCGAGGCTGGCAGGGCGGAAAGGGCAATGAGGCTCGGCCTAAACCAGAAGCTGGAGAGAAGCAGGAACCAATAGTATTTGAAATATGAGATCATTCTAACTGTATGTTGCCGGACACAGGGCTCACTGTCACCTCTCGCGAGTCTGGCAGGGGCTTCCTTGTTTTTTGTCTTTTCCCGCAAACGAGAGTCCAGGTGCTTGGTTCCCGTTGTTAAGTGCCAGATCATCCGGCGATTTCCATGCTTGGCGGGCAAAATGGGCTATCTATGTGTTGGGTTTTTAACTTGAGACCTGCTTTAGCAACAAATTTTTCACGCGCTTCTCCTTGACGCGTGCCATATAGCATCTTATCTACTTGGCACTCATCAGGGGGGAGTGCTAGTGGATCGTCTAACCCCCTGTTTTTAAATAGTTAAGACGTAATCCACAGACCTAAAAGGAGGTTTTAGATGAAATTTCGGCCGCTGCACGACCGAGTGCTGGTCAAGCGCCTCGACTCAGATACCAAATCTGCCGGGGGCATTATTATTCCTGACACTGCGCAAGAAAAACCAATGGAAGGCAAAGTCATTGCCGTTGGTGCAGGCGCACGTGGGGAAGACGGAAAAGTGGTTAAGCTCGACGTTAAGAAGGGCGACCGCATTCTTTTCGGAAAATGGTCCGGAACGGAAGTCAAGGTTGATGGGGATGACCTGTTGATCATGAAAGAATCCGATATCATGGGCATTATCGAATAGGTCCATCGCTCGGCGATTCAACACCAGATTTAAGGGAAACGCATTATCATGGCGAAAGACGTCAAATTTTCCACCGATGCCCGCGACCGTATGTTGCGCGGTGTCGATATCTTGGCCAACGCGGTCAAGGTGACACTTGGCCCGAAAGGCCGCAATGTCGTACTCGACAAAGCTTTTGGTGCACCTCGCATCACCAAAGACGGTGTAACCGTTGCAAAAGACATCGAGCTTGAAGATAAGTTCGAAAACATGGGCGCGCAGATGGTTAAGGAAGTTGCTTCCAAAACCAACGACCTCGCCGGTGACGGTACAACAACAGCCACTGTTCTGGCTCAAGCCATCGTTCGCGAAGGCGTAAAAGCCGTTGCAGCAGGCATGAACCCAATGGATCTGAAGCGTGGTATCGACGCAGCTGTCGCAGCTGTGACCGAAAACCTGACTAAGCAATCCAAGAAAGTGAAGACCAGCCAAGAGATCGCCCAGGTCGGCACGATCTCCTCAAACGGCGACAGTGACATCGGCCAAATCATTTCCGAAGCCATGGATAAAGTTGGCAAAGAAGGTGTGATCACCGTTGAAGAAGCCAAAGGCTTGGACACGGAACTCGATGTTGTTGAAGGCATGCAGTTCGATCGTGGCTACTTGTCACCGTACTTCATTACCAACTCTGAGAAGATGATCTGTGAGTATGAAAACCCATACGTCCTGATCCACGAGAAAAAGCTCTCTTCCCTGCAGCCTCTTCTGCCAGTTCTCGAAGCTGTGGTTCAGTCTTCACGTCCGTTGGTTATCATTGCCGAAGACATCGAAGGCGAAGCTTTAGCAACTCTGGTGGTTAACCGCCTGCGTGGCGGCCTCAAGGTTGCTGCTGTTAAGGCACCTGGTTTTGGTGATCGCCGTAAGGCCATGTTGGAAGACATCGCCGTACTCACCAAAGGTCAGGTCATTTCTGAAGATGTTGGCATTAAGCTCGAGAACGTCACACTCGATATGCTCGGCCAAGCCAAGAACATCGAAATCACCAAAGAAGAAACCACCATCATCGATGGCGCAGGCAAGAAGGCCGATATCAACGGTCGTTGCGAGCAAATCCGTCGTCAGATCCAAGACACAACATCCGATTACGACCGTGAGAAGCTCGAAGAGCGTCTTGCCAAGTTGGCTGGTGGTGTTGCGGTTATCCGTGTTGGCGGTGCAACCGAAGTCGAAGTGAAAGAGAAGAAAGACCGCGTTGACGATGCTTTGCATGCTACGCGTGCAGCTGTTGAAGAAGGTATCGTCCCAGGTGGCGGTGTTGCGCTTCTCCGCTCGGCGAGTGCACTCATTAAACTTTCTGTCGACAACGATGATCAAAAAGTCGGTGTTGAAATCATTCGTCGTGCCTTGCGTGTGCCGTTGAAGCAGATTGCACAAAATGCTGGTGAAGATGGTGCGGTTGTTGCCGGTAAGGTCGAAGAAGCAAAAACCCCAACGATGGGCTTTGATGCTCAGTCGGGCAAGTATGTGGACATGGTTAAGGCCGGCATTATCGATCCGACTAAGGTCGTGCGTATTGCTCTGCAAGACGCTGCGTCCATCGCAGGTCTCCTGATCACCACGGAAGCCATGGTTGCTGAGATTCCTGAGAAGTCGGGTCCTCCGATGGGTCCAGGCGGCGGCATGGGCGACATGGGTGGCATGGGCGGCATGGGAATGGGAATGTAATCCCACCACCGTCAGTTACTTTCGGAAAAGGGCCGCGTTTTACGACGTGGCCCTTTTTCTATGTTGGTTCAGCAGCTATATCAAAGCGTAGAAATGGAGCGTGCTTATGCCATCTAAGTCTTTTGTCAAAGTTGTTGGGTTGATTCTGTTGCTCTCGCTGGGGCCAGCCTCCATCTATTTTCTATACAAGCGCACCGGTGGCTTGGAATCCCGTGATGAATTGGCCTTTCATCGTAACTTGCGCTTTCTGTTTATGGCGGGCACTGAAACCGTAGATCCTAGCCTGCTGACTCCCTGGTCGTGGGAGCGTGTCTGCGCTTTTGGCAGCGGGTTAAAACAGGCTGAAGTCGACGCGCTTGTTGGGTTTTCTTATGATAATTTTGGTCAGCTGACCTGGCGTGACCTTGACGACCACTGGACCCTTTTATTTATAGACTCTGTGCGGGAAACCAATTGGGGTGAGCACCGGCCCGTTATGCCAATTCGCATTCCCATTGATGATATTTCAGGGTTTAAAACCCCAGAAGGTCAGACCGGCAGTTGTGCGGATAAACAAGGCGCACGTCTTGCACTCGAGCGTCACGAAGCGCCGCTAGGTAAAACGCCCGTGGTTGCTCAACTTATCGATATGACGGCGCGCGTAGACGACTGATCAGCTGTTCGCCAAAAACAATTTGGTTTCAGCAACGGCTTCGGCCAAGCCAATACGATGCACCGGTGTCCCCTCAGGAAACGCGCCCAACAGCCGTGATGGCATCATGGAATCGAGCAACACGAAGACACCGCGATCACCCTCCCGGCGAATGAGACGTCCAAAGGCTTGTTTCAATCGCAGGCGTGTGATCCTGTCATCGTAAACACGTCCGCCAAATGCATTGCGTCGTGCCCGATGAAGAATATCAGGGCGTGGCCACGGCACCCGATCAAACACCATCAGGCGCAGCGCATTGCCCGGAACATCAACGCCGTCACGCATGGCATCGGTTCCTAAAAGGCAGGCGTGCTCCTCTGCGCGAAAAATATCCACCAGGGTTGCTGCTGGCAAAGCATCGATATGTTGTGCATAGAGCGGCAGCCCCTCAGCTTCCAAGGCGGGCGCAATCTGGTCAAAGGTTGCGCGCAGTCGGGAAATGGCCGTGAATAACCCAAGGCCGCCGCCGCCTGCAGCCAGAAATAAGTCACGATAAGCGTTCGCCACTTGCACAAGGGCGTCTTTGCGAACGTCAGTCACAATGAACACGCGGGTCGCGTTTTCATAATCAAACGGTGAGGGCAGCGCAGAACGTACGGGCGTGCTTGCCAGATGAAAGGCCCCAACCTGCTGATCGGCACTTTCCCAATCCGCCGTGTCATCTCCGGTGCCATCCCGCAGGGTGGCTGAGGTAATCGCCACGCCTTGCGCCGGGTCCAACACCGTTCTAGCAAAAGGCAAAGTTGGGTCGACCCAGTGACGATGCAGCCCGATGTCGATGTCGCGACCATCAATACGGTCGACACCCAGCCAGTCAACAAATTCGTCTGGCGTGTCATTTGAGAGCGCTTTGATCATATCACGCCAGGCTGTGAGCGGAATTACGGCCCGACGCTCCAAGCTGCGGCAGAGACCTTCAATTCTAAGCCGGGTCGCCGTCTCCAGTTCTTCCGCTGGCCGGTCAAGTTGAGCGATTAGCGTTTTAACCATCAGCTTGAGCGGGTCTAGCAATCGGTACAGCGCCGCATCCAATTTGGCAGAGGCGTCCAGTAAACCATCAACAGGTTCCACCGCATCTGTTTGAAGGCTGTAAGGAGACTCTGGATTGTCACGGGTGTAAACCTGGGTGCGGACAAGACTGAGAAACTCTTCTGCGGGTCCGCGCGGCGCGCCATCCTCTATGCGCGTCAGCCAACCGGGGGCAGGGAGGGACCGCGCACCCTGCAAAATACCGTCGAGTGCCGTTGGCAGGGCATCACCTTCTGTTTCCAACTCAGACAGCAAGTCATCAATACGACGTTTCAGACCGCGAGACCGTGTCGGACGTCCACCGGCTTCTGCGCCAATAAGCCAGCGTCGCAAATCTGCCGTTTCAGCCGCACTCAAGTGTGCAGAAAATGCACTATCTGCGGCCCCAAACAAGTGATGCCCTTCATCAAACACGTAACGTGTGGGTTGCGTGCCATCATCCAGCCCTCCCATCGCGGCCTGGACCATGACCAAAGCATGATTGGCGACAACAATGTCTGCGGTGCGGGCTTTGCGAACGGTTTTTTCGACGAAGCAAGTTTTGTAATGAGGGCAAGCCGTAAAAATGCATTCCCCGCGACGGTCTGCGAGTGAGAGAACGCGACCCGTACCAAACAGATCCGCCAGCCAGGAGGGGAAGTCTCCCCCCACCATATCACCTGATTTTGTTGCGATAACCCAGCGTGCAATCAGGGCGAGGGGAATTGCAGCGCTTGGATCGGTGCCAGAGCGGTTCAGAGCTTCTTCAAAATTCAACAGACAAAAATAGTTTTCCCGCCCTTTACGAACGACGACCCGTGCTGCTTTGGTCTCTGGGTCAGGGTAAACACGGTCCAGTTCTTGATCGAGTTGGCGTTGCAGATTGCGGGTAAAGGTCGAGACCCAAACCGGCCCATCGTTCTTGGCGGCCCAAACACTTGCCGGAGCCAGGTACCCAAGGGTCTTGCCAACCCCTGTTCCCGCTTCAGCCAAAACCAGATTTGGCTCATCTGGCGCCGGTTTAGCTTTAAAAGCATGCGTGATGATGTCCGCATAAGTGGCTTGAGACTCTCTTTTCTCAGCATCATCGCCGAGCACGTCAGCCAGTCGCTCAAGGCTTTCTTCGCGGGAGACGGGATCGTTGCCGGGTGGCGGTGGTGGGGCGAGGTCTTCAAATGGGGTCAGCCGTGTCCAAACCCGCAGCGAAGATAAGCCAATTCCACCCCCCTCTGGATCGGCTCCAATTGCCGCCAGCACACTCGCGCCCCAGGACCAGCCCGCGCGCTCAAGCACATGGGCAATGGCTCTGGCGTGACGCAGGCCACCATCTGACCACGCCGTGATCTCCGACAGGAGAACTTTGGTCGCCTCTATAATGGCAACGCCATCTTCATCGATGGACCGTGGCACCGTCACACCGGTTGCTTCTGCGATGCCGCGCACGGTGGGTAAGCATGTGACGGCTGGTCTCACAAACGCAAACAACTCCAGCACATCAAATCCGGGGACGGGTTTGAGTCCCAGCCGGGCAGCTGTTGCGCGGCTGTGGCATTGAATAACCGGCGGTTCCACAAGGGTTTTCGCGTTAGCCGCCGAAAACGCTTTTATCTCGCCATCTGGATAGATCAACGCGCCGTCGCGCGCTCTGGTTACGAGAACTGGCGCGTCAGGTAAAAGAACTTTACGGTCGACGGTCAAGGCTTTGTCTGGCAAAGGTCAAGAGTGAGGGGTGGGGCATAAGCCAATCAAGAACGGGAATTATGGATGATCATCTGGTATACCGTCAGGTGTACGGGTCAATCCAGTGATATAACTAGCCAGTGATGGCTGAGATGCCAAGGGCTTGACCCTCTAATCCCGCGCCCATAGGGTGCGCCGCTTTCAAACCCTGGACGAAGATCATGAGCAACGTCATTCCCACAGCCCGCGACAGCAAAGCCTGGCCCTTCTCAGAAGCCAAAGCCCTTCTTGAAGGACGGCTGAAGAATGGCGCGGGCGATAAGGGGTACGTGCTGTTTGAAACCGGCTATGGCCCGTCTGGATTGCCGCATATCGGAACATTCGCCGAAGTCGTGCGCACCACCATGGTGCGACATGCCTTTCAGGTGCTGTCGCCTGATACGCCAACCCGATTGTTCGCCTTCTCTGATGATATGGATGGTTTGCGTAAAGTGCCCGACAACATTCCTAACAAGGAGATGGTCGAGGAACATCTTGGCAAGCCCCTGACAAGTATTCCTGACCCCTTTGGCACGCACGAAAGCTTTGGTCATCATAACAATGATCGCCTCAAAGGTTTTCTGGATTCCTTCGGGTTTGACTACGAGTTCAAAAGCGCAACAGAGAGTTATACGTCCGGCGAGTTCGATGCCGCGCTTCTTCGTGTTCTGCAAGAATACGATAAAGTCATCAACGTCGTTTTGCCAACGCTTGGTCCTGATCGCCGCGCCACCTATTCGCCCTTCCTGCCAGTGTGCAAAAAGACAGGGCGGGTTCTTCAGGTGCCGGTGATCGAGCGCAATGTGGATGCCGGCACCATCGTTTATCAAGACGAAGATGGCTCCAAAGTGGAAGTGCCCGTAACGGGCGGCCACTGCAAGCTGCAATGGAAGTGCGATTGGGCCATGCGTTGGTATGCCCTTGATGTTGACTATGAAATGTCAGGCAAAGACCTGATTGACTCGGTTCGTTTGTCTGGAAAGATTTGCCGCGTCCTGGGCAGCCCGCCGCCACAAAATTTGACCTATGAGTTGTTTCTCGATGACCAAGGCCAAAAGATTTCGAAGTCCAAGGGCAATGGCCTGTCGGTCGAGGAGTGGCTTAAGTACGCCCCCGTCGAAAGTCTTGCCAACTTCATGTACCAGAAGCCCACAACGGCGAAGAGACTCTACTTCGATACCATTCCAAAATCCGTCGACGAATATCTCTCACATCTCAAGGCATTCCCGGATCAAGAGTTGAAAGATCAACTCAACAACCCGGTATGGCATATCCACAATGGTACCCCCCCTGAGGAAAAAGGCCGTTTGAGCTTTGGTATTCTCTTAAACTTAGCCAGCGTCTGCCATTCTGAAGATGCTGCTGTTCTGTGGCACTACATCAGCCGGTATGCTCCGGATGCCAGCCCACAAACAGATCCGCTGCTTGATAAACTGGTAACTTATGCCATCGCCTATTATCGCGATCTTGTCTTGCCCCAAAAAACCTACCGCGCGCCAACTGTGGTGGAACGCGGTGCGCTGGATGCTTTGAAAACGGGTCTGCAAGAGTTGGGGCAAGGGGCGTCACAAGAAGATTTGCAAAACATGGTCTATCAGGTTGGCAAAACCAACGAAGCGGCTTTCCCAAGTCTGCGGGATTGGTTCAAAGCCTTGTACCAGATACTGCTTGGACAAGACGAAGGCCCGCGCATGGGTTCGTTCATCGCATTGTATGGTGTTGAAGAAACATTGATCTTGATCGACCGTGTCCTCGCGGGTGAAGACTTGAGCTCAAATTAAATCTTTACTCGACAATACGGCAACAAATCTCAAATACTGGGAGATTATGGGTGCCCCTAATTTGCTAGGTTTGTTTTGACAGACTTAAAACCGCAACTCGCCAGCAAATTAACCCAAGCCGGCCAGCTTATGGCTGAGCAAGATTTTATCTCAGCGTTACAGTTGTATGAGCATGTGGCGGATGTCGTGGGAATGCAAACTGTAAGCTTACCTATGGGATACTGTCATCTTGCTATGCAAGACTTTGAGGCCGCTAGTCCATTACTTGAATTGGCGGTGCAAACGTTACCCCACTCAGCGCAGTTATGGTGCAATCTGGGGGTTGTGCGGGGTCACTTGAAGAATTTTGATGGGGCTATGGTGGCTTTGGAGAAGGCGGTTGCCACGTCCCCACATTATATTCCCGCCCTATTTAACCTCGGCAATATTCACCTCGAGCTCGGCTGCGCGCAAGAGGGTGTAAGATGGCTACAGAAGGTACTAGCTCTTGATCAAAACCATATGCAAGCGCATTTTAGACTGGGCGATGCTTATCAGCAGCTTTACGAATTTGACCTTGCCTATTCACACTACAAAGCGGCAGCTGAAGTTGACGACTCTGATCCAGAGCCGTTGTGTGGATTGGCAGCTCTAGAGCTATCGCAGGGACATCTAGCTGCAGCAAAAACGGTCTTCTTGCGAGCCATCGAGATTGATGAAAATTGTGCTGTGGCTCATTTTAATATTGGGTACATCAATTGCCTACAAGGGACATGGGATGAGGGACTACCTAGCGTTCGGTTCGCAACGGAACTAGAACCCGAGAACAAAGCATACTGGTCTATGTTGCTATGGCTCATGACTGCTCACCCCACGGCCAGCCAGGAAGAAGTCACCGCTGAACATCTCGCATTTGGTGAGAGGTTCTATCGTCCATCAGAGTCATTAGCAGGCAGCGGCAGCAGAGACGAAACGTCACGTATCCGGGTTGGCTATCTGTCTGCAGCTTTTAGGCACCATGTTTGTATGGACTTTTTCCTACCGCTTCTTGAAAGTCACTCAAGCAGTGAAGTTGAAGTATACTGCTATAACGCTAGCGCGAAACGAGACAGTATAACTGAGTCCGTGAAGTCTTTGGCTGAGTACTGGCGAGATATTGCGCTGTTAAGTGATGCTGAAGCAGCTCAAATTATCTTAGAAGACGATCTTGATATTCTAGTTGATATAGACGGCCATGCCGGTGGGAATCGCATAGGAGTGATATGTGAGAAACCGGCTCCGGTGATTGTAAATTGGCTCGGCTATCCAAATACAACGGGGTTAAAGGCAGTTGACTATCGACTTGTTGATTACATTACAGATCCGATAGCGACGTCCGATCCCGCGGCGCCCGAGAGCTTGGTTCGACTTCCTACTAGCTTTCTAATTTTTAAGCCTCTTGACGATCAAAAACCTGAGATCGAGCCCCCTATACTAAGCAACGGTTACTGCACGTTCGGGTGCTTTAATCATCCTGCAAAGTTGAATGATGAAGTTTTTGGAGCTTGGTCGTCTATTTTAAGGGATAGCCCACATTCGATCTTGGCTCTCAAAAATCGGCTTCTGATGTGTGAAGAGACACAATCAATGATTAGCCAGAAGTTTGAGAATCTGGGAGTGAAAACGGAGCGGATAATATACCTTCCTTACGTTGATGCCCAGGTCGACCACCTCCTTCATTACAATCAAATTGATATCGCACTGGATCCTTTTCCTTACAATGGAACCACGACAACTTGCGAGGCCTTATGGATGGGGGTACCCCTCATTACAAAATTGGGTGACCGGCATGCAGCGCGTGTTGGGGCAAGCCTGATGACGACCATTGGCACGCCAGAGTTAATTGGGCGAACGACGAATGAGTACATTGAGTCGGCTGTCCAATTGTCTAAGGATAAAGGGCGACTCCAAATTTATCGGTCGGGTCTGCGTGAGAAATTGAAAAACTCAAGTCTTTGTGATTACGCCGGATTTGCAGCACGGATGGAGGAGAGCCTAAAGAACTGTGCGATCAAAGCGCGCTAAAGGAGCGAGAGACTTTTAACCATTTTTGTGGGTGAGCGAATTTTTCGGTGCCGCAATCTCCATCACGGCCTCGTCAGCATCACGAATGTGCGTCAGGGCTTCTGTCATCGGCGGAAGCTCACCGCTATGCCCAAATATATCCATCAGGTGTGGCATGGGGATTCGGCCTTTGTCGTCTAGAAACGCCGCTTTGAGAATCGCGACCGCATAGACGGTTTTACCGGCTTGAATCTTATGTTCCAAGTAGACCCATTTCTCGTCACCGCCGACCACACGGGTGGTGACATCAATGAGGGTAAAGGGCGGAACCGGTCGCCGGAATCTGACGGACCCGGAGGCCAGCACGGGCATAAGTTTGCGCGCGCGAATATGTTTCCAGGCCCCATTGCGGATCATGTGGTCAACGCGGCTCAGGTCCATAAAACTAAAGTATCTGGAATTGGTGAGATGCATATTGACGTCGAGGTCTGTCGGCAGCACACGGAAGCTTAAGTGAGACTCCTCAAGCATGGCGCAGGTGCTGCGCCAACGTGCTGTCACCCTCATCCAAAACAGGCGAAAAATAAGATTCATTTTTAAATAGGCTTAGGCTGCAACACCCGCCCCAAACAAATCCTCTTCCACATCCATGATGGACTCTCCGCCCGCCATAATCATGGCAAACAGACCGCTGGTTTCCGGCAGGACACGTTCGTAATAAAAACGGGCCGTCTTGAGCTTTCCTGCATAGAAACCCGTCGGATCATCGTCTTTTTTGCTGAAGGCCAGCTTGGCAGATTTCGCCCACATAAACGCCACAGCAACATGACCAAACAGGTTTAGATAATCTGTCGCCGCTGCCGCCGCTTCATTCGGGTTGCTTAAGCCTTTCTGAGCAATCAAACCGGTCGCTTGTTGCAAACGCCCAAAGGCTTTGGCCAGTCCAAGTATGAGAGGTTGCAGGTCAGCATCGTCGGCATTTTCTTCAATGAACTCTTGCACCGGATGGAAAAACGCGCGCAGGTAGCGTCCGTAATGAGTGCCCATTTTTCGGCCAACCAAGTCAAGCGCTTGTATGCCGTTGGTGCCTTCATATAGCTGGGTGATTCTAGCATCGCGGACAAACTGCTCCATGCCATGTTCGTGGATGTAGCCATGGCCACCATAAATCTGGACGCCCAGGTTGGCCGATAGAAACCCTTTGTCGGTGCCGAAAGACTTGATGATCGGAGTCAGCACCTGCACCAGATCATCGGCCCGTTGCCGGTCCGCCGCATCTTCTGATTTCTCGGCAATATCGAGATTAATCCCAGTCCATATGGCCAGCGCGCGAATGCCTTCGTTCAGCGCCTTCATGGTCAGCAGATTTTTGCGGACATCCGGATGGACCAAAATGGAATCAGCGGGTTTTTCCGGTGACGCAGCGCCCTTCAGCGAGCGCCCTTGCAGCCGTTCTTTGGCGTATTCTAGGGCGCCCTGATAGGCGACTTCCCCTAAACCAAGGCCTTGGATGCCCACGCCCAAGCGTGCCGCGTTCATCATCGTAAACATAGCGCGCATGCCTTTGTGTGGCTGACCGACCAGCCACCCTGTCGCGTCATCGAAATTAATCACACAGGTGGCTGAGGCTTTAATGCCCATTTTGTGTTCGATGGCTCCACAGGTCACGCCATTCCGCGGGCCGACGCTGCCGTCGTCTTTGGGCAAAAACTTGGGTACGACAAAAAGACTGATGCCTTTGGTCCCTTCGGGAGCATCAGGCAGACGGGCCAATACCAGATGCACGATGTTTTCGGTCAGATCATGTTCCCCGGCTGAGATGAATATTTTCGTACCGGTGATTTTGTAGCTGCCGTCGTCCTGCGTATCGGCTTTAGTGCGAATCAAGCCCAGGTCGGTGCCGCATTGTGGTTCCGTTAAACACATGGTGCCGGCCCAGGTGCCTTCTACAAACTTCGGCAGATAAAGCGCCTTTTGCGCGTCGGACCCGTGCAACTTGATGGCGTTATAGGCCCCTTCTGTCAGGCCAGGATACATGCCGAAGGCCATGTTGCTCGAGCAGATCATTTCCTGAATCAGAAAGTGCAGAGCCGCAGGCGCACCTTGGCCACCAAAGTCTGGGTCGGCCGCAATGCCGGTCCAACCGCCTTGCGCGAACTGATCATAGGCATCTTTGAATCCTTTAGGTGTGCGCACCACACCATTTTCCAGGGTGCACCCTTCGGTGTCACCGCTCAGGTTAAGAGGAAACAACACTTCGGATGTAAATTTACCCGCTTCTTCCAGCACGGCATCCACCACATCGGACGTAAAGTCTGCGTAGGCGGGCATGTTTGCCAGTGCGTCGCCCTCAAGGAGCTCGTGGTAGACGAAACGCATATCTCTTAATGGAGCTGAGTAAGTCGCCATGGTCTGTCTCCTAATTCCGTAAGGGCTTGCCGGTGTCGAGCATGTGCTCCATCCGGGCCAGTGTGCCTTCAGTGCGGGCCAGCGTCATAAACGTACTCCGCTCCAGCTTCAGGAACTCTTTTTCGGTCATGGTTTCGGTCATATCCGTGTCCCCACCCGTTAGCGCCGTGGCCAAAGCGCCAGCGACAACCTGGTCATGCGGTGTGGCCATGCCTTTCAGAGCCAGGTCGTGTAACGCCAATTGCAACGCGGCTCGGCCTGTCGGGCCGGGGAGAACCAATTCTTGCTCTTCCGGCGGTGTATAATCTTTCGCCAGCTTGAGTGCTTTGGCTTTGGCATCGGCCAGCAACCGGTCACGGTTCATGGTGATGGCGTCGCTATCGCGCAACAGGCTCATCTCCTTCGCTTCGGCGGCAGATTTTGCCACTTGCGCCGTGCCAATCAATTCAAAGGCTTTGGCAACGGCTGGCATCGGGCCGCGCGGCAGGCGTGGATGGTTTTGCAATCGCAGCAGCACTTCCTTGCAGCCGCCCCAGCCCGGGATGATACCCACGCCGACTTCCACCAATCCGGTGTACGTTTCTGCGTGGGCTTGCACTGCGTCGGCATGCAGTAGAATTTCGCACCCACCGCCCAGGGCCATGCCAGAGGGCGCGGCGACAACAGGGAAGGGCGCTTGCTTCAGCGCCATGTAGGTGCGTTGGCCATCTTCAATCTGGCTTTCGATCTCACCCCACAAGGCAATATTTGCGGCAAAAAGAAACAGGCCGAGGTTCGCGCCGACAGAGAAATTGGTACCCTCATTATAGATCACCAATGCTTTCAGAGCGTCGTCGTCTTTGATCTGCTTAATGGTTTTTTTGTACAGCGCCATAATCTCAGGATCGAGACTGTTCATTTTTGAGGTGAACTCAAAACACAGAACACCGTCGCCGATATCCCACACCGAGGCGGAGCCATTTTTCAGAACAGGCTTGGATTTGAGTTTGACGTCAGACAAATGCAGCACACCCTCGGGGCGCGGCACGGTATCGTATGAACCGTCCACCTTGAGGAACTGCAAGACGCCGTTTTCAACGCGATAGAACCCGCCTTTTTCGGCCGCGAGCTTCAGCATCGGCGGAACGGAATGTCCGTTGCGTGTCAACTTCTCAGCCAGCCAGTCTGCACCCATGGCGTCAATCAGTTGAAACGGACCTTGCTTCCAGCCGTAGCCGTCCCGCATGCCTGCATCAACATCCACAACCGTATCGGCAATTTCTGGCACCAAAGACGCCGCATAAGGCAGGGCGTTGGCAACCAGATACCAGGCGAACTGTCCGCCTTTGTCGTCGTGTTCAACCAGAGCGCGCAAGCCGCCAGCTTTGGAAGCTTTCAAACTTTCAAGCATCGCCTTCTGTGAGGGTGCGTAGTCGCCGGAAGTGAGGTTAATACTCTCCTTAATACGCTGACCACTGTCATGGTTTAAGCGATAGAAACCGCCGGGTCCTTTACGACCCACCCAGCCTTTCTCAAGCATCATCTTCACCACTTCAGGTTCTGAATGAATGCTGCGATAGGAATCATCTTCCGGCAGGCGTTCCAGCATGGAGGCCGCCACATGCGGCATCAGATCGAGGCCCACCAAATCTAATGTTCCGAAGAAACCGGACTTAGGCACACCAAAGGGCCGTCCGCCAATGGCATCAGCTTCGTCGACGCTTAGGTCAAACTCCAGCGCCCCCATGAGCCCCAATTGAAACCAGTATGTGCCAATCCGGTTGGCGACAAATCCGGGAGTATCCTTGGCGTGGATCACGCCTTTCCCCAGTTTCACATCACCGAAATCATGGATGGTTTTCACCGCTTCAGGACGGGTCTTCTCTGACGTCACCAATTCCAACAAACGCATATAACGCGGTGGATTAAAGAAGTGCGTGATCATGAAATCCGGCACCAGCGCCTCATCCATGCCGCCGGTCAGGTCTTTCAAGGGAATGGTTGAAGTGTTGGATGACAGCACAGCGCCGTCTTTTTTAACCGTGGCAATTTTTGCGTACAGCTCTTGCTTGATGTCTAAGCGTTCAATCACCGCTTCGACAATCCAATCACAGTCAGAGAGCCACTCCATGTGATCTTCAATGTTGCCCGGCGTGACCAGCTTAGCCGTACGTTTCGACATGAACGGTGCGGGTTCAGTCTTAAGCATTTTCTGGATCGCCTTTTCAGCAATGGCGTTCCGGTTGCTGCCCTCTTTCGGCAGAATATCAAGAAGGACGACGGGGATACCAGCGTTGGCAATGTGAGCGGCGATGCCAGCCCCCATAACGCCCGCGCCGATCACCGCAGCTTTGCGGATCTCTGTCATCACACAGCCTCCAGAACCGTGGCGATGCCCTGGCCGCCACCAATACATTGTGTCGCCAGGGCATATTTCTTGCCCTCGCGCTGCATGATTTGAGCGGCTTTGCCGGTGATCCGTGCACCGGTTGCGCCAAGGGGATGACCCAGGGCAATCGCACCGCCGTCAATGTTCGTCTTGGAGAGATCCAGACCGAGGTCGTGCACGACAGCCAAAGACTGCGCCGCGAAGGCTTCATTCAATTCAATGACGTCAATGTCTGACAAACTCAAGCCGGCGCGCTGCAATGCTTTGTTGGTGGCGCTCACCGGGCCGATGCCCATAATCTCAGGCGCACAGCCGGCGACAGCGATAGATTTAATGCGCGCCAGTGGTTTGAGGCCATGTTTCTCCGCATAGGCTTCGCTGGTCACCAGCACAGCAGATGAGCCGTCGGTCAAAGGTGAGGACGTGCCAGCCGTGACTGATCCGTTTTGATCGAACGCAGGTTTCAGATCACCGAGAATCTCCATGGTAGTGTCTGGACGAATACAGCCATCTTTATCGACAACGCCCTCTTTTGTCTCAATGGGCACGATTTCGTCATCGAATTTACCGTCGGCTTGAGCGGCAGCGGCCCGCTTATGACTCTCGACCGCAAACGCATCCTGTTTGTCCCGCGGAATGTCATATTTCTTTGCCAAGTTTTCAGCGGTCTCGCCCATGCCCATATAAGCGGCGTGCCCGGCGTTGACCAATTTAGGATTTAGCATGGGATTAAAGCCGGGCATGGGAATACGGGTCATGCTTTCGATCCCGGCACAGATAAAGGCTTCGCCCGCGCCCAGCGCAATCGATCCTGCGGCGGAATGAATGGCCTGCATAGACGATCCGCAGAAGCGGTTGATTGTTGTCCCGGCAACGCTGTCCGGCAGTCCGGCCAGAAAGACGATGTTGCGGGCGACGTTTAACCCTTGTTCACCTTCTGGGAAGGCACAACCCAGCATCAAGTCTTCCAAGGTGTTTGGGTCAATGCCTGTGCGCTCCACAAGAGCTTTGACAACAGCCGCCGTTAGATCATCGGGCCGGGTTCTGATAAGTGCGCCTTTGTTCGCCAGCGTTAGTGGTGAGCGGGCATAGCCTACAATAACAGCTCTGATTGTGGGTCCAGTCATGGGTCTATCCCTTCTAGCGGTGATTTGTTTTGGTGCGGTGTTCGCCGCGGTGGTGCAGGTGCGTTAGGATCAACGCCCATACTCTTTAATTGATGAACGGCTTCTTGCTCGATTTGTTCCAATTCGCGCAGCGCGTCTTCGATGTCTTTCAACTTAGCGCGCATCTCTTTAGCGCGTTCACGGGCTTTATGGCGGATATGTAAAACCTGACTGATATGTTGTGTGTCAGCGTCATACAAATCCAGGTATTCTTGAATTTCATCGAGTGAAAATCCTAAACGCTTGCCGCGTAGGATGATCTTAAGACGAGCCCGGTCACTGTGAGTGTAAACCCGTGTTGCTCCGGCCAATTGTGGTTGCAACAAGCCCCGGCTTTCATAAAACCGTATGGTGCGTGCCGTTACACCACAGTCGTCGGCCAACTGAGTGGTGCTATACAAGCGCCCGGTCTTGTCACTGCGATGGAGGGAAACAACGTTGTTCATGTCACGCCCTTTTCTCCATTGGGTTCCACTTCGTTTTGGGTCTCTGTTTCTGCCTTCAGCTCTTTTTTAGACAGCTTACCGATCATCGTTTTTGGAAGCTCGTCTCTAAATTCGTAATAATCAGGACGTTCAATGGCTGACAGCTTTTCTTTCAAGAAGGTTTTTAACTCAGCCTCGGTAACTGTCTCGCCCTCTTTCAATCGAATGAACGCTTTTGGTGCCTGCCCACGATACTTATCATCGACCCCAATGACGATGACTTCAGCCACGGCTGGATGCTCGTGAATAGCCTCTTCCACTATGCGAGGGTAAATTTTATAGCCCCCTGCGATGATAATGTCTTTGAGGCGGTCAACGAGAAAGACGTAGCCGTCTTTGTCGATGTATCCCACGTCACCGGTCCGAAAAGCACCCTTATGAAAAACTTTTTCGGTTTCTTCGGGGTTTTCCCAATAGCCCTTCATGACTTGCGGCCCACGAATACAAACTTCACCGCGTTCGCCGATGGACCTTAAGGTGGAGGGCTCATCGACGGACCAAATTTCAATCTCTGTTCCAGGCATCGGAATGCCGACTGAACCCGCTTTGTTGATGCCTTTTGTCGGGTTGGTCGTTGCCACGGGGCTGGTTTCGCTGAGGCCATAACCTTCCACGACGACACAGCCTGAAATGCGCTCAAACTCTTTTTTGACTTCTACGGGCAATGGCGCACCACCAGAGATGCACAGTTTAATGGAAGATAAATCGTATTTTTCAAGTTCGGGGAATGTATTGATGGCTGTGAAAATGGTTGGCACAGCCGGAAAGAAGGTTGGCTTTTTATTTGAAATGGCGCGCAAGCAATCTTTTAAATCGAAACGGGGCAGCATAACGATGCCAGCGCCATAGCGTATGGCTGTCATCATGACGACCGTCATGGCGAAGACATGAAAAAAGGGCAGGGCCGCTAAAAAGATTTCTTCGTCGATATCGCTGTTGTCATACCATGCAGCAACCTGGGTTGCGTTTGCACTGACATTGGCATGGGTCAGCATGGCTGCTTTTGGAATACCTGTTGTTCCGCCTGTGTATTGCAGTACGGCGAGGTCGTTGTCGCAGTCGATCTCGGCTGGCGTATAAGCGCCATCGTTTTCAATGAGATCTTCAAACCACGTTTGACGATCATCGTCGTCCACACGGGCCAAAGTTTTGCGGCGGAAGATGTTAAACAACACAGCCTTGCGCCAGGGCAGAACGTCGGTCATGGAACAGAGCAGAAGTTTTTCAATATTGTTCGCATCCACTGTGGCCCGCGCCTTTGGGTACATCGCTTCCAGGTCCATCGTGACCAGCAAGTGTGGGCGCGAGTCTTTTATCAGGTCATCCAGTTCGCGCTGGGCATAGAGCGGGTTGATGTTGACCACCACGCCGCCAATCAGCAGCGCTGCGTGGAACAGCACAATGTAGTAGGGCGTGTTGGGCAGCATCAGGGCGACTCGATCTCCCTTTTTGATGCCCATTTTTTGAAGGCCCTTTGCTGCGGCGCGCACCATTGCGCCCGTTTCACGGTAGGTCCAGGTGCGGCCCAGAAACTCCATACACATGCGTTGCGGGTAAGCGGCAACACTGCGGTCAAACGCCGCATAGGCTGGCTCAGCCTTAATCTCCATGTCCCAATCAGCGAAGGCGGGATAGCTTTTGATCCAGGGGTGTGTGGTGCTCGGGTCCTTAAGGGCAGTCATTCATGCTCCGTATCAAGATTAGAGAGATCATTCTGTGAATGATCTGATCAAGATAGGAACTCTGAAACGCCGTTCAAGTAAAAATAGTGACGTTAACGTCACATTTTTATAAAAAACCAGCTCTTAGGAGTTATTCATAAGCAATATCAATGGCTTGATGCTTAGTTTCCTGCGTCTTATGCGTCTAACAGGCTGCTGAGTTTCAGGGCAATGCCCTTTGAGCCAAAGATCTTGAGTTTGCCCATTGTGAAGGCGACCGTTGGATTCAGATCGCCCTTCATCAGTTTCTGCAGATTTTCGGGCGACAGCACGAGTGTGGTTTCCGCCTCTTCATGCTCTGGGTTAGGTGTGACCACCACCTCATCGCCGGTGGCATCAATGAGGATTTTTCCAGTGTCTTCAAGGTCGAACAGCACGGTGTGATTGAGTTCCGAGAGGTCAGCCGCCCGGCGGCGCACTTCGTCCACGATTTGGTCGAATTCCATTCAGTCTTACTCCCTGTACTGTTCTTTGTGGTCGTTCTGTGGCCCATGGTGGTATGCAGGGGCATAACACGCAATACGAAATACGAGAGAAAGGATGCTTGATATGTCGACAGTATTAATCACTGGGGCCAATCGTGGTTTGGGGTTTGGCTTGGTGGACGTTTATGCGGCGGATGGCTGGACCGTATTGGCCTGCTGCCGTAGTCCAGAGTCAGCAACAGATCTCAAAGCTTTGCGTGACTCTTCTCAAGGCAAAGTCAGTATTCATCAGGTTGATGTTGCTGATCACGCGTCGATTGATGCATTGGCCGCCAGCCTCAAAGGTCAGCCCATTGATGTATTGCTCAATGTTGCCGGCTACTATGGCAAGAAAATTGTCACCGAGCCGGGTGGTCTGCAAGAGTTTGGAACGTCCGACTACGACGAATGGGATAAGATTTTCCGCATCAACACATACAGTCCTATGAAGATGTCAGAAGCCTTGATTGAGAATGTCGCGGCCAGTGAGCATAAAAAGCTCGTTACCCTGTCAAGTATCCTTGGCTCGATCGGCGGCAATGATGTGGGGAATATGTATCCCTACCGCGCGAGTAAAGCTGCGGTAAATGCCATCATGCGCTCCATGTCTATAGATTTGAAGGACAAGGGCATTACTGCCATTGCGCTCCATCCCGGTTGGGTGCGCACCGCCATGGGGGGGCCTCAAGCTGACATCGATGCTGATGAAAGCGTCAAGGGCATGAAGAAGGTGATCGATGGTTTAACGCCAGCCGATGCGGGTCGCTTTATGGCATACGATGGCAGTGAGTTGCCCTGGTAGGCGGTTTAAATTTAATGGCGATCTTGAAAACGTTTCTGAAGTGGTGCGGGATTGGTCTTGGCCTACTCATCGCAGTGCCTGTGCTTGGCTTTGCTGTTTTGTACCTGACCGATGCTACCTACTACGGACGGATCGCCACCGTCGTTACAATTGATCCGGTGAAAGACGTTGAGTGGTATGAACCTCTTGAGCGGGTGCCAGGACAACAAGGCGCGCCGCTGCCACGTAATGACGCAGCCCTGAAAACCATCTCCGAGGACGCCTGGTCAAAGGCCAAGGCTTACGCTGAAGAAACCGGGTCGGTTGCCCTAGTGGTGTGGCATCGCGGTGCGATCCAATATGAACATTATGGGGAAGGATTTGATCGCACGTCCCGCACGGACCCGGCCTCAATGCACAAGTCCGTCGTTGCATTACTCATCGGTGCCGCGATTGAGGACGGCACCCTGTCCTCCGTTGATGAACCCGCAGCCACCTATTTAACAGAATGGGCCAAGGATGACCGGGCGCAGGTAACCCTTCGCCATTTGCTGCAGATGACCAGCGGCATGTATCGCGACCCGTTCAGTCCAAGCCCGTTTGGCACGACCATGAAACTGAACTTCGGGACCGACCTGACAGCCCTGACTCTCGCACAGCCCGCGCGCAAAACGCCCGGTGAAGAGTTCGATTACAATAACTTCAATCCCCAAGCCCTTGGCATTCTGTTGGAGCGTGCGACGGGCCAACGGTATGCCGAAGTCTTGTCTGAAAAACTCTGGTCCAAATTGGGAACGGGAGACGCTTATCTCTGGCTGGATCGCGAGGGCGGTATGCCCCGCACGTATTGTTGCCTCCAGGCGACGGCAGAGGATTGGCTGCGCGTTGGTCTGCTCCATCTTAACAAGGGTAGGGTTGGTGAAACCCGGGTCTTGTCAGAGTCTTGGATGCAGGATGTGGTCACCGGTTCAGATGCGGGGCCAAATTACGGATATCTGACTTGGCTGGGGTCCCCCTACCGTGAGCAACGCGATTATGGGCCCTATGTCGATGCCTACGTTCAGCACGATGAGCCTTACCTTGCTGATGATGTGATCTACTTTGATGGCGCTGGTGGCCAGCGGGTCTATATCATTCCGTCCTATGATATGGTGATTGTCCGCACAGGCACGGGCGGCATTGATTTCGCTGCGGGATCATTCCTCTGGGAAGACTCTCGCATCCCAAATATTTTGATGAGCGGCGTAATTCCGTAACGCGATTATGCGAAGCCACGAAGTCCGGTCTTAAGGAGAGTTCGAAATGAACCTAGCTAAGAAAATTCTGAAATGGACGGCGATCAGCCTTGGGGTCGTGGTGTTGGCTGGGGTTGTCTTTCTGGCGTCAGATTGGCGCTACTACAAGCGCCTGGCTACGCGAGATATGGCAACCGTCATGACCGATATGGCCTGGTATGATCCTGTGGTGGAAGTGAAGCCGGGCACGCCAGAGCCGCTTCCTCGTGCGACAGCCGACACGCAAACCTTCTCAGAGGATGCGCTTGAAAGCTTCAAAGCCTACGCTGAAGGCAATGGCACCATGTCGCTTCTGATTTGGCATAAGGGCGCGGTCCAACTGGAATGGCATGGCCAGGGGTTTGATGAAACGTCCTATATGGAATCTGCCTCCATGCATAAGTCCGTCATGGCGCTGCTGTTCGGCATCGCGATTGACCAGGGCTTCATTCCCTCTGTCGATGAACCGGCGGCAACCTATTTGACGGAATGGCGGGATGACGACCGCTCAAAGATCACCATCCGCAACATGCTGCAAATGGCCCATGGTCTAAGCCGTGCGCCGGGCGGGTTCAGCCCCCTGGGCGACAACATGAAACTGGGCATGGGCACGGATTGGGCTAGCATCGCCCTCAAAGCACCTGCCGAGGATCCGCCCAACTCGGTCTTTGCCTACAGCAATCTCAACTCTCAGTTGCTTGGCTTGGTTCTGGAGCGGGCTGTGGGGATGCCCTACGCGGCGTATCTCGAACAAAACCTGTGGTCCAAAATTGCCGAAAGCCCTGCCTGGGTGTGGTTGGACCGTCCCGGGGGCTTGGCCAAAACGTCCGGAACACTCCTGACGCCGGCGCGCAACTGGCTGCGGCTGGGGCTTCTGCATCTGAACAAAGGCCGTTTTGAGGGCGAGCAAGTGGTGCCCGAGGAGTGGATGACAGAGGTGATCACGCCCTCTCCAAACAACCCGAATTATGGCTATCAGACGTGGTTGGGCACGGAATTTGTTGAAAAACGCAGCTATGGCAAAGGGGTTGGCGCGCATGTACCGCATTCCGAGCCGTTTGAGGCCCGGGACGTGGTCTACTTTGATGGTGCCAATGGGCAGCGGGTCTACGTTATTCCATCAGAATCTCTCGTGATTGTGAGAACGGGCGAAGGGGGCCTGGATTTCCAGACAGGAGCCTTTCTGTGGGATGAGCCAGAATTGCCGAATTTGGTGATAAGAGCCATTCGCAGCAGTGAGTCAGCGGCGCTCACGCCCTAAACTTTTGGTTGATTTAGGTATTAGGGTTCTATGCCCGGGCTTTACCTTAACCCAGTTTTGTCGTGATATTTCATGGCTTTAATTGACCATTAGGCGAAAACACTGATACTTTCCGGCGTAACTTAGCCTCGGACTTAACAGCGCGTTTTTGTTCGCGGGACGTGAACGTTGTTATAAAGCCGATACGGGAAAAAATCTGCATGTCGGAAGCGGTGGCTCAAACGACACCAACGCAAGGCGGACATGGCGGCGGCCCAACGGTCGGAACGCTATCTGACCTCGTACGTGAAATGGGCCGGTGGCGAGAGTCCCCCGTCGCCAACATAGTGTTTGTTGTGATCAGCGTTTCGAGCGCACTGCCCGAAAGCAAGCGCACCCCTCCGTTGGTCGAACAAATCAAAGATGGCGTGGCGGCGCAGGCGGCCCTGCGTGGTGGCAAAGCCTTCACGCTCTCGACGTGCGATTTTGCGATTTTGGCAAAACTCCCCGAAACCGCCATGATTGGAACGGTGCGTGACCTTAAGGTTGAAATGCTGCGCACCTTTGAGCGGCATTTCCCAGGCAGCTTCGGCACCATTGATCAAACCCGTTTGGTGCTGAGTTATGAACTGCAAGGCAACTATCGCTCCGCCGCCGACCGCATTGCCAAGTATGCTGAGTTGGCCAACCAGGAAAGTGCGAAGTCTGCCGGTGACAAAAAATTACGCCCCCTGACGCCCGCAGATATCAAGAACGTGATGCGGGCCTACGAGAAATTTGGCTCCGAGAAATTCATTAAGACGTTTGTGCGCAGTCAGGAAGTTTGTTTGGCGGTTGATGGCCGTCCGCCTGAACCGGTCATGACCGAATACTTCATCAGCATGGACCTGCTCAGAAAACCGCTCTTCGTCGATGTGGAAATGCGTGGCAGTGGACGTCTGTTTAACGAGTTTACGCTCGTCCTCGATCAAATCCTCCTCCAGGCTTTTGACAGTCTGAAGCTTGGTGAGCTTCGTGTGTCTCTTAACCTCAATGTGGAAAGCGTTTTCACCGAGGCGTTTGAAAACTTTATCGAGCGGACGCCGGAATCGACCTTGCAACAGGTCGTGTTTGAGTTCCGTCAATCCAACATCGTTGAAAACTTTGATGAGTTTCAGGTGGCGCGTGGTTTAATTCGTGCCAAAGGGGCTCACATTGCCGTTGACCAGATTTTTCCGCAGACGGTGGGTTTGGTAGATCTCGACTTCTTGGGGGCCAGCATTGCCAAAATTCACTGGCGCAATGGGGCTGAGGAAGTGCTGCACGAACGGGAAAAGGCGATCACCAATCTCATCGCGGCTGGTGTTTTACCGGTTCTCATTCGGGTCGATCAGGAGCGCGCTCTGGAAGTTGGCAATGGCATGGGAATCACCATGTATCAGGGCTTCCTGATTGATGACATGCTTAAAGGCGACGCCTGAGTTTAAGGCCGTCAGTTTTGTGAGGGCTTTCCCCACAACACTTGCTGTTGACCCTGCGCTTGCCTTAATGGCTACCTAGGAACGTCATGCGCATTCAAGCCAAACTCTTTTTTCTTCTTGTGATCATCGCGGTGTTGCCCTTGGTGGCCTTAAGCTGGCGATCGCAAGTTGCCACCGAGCGGTTGGGTATGGCCATCGCGGAACGCGGCCGGACTGCCGTTGCGGACCAGTTTGAATCCCAGTTGCATCAGGCCGTGAGGCTGGGAACAACGATCCTGTTTCAAGAGCAACGGCTGGTCGAGTTGACCCTGCGCGTCCAGGCGGCTGAAGTTGAGCGGCGCTTAGCCAACCGCCGTCCCCGCAACCCCGGGGCCATTTATTTCAGCTCTGATTTTGATGACCGGTCGAAGTGGCCAGCTGGCACTGTGCTGTCCAGCACTCATCAGCGTCTGGCGGACGATGGCACCTGGGCGCCTGCGGCTATTTCTCCCGATCACCAGTCGTTTTTTATCCCGGCAGGCATCAACCAAAATACTGTTGCACCGGAGCTGTTGCGGCTGGCAACCATGAGCGAACAGTACCGTCGTTTGGCGGCTGAAAACCAAAGCCTTATTTTCTGGCAGCATACGGCGTTAGCAAGCGGGATCCATTCCGTTTATCCCGGACACGGCGGGTATCCGGAAACCTATGACCCCCGGAAACGTCTTTGGTACACGCAAGCTAAAAACAGCGGGGGTCTGGTGTGGACCACCCCCATGATTGACGCGACCACAGGTGTGTTGGTCCTGACCGCCGCGATGCCGGTGTATAAAACGGACGGCTCTTTTGCAGGGGTCACTGCCATAGACGTTCAGATTTTATCTGTCATGGACCGCATACAAGAGCAGTTACAGATCGAAGAGCCGGCAGAAGGGTTCATCGTCCGGTTGGCTGAACCGGATGGCGATGTGTTCTCGCCAGATCAGTTTGATTTCGATACGCCCAGTTATCAGCCTGATCTGTTCATTGTCGCTTACCGTGGGTATCAGACCCAGGGCGTGAATTGGGATACCAACATTGCCCCCGAGATGCTGATGGGCGGTAGCCCGGAATCCTTATATATGCTGATTAACGACCTTGCCACCGAGCGCGATGGTATCCGGCGCATGGCTTACCAGGGGCGCGATTCTTTATGGGTGTATGGGCGTCTGCAACGTCTGGGCGCAACCTTGCTCTATATTGTACCCTACTCTGATGTCGAGCAAATGGCCGAACAGGCGCAGGCGTTTATTGGCCAGGCGACAGATGACCAAATTCAAGTCGCTGGTGTTGCGTCAGTTATTTTGATTATTCTGGTTGGCGTACTGGCCATCACAGCGTCCCGTTCTGTGACCGGGCCACTACGGGAGCTTGCCAAGATGGCATCGTCTCTGGCGCGCGGTAATATGGATAGCCAGGTGCCTGTGTATAGCCGCGACGAGATCGGCGATGTGGCTCAGGCTTTTAATGCCATGGTGCCAAAATTGCGCGAGAACATCAGTGTCCGTCAATCCATGATGTTGGCTTCCGAAGTGCAGCAAAAACTGCTCCCTGCTCACGCTCCCGATATTGAAGGCTTAGATATTGCGGGCGGAAGCCTCTACTGCGATGACACCGGTGGCGACTACTTTGATTATCTGCATCTGCCGCACGCGGGCTTTGGACCACGCATTGGGATCGCGGTTGGCGATGTCACCGGGCATGGTGTTGCGTCAGCCCTGACCATGACAACCGTCCGGGCGCTGTTGCGTGCCAAGGCCCATGAGCATAAATCCCTGGCCCCGGTGATTGATGACGTCAATGTTCACATGACAGAAGACGCCACGGGCGGCCGGTTTGTGACGCTGATCTACCTGGTGATCGAGCCGCAAACCCGCACCGTTAAGTGGGTCAGTGCGGGGCATGATCCAGTCATCGTGTATGAGCCGGCGGAAGATGCCTTTTCCGAGCTTGCAGGTGAGGACATTCCGCTGGGTGTGGAGGGCAACTGGCATTTCCGCGAAGGGCAACGTGAGTCCTGGAGTGCCGGCGCTATTATGGTCATCGGCACTGATGGTGTCTGGGAAGCGCGCAATGCCGCTGGAGAGATGTTCGGTAAAAAAGCTTTGCAGGAGGTGGTCCGTCGTCACGCCCACCGGTCAGCGGCAACCATTTGTGACGCCGTCTCTCAAGCTTTGGATGCTTTTCGCGGAGAAATGCCCTATCGGGATGATGTCACGCTTGTCGTTGTCAAGTTTGTGGACAATGAAGACGCACAGCTTTTAGATTCGGACTCCCAGCCCGCGTGACGCTTCATCTTCTAAAACTTGCCGTCGGGATCGAACATCTCGACGACCTCAAAGCACGCCAGTCCCGGTTTGTGAACAGGGCGGGGAACTATCAGCACACCACGCGTATGTTTCCCAAACGCGAAGATGCCCTGCTCGACGGCGGGTCTATGTACTGGGTGATCAAGCGGCTCGTCAGCGTGCGCCAGAAAATCATCGCGCTCCATCGCGAAAAGGACGATGCCGGCCGGGGATATTGCCTGATCGAACTCTCGCCAGAGTACGTTTTAGTGGCACCCCAACGTAAGCGCCCCTTTCAGGGCTGGCGATACCTGAAACCTGAAGACGCGCCGCCCGATCTCAGTTCCCGGGACGGCTATATCGATCCCGATATGCCCGCCGACATGCGCGCCGAACTCAGCCGGATCGGTCTTATCTAATTTACATAATCTCCGGGTGATCATGCTTGGGCTGCAGGCAGCCTTCAAACGCCTTCTTCGGCGCAGCATCATGATCCCAGAATTTGGCAATCACACGCCGTCCTGTAAGCCCATTGGTGGCGTCCGTACACATCCAAACGGCGGGCGGAACAATCACATCCCCCGGTAGAATTTTATCGCCCCGTGTGCCCACGTCTCCGGCCACCATGGTTTGCGGAATAAAATCCGTATCGGACGCACCGCCGGGCAGTAAAATATTGACGTCCACATGGTGCTCGGCCAGTTCCCGCGCCCACACAATATGCGCCGTTTCCAAACCGGCTTTCGAGGCCCCGTAGGGTGACAGGCTGGTGCCGATCATGGTTGTCAGGCTGGTTGAGATGCTAAAGATTTTCCCAAATTTGCGCGCAATCATGTGCGGCACTACCGCTTTGGTCATCTGAAACACGCCGGTCAGATTGGTGTCGATCACGGTCCGCCAGGAGTCCACATCGACCTCCCAGAACTTGGTTGTGTCGCCGCTGTTCAGATTAATCTTATATTCCCGGCTGCCCCGACCGGCGTTGTTAATCAGCACATCGATCTGGCCATAGGCATCGAGGGTTTCTTGCACCGTCCGCTGGCAATCGTCCCAGTTGCGCACATCGGCCTGGATGGTGATGCAATGTCCCGGTCCGGCGATGGCGTCCGCCTTGGCGCGCACGGCTTCAAGTTCTTCCGGTTGACGGCTGGCGGTGAGGGCGACTTTCGCGCCGCCGTGGAGCAGTTTCTCGGCCATATACCAACCAAATCCCCGCCCGCCGCCGGTGATCAGAACAACGCGATCTTTCAGAGACTCGTGCAACAACTCAGACATCAAAGTATGCTCCTGTTGGGGCTTTTCCTATTGGGTGAGTGGGGTACTGTGGCGGTCCGCAAACTTTGTGTCACCTCTCTGCGTCGGGTGATATTTGGATGGGTCACACTGTGAACAGGACAACTGACCAGCCATGAACGACCCGGATCGGATGAAACAACAGGCAGACCAGGCCACCCGCTCGGGGCAGTTTGAAACGGCGCGCGATCTGTATATAGCTGCTTTGTCCGAGCGCACCGATTGGGTCGCCGTGCATAACAATCTGGCCATGGTCCAACGCCACCTCGGCAACGTAGATGAGGCGGAACACCACTTTCGCGAAGCCCTCAAACACGATCCGCAACAGGTCGGTGCGCTCAGCAACCTCGGCGCGCTTCTGGTCGAGCAAGACCGCTTGGTTGAGGCCGCGCCGGTGCTTGACCAGGCCAAAACCCTGGCCCCTGATCATCCGGGCGTTCTGTACAACTGGGCCTTGCTGGCGGCGGCGAACCAGGCGTTTGCAGCGGCCATTCCGGCGTTAGAGAAATCTATCAGTCTGAATCCCAACTACGCGCAGGCCCATTCAAACCTCGGCGTTGCTTTGCGCAAAACGGGGCGGCTGGAAGACGCCGTGCGGGCGTTAACCCAGGCTCTTAAGTTGAACCCCAACCTGGCCGAGGCGCACATCAATCTTGCCGCCACCCTGTCAGACCTGGGTGATGTCGATGGGGCCCTCGCGGCCGGTTTGAAGGCTGTTGCCCTCGACCCGGACTCTGCGGAAGCGCATTACAATCTGGGCAATGCCTATAATAAAATTCCTGATTTTGAACAGGCGCTGCAACAGTTTGACCACGCCTTGAAGTTAAACCCTCAGCATACGGAAGCCGAAAACAACCAGTCGCGCGCTTTATGGAGTTTGGGGCGACCCTCAGAGTCCATTCAGGCGCTGCGCCGCGTCCTCGCCATTAAACCCGCCTATGCAGCGGTGCACAGCAACATCGTTTTCAAGCTGCAGTACGACCCCGGTCAAACACCCGCGACCCTGTTCGCCGAGGTCCGCGATTGGAATACACAACATGGCACGCGTTACGGAACCACAGTGCCACAGCCGACCAATTTAGATCCCAACAAGCGGCTTAAGGTGGCGTATCTGTCTCCTCATCTGAAGCGCCATCCGGTTGGGTTTTTTGTTGAGCCGGTTCTAACCCATCATAACAGCGGTAACATTGAAGCCGTTTGCTATGCCGACATGGCCACAGGGGAGGCTTTTACAGATGCCATCACCGCACGGCTGAAGGCCACGGGCGTGGCATGGCATCACGTTCACGATCTCAGCCATGCCGCGCTCATTGAACGCTTGCGCCGGGATGAAATCGATATCCTGATTGATCTCGATGGTCATACCGGTCCCAATCGTTTGCCGGTGTTTGCGGGCCGCGCCGCGCCGGTTCAAGTGACCTGGGCGGGATACGTTGGCACCACGGGTTTGGATGCGATGGACTACCTCATCACCGACACCCGCCAAACCGTTGCGGCTGATCTTGCCGTCATGACCGAGCAGCCGGTTTACATGCCGGGCAATTACGTCACGGTCATGCCCTTCGCCGACGCGCCTAATATTGGCCCAAGCCCCAGTTCTGGCACTGGTTACGTGACCTTCGGATGCTTCAACACGCTGGATAAAATCAACGAAGCCGTCATCGCACTCTGGGCAAAAATCATGATAGCCGTGCCGAAGAGCCGCATGCGCCTGATCACCTTTGATCTGGGCGATGCGTCTGTCCGCCACCGCATCGCCGGTTTATTTGAACAGCATGGCGTGTCACCAGACCGCCTCGACCTCCAGGGCAAAATTCCGCGCATGGAGTTGCTTGAAGCTTACAACACCCTCGACATTGCCCTCGATCCCTTTCCCTATTCCGGCGGACTGACAACGCTCGAAGCGCTGTGGATGGGCGTGCCCGTGATCACCAAACGCGATGGTGACCGCTTCGCCGCGCGTCACAGCGTGACGCACCTCACCGCGGTTGGCTTGATCGAATGTATCGCTGAAAACGCTGAGGATTATGCTACCCGGGCTATCGCGCTGGCTGACGATGCCGCCCGCCGCGAACATCTCCGATCAACCTTGCGCGAAACCATGCGCACCTCTCCGGCCTGCGCTGGCGCGGCGTTCACCCGGGCGCTGGAAAAAGCTTATCGCCTGATGTGGCAGCGCCATTGTGCCGGCGAAGCGCCGACGCCGATTACGGAAGAAGCGCTAAAGGAGCGGCGGTAGAATAATCAGCGGCACGCCGATGATCATCAACGCGATGCCCACCAGCTTGGGTTTGGTCAGCGGTTCGTGCAGCAAAATCGCCCCCAGCAGCAGCGCCGAGAGTAAGCCAATCACTCGCTTCAGGGATTCCACCACGCCCACCAAGGTCAGTTGATAGGCCACCAGCTGGCTGCCATAGGCAATACCCGCCGTCAGCGACGACAACGCCGCCGGGGTCAGCGCCTGCCGCGAAATCGCCATCGCCCGTGTTCGCCCCGTCACCGCGATGTACACCATCAGCGCGACCGAAATCAGACACACCTGCACAAGCGCATGGGTGGCAGGCGACGAGAGCGCCATGCTGGCTTTGTCTAAGGGCGCAGTGGCGGACCACAACACCGCAACGCCCAGCATATAGCGCGCGCCTTTATCGGTGGCGAAGCGCGTGATCACATGCACGGGGTTCAGGTCATCTTCGGGCAGGTAAAGCGTCAACAGCCCCAGCACCGCCAGCACGATGCCGAGGGTTTGCTGGCCGGTTGGAATTTCATTCAACGCCAGTGCTCCAAACACGGTGGTAAAGACTGGCACCAATCCCAACACCGGCACGGTCAGGCTGAGGGAACTGACCCGCAGCGCCATCAAAAACAAAAGATTGGCAAACAAACCGGCCAGCGCCGTAATCACGCCGAGCGTCCAATAGCCCTCTTGCAGGGTGAAGCTGCCGGTCACCAGCACCCAGCCGCCGATGACCGGAATTTGCCCGGTGACGAACACCGTCAGCAGCAGGGTCGCGGGCATATGGTCGGAGGCGGCTTTGCGGAAGTAATCACTGGCCGCGAAGCCAATGGCGCAGACCAGTGTTAACGCGAGCGCCGGAAGAGAAACCGCAAGCATCCGTATCCTATGGTGTTGATTGAAACGCCCATCCTCACAGTCTTGTGAAGCATTTGGGCGGCTATTGCCACATTGTCGCCCCCACAACGGGGTTTCATAGCTTTATCGCACCATACCTAAAGGAGGTCGAGATGAAGCTAGCCACATTAGGGTTTTCTGTTGTTGCCTTTGCCAGTCTTGCATCGTCAGACAGCGCACAGGCGATTGATGTGCGTCATAATATTCAACTGGGTGCCCCCCTGTATGCCGGACCGAATGTGGTGATTGTTCAGGATGGCTATGGCCGCACCTTATCGGACCACGGTCGCACCGTATCGGGCTACGGTCGCACCGTGTCGGGCTACGGTCGCACCGTGTCGGGCTACGGCCTCAGCGGCAGTGTGACCATCTATGGCCAGCCGCCGCCCCGCCGATATGGCTACGGTAATGGCTATGGTAAGGGCCACGGCAACAGATATGGTCATCGTCCGCCGCCGCGTCCCTATTATTACGGACGGCCCGCGCCGCGCCATCACGTTTATCCCCGCCGCGAGCGTCATCCGCAGCCGTATCTGTATGGCAATCCTAATCACAATCCTAACCATGGACCAAATTACGGTTACGCCCCCTACGGCAATCCCCGCCATGCCGCGCCCGGCAATCCCCGCCATGCCGCGCCCGGCAACCCGCATCGTGGTCCGCGTCTCACCATTCTGGGCGCGACTTATCGCTCCATTGATGGCCGGGCCTGTAACGCCTATTCCTATGCCCATAGAAAATGTGATGGCAATCAGTCCTGCACGGTCAAGGCGTCCAACTCCATCTGTGGCGATCCGGATCGTGGCCGCCTCAAGGTGCTCGAAGTGTCTTACGCCTGCGGCAACCGCCAGTTTACCAGCAATACACCCGAACGCTCCCGCAGCCAGATCAGGTGCCGTTAAAACAGGGCGGGGGCAAACGGTAAGTTGGGGCTGATTTCAGTAATTTCACATGGTTGACGTTGACCTGTGGCCCCTGTGGCCCCATGTTCAACGCATTATGAAAGCATTTACAGACACCCTTAAAAAGCTGTTCGGTTCAGCCTTTGGTTCAGTTTTCGGCTGGATCAAGCGCCTGATTGCCCGCGACGCCGCAGATACTCCATCGCCCTTGCCGTTGCGCATCGGGGCGGCGGTCATCGCCGTCTTCTTTATTTACTATGGCGTTGGCATGGCCTTCTACAACACCATTGATGATGATCTCGGCTTCCAACCTAGCGAGACGTTTGCCATTCAAGGCGGCTCCAAGGCTGTGGCCACCGCCGCCGCTCTGGTGGACCGCGAGGCCGACCGCTGGTCGCCCAACAAGCCCTGGCTGCACCCGGCTGCCGGGCTCGACAACATGCCCAACTATCAGCTTGGTATTCTCTACGCGGCTTCACGCTTTGCCGTCGAACTGGGGGATTCTTTGGGCCGCAACCGTGGTTCCTCGGCGATTGATCCGGATTTGGATCGCGCCGCTGGCCTGCTGAAATACGATGGCACCATTTGGTACTGGGGCTCCGGCGGTTTTAACATCATTCCCACCGCCACGGCGGATTCGCAATACCACGAAGGCGTCGATGCGTTGGTGGCCTACAACCGCCGTTTGGCGGCGGGCGATGCCAACTACGAGCGTCGCGCCGACAACCTGATTGATCTGCTCAACCGGGTGTCGTCCGATCTCGGTTCGCAATCGTCCGTGTTGGACGAACGCACCTTACAGTCCAACGCCGGATACTTCGACACCCGCGCCGATGACATTTTCTACAACACCAAAGGCCGCATCTATGGCTATGCTCTCATTCTGCGGGATGTCGGGGCCGACTTCGGCTCGGTCATCGCCGAGAAGCAGTCCACCGCCTTGTGGGAGCAAATGCTCGCCAGCTTGCGCACCGCTGCCGAGATGGACCCGTTGGTCGTTGCCAACGGCAAGCAGGATGGTTTATTTGTGCCGTCGCACTTGTCGGCTCAGGGGTTTTACCTGCTGCGCGCCCGCACCCAGTTGAAAGAACTCAGCGACGCCCTCACGAAGTAGAGTCAGCGGATGTCGCACGGAACACCACGCTGAATACGATTTCATCTATTTAGCTCAGCCGGTCGTATACAGTCTGATCAAGCAGAAGGAGCCGTCATGTCTGATAATGACAACATAGAAAAAATCGAAAAATCAGAAGCCGACTGGAAAGCCGAGCTGACACCCGAGCAATATACCATTCTGCGCCAGAAGGGCACCGAGCGCGCGTGGACCGGTGTGTACAACGATTTCAAAGGCAACGGCACGTTTCACTGCGCCGGCTGCGGGGCTGCCTTGTTTGATGCGGCCACCAAATTTGACTCCGGCTCCGGCTGGCCCAGCTTCTACGACATGATAGATCCCACCGCCGTTAAAGAAATCCGCGATGTCAGCCACGGCATGATCCGTACCGAGGTTGTGTGCGCCAAATGCGATGGTCACCTGGGCCATGTATTTCCCGATGGCCCCAAACCTACCGGCCAGCGCTATTGCATCAATTCCATCTCCATCGTGCATGAGGGCGATAAGTAGTGCGTGCTGAGCACGACAAATAGTGCGTGCTGAAGCACGACAAATAGTGCGTGCTGAAGCACGATAAGTAACACCCTCCCTCTGTCACCCTTGGACTTGACTGAGCCTGTCCTCGGGTCGCCTCATGCGAGCCCGGGGAAGGGTCCAGGGCTGCAAGGTCTGGCAGAGTTCATAATCCTGGATGTTCGGGGCAAATCGCCGCTATTGGTTCACTATATTTATGCGTCATGCTCGGATTTATTCCGAGCATCCAGAGCAGCTAAATTCTATGGTGCCAGTAACCCTGGATCCTCGGAATAAATCCGAGGATGACTACGTAAGTAAGAATAAGAATATTATGGATTCTCAAAAAAGGCACACGGCGTGAATTCTGGAACACATTCTGAAGAATCCGTCTGGGATTACCCACGCCCGCCCGCGTTGCAGGCCGACAGCCGTCATGTGCGGGTGGAATTCGCCGGTGAAGTGATCGCCAACAGCACCGGTGCCTACCGCGTGCTGGAAACCAGTCACCCGCCGACGTTTTATATTCCGACCGATGACGTCAACTTCACCTTCGTCATCAGCAAACCCGGCAAACAGTCTTTCTGTGAATGGAAAGGCATGGCCGAATACTGGACCGTCAAGGTTGGCCTGCAGGTGGCCGACAGCGCGGCCTGGAGTTACCCCAAACCCAGCAAACGCTTCGCCGCCATTAAAGATTTCGTGGCGTTCTACCCCAGCAAAATGCACGCTTGTTTTGTCGGCGATGAACAGGTTCAGGCCCAAGAGGGCGACTTCTACGGCGGCTGGATCACCTCAGAGATCAAAGGCCCGTTCAAAGGCGGCGCCGGCACCTGGGGGTGGTGAGGGGGTTGGTGAAGCAACAAAACATCACCGTCATGCTCGGGTTTATCCCGAGCATCCAGGGGTATAGGCTCTACCACTGAACTCACTTTTGAGCACCTCATTACCAGGAATAGATCATGTTGGAGCAAGGGGCCAGAACGCTTATGACGTCGCGCCTTACTTTGGAGCCGCTCTCCTTCGCTCATTCGCACGGCATGTTTCAGTTATGGTCCGATGCGGACGTGTGCAAATACGTTGGCCCCGTGAAAGATTATGCCGGCGCACCCATTCATATGCCGGTCACCACATCGGCGAACAGTGACCGCATCATCGACTTCTGGATTAAAGCCGCAAAGGATGGCTGGGGTTTCCGCTGGGCTGTGCTCACGTGTGAACCTGATTGCGCCTTCACCGGCATTGTCGGGTTTAACACTCTTAAACCTTGTGCCGAGATTGCCTATCACCAATTACCCGCCCTTAGCGGCAAGGGATTCATGACAGAGGCGTGCCACGCGGCCATCGGCTGGGTGCATGAACAGGGCGCGTCAGAGGTAGACGCCTTTATCGAACCGGACAATGCCGCGTCTGTCGCTTTGGCCACGCGCCTCGGTTTATCTGCTACTGACACATATTCTGATGGTGCACGACGGTATCGCATGAGCGTTTATAAAGTAGCGCGGGCCTCCCTATTCCATTAGCGCTTGATAGGCCATTACGCGCATATCGTCGCGTAGGGGGCTGCGGTTATAGAATTCTTGGGTTAATCTAAAAACTGCTTCACCACCGCCGCCATGTCCTCGGGCCGGTCGTAAAAACAAAAGGCCCCCGCATCGGGCATCACCGTGCGTGTGGCGTTGGCGAAGATGTCCAACAGCTTTTCCTGGCCCGTCACAAACGTATCCAGTTCGCCTTGCAGCAACAGCACAGGGCAGCACACCTTGGCGCAAGCCTCGCTTTTGTCCCAGGCCAAAATGGGGTCGTGGGCATCAAAGGGTTTCAGGCGCTCTTGCATGTTGTTGAGGAAAATCTTGTGCAGCGTGGCCATGGGCGTGCCGGGGCTGCCCAGCTTGGCATACACGCCCCACATCTTGTTTAGAAACGCACCGTCTTCCGTGAGCGGTTGTTCCGTGGCGGTGCGATGGGCCAGCATCTCGGCCACCTCTTCGGGGCTGCGATAGCCGGTGCCCGAGGCCACCACTTTGGTGACCCGTTCAGGGATCGTCGCCGCCACATCAATGGCGATGGCTGCGCCGCCGTGATGACCAAGCAGCGCGGTGTGGTCGATTCCCAATCCATCCAGGGCCTGGATGAGCGTGCGGGTGTAGTCGGCCATGGTCGGCATCTGCACCGGATCGGCCGACCGGCCGTGGCCCAGCCATTCAATAGCTGTCAGGGTGTAGCGGTCGGCCAGCAGTGGGGCAAAGCTCAGGTACTCGTCGGCGTTCTGGGTGGACTGATGCAGCAGCACAAGGTTGGGTCCGTTACCGGTGGTCCAGTAGTGCAGTTGCCCCAGGTCCGTATCGACATAACCACGTTTCATCCTCAGTCTCCCAGCTTGGGTTTGGTGTCCAGCACGCCGCAAGCTGACCTGCGATGAGTTGGAATAATACAAGAAAATTTGTTAATTCTCAAGGGCTATCTTAGCTCATTCGGTGTGCTTTTTGCGTGCAAGGGCTCGTTCCAAGGGGGTGGGCCGAAGCGGGTCCATGGGCTCGTTCCTCCCATCATACGTGCCTAGGCTCGTTTGAACGAAACCAGTCGTGCATGGGCTCGACCCGAGGGCGGGTCGCAAATAAGAATCTCAATCCCTCATTAAACTGCTCATTCAGCATTTTTCTCTGCTTTTTCGGGCCATAGATCCGACTCGAGAAAGGGCCGCACAAAAGCCGCTGTGTCTTCCGGATGATAGTCTAAAAAGCCATGCCCCCAGTCGGGCAGTTCCAGCACTTTGCCGTTGTTCAGGTGCGGGTGAATGCGCCGCGTGTACTCAACCAGATCATCGTTGGTGTTCAGCACTAAAATTGGCGCACTCACCTTGGGAATGTTCTCCGGGTAGGTGTAGGAAAACGCCGCCGCATGTCCCCAGTGTTTGCGCGCCCCGCCGCGAATATGATCCGGGTAAGCGTGCATAATATCTGCCGGGGTTTGCTCCGGGCCGCGCCAGCGCCATAGGCCCTTCCAGCTGTGCAGCAGGTGCGAGCCATCGGGCACCGGGGTGTCCGGAGAACCCATCTCTTCGTTCTGTTTTGCCAGATCGGCGGCGGTATAAATCGGGGTAGAAATCAGCACCAGATGTTTGATCCGACCGGGCTGTTGCAGCGCCAGTTCGACGCAGATTTTAGAGCCCGTGTGATAGCCCATAATGTCAGCTTCGGGGAGGTCCAGCGCGTCCATCACATCTGTCATGGCCTCGGCGAAGGTGGCAATTGTCGGCTGGTCGGGCGGGAAGTCCGACATGCCATACCCCGGTGTATCCGGGGCGACAACCAGGCGGTCTTTACCCATTTCGCCCAACCAGGTTTCATACACAATGCCCGATGACGGACTGAGGTGAAAACACAGCAGCGGGCGCTTATCGCTGTTGGGGTCGCCCGCGATTCGCAGGTGAATTTGACCCGTACGGCCATCCACATACCGGCGGCGAATCTGAGCAGTTGTATTCGTCATGAGTCCCCCTTTTGCCAGGACCGCAGCAAAGCAGGGGCAGGCGCGTGAGTCCAGTGCTGTGCAGTCAGAGAGTCTGTGGTTAGACTGAACCTCATGAAAGCTAAAATACTGGGCCTCATTTTATGTTTCATCTCCACGCCGGTGTTGGCCATCTCAGACGAGGCCAATCCCTGGCTGGCATTGGAAAGCGCCGCCTGTACCGCCCATGTCATGACGGATTACACCGCTGAAATTGGCGCGCCTGTGGTGCTTCAATCAGCAAAATGGAACGGGGCCAGCAACGGTCTGCCCACCCACTGTCATGTCATGGGAACGCTGAACGGCCGCGCGGTCGATCTGCGTCTGCCAACGGTGTGGAGCGGTCAGATTTACGCCCCGTGCGGTGCTGAAACACACAGCTCAAAAGAGGCTCTAAACGAAGGTCATGCCGTTGCGTTCAGCCCAAAAAAACCAAACACATACGCGCTCTTAAAGGCCATGGCTTTACGGCATTATCCAGAAGCCAAGGCCCTTACACTTGCTGCCAACAGCACGTGCAACTGACTACTGGCGCAGGGCGGCTTCCGGTGCTTTGTAATTGGTATTGTGCCCTGGGAAGGCTTCGCGGCCTTTCAGCATGTAGTGCCAGTACATCAGCGGCAGACCGGTCTTTTTGATCCACCAGTACAACCTCCGCTCTTCACGCGGATCGAGCGGAAACGTTGGCGTGACTTTGCCGCCATAGGTGAACTCGGCCATCAAAACCTTGCCGTAGCCTGTGGTCAGCGGGCAGGAGCCGTAGCCGTCGTAACCTTCTTCCAGGCTGCCGCCGTTAATCAGCGCCATCAGGTTGCGCACCACCACCGGGGCCTGCTTGCGGATTGCGGCGGCGGTTTTGGAATTGGGTGTGGAGCACGCATCGCCCAGACCAAACACGTTCGGGTAGTTGGTCGATTGCATCGTGTGCTGATGAACATCCACCCAGCCGCCTTCGTTGGCCAAGGGTGAGGACTTCACCACCTCTGGTGCGCCCTGTGGTGGCACCGCGTGCAGCATGTCAAAACTCATCTCAACCGTCTGGCCTTCGCTGTCCCCGCCGACCACTTTGAACGTCGCCGTCTTGTTCGCACCGTCGATCTTTACCAAGTCGTGGTGGAAGTGTTTTTGAATGCCGTACCCATCGGCGATTTTTGCCAGTTCACGGGCAAAGAACGGCACCCCAAACATCGATGGGCCCTGGGGCAGGAAGTGCAGGTGGCAGTCCTGCAGAACACCACCCCGGCGCAAGTAATCTGCGGCCAGATAGGCGATCTTCTGCGGTGCCCCCGGGCATTTGATCGGCATCGCCGGTTGCGAAAACAGGGCTGTGCCACCCCGTGGGAAGCTTTGCAATACCTCCCAGGTGTATTCCACATGCTGGGGCGCATAGTTCGAGCAGACCCCGTTGCGGCCCAGGTTTTCTTCCAGGCCCTCAATGCCGCTCCAGTTACACACCAAGCCAGGGCAGACGACCAGAAAGTCGTAGGTGACCTCGCCGCCTTTCGCCAAACTTACTTTTTTGGCCTCGGGGTCGATGCTGGCTGCGGTATCTTTAATCCACTGCACACCGTCTGGGATGAGTTTCGCTTCATCCCGGCGGGTGTCTTTCAGGCTGTAGCTGCCAGCGCCGACTAGGGTGAACGCCGGTTGATAGTAATGATCGGAAGAGGGCTCAATGATCGCGATATCAAGGCTGTGGTCGTGATCATGCTGGGTCAGGGACGCTGCAACTGTAATGCCCGCGCTGCCGCCGCCGATGATGAGAATTTGATGATGCTTGGCCATGATCTGGCTCCTGCGTTACTCTAACAATATGCCCTATCTTTAAACGCTTCAGACAGGCGGACAAGGGGTCAGTCTGTAAAATCACTCTGCTATGAGTGGAAAAGGCCCTTGGGAGTAAAAAGCGCGTGAAACATAGAAAAATGTCCTTTGTTACTGCCCTCTTGGCGACGTGTTTTTCTCAAACATCACAGGCCGAAGACCTCGAGTCGCAGTTTGAACGCTTTCTGTCCTGGTGGCCTGGGACGTACGACAATCGGGCGCAGGTTGACGCATCGTCTTCGCCCATGTTGCCTGTAAATCTGTATCTTCAGCCCGTCGATCTGCCTGCGTTTGGGCCTGAGGTGGTCTATGGCGAATGGCAGGACGCTAACGACCCGTCAAAGATTGTGCGGCAACGCTTTTATGGCTTCGAGATTGATCATGATCGCCAGGCGCTGCGGCTTAATTTGCACATCTTTCCCCCTGCGCCGGACTTTGTCGCAAAGACCAAAGGCGCGTATGAAGACCCCTCCAAGGTCGCGGGGCTGAAGCCTGCAGATATGATTCCGCTTCCGGGCTGCGATGTGTACTTCACCTGGCAGGGCGATCACTTCGCTGGGGCCATGGACAAAGGCGCTTGCGCCTTTCAAGCACCGGGCACCACAGCTGACATTTACTCCTGGTCGCAAATGCGTTTGACGGCCAACACCTTCGAGTATCTAGACGGCTGGTTCAATCCAGACGGCAGTGTCTATGTGGTGCTTGCCGACGATTGGGCCATTTTTGACCGCAAGTAGATGATTACTCGGCGGGCTGATCTGCTTTCGGCTCAACCAGCTTACGGCCACCCTTGAGGCGTTCGTTGGTGATCTTGAAGATGATCGGGCTGAGCAACAGCAGCGCCAACAAATTCGGCACGGCCATCAGCGCGTTCATGATATCGGCCATCAGCCAGATCACTTGCAGTCCGGTCAGTGCGCCAACGGGAATTGCTGCGCACCATAGCACCCGAAACGGCGTAATGGCTTTTGGTCCAAAGAGAAATTCAGCACACCGCTCGCCGTAATAGCTCCAACCGAGAATGGTCGTGAAGGCGAAGATCATCAGGGAAATCATGACAATGTAGTTGCCAAAGGGCAGAGCGGATTCAAACGCCAGGGCTGTCATGGTTGCGCCATTTTCGCCGCTGGTCCACGCGCCGGTTGTGATGATGACCAAGGCCGTCATTGTGCAAACGATAATGGTATCGATGAATGTGCCCAGCATGCCAATCGCGCCCTGACGAACCGGGTCGTTGGTACGCGCGGCGGCATGGGCAATAGGGGCTGAACCCAAACCTGCTTCGTTAGAGAAAATGCCCCGTGCCACACCAAAGCGGATGGCCGCCATCACCGCTGCACCAGCAAAACCACCCGTGGCTGCTGTGCCGGTAAAGGCATCGGTGACGATCATTGCCAAGGCGGCTGGAATCTCTGTAATATTGATGGCCAGAATGATTAGGCTGGCGGTGACATAAAAAGCCACCATGGCAGGCACCAAGCGTCCAGCCACTTGTGCGATGCGCTGGATGCCGCCGATCAAAACCAGGGCTGTCAAAGTTAAGATTACGAGGGCGGTGACCCAGTTCGGAATACCCAGATTCGATTCCACAACATCGGCAATGGAATTTGCCTGCACCGTGTTGCCGGCCCCCAGACCAGCGGCAATCGCCAATAGGGCAAAGGTCGTGCCCAGCCAGGTCCATTTCGGGCCGAGGCCGTTCTTGATGTAATACATCGGTCCGCCGACATAGCGACCGTCTTCGTCGATCTCGCGAAAATGCACGGCCATGACCGCTTCGCCATATTTTGTCGCCATGCCAACAAAGGCGGTCATCCACATCCAGAAAATCGCACCGGGGCCGCCAAGGAAAATCGCAGTCGCAACACCGGCCAGGTTCCCCGTTCCGACTGTTGCAGACAGTGCGGTCATCAGTGCTTTAAAGGGGGAGATTTCGCCGTCACCGTCGGCTTTATCACCGGCATCTTTGCTGAGCAGAACGCCAAGCGCTTCTGGCAAGCGCCGTAAGGTCATGCCTTTGAGACCGATGGTTAACATGAGCCCGATGCCCAGCAGCGGAAACATCATGATCAACCAAACCCATCCGCTGATTACGTCTAAGACACCGGTAAAATTATCCATGTGTTCTCGTCCCCTGTGCTTCCAACATGTCACCCGCATGTTCCCCAACATCTAAGCGGGCAGACCCAATCATAGCGACGTCTGCGCTTCGGCACAAAGGTCTATAATACCTTAGGTCTGGCGCGGGTTTAGATTGAGTTTAGATTGAGTTTTCTGGTGGATACGCATGGCGGGTGCTGTTGATGTCTTCCACCATGGCTGTTCCATCGCCTGCGAGCTGCAAGTAAGTGGGGCCAACGGGGACTTTTCCATACCCGCCTGGGATGTCGAGAATGTAAGTGGGGAGGCACAGACCGGAGATCCGGCCACGCAGGTCTTTCATTAGTCTCTGGCCTGTTTCCAATGAAACCCGGAAATGGCTCGTGCCTGGGGCCAAGTCTGGATGGTTCAGGTAATAGGGTTTGATCCGAGCTTTGACCATCGCCCGAAATAGTGCCTCCAACGTGTCTGCGTTATCATTAACACCCCTGAGCAACACCGATTGGCCGACGAGCGGAATACCGGCCTTTGTAAGGCGCTCGCAGGCTGCAACAGCCGCAGCTGAGAGTTCTGTGGCATGGTTGGTGTGCACCGCTACATAAACCGTTGCCCTGCGCTGCGTGAAGACGTTCACCAGTTGATCCGTGATGCGTTCCGGGGCTGCGACAGGCAGGCGTGTATGCAGGCGCACAATCTGCACGTGGTCAATCGCGTCCAAGGCATGCAGAATTTTTGCCAGTCGCTTGGGTGATAACACCAGCGGGTCGCCGCCGGTCAGAATAACTTCCCAGATTTCCGTATGCTCGCGGATGTAGCTCAGCGCAGCATTAATGTCGGTGTCTGACATATAATCGCCACCCGGCCCGACCATCTCGCGCCGAAAGCAGAAGCGGCAATACACAGCGCAGGCGCTGTGCACCTTCAACAACACGCGGTCGGGGTACCGATGAACGACGCCGGGCACTGGATTGTGCGCAAAGTCGCCAATCGGGTCAGCACGCTCCTCGGGCGTTGTCGTTAACTCTTTTTTGGATGGGACGATCTGCAGGGCAATGGGGTCCGTCTCTGCCGCGCTTTCAATCAAGGCGGCCATAGCGGCAGGCACGGCGACGGCATAGCGTTCCGCTATAGCCTCCAGGTCCGTGCGGTCCGACTCGCTTACAAGTCCTTGTGTGACAAGGGCATCAATCGTAGTGGCGGTTTGCAGCCGATAGCCTGTTGTGTGATGTGTCATGGTCAGCAGACGGAACTTTTTAGCATGTGGAATGGACTCGCGGTCTGTTCTAGGCTCTTACAGAGCCCCTCGGCAAGGCTGCAGCATATTCAATCAACGCGCAGTTCCCCCTAGCAGCAGGACGATTTTAGTATGATTTTAGTGCAAACCCCTTGGACACCAACGACCCTCGACCAAGCTGTGGCTGCGGTTATTACTCAAGCGCTCGCCACCCTCGTTGAACCAGAGGGCGCCTTGGTTCTGCTGCCCCATGCCGATGGCAGTGCCGCTGAGGCTTGCGCCGAAGACGACGTGAAAACAGCGCTTATTAGTCTTGCCAAGGCGCATGGTGTTTCCCTGTGCGGATCGGCCTATGTCAAAACAGATTCGGGCCTCGTGCAAACGATTGGCTATTTGGCAGGCCCTGACGGCGAGTTGCTGTTGCGTATGCCAAAGATCATGCCTGATCTCGTTGAAGGTTTTACGGATACAACCGCGGGTACCTCACATCCGGCAGACTTTCCTGTCGCGATGACAGCGGAAGGCCAGGTTGGCATTCTCTGTGGAGAAGATATTCTCTCTCCGCATATTGTGCGGTCGCTGGTCACAAGTGGCGCGGAAGTGATCCTCAATCCAAGCCGCGAACGGACAGACAAGCATTTCGAGATTCGGCAGAAAGCCCGGCAAGCGCGCTCCTATGAAAACCTCGCCTATGTCGCCGTCGCCTCGCCAAGTGCGGTTGCGATTGACGGTGCCACGACCAAATTGCCGACCGCTACGGCGTTGGCGGAAATGTGGGGCACAGAGATACGAGCAACTTCGGATGAGTCCTTCCTCCTAGGAGATATCGATATTCAGAGTCTGCGCCGCCGCCGCGAAGAGCCCATGGGCAACATGCCGGCCATTGTTCGCATGCGCTTGTATGCACATGGGTATGCGCAAGAGGGTTCCAATGCGCCGCCATCACCTCAGTCTCGCAACGAATGGATCAGCACAGGTCAGGAAAAAGTGGCCCCTGCCGCTAATCCTGCCCGAGATGCTAAAGACCGCATGGATCGCTATGACGTCCTTCTTGGGCAGACTGTCACGCATGTTACGACCAATCCATCCAACTTGATCGAGTACCGCCAGCGTAACCTAGACAATGCACTTTATGTCGCAGGGCCGTTTGCCAAATCCCCAGGAGTGAAGCTGGTTGTCTTCCCGGAATTCTTTCTGACCGGGGCCGTCAGCCAGTTGGGCAGCCGGTCCGGGCATATTGCCGACAAGATTGGTATCTCCTTCCCGGGGCCAGAAGCCGATCAACTGGCCAAGTTTGCCCAGGATAACAACACCTACGTTTCTGGTGGCGTATTTGAATACGATCCAAAATGGCCGGAGCGGTTCTTTAACTCCGCTTTCATTTTCGATGACAACGGCAACCTGGTTCACCTCTATCGCAAAATCCATTGTGCCGATGTGTTTGGACGTTTGCCCGATACAACACCGGGCAGTGTGTATAGCGAATATGTAGATCGCTACGGCTACGATCATCTGTTCCCCGTGGCCGACACGCCGCTTGGGAAACTTTGCACGGTCATTTGCTTCGATATGAACTTTGGTGAGACCCATCGCGCCATGGTCAAGCGGGGTGCCGAGGTGATTATTCATCCCACATCGGAACCCCACAACGTGCGGCGACGTGGCTGGGATATTGCGCGCCACGTCCGAGCCTTCGAAAACACAGCTTATCTTCTGACCGCGGGACATGGCGGCGAGTTCCGCGGGGGCGGGTTGTCCTTCCCGGGCGCTATGCAGCGTGGCTACTCGAAGGTCGTTAACTATGATGGATCATTGCAATGCATTGCTGATGGTCCTGGGGCCGTTCCTCTGGTGGGGTCCATCGATATGCTGGCACTGCGCCGGGCGCGGGCGGACATCAAATCCAATCTGGCAGCGTGGGATAACCCCATCGTTTATGCCCACAAATATGCCGCTGAACGAGGTATCGCCAATGATGTTTGGACTGGGGATCCCAATGTAAACCCTTACGAAGATGCAGCCGAAATCAAACGGATGATCAACATTTATCAACGCGACAAGGTTTACATTCCATCCGAGAATTCCGCCAATACGGTGGCCATAGACCAGTCTATGCAAGCCGTTGTTTAACGGAAGCTGAGGAATAATTGAGACTCTGTTCCTGCGTCGAACGTGTCATACTTAACGTTAGATCAATGCCATATTGGAGACGACACATGATTGTTAGAAAACTAAGCTTGGCCTTCGTTGCGGCGCTCAGTTCTTTAGTTGCAAGCACAGTGGCTTTCGCCGTCGAAGGCCCGGTTCTCGTTTTTGGAGGCACAAGCGGCACAGGTCTTGCCGCTGTCCAGGTTTTGCGGGCGCAGGACGTGCCAGTGACCGTGTTCATTCGGCCGACATCTGATACGTCCGCGCTTGAGCCACTTGGTGTCACCACCGTCGTCGGTGATGCGCTGGTTGCTGATGATGTGGCTGCAGCCTTCGCAACAGGGTCCTATAAGACCGTCATCAGTTCTTTGGGTGGGCGGCGCGGCGAACCGCGTCCGGACCTTGATGGCAACAAGAACATCACAGCTGCCGCAAAAGCTGCCGGTGCAAAACGAGTGGTTCAAATCAGCTCTATCGGAGTCGGTGACACCCGTGAGCCTCCTGGTCCAGGCGCAAATTTCATGGCTGAAGTGTTTTATCTTAAAACCTTGGCGGAAGATGATCTGATGAACAGCGGTCTTGATTACACCATTGTCCGTCCTGGTGGCTTACGTCGTGGCGAAGCGACCGGCACGGGGATTTACCAAGAAGAAGAGCGCATGGGGTCGATTGACCGCCAAGAACTCGGGCGGTTGGTTGTCGAGATGCTCAACGATGATTCGACCATTGGTAAAGTGCTGTATGCGATCGACCCGGCACTTCCTATGCCTGAAGAAGAATAGATCTGAGTTTCGATAGCTCGGCGACGGGATCGGATGTTTTTGCTACAAACCCCTTGGTCGGTTGGCACCTTAGACGGAGCAGACGCGGCGCTCCGTCAGGCGATACGGGCCCAGACCAAGGCCGGGCCACATCTGGCGTTATTGCCGCATGGCGATGGTGGGGAGCATGAGGCGCCGAGTGAAGCTGATGTGATCGCGGCTTTAAGCGAACTCGCAAAGGCACACCAAGTCTATCTGGGCGCATCCAGTTATGTCGTCGCTACTGGAGAAGTTGTGACGCGCACCGTTGGCTTTCTGATTGACCCAGAGGGCCAAGTCCTCATCAGAGCGCCCAAAGTTTTACCCGATATCGTTGAAGGCTTTACGGACACCACTGCAGATACCTTTCAACCGGCAGTTTTCCAGATTGCTAAGACATCTTTGGGTCAAATGGGAATGCTGTGTGGCGAAGATGTTCTCGCGCCCCATGTCGTGCGGTCGATGATGGTGCAGGGCGCGGAGATCATTTTAAATCCTTGGCGCGAGCGCTCAGACCCGCAATTTGAAAGCCGGACGGTGGCGCGTGTGGCGCGGGCTTATGAGAACGTATTGTACTTGGCCTCAGCCTCGCCAACTTCAGTCACACGAGATGGGGCATCGGTGCGGTTGCCTCCCGCAACAGCTCTTTATGCCCCCCAAGGTGATCCGTTGGCTGTGCAGGGCGAAGAATCCTATGTGCGCGCCGACATTGATATTGGTGGGCTTCGCCGCAAACGGGCGGCACCACCGCTCAACTTCGCGGCTATCGTTCGCATGAACTTGTATGCGCCGGGATATAAAGCTGAAGCCTCAGACCCTAAGCTTTCTCCAAGTACTCGAAAGGCTTGGATTGAGCAAGGTCAAACGCGCGCTGCAGCTCAAGTCAGGTCTTGTCTCACAGAAGAGACAACGACGTATGGTGCCTTGTTGGGCCAGCATGTTGTGTATCAGTCAAATACGCCGGACGAGTTGGTTGAGCGACGCCAACTTAATTTGGATGATGCGTTTGATCTGGTGCGAAATTATGGTGCACGTGCGCCAAACTTGAAGCTGGTGGTGTTCCCTGAGTTCTTTCTGACGGGCCCTGTCAGTCCGCTTGGGCAGAAGCTCGGTCACATAGCAGATAAAATTGGTGTGACGTTTCCAGGGCCGGAAATGGATCAAATCGCGGCCTTTGCGCAGGAAACAGGTACTTACGTCTCAGGCGGTGTGTTTGAGTACGACCCGGAGTGGCCAGACCGTTTCTTCAACACGGCATTCATTTATGATCCAGCAGGCAACCTGATTCACCGGTATCGCAAAATACATTGTGGCGATGCCATGGGGTTTCTGCCGGATACAACACCCGGTAGCGTATTTGACCAGTATGTCGATAAGTACGGCTACGAGTATCTTTTTCCTGTGGCCAAAACGCCGATCGGGCGGCTTGGCACAGCCATCTGTTTTGACAATAATTTTCCAGAGACCTATCGAGCGTTAGCCAGGCGTGGTGCGGAAGTCATTCTACATCCGACCTCAGAACCCCATGGCGCACATCGCAAAGGTTGGGATGCTGCCCGTCGTATGCGCGCGTTTGAGAACGTCGCCTATGTGTTGTCGTGTGGGCATGGCGGCGAATATTTCCTGCCAGGTTGCAGCGTTCCAAGTGCGCGCGCGCGCGGCTATTCGAAGATCATTAATTTTGATGGTTCAGTGCAAGCGGTGGCTGACACCGCCGGTCAAGTGCCGCTCGGGGGAGTCATTAATCTTGGCGCTTTGCGCGCGGCCCGCGCCGATCTTCAGGCCAATGTGGCGCTCTGGGATGATGCCGTTGTTTATGCCGCGGAATATGGCAAAGCTTCGCGCGGCCTCCCAAATAACTTGTGGCCCGATGACCCGCTGGGAAATCCCTATTTGGGGGGTGTTGAGGTTAAGAAGGTTATCCAGACTTATATTGAGCAGGGTATATTTGTCGCGCCGACAGACACGAATGATACGGCTGTAGGCGTAAGGGAGTAAAAGTCGATGAGAGTCCTCACCTTGGTGTTTTTGTCTTTGGTCATATTTACCAGCGATGCGTTTGCAAAAGACATATTGATTTTTGGCGCAACCCGTAACACCGGATTGGAAACGGCAAAAATTCTGGTTGCGCGCGGGGATAATGTCACGGCTTTCGTAAGAGAGAATTCAGATTTAGACGCGCTGCAAGCCTTGGGCGTGCCGTTGGTTTATGGCGATGCTCTGGATGCAGACTCTGTGAAGGCCGCTTTTGCCGGGCAGGCGTTTGACGCGGTTGTGACGACTCTTGGTGGAGGCGTCCGTAACACCGAGGTGGATAGCATCGGCAATGGCAATGTTTTTGCGGCGGCTGAAAAAGCCGGCGTCAAACGCTTGGTGATGGTCACTGCCATTGGAGCAGGGGGCACCGAAAATGTGCTTCAGGAAGGCGCCCGCAACTTCTTAAAACCATCTTTGGACGCAAAAACGATTGCGGAGAATGCTCTGAAAGTGAGTGGTTTAGAGTGGACCATCTTGCGCCCTGGTCAATTACCTGATGGTCCTGCAACCGGCAACGGACTTCTTTCAGAAGATCACACTACAATGGGCCGTATCAGTCGCAGTGAGTTGGCCGCTCTTATTGTGAAGTGCCTCGATGATCCAGCGACGGTTGGGAAAATCTACCATGCTGTGGATGCAGATATGATGGGCTCATTCTCATCTTTCGACTGAAGATTCAGCCGCAAATTTTATTTTTGCGGCCTGGATCGCATCAAAAATGGTCTGAGACTCACCACCAATAGACTTGATCAGTGTTTGCATGACTGGTTGGGCGGTTCTCACCCAAGACTCAAGCTGTTTTGGGCTTAGCGTCTGGACTGTAAATCCTATCTGATCTGTACGGACCATAAAATCTGCTTCTTCGGCTCGCGACATCGCGCGGGCCTGGTCTATCGGGAGCCAGCCTTCAAGTACCACAGCCTGATGTTCTGGTGACAGGCTTTCGAGCCAAGACGTGCTCGTGACCATGAAATTGATCGCCAGCATATGGCCGGTGAGGGTCAGGTACGGCGCTTCTTCCGCTATGCCCGTTCCAGCGTAAAGAATCGTTGCATTTGCACCGGCATCAACCAAGCCCGTCTGCAATCCAATGATATTCTCATTAAACGATAACGGAATAACATCCGCTGAAATGGCCTCGGCAAAGAGCCGTGCGGCGATGCCTGAAGAAACCCGGAATCTAACGCCTTTCATATCCATAGGCGTGATGACAGGGGCTTTGGCGTAAACATGATGGAACCCGACCTCATCCCAAGATAAAAACGATAATCCATAAGGGGCAAGGAGATCAGAAAAAATATCAGACAGAACCGTATCGTATACGTAATCCGCCTGGGCAGTACTGTCGAATAGGTAAGGCGCTTGCAATAATGCGGCCTCTGGCAAAAGGGAGCCAATCACCAAACCCGAGAGGTTCGCCACCTGTATGCGGCCGCGCCGTAGACCGTTGAGGATGTTCTCCTCTGATCCGAGTTCCCCACTGACCATTGGGGTCAGTTGAACTTCGCCACCTGACAATTCTGCCACGCGGTCGCGATACATCATCCATTTTTTGTAACCGGCCGTGCCTTCTGGGATACCGGTGGTGCCGCCGATGAAACGCACGATTGGTTCTTGGTTAGTTTCTTGCGCTGAACTGGGAGTTATTGCCAGTAGTATGCTAATGGTGATTATGACTGAGATCACAGAGAGGTGCATGAATCGCATCATGATCGGTCTAATTCTCTGGCAGTGGAATGTACTCTTCATCATCATCGACAACTTTTGCAAATTCGCCATTTTTCCATTCCGCCTTTGCACGGTCGATCAGGGCTTGGTCGCTGGCTACAAGATTCCACCAAATCAAGCGGTCACCATCCATAGGTGCGCCGCCGACCAGCATGATTCGTGCGCCAGCGTCTGATTTAATCCGGCAGGATACGCCCGGAACCAAAACGGCCATCTCGCCCTCACTGAGTTCATGGCCGTTGAGTGAGGCCGCGCCATCAACAATATAGACAGCACGTTCTTCATGCGCGTCGGGGATTTCTAAGTCCGCACCGCTTTCTAAGCTGCCGCCCAGGTAGCACATCGGGGAGAACGTCTTCACCGGCGACTCTTCGCCGTAAGCAGTTCCTGCGATAAGGCTTAAGGATGCCCCTTCGCGGGTGATCACAGGCAATGTGTCTTTGGGGTGATGATAAAAAGCAGGGGCTGTCTCTTCATGCGCTATTGGAAGGGCGATCCAGGTTTGTATGCCATGCAACGTGTGGCCTGCCGCGCGTGTTTCAGGTCCTGTGCGTTCCGAATGAACAATGCCGCGGCCTGCGGTCATCCAGTTCACATCACCGGGGCGGATCGGTTGGTGGAATCCGAGACTGTCGCGGTGGTGAATTTCGCCCTCAAATAAGAACGTTACAGTCGCCAGTCCGATATGGGGGTGAGGTCGCACGTCGATGCCTTTGCCAGGTGCAAAAGTGGCAGGCCCCATATGGTCAAAAAAGATAAATGGGCCGACCAAGCGACGCTTTGCGTAGGGCAGGGCCCGGCGCACTTCAAAACTGCCAATATCCTTCTTACGGGGCGCTATGATGAGATCAATGGCGTTGGTCATAAACGGTCGCTTTCGTGGAAAAAATCAGCTTTTGAGTTGCCCGTTGGTAGCAAAAAAGGGGGCTGACGGCAAAATACGAGTCCTTTACTGAACAAGTTTGCGCTCGGTTGGCGATCAAGTTTCGATCTTCGTTTGCGCTCAGTGGCATCGTCCTCATCATAACGCTCCTATGATGTAGGTGGTAATATTCTGGATAGATTCCAGCCACTCAGGCGATAAGCCCGATAATTTCGAAAGTGAACTGCGATGCTCTATATCTCCCAGAAATCATGGTCTCCAGACAGCATAAGCACCCTAGCAGAGCATATTGAAACGATTCGGGCGACTGCGCAGCGTTTCGAAGTGACTGGACCGAGCGAGCCAGTTGTGCTGCTGCCTCATGCCCCAGCAAGTGCAGGCGCCGCTGACCGTGTCCATGCTTTAAAGGCTCTTGCAGATTTGGCGGCTGAAAAAGGCGTTTTCCTGGCTGGCTCAGCGACGCTTGCGTGCAGCGTTGCTGGCGGCCCGATAACGATTGGCTTCTTAATCAGCGCCTCTGGTGAGGTCTTGTTAGAGACAGAGAAAGTATCGCCGGAATTGGTCAATGGCCTCGCGGCAGAACAGACTAGTGCGGTTGGTAAGCCGAAAACGTTTGCGTCTGCGGCAACACCCATTGGCCAGGTTGGCATCCTTCCTGGAGAGGATATTTTGTTTCCACATTATGCCCGCAGTCTCGTCTGGCAGGGCGCAGAGATCATTCTGAATCCAACAGCAGAGCTTGGCGATGATTTGTTCGAGGCACGTCAATTGGCAAGAGCTGCCCGTGCTTTTGAGAATGCAGCCTTTGTGGCGGCGTCATCGGCCCTTACGCGAGGCATCAATGGTGCGTCTGTGTCCTATCCTGGGGTCAGCGGATTATCGGATTGGAATGGTAAACAAATTACTGCGAAGGCCGACGAGGATTTTATCAGAGTTGATGTTTATGTCGACAAGCTGCGTCGCAAGCGCGCCGCGATCTTTGGTATTGCGCCTCTACATCTACGCGCGAACCTTTTTGCGGATGGATATAAAAAACTCATCAATAAAAAAGATACAAAACCGGCAGAGCCGAAAGGTGCTGAATCGTGGATTGCAGACGCACGCAGCCGGCTGAACACAGCAAAGAAACTGCAAGGCACGGGGGCTGAAACTGAATACGACGTATTGCTCGTTCAATCTGTAAAGACGATGATTCAAAAAACATCAGACGTACGGGCTATGAGCACGGAAAATGTGCAACGCGCTTTGGAGTTGCCCTCGCGAACAGCGTCTAATCCAAATATTCGGCTTGTCGCGTTGTCTGAATTTTTCATGACCGGCCAAGGGGGGCATGGCTACCGTTCGCCTATAACGTTGCAACGTTTGGCCATCCGGTATCCCGGCCCTGAGATGGAGTTGCTCTCGGAATTTGCGCTTAAGCATAAAGTGTATTTGGCTGGCTCGACATTTGAAATCGATGATAAATTGCCTGGGTATGTCTTTAACTCTGCTTTCATTCTTAATGACTCTGGTGATTTGATTCACCGGTATCGCAAAATTCAGTGTGCAGATGTCTGGGGATCTCTGCCGGACACCACTCCAAGTACGATCTATGACAAATATCTAGAAACCTATGGATACGATTTTTTGTTTCCTGTGGTCGATACGCCCATTGGGAAACTTGGGACGATGGTTTGCTTCGATCAGGCTCACCCAGAAATCGCCCGCATGCTAGTTAAGAATGGTGCCGAAGTGATTATCCATCCGTCATCCGAGGGCCATGGATCTGGTCGGCGCGGCTGGGATATTGCCCGGCAAACGCGGGCGTTTGAAAACGTTGCCTATATTTTGTCGCCGTTGCCCGGCGGCGAGCATTTCAACCCGGACTCGAAGTACGAGCACACCAATCAAATGCGCGGCTATACCAAGATGGTGAACTTTGACGGCTCGATTCAAGGTGAACTTGATACGCCGGGTGCTGCGACATTGGCTGGTACAGTTGACCTGTTGGCGCTGCGTCGCGCCCGGGCTAATCCGCATATCAATCTACCAATCTGGGATGATCCAGAGGTCTACGTCGACAACTACGCCGCGGAAGTCGGGTTGAAAAATAACCTTGGCACAGGCGATCCGCTTGATAATCCGTACCGCGGGATGAAGCCACTGCGCAAAGTACTGTCCAGTTATTATGAGCGTGGAATTTTTCACGCACCTGTTGAAGCTTCGTCGCGCTCCTTATCTGTACCCGGAAAAGCCCAGCCTGATTTTAATAAAGAGTCGTCGAAACCTAAAACCCTGGCCGACGAAGAAAAAATGGATGGCGAGTACATTCAGGTCTAGCGACAACACCATCCAGTAGGCGGAGAAATCTTTAAATGAAACGTGCCTTCAGAACGTTTTTGGTAAGCCTAGGCTTGGCCGTCTTGGTTGTCCCATTGGGAGCGGCGCTGGTTGCAGCTGAAGACTCTACGAATGTTCTGCGTGTTGCCGTTCCCGCGCGCCCACCGGGTCTTGGAAACCCATATTCTTCGCTACCGGTCGGGGCCATCAACTCAAACTATGTGCTTTTTGATGCCCTGACGTTGATCGGAGATAAGGGCGCTGTCTTACCGGCGTTGGCTTTATCCTGGCGGTCGGAGGGAGAGTCTGCGTGGCTGTTTGAGTTACGCCCTGATGTTGTTTTTTCCAATGGCGAGCCTCTGACGGCTCAATCCGTCGTTGATGTCCTCACGTTTTTAAGAAGCCCTGAGGCAGGGGGGTATTTGGTTTCTGGCGAGACACAAATGATTGAGTCCGCTGAGGTGGTGGACGATCTCACAGTCCGCATAAATACGAATCGCCCCGATGCCATTCTACCGAAACGCATGAGTTTCGTTTTCATGATCCCGATGACCTATTGGAACGAGGTTGGTTCAGATGGGTTTTCCTTAGAGCCCGTTGGCTCAGGCCCATTCAAGCTCAAGGATTGGGGGCAAACGACGGGGCGGTTTGTTTTTGAACGTAATAACCTCTCCTGGCGTAAAGCCGCTGATTTTGACGAGATTAGTTTTACGGCTGTTGGCGATGTTGTTAGCCGGGCGCAATCCATGCTCAGCGACCAAATTGATCTCTCGTTTAAGCTCAGCCTTGATTTGTTGACGGACTTAAATGCAGCCGGGTTTAAAACTTTAGCACGTGAAACGTATTCGATTGGGGCGTGGGCTTTCCATCAGGTTGATAAGACATCTCCGATTTCTGATATCCGGGTTCGGAGGGCTTTGAATATGGCTGTGGACCGCGATGCGATTGCCAAGTCCGTGTTATCCGGAGTCACAGCGCCGGTCTCTCAAGTGGCGACATCAGAGGTGTTTGGCTATGTTCCGGGACTCCCAAATTTCCCTTATGACCCCGTGGCGGCGCGTGCGCTTCTCAAGGAAGCTGGATATGGCAATGGCCTGAAGTTAAAAGCCACTGTCCGGAGCGATCCCTCGGTGCCAGAGTCCGCTTTGATTTATCAGGTCGTGGCGCAAAATTTGTCGGCGATTGGCGTGGATGTTGAATTGAGTCCAATTCCCGGTACACGGTGGCTCGGCATGTACTTTTCTGGAGACTGGCAAGGGTCAGATATTCTGGACACCAGCTTTAACAACTCCATCCACGGTGATGCGATCCGTAGTATTGAGACCGCGTCTTGTTTAAAGGCGGGGGCTTTCTTTTGCGACGAAGCGATGCTGCCTTTGATTGAGGCGAGCAACGCTGAATTTGATATCGCTGCGCGGGAGCGGAAGCTGCAAGAGTTAGTGACGGCGCTGCATCATAATCCGCCTGCTTTATATTTATTTCCCTATTTTGACACGTTGGCCTACAGCTCGAAACTTGATGATCTACCGATCACTGGGCAGCGCGTGAATCTCGAGCAAATCAGAAGGCGCAGCCCATGACACACTCATGGTTCAGACAGATGATGGCGGGTGCATTTTTTGCGTCCAGTTTACTGGCATACGGTTCCTCTCCTTGGGCAAAGGAGGCGCCCCGCTTACGGCTCATTGATGGTTATGACGGTGTTCCTCTGAATGTCGCGGAAACGGGCAAGCCTGGAAGCCCAGGTATCCTTTTTGTTCATGGTAACGGCCAGGGATACTTAAGTTGGAAGCACCAGTTAGAGTCCGATCTGTCTCAAGACTTTCATGTGGTGGCTTTCGATCAACGCGGTCACGGCAATTCGGGGAAACCATGGGATGCAGACTCCTACAATCGCGCCTGCATCTGGGCCGAGGATATCGCCGCTGTGATCCGAGAGACTGGACTCCAGAAGCCTGTCCTTGTGGGCTGGTCTCGCGGCGGTTTGATGGTTATGCACTATGTGCGCTGTTTAGGTATTCAAGACTTAGCAGGAATTGCAATGGTAGCCGCGCGTGGACGTTTGGTTGAGGCCGGATTGCCCACTCAGGAAACGCCCGCACGCTCCAGTCAGCGCCAGTTGCAAAGCTTGGACATAGAGCAGAATCTCGCTGGGGCGGAGGTATTTTCAGGATTGATGACGGCAAAGCCAATGACTGGTCCGCTGGCTGATGCTTTTGAAGTTATGAACATGATGGCTCCACCTTATGCACGGCAAGCGATGAGCGGTCCTGTCTTAGATCCGGACGGCGCGGAAATAACAACATACGAGGGCCTTCAGTCTCAGTTGTCATTGCCGTTCTTGGTCGTGCTGGGGGAGCTAGATCCATTTCGTGACTCAGTCGAAATGGCCGCAAATTACAGCAAGGCTTTGCCTCATGCTGATGTGAACATATATCCGGGTGTAGGGCATTCACCTTTTGTTGAGCTACCTGACCGGTTTAATGCTGAGCTGCGCACGTTCGTTTTGAAGGCGAACGCAGATTAACTTATCATCACTTTAGGGATGGAGGCGAACATGGTTGAATTTGGACTGTCACGCCGGGCTGCTGTTGTCGGCGCCGGGGCGTTAGGAGTCGCTGGGGGACAGGTGCAAGCTGCGCCGGGTTCGATGTTGCCAGACGATGTTGCCGCCTGGACACCTGAGCAGCGTGTGTACGCGCTCGCGAAGCAACAAGGCCGGGTCGATGATGGAAAGGCGATGTGGCGCACCCGCGGCGTTATCTACGGCTTCAGGGCTCCTGAGTCGCCAATTCCACTGGTCCGCTTCAAAGGCTGCGAGCAACAATGGGTGAAGAAAGTCTCGGATGCTGAATTTATCAAGTACAATTCGCTGCTGACCTATTACAGCGATTTTCAGACGGACGATATCATCGACGGGTTTGTGAATCCGATGACGGGCAATGAGGTGACGTTCAAGCCTAACTGGAGCCGTGTTCCTGAAGGTCAGAAGATCGCCGTGAATGGCGTGACGTTAAACATTGTCGATAAAGCGTTTCCCGACTTTTACGCCAACAGTTCAATTAATGATGTTGAAATAAACCGGATTGATGACACGGTGTCCTTCCATGCCAAGATGCGCTGGCCGGAGCCTTTGGTGCGGAATCCTTATAATCAAGACAATACGTTCTTTACCAAACTGGTTGACCTGCAAGATCCAGAACAATCCTGGATTCCTGCCCATGGGGCTGGTCAGATTTTGATGCCGTCTATGCCAAACATCGGCATGGATACGCCGGATATTGGACAAGTCATTTGGCACGTTGAATTCTATAAGATCAGATCTTGGGATGATCTGCCGTCAGATTATCTGACCAAGGCGCTTGCCGAGCATGGCGAAGATTTTGACGTGAACCCCATAAACGACACGGTGCCCTCTAAGCTGGCGCAGAATTTAGCGAAGCTCGGATATCTCAAAAACTAAGGGGGTGTCTGCGCGCCGCGGACACCCCCTTAATTCAAGCTCGGTTTCGTTACGCGCTATGAGGATGGAGATGTGGTTTTCTTGCCTGTGACAGCTTTGTAGATCAGGTGGCCGACGATAATGGCTACACCGATGCCGAGGAACACCCAGAAAAGATCCCAAGACATGCCTTCAAGAGTAGTTTGTCCCCAAGCATCACGGCTGTAACGTAGCAATTCCATTTAGGCAGCACTCCGAATGGCACGCTTCACTAAGTTTTCCATCAACGGAATTTTGAAGTGGTTATAGTTGAGTGGGGTCGCGCCTCTTGAGGCGGTCCCGCCTGCAAGATCAGCTGTTTCTGCATCTGGTGTACTGCCGCGCACGATTTCTTCTGCACTGCGAATGCGTTTCGGGACACATTCTACTCCGGCGCAAACGATACGAATATCTTCGACAACGCCGCCAGACATGATGATGGCAGACGCGACGTTGACCAGAGGGAAATCCCACGTGTTTCTGTCGGCCACTTTTTCAAAATAAAACGCGGCACTTGCCCATTTTGCAGGAATACGAATAGCGGTCAGAATTTCATTGGGTTGTACCACCGTCATACGCATAATGTTGATGGCTGGGCCGATAAAAAATTCTTCTGCTGGAACCACCCGCTCGCCTTCAGGTCCACGTATAACCATTTGTGCATCAAGGGCGACGACAGCCGCCGCCGTATCCGAGGGGGTCACAGCAACGCAGCGGGAAGCCCCAAACAAGCAGTGTTCGCGATTCATACCTTCTGGCGTATCTGCATAACAGGTGTTGCCGCCTGCACGATAGCAATCCAGTCCTGCGCGGTAGTACCAGCAGCGGGCATCCTGACAGAGGTTGCCGCCTAGGGTGCCGGCGTTGCGGATTTGAGGGCTGGCCACGCGACCAGCAGCGTGTGCTAGAAGGCTATAAGACCCTGAAGTGATTGGATTGTTTTCGATCTCGGTGAGCGTCGTCATGGCTCCAATTTCGATACCATCTGCGGTTTCGCGGATACCGTTCAACTCGGCAATGCCGCCAAGATCAATCAGCGCTTCAGGGCGTTTTGCGCGGTCCTTAAACCAATCGTAACTGTCCTGGCCACCGGCAATCTTCCAGCCTTTTTCGCCATACTTCTCTAGAAGCTCCAGCGCGTTCTCAATGTCTGTGGGTTGGAACAGCGCAAACTGCGGCATCATATCTTTGGTCATGTTTACGCCCTCCTTACTGGTTGCTGATTTGAAGTTTTTTGTATGACTGAGGCCGGTCAGCCAAAGCATTGATGATCATATCTGGCACAATCGGCGTGCGGTTAAAATATACACCGCCCAAAGCATCAGAAATTGCGCTCAGCAATGCTGCAGCGGCACAGCCCATAAGTGGTTCGCCGATGCCACGAGCCCCAACTGGATTCATGGGGTCTGGTTTATCAACAAACCCAGTGTCCATCTCTGGTGGTACATCAAGATAAGATGGTGGCTTATTCTGATAGAAACCGACGTTAGCGGGTAGACCATTTTGAGGATCGTAGACAATCCGCTCCAGTCCAGCCATGCCAATACCCATCACCGCCCCGCTGCGGATTTGGTGCGACAGCCCTTTCGGGTGAATCACGGTGCCGCAGTCAGCAGTACCAGAATATTCGAGGATTTCGTATTTGCCGGTCTCGACATCGAGCTCAATTTTCATGAAGCCGACCGCTAAGGCGGGAGGGAGTTGCTCAAACGGAATTTTATCTTTCGCAACACCAATCAAGCCAGTGCCAGCCATCGCCATCACGGAGTCTTTAGTGATTTGGTGGATATCGTCAGCCATTTCCTGACCGCTGAATTTGCCACCAAGGTCGATGGCGCGTTGCGCGGCTTGCGCGAATGTTAAATGTGTTTCTGGATTGGCGATGGAGAATACTTTGTCGTCACCCACATCATAGTCTTCAGGAGCACCACCGAAGTCGTTTGCGGCGATTTCCAGAAGCTTTTGCTTCGCATCCATAGCACCAGCATAATTGGTGCGTGACATGGTGAACGACGTGTTACTTCCAAACTGGCCCAGGTTCCAGGGCAAGTTACGGCGGCTGTCGCCACGCTCGATGACACAATTGTCCCAAGAACATCCAAGAACTTCAGCCGCGACGCGTGCTGTGCTGGCATAAGAGAACGTGCCGAGATTGCCGACGCCTGTATGAATATGGATTTTGCCATCGGGGGCTAAACGGATGAGTCCATCGAAACCGCTGGCGCCGGCCGGATGGAAAGCTTGTCCGATCCCGATGCCAATAACCTTAGTGCCGTTGCGCTTTCCACTTTCGGCCTTCTTTTCTTCCCAGCCAAACTGCTCAGCACCCATGGCGATCGCCTCTCTCAGGTAAGCGCTGGAGACCTTACGTGGTTGGTTGGCGTATGTGGTTTCATTTGTGGTGGCGTTGATTTCACGGATAGCAAGCCGGTCCACGCCCATGGCTTTGGCGGCTTTATCCATCAAAGGTTCCATGATGCAAGCAAGCTGGTTTTGTCCAGGGCCACGTTGGGCTGTCGTGCCCGGCGTGTTGGTGGAAACCGGAATGCCTTTCCAACGCATGGCTTCAGGCGTGTAAACCAAGGATAAGGCGCCGCCCGCGTTCATGTAGTCCGGGAAGCCATCATTGGCACCGCTCTGCTGAACGATATACATGTCTGCTGCGATCAAACGTCCATCTTCGCGGAAGCCAAGTTTGACGCTGCCCTGGAACCCGTTTCTGCGTTGGCCAAGGTAGTATTCCTCGGCGCGTGAGATCCGCATCATGCAAGGGCGACCGGTTTTTTTAGACATATGCGCCGGAATTGTCGCGATTGGATAAGCGGTACCCTTAGAGCCGAAGCCCCCGCCGCAATATTCAGCAATCAGCACCAAGTCTTTCGGATCAATGCCAAGGTAGTTGGCATATCCGGGGACCGTAAAGGTATGACTTTGTGTCGAGGCGTGGAGGTAGCACTTGCCGTTCTGCCAATAGGCGAAGGCACTGCGTGGTTCCATGCTCTGGTGAGGGTGGCCAGCAATGACAAAGGTTTCTTCTAGGACCAGATCCGCTTTTTCAAAGTTGCTGTCGACGTCGCCATATTCCCATTCGTCGCGCGCTTTGCCTTTAGGCAACTCATCTTCGCCAGCGGCTGCAAAATCGCGGGCCGTCCACTTGATGCGCTCAATAAAAGGTTCGTTGCGGGCTGTGATATTGCCTTCGTCGTGCGCGTCTGGTCCGCCAGGGAACAGGCTCTGAAGCGGATCAATCGAGAATGGCAGCGGTTCATACTCAATCTTGATCTTTTCTAAGGCATTGGACGCCGTTGTTTCATCAACTGCCGCAATGGCCAAAATCGGATCACCGACGTATTTTGGGTGATTGGTCAAAATCGGGCTTTGCGGTGTTGGCGGGTTGGTCACGTCATCGGCCGTTAGAATATCGATGACACCTTCCATTTTAAGCGCCTCTGAGGAGTCAATGTTAAGGACCCGCGCATGCGGCATTGGACTGACGAGCAGCTTAACAAAGAGCATCCCTTCGGCCCGAAAGTCTTCCGCGTATTTTGCCTTGCCTGTGACCTTTGCGTGAAGATCGGGAGGCGTGAAGTCTTTACCAATGTGTTTAAAGGCCATGTTAGCTCACCTTCGCTGCGCGCATCACTGAGTTAAGATAATGGTCGTACGCTCCGCACCGGCAGAGATTGCCTGCCAACGCCTGCCGCGCATCTTCCCGTGTCGGATTGGAATTTGTTTTCAGCAGAGCAACCCCAGACATGATCTGGCCGGGGGTGCAGAAGCCGCACTGCGGACCTAATTCATCAATCATGGCTTGCTGAACCGGATGAAGCGTTCCGTCTTCTGCCTCAAGTCCTTCAATTGTTGTAACTTCGCGTCCACGGACACTGTGGGTCAGCGTGGAGCATGAGTTGTGTGTGACATCGTCAATCAGCACGGTGCAGGCCCCACACTCACCACGGTCACAGGCTAGCTTGGTGCCGGTGAGTCCGAGCTTGTAGCGCAAGGTCATGGCAAGGGTTTCATTCGGCAGCACATCGACTGGGCGACTTTTGCCGTTTACATTCAACGTTACCAAACGCTCGACAGATCCAGCAGCTGGCGTAGTATCATCAGAACAGCCGCTCAGCCCAACCATCATGAAGCCGCCAGCTGAGGCAACAGCGCCCGTTGCGATAACGCTTTTGATAAAAGCGCGGCGTGAGACTGGATCGCGGGCATCTTCGAAGTGAAGGGGCTGATTTTCTGCGGCGTTTGCAGCTGGCTGTGGAGTGTCCACCATGTCTATCATTCCTGTCTGTCGTAAGCGTGAAGTCAAAGAATTAATGTACAATTTAACGAGGGTCCTGAATACCTCAGAGTCATCGGTAAATGTAGTAAATTTCAAGTCAACGCAGGGCTTTAAGCGTGTTTAGCGTCACTCAGCGACCATTGGGCCGGTGATGCCTTGCTCTTGGCACCCATCTTGCCCCTTTTTCCCTGTCACAATAACGATTAGGGTCTCTTCACCATTGAACTTAGGGTTTCTTAAATACCATGTCGTCTGACCGCATCATCCGCCACCGTCTGCCAGATCGTCTTTTTCACTGGGCCATGGCGGCCAGCATGTTGACCCTTATGGCAACCGGGTTATGCCCCATTCTCGGTATTGAGTTTGACTGGGTGTTCATCCATTGGGTTGCAGGGGTTGTTCTCACGATTACGATTGTCTGGCACATTTACCGCGCCATTCAGAGGCATAATCTATTGTCAATCTGGATCGGTCCCGTTGAACTGCTCAAGGCGGTTGCGGCCGCACGAAACGGTCAGTTTACCAAACCAGGAAAATACTCCATCGCGCAACGCCTGATGCACAGCACCGTCACTGTGTTTTGTTTAACAGCGCTCGCTACTGGGTTGTTGATGCTGGTTCGCATCGACACGCCGTTTTGGGAGCGAGACCCGTATCTGTTGTCTCAGGCCACCTGGGGGTGGGTCTACGTTCTTCATGGTTTTTCTGCGTTGGTTTTTGTCACAGTGATTATGCTGCACATTTATTTTGGTCTCCGGCCAGAGAAGCTGTTTTACACACGGTCTATGATTCTGGGCTGGATTACCCGCAGTGAACTTGAACAAAATCACGATCCCGCATTGTGGACAGACGCCGGAGACAAGCCATAATGAGCGAAGATATTGGTTTTGCAGGCTGCGTCGAAAGCATCGAGTCTGCCTATGAGTTTATGTTGGCCTATGCCGCCCAGGGCCGGGATAAGGAGGGCGTCGGGGGGGATGGTCCTTCAATCCGCAATTTCCTAAAGGGGATGAGCGCTGCTTTGGGCGAAGTCACCGGTGCAGCCAAAATTCAGTTCGACGCCACGAATGCGGATAATGCAGCCCAACTGGGCGCTTATAATGATGTTCTTGGGCAGGATGCAGACCGCGCTAAAGCGGCTGTTGACCTGGTCCTGTCTGTGCCGGTTATTACGTCACAACTGGTGGATAATTTAAACGCGTCCATCCATTTGCGGGCGTGTTTGACATCAATGTTTTTGATGGATGAGGCATTGAGGCTATCTAAAGCGCCTTAGGAGGCGCTGATCTTAGCGCTCGCCTTTAGATGAAAATGGTGCTGCCGCAGGGAATTGAACCCTGGACCTCTCCCTTACCAAGGGAGTGCTCTACCCCTGAGCTACGGCAGCACAAACTTAATTTATTATGTCTCTCTCAAAGCGGCGCGGAACATGCCACAAGCCCCTATGTGGCGCAAGGCAAGGATTTGGCGTGGTCGCGGTAACCTTTGGTGTTCTTCATCAGCTGTATTATGACGAAAAAGTCTATGAAAAGCGCCAGTGTCAGCTGCCTTGATTTCTGAACGGTTCCCCGTAATGGTAGTGAGATGGCAGATTCAAAACAGCAAAAGCCTCCCAGCAGGTCTGACGATGCGAAAGCTCGCTCAGCACAAGCGCTTAGAGATAACTTGAAGCGGCGCAAAATGCAGGCCCGGGCGAAAGCCGAGGCTGATGAGACTACTGGAAACATTGACGCGGCTCTTTCCGAAACGGACTAGTCGCAAGAGGTTGAGGCTGGCTATCCCGTAGGCTACAAGATATGCCACTCATTAAGTAAAACTCCTGGGGGAAATTCTGTCATGTCCGTACTGCCTGACAGCTGGATCCGTGAAATGGCCACCGAGCGGCGCATGATTGAGCCGTTTACAGATCAGTTGAATCGTGAGGACGTTATTTCTTACGGACTGTCTTCTTATGGCTATGACGCCCGGGTGTCTGACGAATTTAAAATTTTCACCAATGTTGATAATGCTCTCGTAGATCCCAAAGATTTCTCGACACAGAGTTTTGTGGATCGCAAAACAGATGTGTGTGTCATTCCTCCAAACAGTTTTGCATTGGCGCGGACTGTCGAGATGTTTCGCATTCCACGTGACGTGCTGGTGATTTGTTTGGGTAAGTCCACCTACGCCCGCTGCGGGATTATCGTTAACGTGACTCCTTTGGAACCCGAGTGGGAGGGGCATGTCACGCTGGAGTTTTCCAACACGACCCCATTACCAGCCCGCATTTATGCCAATGAAGGGGCATGCCAGTTCATCTTTTTGAAAGCTGAAAAAGAATGCGATGTGTCCTACGCAGATCGCAAAGGCAAGTATCAGGGTCAGCAGGGCGTGACCCTGCCAAAACTATAAGCTGCATGATCGCATTTTGCCGCGGTTATGCCACACGGCTGACACTCACTGAGGCTAAGGTCTAGTTCATGGACGCTATTCGCATATACGGCGGTGTTCCGCTGAACGGGGAAATTGCCATCTCAGGAGCTAAAAACGCGGCGCTGCCTTTGATGGCGGCCTGTCTGCTGAGCGACGAGCCTCTGGTTCTATCGAATGTTCCAGCCTTGGCAGATATCAAGACCATGGCTGACCTGCTTAAGCAGCATGGTGCGTCGATTGAACGTGCGGATGATGATCATACTGTGACGTTGCATGTGTCATCAATTATCAGCACGGAAGCACCCTATGATCTTGTCCGTAAAATGAGAGCGTCGGTTTTGGTGTTAGGTCCGTTGGTGGCGCGTGAAGGGCGTGCGCGGGTGTCTTTGCCCGGGGGGTGCGCGATTGGCACGCGTCCTGTGGACTTGCATTTAAAAGCGTTAGAAGCGCTGGGTGCGAAAATTGAACTGACCGGCGGATATGTAGAAGCGCGCCTTCCGGCAGGTCAAAAACGACTGAAGGGGACAGGGTTTACGTTTCCTATGGTCACCGTTGGTGGCACAGAGAACATGCTTATGGCAGCGTGTTTGGCAGACGGTACGACCGTGATCGAAAACGCAGCCCGTGAGCCAGAAATCACAGACTTGGCAAAATGTCTGATCGCCATGGGCGCACGTATATCTGGCTTGGGGTCTGGCACTTTGACGGTTCAAGGTGTGGATCGCTTGCATGCGGCTGAGCACTCTGTTGTTCCAGACCGGATTGAGACCGGCACATATGCGCTTGCAGCCGCGATTACGCGGGGCCGTATCAAACTGACGAACACGCGGGCAGATATTTTAGATTCTGTACTGGAGACTATGCGCCAGACCGGTGTGGATGTTGTGGTCGAGGGGGATACAATTACAGTCACGGCGTCTGAGCATCTCAAAGGTGTGGATGTCATGACTGAGCCGTATCCAGGATTTCCCACAGATATGCAAGCGCAATGGATGGCGCTTATGACGACGGCCGACGGCGCTGCGATGGTGACAGAAACAATCTTTGAGAATCGTTTCATGCACGTGCCCGAATTGGGCCGGTTCGGTGCGGATGTAAATGTTCATGGCGCGTCAGCAATTGTGCGCGGTCGTGCTGATTTATCTGGTGCGCCCGTCATGGCGACGGACTTGCGCGCCTCTGTATCTCTGGTGCTGACAGGCTTGGCAGCTCAAGGAGAGACGATTGTGAATCGGGTCTATCATCTGGATCGTGGGTATGAGCGGCTTGAAGAAAAGCTCGCGGCCTGTGGTGCCCGGATTGAACGTATTCAAGGCGTCTAAGCGCGCTTTGCTTAATATCACCGCGTGATCGTGATCTGGATGCCCTTTCACTGTGAGGTTAAAGCGTTCAGGCTACTGTTAGAAACTGCTTAGCAACAGGAGCTTAAAATGCTGAATGCCCTGCAACGAAAATGGTGCGACGAGAAACCCGCAGACTACTCGGACCTCAAGGCGCTTTTTCTCAACTGCACCCTTAAGAAGTCTCCACAGTTGTCTCACACGGAGGGGCTTTTTGGGATCTCCAAGGCGATTTTTGAGTCGAATAACATCGCGATTGAAATCATCCGTCCTGTGGATCATGACATTGCAACCGGCATTTATCCAGACATGACAGAACATGGCTGGGATAAGGACGGCTGGCCAAGTTTGTATGAGAAAGTCAAAATGGCGGACATCCTCATTATTGGCTCCGCAATCTGGCTTGGTGAAAAAACGTCTGTCTGCACTCAGGTCATAGAGCGGCTCTACGCATCATCGGGTGACCTCAACGCACAGGGCCAGTATGCGTACTACGGTAAAGTTGGAGGCTGCTTGATTACCGGCAATGAGGATGGGGCCAAGCATTGTTCTATGAATATCCTCTACTCACTACAGCACCTAGGATACGCTATTCCACCTCAGGCAGACGCTGGGTGGCTGGGTGAGGCTGGGCCCGGCCCTTCTTATATGGATGACAGTTCTGGCGGGCCAGAGAATGACTTTACCAACCGCAATACGACGTTCATGACTTGGAATCTGATCCATTTTGCCCGCCTATTAAAGGATGCTGGTGGTGTCCCTGCTCACGGGAATCAAAGATCTTTATGGGATGCAGGTTGTCGCTTTGATTCCGATAATCCAGAGCATCGTTAGGCGCTCTAACGGCCTCAGACTCTAGCATACCCCTAGCCCTGGTGGGCCTCACATGCTAAACGCCGGTCATATTTGAAACGTAACTCGTTGGTAAAAGAAGCCATGGCGAAAGACCCGCTTATCATCGCCCTGCCGAAAGGCCGGATCATGCATGAGGCCAGACCCTTGTTAGATGCTGTCGGCATAAAGCCGGAAGCCGCATTCGATGACGATGAGTCGCGCCAATTGCAATTTGCCACAAGCCTGGAGCACGTTTCGATCATCAGGGTACGCTCTTTTGATGTTGCGACATTTGTCGCATTCGGTGCTGCGCAGTTGGGTATTGCCGGAAACGACGTGTTGATGGAGTTCGATTATCCAGAGATTTATGCCCCGATTGATCTTGGTATTGGGGGGTGTCGACTGTGCATTGCTCAGTCAGCAGAATTGGGTGACACCTTTGACGTTTCTCGTCTATCCCACGCCAGAATAGCGACCAAATATCCTGAAACGACAAGCCGTTATTTTGCGGCGCGAGGTATTCAGGCAGAATGCGTTAAGCTTAATGGCGCCATGGAACTTGCACCCAAGCTGGGTTTAACCCCGCGTATTGTCGATTTGGTCTCCACAGGTCGAACCCTGAAAGAGAACGGGCTGGTTGAGGTGGCAACCATTGCCAATGTCTCGTCACGACTGGTGGTTAATCGAACAGCGTTAAAAGTACGATCTGACGAAATCAATGATTGGATCGAAAAATTTCGGAGTGCGGTTGATGCCAAAGCGGCTTAACGCTTCTGATCAAGGATTTGAGCAAGCTTTTCAGGCTTTGCTCTCGACCAGCCGCGACGAGCAGGCGGACGTTGATGGTGTGGTCGCCGATATTTTAGCGGACGTAAAAACCCGCGGTGATGCCGCTGTACTTGACTATACGGCTCGATTTGATCGCCTCGATCTTGCCGCCGATCAATTGCGGTTTACAGCAGATGAGATATCTGACGCTGTATCTGCTTGTGAGCGCTCTCTTGTTACCACCATGAAAGAGGCGGCGCACCGTATCCGCGCATATCACGAACGCCAACTTCCTAAGGACTTGCGCTACGAGGCTAGTGAGGGCGTTTCTCTTGGATACCGCTGGACACCGGTGCAGGCTGCCGGCCTATATGTTCCTGGCGGCACGGCGCCGCTATTTTCATCGGTGCTCATGAATGCTGTTCCAGCGCGTGTCGCTGGTGTCGAGAGGCTGGTGGTCACACTGCCGACACCTGATGGTGTTGTTACGCCTACGATGCTGGCCGCGTGCAGTATTGCAGGAGTGACAGAGGTCTATCGTATAGGTGGAGCCCAGGCCATCGCGGCACTGGCGTACGGCACGAATACGATTCAACCCGTAGACGTTATTGTTGGTCCTGGAAACGCATATGTGGCTTCTGCCAAGAAGCAAGTGTTTGGTCATGTTGGGATAGACATGGTTGCGGGTCCCTCTGAGGTCACGGTTGTCGCAGATGGTCAAAACGACCCAGCGTGGATTGCGGCAGATCTCTTGGCGCAGGCTGAACATGACGCCTCCTCACAATCTATTTTGATAACAGATGATGAGGACTTTGCCACAGCGGTCGCGAATGAAGTTGAAGTGCAGTTGAAAGTGCTAGGGCGTCAAGCTATCGCCCGTGAGAGTTGGAACCGCCATGGCGCGATTATTGTGGTGGATGACTTGCATGATGCTCCGTCGTTAGTGGATCGCATTGCGCCTGAGCACCTGGAGCTCGCCGTCGAGGATCCTGAAAGTTTTTCCCAGGCCATTCGCCATGCGGGTGCTATTTTCTTAGGACGTCACACACCTGAGGCTGTGGGTGATTATATTGCTGGACCCAGTCATGTTTTGCCAACGTCGGGCACGGCACGGTTTTCATCCGGGCTCAGCGTCATGGATTTCTTGAAAAGAACCTCTCTGATTGGTTGCACACCTAATGGTTTGCGAGAAATTGGAAAGGGTGCGCTGGATATGGCGGAAGCTGAGAACTTATCTGCGCATGCGCGTTCGGTCTCTATTCGGCTGAATCTGGGGTAGGGAGGTATTGTGATGTCCGGGTCCAACGGCGACCAGGAAGGGGAAAGCCCTGGCTCTGCTGCCGCATCGCAGAACTCAATTCTTAAAATGACGCTGGACGAGAATTCGTTTTTACGAAGGCGCCCTGAGGTTGAACATGAACGCGCCGTTGCATTGTTTGATCTGCTTGAGTGCAATCAATTTGAACTGATTGGCGAAGACGCGTCACCTGGGCCCTATCATATCAATTTAGCGCTTGCAGAAGACCGTTTAGTATTCGCAGTTGCGACACCTGAAGAAAAGCAAATAAAAGATATTTCTCTGCCCGTCAGGTCTTTTCGTTCTCTGATCAAAGACTACTTTTTGATCTGCGAATCTTACTTTGACGCGATTAAAACAATGTCGCCTACTCAGATTGAGGCCATCGATATGGGTCGGCGTGCTTTACACAACGAAGGGGCGACAATGCTCCAGGACCGCTTGGGCGAGCAAGTGCGTCTTGACTATGCAACGTCCCGGCGTTTGTTCACGCTTCTCTGTGTTCTTCATATGAGAGGGTAAGTCGATGGATTATCTACCCTCATCTGTTCTGTTTTGCTGCACTTACAATGCCGTTAGATCCCCAATGGCAGAAGGCATAATGAAACGCTTTCATGGTGATCTGGTTTTTGTCGACTCCGTTGGCGTTCATGTAGGCGAGTTGGATCCTTTTGTGGTAGAGGTGATGCACGAAATCGGCGTGGATATGAGTAAACACCAGCCGAAGACGTTCGATCAACTCGCTGATGATTCGTTTGACTACGTGATCTCCCTTTCCCCTCACGCGCAGCATAAGGCTGTCGATCTGACACGCTTCATGGCCTGTGAGGTGCTATTCTGGAACACATATGACCCGACTCTTGCGGATGGAGCCCGCGAAAGCCGACTTACAGCATATCGAGCGGTGCGAGACCGCCTACAGCAACGGATTTTGGATATTTTCCCAAAGCTTGAGAGCGGGGCATTTTAGCAACATAATGGCCGAATCCGGCCTTTTTCAACGAAAACCCTTGACCGCAGCCCCTGTCTGTACTTTTTGTGCGGCTAAGACTGCAAGACCACACAGCGTGGTCCAAATACACATGTGATGAGGCTTGATGGCTAAAGAAGAAATGATGGAGTTTTCCGGAACGGTTTCGGAGATTCTTCCGAATGCAATGTTCCGCGTTAAATTGGACAATGACCACGAAATACTTGCGCACACGTCCGGTAAGATGCGTAAGAACCGTATTCGCGTCCTGGCGGGAGATAAGGTCAACGTTGAGATGACCCCATACGACTTGACCAAAGGACGTATTACTTTCCGCTTCAAGTGAGAGAGTTGGACGCCCACGCGTCTGACCTTTAAAGATACGCCTTATTATGGCGTTTATCCTCGCATCGGAATCACCTCGTCGTCTGGACCTTCTTCAACAGATAGGTCGGTCACCAAACCTCTTGCTTCCGGCAGATGTTGACGAGACACCTCATCCGAATGAAATCCCTCGTGACTTAGTTGTGCGCTTGGCCGCAGCCAAAGCGATGGCTGTTGCCGAAGATCATCCATGCGATGTTGTGCTTGGTGCTGATACTGTCGTTGCTTGTGGTCGTCGTATTTTACCAAAGCCGATGAGTGAGACCGAAGCCAAGCAGTTTTTAACGCTACTGTCTGGCCGCCGCCATCGTGTCTACGGTGGTATTTCCGTTGTTGGCAACGGTGTATCGCTCACGAAGTGTATTATGACCCAAGTCAGTTTTAAGCGGCTCTCAGACGTGGACGTCAACACATACTTGGCCTCCGAGGAATGGCGAGGCAAAGCTGGTGCTTATGCCATTCAGGGGCGAGCAGGTGCATTTGTTAAGCAGATTAATGGATCATATTCCAACATTGTTGGGCTTTGCTTACATGCGACGGAGACAATGCTGGGGCACCTTCTAGGGCCTGTTCCTAAACCCGAGGTCTGACGAAGTGCCAAAAGTAATGATTGATACAGTGCTGGTTGATCGTGGCCCTGGTGAGACTCGTGTTGCTGCTTTAGCGGGTGATCAAATCGTGGAGATTTATTACCACCGGCATAACCAACCCAATGCGGGTGCCTTGTACCGGGGGCGAGTCGGAAAGCCGCTTGCTGGCTCTGGTTCCGTTTTCGTTGATATAGGATTGTCTCGTCCGGCTTTAATGCGATGCGGCGGCACTCCGCCACCAGAAGGACAGAGTATTGATGTTCGCGTGGTCCAACCTCCCCGATATGACAAAGGAGCGAAGGTTTCTATTGCTGACGCAGATACCGTCGGTCAAATAATCTCTAGGCTGCAAAAAGAGCCCAACTCTCCAGTATGCTTATTGCCCTCAGAACACCCTGTCTCAACATGTCTGAATTTTTATGCAAAAAGCCTCAAGCGTGTATTGGTTTCCCCGAATGACTCTGGCGGAGAAATAGCCTCTCTTCTTAAAAACGCAGAAGGCATTATTTTTCAGTCTTGCTCTGAAGATCTTTTCGCAGACTATGGCGTGACGGATGCAATTGAAGCTGCCCTTGACTCTATCGCAGATATTAAAGGAGGAGGGCGGCTTCATATCGAGCCAACGGCGGCATTAATTGCAGTCGATGTTGACGCCGGGCCAATGACTCCTATGGCGGCGAATACGGCGGCGATTGATCAACTGGCGCACGAGTTGCGATTTAGAGCTCTCGCGGGCCCTGTCATAGTTGATCTCATTCCTGCCAAAGGGCGCTCAAAACTTGTTCAAAGAATGAAAGAAGCTGTTGCCTCTGACCCTGTCCCAACACGAATCTCAGGGCTTACCCCTGAAGGTCGTTTAGAACTCAACCGTCGGCGGACGCGCCCCTCGCTCTCAGAGACGCTCTTATCCCCTAAAGGTATTCAAAGTCATTCGGTTGAGGCCGTTGCCTATAAAGCGTTGCGACACTGTGTGCGAACAGGGTTAACGTCGGGTGCGGCGCGTGTTCAGTTGTCGGCGCATAGCACTATTATAGAGTTATTGCGAGGCGACCTGAGGCCGGCCCTGGACGAGGCCGAATTTAATCTAAAGAGCGCGGTGGTGTTGCAAGTGAAGACCTCTGTCCCTATGACGTATATTGATGTTGTGGCAGCTTGATTCGATATGACCAATACTTCAAAATACAAAGCATCTAGTGATCGGCCTGATGGGGTGAGAGTGACTGCAGCGAAATGTGTTCGGTGCAAAGCTCCGGTGACACCGCGGCTCCGCCCCTTTTGCTCTCAGAGGTGCTCAGACATTGATTTGGCGGGGTGGTTGACCGGCCAATATCGCATCCCGACGGAAGAACAGGTGGAGAGCGGCGATCTAAACGTAGAGTTAGATGAAGATTAAGTGGTGCCGCGCCTATGCGCTAAGCTAGACAGAGCCGTAAATCTCTTTTATAAGGCCGCCTTCTTCTCGCCCGCTCCGGGTATGCCCAGGTAGCTCAGTTGGTAGAGCAGCGGACTGAAAATCCGCGTGTCGGTGGTTCGAATCCGCCCCTGGGCACCACTAATCCTAGAGTTTTTCTGGTTAGCGTTGAGGCCTTTTAGGGTGCCTGTGTAATTCCTGTGTAATTGCTACAGAATATTTGTCAGCCTCCGATGCTGAACGGTTACTTCAGGCTAGTCCCTTGCCTTCTTTAAAGCGGGCATCCAATTTTTCCATGGCTGCTGCAATATGCTCACCGGATTGGTGAGAATATCGTTCCACCATGGCCATGGTTTTATGGCCGCTGATGCGTTTGACGGTCGGTAGGTCCACACCAGCTTGAACCAGATGGGTGATGGCTGTATGGCGCAGAGTGTGCCGGACAACCTGTACGGGATCGAGACCAGCGCGAATTACACTTCGCACGAACGCTTTACGGACATCCGTGGTATGCCCTGATTTGGCGGCGACCGAAGGGAAGAGCCAGGGCGTCCCTTTTGGCAGAGTGTCCATATAATTTTCTAAATATTCAGCTAGGTCTTGGGTGATGGGTTGAGTGCGGGCACCCGCTTTCGCTTTTGGTAAGTAGATCGTATTGGTGTTGAGATCGACGTTTTCCCGCGTGATGGAAAGAATTTCCGACTTGCGCATGGCCGTGCGGAGGCCAATTAAGATGAACGGATATATCTGAATATTTTGATCAGCTTTAGCCGCATCCAAAAGCTGTGCGCTTTGTAAAGATGTTAAGTAAGTGATGCGACCAGACCCTTCTTTCAATTTCGTGATTTTTGCTGGCCGACGATCAATCCATTCCCATTCTATTGCTTTATTGAAGAGATGGGAGAAGGCGGCCAATTCCCTATTAATGGTGGCGGGTGTTGTGGTCGTCGGTTCTTCCCCCACCTTTAAGTTACGTGGTGACTGCACAACTTCCGACAACCGTTTTTTCTTGTAGCGCTCTATATCAAAGGTTGAAATTTGAGTAAGGGGCCGATCACCAAAGAAGGGGGCGACATGGTGGGTGAGGCGATAGCGCTTAGCTTTTATATCTTTGCCACCTTCTTCTTCAAGGCGGGTTAAATACAGTTCAACCGCTTTCTTGATGGAGAGCGGTACTTTCCGGTTCTTGGGAAGTTTGAGGCGGCCTTCGCGCGCATCTTGACGTGCCTTGGAGATGAAATCCTCAGCAGTTGTTCTTGTGACACCGTCAGACTCTTTGCCGATGCTGCGATGTATACGCTGCCCATCTACCATGACGTTGACGAGGAATAGGCCATCCCCAGTTGCGAGGCGCTCGAAGACAATACCGTGCTCTTGTATCCGTTCGCCTTTAGGTAATTTACGGGTGGCGGGCCGGGTGAGTTTGGTGAATGTTTTGGCCATGGTCGCGTTCTCCTAGAAGGGGATTTCTTTTTCCTTTTCCCAAGAAGGTAACTCTGAAGCAGGTAGTGAGCCGTCCGCGACGGCTATAATTGTGTCCCAATGTTCTCTCAGTTTCTCCCAGTTCAAATTTCGTGCTTCCGTTGTCCAGGTCCAAGTAAAGTTCTCATAGTTTCCCACCCACAGCGCACCATTGGTGCGTACCAATTTCCAGATAAGCTGCTCCTCGTAAGTAAGGAGTTCTGGGTAATTGAGGGCTAATTTCGCTACGCGATCCGCTTCATCTACGTCCCAAAGGTTTCTCGAGCGCTCGGCGTCCATCAAAGACGTGTCGCCATTCCTGTCTTCTTCAAGAATGACTTTTGAAAGGCTCTCTTCAACGGCCCATTCGATAAAACCGCTCAAAGGCCGACGCTGTTTTCTGGCTCCAAGATCGGCCAAGTATTTGAGTTTGGGGTCCAGGCGCACGGTCACGGCACCGGCCTTTTGCGGCGAGTCTTGTGTAAGTTTCCCTGATGCTTTTCGCGCCATATTTTACTATTCCCTTCAAAACCGCGTGTCGGAATCACTATAATGTTCCAGAATATTATAGATGCATGTAGCATCTATTTGCAACTATGTTTTCTTGGTTTATAAGGGTTTATCGAAATTGTTCTCCTTATGTCCAATAGCCGAAAAGGCCTAGAAATGAGTGAAATTGAGAAAATTAAGGTGACTATCTTTCCGGATGGCCGCCTAGATTCCTGTAATGCGGCCCTTTACCTGGGGCTGAGCCCAAAAACCCTAGCCATGATGCGCTCCGCTGGAAATGGTCCAAAATTCGTCAAACGAGGACGTATTTTCTATTTCCTGGAAGACCTGCAGGCCTGGATGGAAGATCAGCCTCGGGTCCGCAGCACTGGCGAGGCCCGTGCCCTCAGCGAAATGAAACGGCCCGCAAACGATCGATAGGGTTCCACCCACATGGCACGCCGCCAGGTAAATCCCAATAGGGTCAAGATACACCGCACCTATTCGGTTGAAGAAGTTGCGACCCTTCTTGAGGTCCATGAGCACACAGTGCGAAATTGGCAGAAGAGTGGATTGGTTCCTATCGATGATCAGCGTCCAACCCTGTTCAAGGGATCGCAACTAAAAGCCTATCTCCAGAACAAGCGTAAATCTAAGCAACAGCCATGTACGTCACATGAGATGTATTGCCTTAAGTGCCGGGCGCCACGACGGCCGGCTGGTGATGTCGTTGATTATCTACCAATAACAGGAACTTCTGGGAACTTAAGGGGACTCTGTCCTGAGTGTGAAACCCTTATGCACCGGCGAACCAGCCAGACGAAATTAGAGGTTTTGGAGCAGGTCTTTGACATCGCCTATCCGCAAGATGCTGAGAGATTAAGTGAGCGCGGCAAAGCCAGCCTGAATTGTGACTCCACGTAGGGAGGGATGAATATGTCAAAAACCAACGCTATGAACGAACGTACCAAGCGCCAGTATTTCACTTACCTCAAGGAGGCTGGGCGCATGAGTGAGGCTTCGATTGATGTCGTCGCATTGGCCTTAGATCGTTTTGAAACTTTCACCAGTTTCAAAGACTTTAAGACCTTCAACATTCAGCAGGCCGTTGGGTTCAAGAGACATATTGAAAACCAATCAGGTGTTCGATCGGGTAAGAAATTAAGCAAGTCGACACTCAAATCCAACTTGGCGGCCCTAAAGCGCTTCTTTCATTGGCTTGCTGGGCAGCCAGGATTCAAGTCCCGGTTTACCTACTCAGATGCCGAGTATTTCAATATTTCCCTAAAGGATGGTCGGGTCGCAACGGCACGGCGAACCAAATCGTGCCCGACGCTGGACCAAGTTCGGCGTGTGTTGGCTCAGATGCCAGCAGGCACCGATATTGAAAAGCGGGACCGAGCCTTGGTCGCTTTTATTACTTTGACGGGTGCGCGGGATGGAGCGGTGGTCTCGTTCAAACTCAAGCATGTCGATCCCCTCGAAGGACTCGTCTGGCAGGATGGCCGGGACGTGGCGACCAAGAACAGCAAGACATTCGACACTTACTTCTTTCCCGTTGGCGAGGACATTCGCGAGATTTTTACGAATTGGATTGATCACCTCAAAACTACATTGTTGTGGGGGTACGATGATCCCTTATTTCCGGCAACTGACGTTGGCGCTGGAAATGATGGCGGTTTCCGAGCGTTAGGCCTTAAGCGCAAGTGCTGGAGCACTGCAGAGCCAATTCGGCGCATCTTCAAGGCCGCTTTTGAAGGTGCTGGGCTACCCTATTATCGGCCTCACAGTTTTCGGCACATGCTGGTGCGTTTTGGTGAGCAGGCTTGTAAGACACCAGAAGAGTTTAAGGCCTGGAGCCAGAATTTGGGTCATGAGCATGTGCTCACAACTTTCATAAGCTATGGCAACGTGCCCACACACCGTCAGGGTGAGGTGATTAAGGGGCTGCAAACCCAATGAATAGACCAATCCACCTGCCTGACTACACAGGAACTACACAGTATCGAGAGTTTGGCGGTATTCGGGCACGTAATAATGGCAGAAATCTGATCTATAAGGGCCACGTAAGATCAAAAGACACGCGGATTTCAAATCCGCATTTCGGCTTCCCGGATTATCCCAAGCATCTGCTCAACTGTTTAGCATTTCCAGCTTATCTTTGTCCTTCTCCGAGGTTAGGCCATTTATATTGTCCTTCGTCATCTCATCAACCCTTCTGTTCCAATCATTTAGATGACGGGCACAGATCACGCGGATGACGAGCAAAAAAAGCGTATATAATTATTTCGGAAGACAAACTCTAAATGTGGTGCCAATTCCTATCTGAGATGACACCGTTAAGTCTCCACCATGGTTCTTTTCAATAATACTTTGACAGATAGCAAGCCCTTGCCCTGTGCCGCTGCCCGGTGCTTTTGTTGTGAAAAATAAATCAAAGACTTTGTTGAGCAAATGTTCGGGAATACCTGGGCCATTATCTTCAATTCTAATCTCAACACCTGCCGCTGTTCGTTCGGCGAATATCTTAATCTTACCCATAGAAATCTGAGATGTTTCTGTAATCGCCTGAGCAGCATTAACAACAAGATTGATTAAGACCTGACTGAGCTTCCCCGGAAAGCAGCGCACAGCAGATAGGTCTCCTTTGAAACTACATTCTACGGTTGCGGTTGAATGCCACTGATTGCGTGAGACCGTTAAAGCGTTATCAATGATTTTTGTGAGGTCCTCTTCAGTTGGGTGCTCAGATTCAGGGTGACTATAGGTGCGAACAGCCTCAACGATCGTAGCTATTCTATCTACGCCCCCGAGAGCCTCCGCAATGGCACCAGGCAATTCTTCCGAGAGAAAGTCCCAGTCAAGCTCATCCAAATCTTTGGTCAACTTTTCCGGCGACAACACCGAGTGGCTCGTGATCGAAGACATAAATGCTGTGAGACTCATAAATGCTCCGCGCAGGAACCTTAGATTGTCTCCGACAAACTGTACCGGCGTGTTGATTTCATGGGCAATGCCGCCGGCAATTGTACCAAGAGCTTCCATTTTGTTGGACTGCATGAGTTCTAATTCTAGTTTCTGATTGCGTGCGAGGGCCTCAAATAGATCAGTTATGTCGTTGTCTACTATGACGACCCCGCCATCGGACATGCGGCGCTGGCTAGTCATTATTTGTCGACCGTCTTTCAACTTGGTCTGCCACTGTTGATGCTTATCTATGTCGAAATGTTTTTCAAGGCGCTCCCGGATTAAAATCGGCTTAAACGACTCTGTCTCGTCATCTTGCAACGAGAGCATCTTTGACAAAACAGGCTCGAGTTTAGTTTCGTTCTGTTTGATCAGGTCTGAACCGCCATAAAGCTCTGAATAACCGTTATTCATGAAGCTTACTTCGGCGTCGGGCGTAACTATTAAAACACCCTGCGGCATGCTGTTTAGCGCATCCCTTAGCACTGTCTCTGCGTAGTCTTGTCCCTCCTCCGCAACACGTTTTGCTTCGAGGGCCTGTGTTGCAAAAGCGGCAAGGGAACGAGACATCTGGTTGAAGCTTGAAGCGGTCTGAGCAATTTCATCTCGTCCTTTCACTTCTACTTGATAGCCAAAGTCCCCAGATGCGACCCGAGAGGCAGCACGTCGTATCAGCGCCAATTGCTTCGTCAGAAAGTTGCCGAGCACGAGTCCGAACACAGCAACAAGAAGTATTTCGGTACTGGCGATCATGAACATCCATCTCTGGGCATCTGCATATATGGCTTTGGCCTGGTTGGTCGCCAAGCCAATCTCTACTACCCCGAATAATGTCTCTGCAGCTTTGATGGGATAAGCAACGTCTAGTCGGTCATCATCTTTTGTCGATTTTAAGTCTTGATCAGCCAAGAAATGTGCGGCTAGTGCTTTGTCGTCGCCGGATTCCGACAAAACTAGCCCGCTTGCATCTCTAACTCTCACGTAGACGATACCGTCGTTACTTAGAGTCTGTTGCACCAAGCTATCTAAGGTCGCGAGGTCTAAGGAAAGTACAGCGTCACTGATCATTGTCGCGAACAACTGAGCCGTGACCTGTCCTCGCTTTAGAAGTTCAGTCTCTGTTGAGTTGCGCAGATAAAACAAGCCGCTAATGATCAAGCCAGCAAGCAAAATCACTTCAATAGCCGCTATGCCAAGGATGGTTTTTAATCTGAAGGACATGTTGAGCTGTCCTGTAAGACAATGTCAGTGTCATCAGCTTTAAGATTGAGAGCGCGAACATCATCCCAATCGCTGTTAGTCGCAACTTCAATGCCTTCCATCCCGAGTGCTGCTAATAAACCAGCATGACTCTGATCAAGATTTTGCATCGCTGCACTAACGGCGGCCACGATTCTTGGAGGTACATCTTGGCGCGCCGCAAAGGCGTGCGGCGTGTATCCAGAAGTGACATACATGACCTTTAATTTGTCTCGTATTTCACTAGTAATAGTATTGAAGGTTCTCTTTACGCCACCGCCCGCCGGAATTAACCCAGAGCTGACAGCTCGATAGACTGAGTCGTGCGACTTGACATAGCGGGCCTTAAAAGAAACGCCTGTTCGGCGCAATTCCGCCCTAGGTATGACGCTTGCACCAAATGCCGCAGGTGAAGGAAAGGCAACCGTCAAGTTTTCCAGATCTTCTAAATCACTGAGTTCACTATCAGCACGAACCACGAGAAGTCCTTGGAGAAGTTTGTTCTTCTGCTTAGCAAATCCAGAGTACCCCGCCGAGTCATGAAACACCGTGTAGTGATATGGGTTCATGTAAGCGAAAGCGTATGTTTGTCTGGATAAGCAACTTTCAAATGTAGGTATGTCTTTGGTAGTGGAAAAAGAAAGGCGCACGCCTGTGTCTGCTTCAATCGCCTGGAGCAAAGGCACCCATATTTCCGCGAGTCGGCTTGCCGATTGCTGGGGGACAATCCCGAAGCTGTAGATCGTATCTTCATCAGCAAACGCAGCAGAACATCCACCACTCATAGCAACAATCAAAATATACCTTTCCAAACTTTGGATTGATCTTTTTGCCAACGCTCTAAATCTGAAAGTTCGTAACTTCATCGCTCGACTCCTCACTCTTTTGGAACGTGATGAGAAATGTGCAGAAAATAGAAAGAGCTCAATACCCTCATATGGGGATATGGCCGCGATACATTATGGGTGAGGTTCCTCAGGAATAAAGACACGTCATTTATTGCTGCAGTTAGGAGGAACGCATGAACGTATATACCAGAATGAAAGCCCATAATCAGTTCTCACAGAAGCTCCGAATTCTGGCTTCCACGGCATTTGGGTTAACAAGCCTTTTTTTGGGGGCGAATTCTACTTGGGCAGCCGAAACAGCAGCCCAACAGCTTGACCTAAAACCACTGCCACATATTACAAGTGCAGATGGGAGCAGTAGCTTTGAGGTCGTCGGCTTTTTGCAAGCAGATGCTGTAGCAAATGACTTGAATGCTCTAGATGATGGTGCCGTTCTCCGCCGAGTTAGGCTTGGTGTTAAAGGCAAGATCGATTCTGATTGGACTTACGACATCAAGCTTGATGCCGGGCGCGGCATGACTGAACTCTATGATGCCAGCATTGGCTATCGTTTTAGGTCTAAATCGTCTGCTCAAGTAGGGCAATTCAAAGAACCGATCGGCTTGGAATGGTCGACCGGAGCGCCATGGTGGACATTTTTAGACCGCGGATTGGTGTCGACGCTCACTCCTAAGCGGGCGGTAGGTGCCATGCTATCATCCGGCGGACAGAATTGGGGCCTCTCAGGTGGATGGTTTGGCGATGCTGCTAGAATGAAAGGCACGTCTGCTATTGATCGCGCCATTACTGGCCGTTTCCATGTCGTGCCAATGAAAACAGAGGATATTGTTCTGCATATTGGGTTAGGCGCTAGTTTTCGTACCCCCGACGACGTGGAGGGGATACGCTATAAAACCAAGCATGAGACCTCGCTGAGCGCTATACCTATACTCGATACCGGAAGGATTGAGGCTGCGAAGAGGTCGTCCGTTGTTAATCTTGAGGCATTGCTGAATTATCGATCTGTGTCGTTGCAAATGGAGTATGCTAAAACACGTGTATTGCGCTCGGAGGCGCTGCCGAATGCGCACTTTGACGCATTTTATGTCCAGGGATCTTGGTTTATGACAGGAGAGAACAGGCCCTATAATGCGTCCAAAGGCGGGATGGCACGTGTTAAGCCCCTTGAACCACTATCAAAGCACAGTAATGGCGGCGGCGCTTTAGAAATCGCTTTCCGCTATGATTTCGCTGATCTCACAGATTCCAACATTCTTGGTGGCGAGATGGATCGCTATACACTTGGGCTCAATTGGTACCTGAATGGCAACACTCGCATTTCTGCCAATTACATTACAGCGTACATCGACCGCCCAATGTCTTACCTAGACGGTACGATCAATGCGCTTGCCGGTAGGTTCCAAATAGCCTTCTGATAATTTGGCTGAAGTATGCGCTCTGAGCCTAATTTCTTATACTAAATGGCATTTCACGTGAGTTGAAGGAGTTAAGGCGGTGGCTTTACTAATCAACAGGTCATCGATTCAAAAAAGAATGAAGCCCGCGACGATCTTTCCCATTGAAACTCACGATACATAATCGGCCAGGGAGATCAATTTTTGAGAGACTTAACTTACTTCTTGAGGATGGATCATGTGGACATATTCAAGAAACTCTAATGCGCTAAAGGGCTTAAAGATGACTGCTAGCACGCCTATATTATCGACGGCGCGCTGTATTTCAGAGATATCTGGATAGCCAGTAAACAGAATGCGATGAATATCGGGGTAATTGCCCTTTGCTTTTTCGAGCAGCTCCACACCGTCCATGTTTGGCATGCGTAAATCTGTCGCAAGTATAGACACGTTTGTAACGTCTTTTAAAAGCATCAGGGCGGATTCACCACTTACGGCCGGTAAAACGTTGATCCAGCCCGATAGTCGTCGCTGAATGCTTAGAACGAGCTCTTTGTCGTCATCTACAAGGACCAGATTGGGGCGTTCCGCCACTTCTATTCTATCATGGTCTCGCATACTCATAGGTTCCATATTGCGTCAGCGATTGCTGATGTTTGCGCGGGGCGTTCGCCCAGCGCGTATTGGAGAATGAGTGAAGGGTTGACAGGCTTCAATAACAAGGCTGTTAATTCGATACTATCAATCGACCTCATTATATCGACAAAATCGATGTGCCCCGTAAAGAGTATTCGAGGTTTTTTAGGAAAACGTTCCTGTACGTATTTGAGTAATTCAATACCATCTCTACCGGGCATTCTTAGATCTGTTGCGACAGCCCCGATGTTGCTATTCGTCTGTAAGAGCTTGAATGCCTCTTCCGCAGAACATGTCGGTATAACGCCAACATGCCGTATTAGACGGCGAGTGAGGCCCATGACGAAAGACTCATCGTCGTCAACAACCAAAATGCTTTTTGTCAATTTCTGACTGGTATGCGTTTTATGCAGCACGATGTTTCTCCCAAATTATACTCAATGGACATTTGGCAGAAATAGAGTCGCATTCACCCCCCTATTTGGGGGTAACTTGATCCGTATTGGTCGTCTAAATTTATTGCTGAAACAATAACGTGGAAGCCGTAGGTGGAGGTGAGTATGAAAGGCATTGTATTTCGTGAGTTCTTGGACATGGTTGAGGGTGAGTACTCTGCTGATCTTGTCGACGATATAATTGATGAATCAGACTTACCCTCAGGCGGAGCCTACACTGCGGTCGGCACCTATGACCATGCGGAAATGGGAAAGCTTGTAATTGCCCTTAGCAAACGTACCGGTGCTAACGTTCCTGATTTACTCAAAGCTTATGGTCGGCATTTGTTTTCGAGATTTTTTGCCGGATACCCACAATTTTTTGACGGGATCCATGAGAGCTTTGGTTTTCTGAGTACCATCGAAGCATTCATTCATGTAGAAGTTAAAAAACTATACCCTGATGCAGAGTTGCCCTCGTTTGAGACGCTCGAAGTATCTCCGGACTATATGCGTATGATTTATAGATCACCGCGCTGTTTAGGGGATTTTGCAGAGGGACTGATGGAGGGTTGCTTTGAGCATTACAAGGATAGTGTAATCATAAAGCGTCAGGATGAGCATGACGGCCGTATTGTGAAGTTCGAGCTTCAGAAGACCCGTCATGAGTCGTCGCCATGACGTCGCCAGACCCTGAACGCCTAATAAAACGCCTTGAGCGCGAAAGGCGTGCGAGGCTTGAAGCTGAGAGGCTTCTCGAGGAAAAAAGTTTATCGCTCTATCTCGCCAATCAAGAAATGGAAGCAGCACACAGGTCTCAAAAACTTATTGCGGAAGAATTGAATGCTATTCTCGAGAATATACCGCGAGGCATAATATTAACAGATGCCGAAGGCACTATTCTTACGGTTAATCGACATGCAGAAAAACTGTTTGATGTTCCGGCTGATCAAGCGGCAGGCATTAACCTCAAGTCTTACCTCTCGCTTGATGAACTCGCTGCCCTGACACTTTCCAACCCCGTGGTCGACGCCGGGGATTTAAGAGTGACTGGAATACGGGCTGATAAATCCACGTTTCCCGTTGAGCTCGCGTTTACGACCGTCGGTGAAGAGCCCGACATACGCGTTCTATGGATGGTGAGAGATATTGCTTTGCGGCTAGCAGCTGAGGCGGAGCAGCGACAACTCGAACAAGACCTAAAGCAAGCACAGAAACTCGAATCCCTCGGTACTCTCGCAGGCGGGATCGCGCATGAACTCAATACGCCAATTCAGTTCGTCACCGATAACATGAATTTTCTATCCGAGGCACTGGCTGATTTGTTGAGTGCGATTGATGAATTTGAGAAGCCACAAGATCTGAACAGCAGAGATAACATTAGGAAAAAATTTGATATCGACTACCTCGCAGAGGAAACTCCGCAGGCGATATCGCAATCTCTTGATGGCCTAAGAAGGATCGCCGACATTGTGCTCGCGGTTAAGAAATTTTCGTACCCGACCTCTTCAGGTAAGAGTGAAAATGACCTTAATGATATTATTCGCACCACGGTGACAGTTTCCAAGAATCAATGGAAGTATGTTGCTGGTCTCGACTTAGATCTCGATGAGGACCTTCCGCTGATGTCGAGTAATGCCGGTGAACTCAATCAGGTTTTCCTCAATCTGATTGTCAATGCTGCTCATGCCATCGAAGACAAAGTCGATAAGACAGTGCCAGGTAAAATAAGTATTCAGACCAAAAGCAGTGGTTCGTCGATTGAATGCCGAGTCTCTGACAATGGGGCTGGTATGATCAAAGATGTTGTTGAAAAGATTTTCGACCCATTCTTTACAACAAAAGATCCTGGTAGAGGTACGGGGCAAGGCCTTTCCATAGTGCATTCTATTGTGACCCTATCGCATGGGGGTGACATCACTGTAGAGTCTGAAGTCGGGCAGGGAACGACTTTCGTTATAAATTTTCCGGTCCGCAATGCAGGGGCCACGTTAACTTAGTCGTTTTGATAAATACCCGGAGACGTCATCACGAGTTTAACAAGCTCAGCTTGGCGGTTAGTGCCCGTCTTCAAGAAAATCTGTTTTAGATATGACCTAGCAGTTGTAACAGTTACACTACATTTGGTCGCAGCGCTATCGATTGAATGGCCTTGTGCCAGAACGCTCACAAGGCGCGCTTCTGCAGGCGTAAGGCCCAGGTGCTGCTCAAGTACTTGTGGTGCAGGCGGCGGACGTCGCTCTGGGTCACTGACAAATATGGCTGCTAACGGAGGAATACCGTGAGGTCCACTATTCTCCTTACGCCTTGAATGCACAGGGCGAACCACAGTTGCCAAAGGTCGTCGGGCAGATGGTCTCGTTAGCGATAATGCGGGAGTATCTGTTGACTCTTGACCATCGCACACGGCTCGAATCAAACCGTGGAGAAGTTGTGTTTCTTCGACAACCGATGCACGGCAAACTTCGCCAGCGCTGAGAGTCAAGCCATCTTGCTCTGATAGCAATACTCCACCCATACTATTGGAGAAGCGAACACGGGCTTGACGGTCAGCGACGATGACACCGACAGCCAAGTGATCAAGTGCGGCCAAGCCAACATCACCAATATCGTTCGAATCTGCCTCTTTTTCTTCTGGGTTGGCGTTGTTCCCCCTATCCGCTAGAGCTTGTTCTATACCTTCAGAAATCAAGTTCGCATCAGCGGGCTTCGTATAGAAACGGAAGACGGCGACGTCGTTTATCGCTTTCATAGCTGTCTGTAGGTCGGCAGTTCCAGTGAGCATAATATAATGAGTCTGAGGGGAAACCTGCTTCATTTTCTTGATCATTTCCAAACCAGACATCTCTGGCATCGCCATATCCGCAATGACAACGGCGACATCCTGGTCCTGCACCAATTTGAGCGCCGCCTTTGGGCTGTCGAGAAAACTCAGCGCCCACGACGGGGCGGCTCCATGGAAACGCCGCTTTAGCGCGTCCAGTACAGACCGTTCGTCATCAACAAATAGGATATGAGGCATTGAATCTTCACAGTGGCTTGTTCTCATAGCTGAGTATACCACGGTTACCCCCAATTGGGGGTAACCCAAAACTCTAAAATCTAAGAAAATATGTTGGATCGAAAGCGGAGGTGATGCAGATGGATAGTCAGAAAACAACCATTCTATTTGTCGACGATGAGGATAACATTCTCCGCGGGCTCAAGCGCATGATGAGGCCCAAACGGGAAGACTGGGATACCGTTTTCGCCAGCAGCGGCCTAGAGGCTCTCACGTGCTTAGAGAAACAACATATCGATGTTGTTGTCTCTGACATGCGTATGCCAGGGATGGATGGCGCTGAACTCTTAACTCAAGTTCAAACGCTATACCCGCAGACTGTTAGAATTGTTCTATCTGGGTATGCGGAGAAAGAAGCCATCTTAAAAACGATTGGCCCATCTCATCAGTACCTTGCCAAACCATGCGACCCAGACAAGCTGATAGAAACGATTCAACGCTCGATCCGCTTACGCGTGCTTCTTAGGTCTGGCCCCTTGAGAAAAATTGTGTCTGGGATGCAGCGCATTCCGACGTTACCCAAAATCTTCGCAACGGTGGTGAAAGAGCTCGACTATGAGTATGCCTCAGCTGAGAGCCTCGCCGATAAAATTTCGCAAGACATCGGCGTATCCGCTCATCTATTGAAGCTAACAAACTCAGCCTACTTCAGCCTGCCGATGCCAGCCACGTCACCCAAGCAAGCGATAACGTTTCTCGGCTTTGAAAACGTAAAAGCGATTGTTTTGCTTGGTGGTATTTTTGATCAGATTAGAGGCAATCAGTCTGTCTCCGATATTGTGGAAACATTAAGTAGGCGCAGCATGCAACTTGGTCTTCTTGCTCGAGCGATAGCGGAGGGGAACGGTTTGTCACAGGAGGAAAAGAATCAGTCATACTGCACTGGTTTAGTCAGTCATGTTGGGACATTGCTTTTGGTCGCGAATTGGCCAAGTGAATACGGGAAGATGGTTCGTCTAATTGAGCAGGAAGGATTGTCTGTTGTTGAAGCCGAGATGGAAATCTTTGGTGCCACTCATAGTGAGCTTGGCGCATATCTTCTTGGCTTATGGGGCTTTAACGACTCAATCGTTGAAGCCGTAGCTTTTCATCATGATCCAGATTCTTGTTCGGGTGACGTGTCCGGCATCTTACTCGCGACACACGTCGCGCAACATCTTCTGCGTGTTAAGCGAAACTCTTCAGTTCGCGAAGACAGGTTCGCCCAGTCTATCGATCAGCGCTTTCTCAATAAATTAGGAGCAGAAGATGACATGAAGAAATGGGAGGAAACGTACAACTTAGTTAGTAAGGATTGGCCTGATGACACGTAAGATTCTTTTTATTGACGACGAAAAAAACGTCCTCACCGCTGTGCAACGCCAACTACGCCGAGACTTCGATTTAGTGACGGCGGTTGGTGGGGCAGAAGCCATCGCCAAGCTGAAAAGTGACGGGCCATTTGCCGTTGCAGTTTGCGACATGAGAATGCCTGACATGGACGGTGTGACTACGTTGGCAGAAATTAACAAGTTGTCACCTGATACAACACGCTTGATGCTAACCGGAAACGCCGATCAGCAAACAGCAGTTGATGCAATCAATCAGGGTCAGATATTCAGGTTTCTGAACAAGCCTTGTCCAGATGACATTTTACGCAGCGCACTTAAAGATGCCTTGCGACAGCATGAATTGGTCACTGCAGAAAAGACGCTGCTGCAGCACACGTTAGCTGGCAGTGTAAAAGTCCTCATGGATGTACTGTCTATGATTGATCCTGACGCTTTTGGGCAGGCGACACAGGTTAGGGCTTGGTCTCGTAAGGTTGCACAAGCTTTGCAATTAAAGAATACATGGGAATTGGACATGGCCGCTACACTTATGCCGCTAGGGTTAGTTGCGGTGCCGCCAGATATTGTTGCGAAACAAAGGTCAGGCGCGAGGTTGTCAACTGTTGAGCAAGATGTATTCGATGCGGCTCCCGGAACCGCCCGCAGGTTAATTGCAAATATTCCCCGCCTCAATGGCGTCGCAGATATGGTCTATTACCAATCCAAATGCTTCTCAGGAGAAGGGTATCCGTTTAATGAGAACCTCGCTGGAAAGACTATTCCTTACGGCGCTCGCATTCTGAAGGTGCTCGGTGATCTGGCCAAGGAAACGCGGGGGGCAGATCCCAGACCTACTGATGTCTTAAAATTGGAGGATCAAGCAGATGATTACGACCCAAAGATCTTACAAGTTATCATTGATCTATGGGGTTCCAGTTCTGGTGAGGCAGATGGTCCTAGAGGAATCCGAAAGGATGTTCCAGTAAGCCTGCTTATGGCTGGTGATCGCTTAATATCCGACATTAGGCTTAAAAATGGAAACCTCTTGTTATCAAGCGGTAATGCAATCACTGACGCGCATATTGAACGTGTTAAAAGCCTTAAAAATTTATCGGGTATTATCGAGCCGATTACTATAGAGAGAATAAAGATTTAGTGTGCTGTATTGAATTATTGGAAGCTATTAACACGTTTCCCTAAAACGCCAATTCTCATAGCTTTTGAAAGCCGAGTACCATCTAACTAAGGATCGATAGAACTGTAAGCCTTTAGAACCATACTCATCCAGATATCGAAAAAGCTGGTACTACACTCCAGATTAGTTCAAGCCGTACTATTAGATATGCTCGTGTGTATCGTCCTTCGGCTACCATTCATCAATAGAGGAATTTGGGCACTTTATTTAAGTCGAACAGGACGAGAACATTTTCTGTGTAATTCTTGTGAAGTAATGCACAGAAATTCCCAGAATAAGCGCGAATTTGGGGCATCTTAATTTTCATTAGGATATTAGGAAAGCTAATCAAACAGCCATTCTTAGAACTTTATTCCTCAAGTAAGTGCAATGGCACCAAAGACTGAAAATCCGCGTGTCGGTGGTTCGAATCCGCCCCTGGGCACCATTTCGTCCTAAGATTTTATCAATCTTAGAAATAGCGACTACGCGCATCTGTGTAATTGCGACAGAATTTGATCGCGACTGCCAATAAATACAATGTCTGCTGTAGGAGTTAGCGCGGAAGTGAAGCTTTCCGATATACTCTAGTACAAAAGCACTAGAGTATTAGTGACGCCGCCCCGTGTATTGCGCCGCACGGTCGATAAGAGTTAGTGATTACAGCCCGATGAAGCGCCGGTCCAAAGAACAGAAATCTAGCAAAAACTAATTTTGAACGCGGGAGCAAATAACGTGGCTGTCGAGGAGATCCGCTCAATCAATGAAGTCCACGAATTCGACCAGTTGTTTGACATTTACGCGAATTCGATTCCACCTGAGGAACAAAAAAGCCGACTTGAGGTGGGGCGGTTACTAGCGCGACCGGATTATAAGATATTTATTGAAAAGCTCGATGGTATCGTCAGGGGCTTCTCAATTTTTTACTTATCAACTAACTACGACATTGCGCTTCTTGAATACATGGCAACCGATAAATCTAGCCGCAACCAAGGAATCGGGGCTAAGCTATTCTTGTATGGTCTTGCATCTGCCTCAGGTCGCAGCATATTGATTGAGGTTGACTCCGACCGCGAGAACACACCCGATCGGACAATCAGAATTAGACGGAAGAATTTCTATCGGCGCCTTGGCGCACACCAGATTGTCGGGCTAGACTATAAGTTACCGTTACCTGGTAAAGGCGAGCCCCCTGTAATGGATTTAATGCTGCATCCAAATGGGCGCGATGAACCGTTTACAAAACATGACGTGCGTTACTGGCTGCAAGACATTTATGTGAATGTTTACAATCAATCTCGTGCTGATCCTCGAATTATTCGGATGCTGGATAATCTACCAAACGAAATTTATTTGAAGTAATCGAGAAAGGGTGTCGTATGACTTCAGAAGACTTATACTTTGACTTCGAGTTCATGGGCTTAAAGATTGAAAGAGTATTAGAATTCGGCGACGTCCTAACCACATTTTCGATTACAATCGCTGCGATAGCGTTATGGATCTCATTGAGAAATTTCAGAAATGCAGTTCAACAAGGAAACCAAGACGCTAAGGTATCGCATTACTCTGAACTAGATCGATTCTATTCTGAGTTACTCACCTTATCGCTAACATACCCTTTTCTTCGCAGCCCAAAGACCATCGCTCATGACGATGAGGCGATAAAGGCAGACTATAGTCCGTTTACAGATGCGGATCAGGAGAAAATTAGTAGGTATGAGAATTATGCGCTTATGATGTGGAATTTTATCGAAGCGATTCATGATCGATGCCAAGACCTTTGGGTGGCAGGAGACAACGAAAACTATCATATCCTCCGAGACACTTGGGAACCCATCATTCGAGCTGAAAACCGTATTCATAGACCTTGGTTTCTTTCAGAGATGCGCCGAAATGCTAAGGAGTTATTGAGTTCTCAGGATGCGGCGGAAGAATGCCACAAATTCTGTACAGGCTTTCGCATTTTTATCTTTGAGAGACAGTGGGCTGATGACGACTGGACATACCGTGATGGATTTAAGAACAGCATAGATTTTGGCCTTGAATCTTCTGGCCCATAACCAGTGTGTCGGTGGTTCGAATCCGCCCCTGGGCACCACTTTTTACAGACCGTTGTCTGAACGTGCTGAACAGCTCAATGACTCTGGGCAAATATCATGGCATTAGAGGCGTTCCATCTAAATAGCCTATAAACTATATGCGCTCAATCACTTCAAACACCACCCGTTCGGCTGACTCGAGCGCACCCTCCATACCTCTATTAGAAATGGCCGTGTGTTCCCCGCAGAAGAACAAACGTTCATGGGGAGTCGCCATTTCTGAGCGGAAGGAAGCAATCTGGCCAGGACGGAACACAGCCCAGTCGCCGGCAGAAAACGGCTCGGCCCCCCAAGAATGATAATGCGTGGCCTTCACCTTACCCTTGGCGGCTGGTCGGGCGGCTTCAAGCTCCTGTAACACCAGGGCTTTAGCGATGTCTGGGCCCAGACGATCCAATCGGGCGGCGTCATGGCCACGCGTCCATGACGTCAATGCATTGACCTCGCCGCTCTCGCCATAACGGGTAGCGGTGATGATGCCTGCCGGACCATTGGTCCACGTTGTTGGTCCAAGGCCGTCTTTCTCCCAAAAAGGCTCTGCGGCCTCCAGTACAGTGATTGTGATCTGCATGAAGGGCAGGGTGTAAACGGCTTGCTGCTGTGCACTAGACAGTGTGGGCGTAATATTTACATATTTCAAAGTCGAGAAGGGGAAAGAACAGATGGCGGCTTTGGCGGAGTATCGAGACCCATTCGCACAACGCACTTCGACGCCCTTACCAGACGAATTAATAGACTGGACCTCCTGGTTGAGCCGTACTTCAGTGCTGAGTTGATTCGCCATACCAGTGATGATGTCTGTGTTGCCACCGGGCGCACCGAACATGTTAGGCGCGCCTTCGCTCTGTTGTGTGTTCCAAGACTGAATAAAGAACATCATCAGCGCCGAGATATCATGGGCTGATGTCCCGTAACCCACATTCGTGTTGTAACTGAGCTCAATCTCGGCGTCGGTGAGGCCGTGCGCTTTTAAGAAGTCATAAAACGGCACGTCCAGGTTAAAACTTTTCGGGTCGCTCCAGTCACCAGGGTCCTTAAGTGGATTGTGCTTTGCCAGAATGCCCGAAGCCAACTCCCACGGCATCTTGTCCTTGTTATGCGGCGCAAACGGATTTAGTGGTGAGTCGGCCCAGTTCGCTTTTGGGATGATCTGGTGATTCAGCGCAAGCGCGGGCGCACCGTCCATCATAACGCGCGGTAAAAAGTCGAAGAGTTCGATGCCTGTGCGCGCAGCCATGTCGCGCATTCGACCGTAGCCAGCGGCGATGGTTTGGCCACCCAATTCAACAAAGCCCTCTTGCATCTTGTGGGTGAGGACTTTGCCACCGATACGATTGCGGCCCTCCAGCAGAATGACGCTGTAGCCAAGTTCTTCCAGCAGCAAGGCCGACTGCAAACCCGACAATCCGGCACCGAGGACCAACACATCAGCCTTGTCCTGAGCCCGCGCAGAATGTGAGTGAACGGCGAAGGGGCTGCTCAGCGCCGCAGCGCCAAGGCTTTTGACAACGGAACGGCGGGTCGGACGCATCACACTAAAGGCCTAGGGCCGCACGCGGGTCTGCATAAACTTTTGGATGCATACGTTTAACCAGCGCAACAATGTCTGCAGGCATCTCGTCGAAGGACCGAACCTTCGCCCCGAACCCGCGTGAGATCATGTTGCCGGGGTGCCCGGGCATCTTGAGCCAGGGCGACCATGTCAGGATGTCATTGAAGTACCAGTCTGACAGAGGATTACCGTTGGATGGATCAGCTACGTCTTTGTACAGCCCCGTGAATGTGCTCCAATCATTGACCCCGAAGACCAGTTTGCGCTCGTCGTCATCGCTTCTCAGCGTCGTCATATCATCGCCGTAAACCCAGACTTTATCGCCTTGGATATAGCTCGGGCCGATTGGGCTGGCGTAATCGACAATTGTGCCTTCCCGCTCAATCAGTGGCGCTTTGATTCCCTCTTTCGTTATGATGCGCGTCGCCGGCGCAGAGGGAAACAGCGATATATCTACTGTCTCTCCAGTCCAAGGATTATCAAATGTTTCCAACACTTCTCCAGTGACCGTGTCAGTGTAGGCCACCATGCTGATCGCCGTGTTTTCGTAAGTGCCGTCCTCGCCGACGTCCTTCGTCCCTAACACGGAGGCGAGCTTGATATCCCACATCGGGGTGGCGACCGGGCCTTCTTGGCCCATGCGCCGCAAATTCGCCCAGAAGAAGGCTAAACTATCGTCCATGCTATGCGCGAGTTTGCGGAAGACCATCAAGTTATGATCCGGATTGGTCGGATCAAGATCGAGCAGATCGGTTTGCGCATATGCTTGCCGTCCGAAGGTGGCTGCCATAAATGGCGTTGCGCCAAGGGCGCCGAGTGCAGTTCTGCGTTTCATTAGGTTGTCTCCTTACCAAGTGCGGTTTGAAGTGAAGAATTTGGCGGCCTCTTCAGGGGTTTCCGGCAAATATTTGGCCAGTAAGTTTGGTGGATTAGGCGGTTGGTACTGTTCATAGACAGGCATAACCATAGCCAGGGGAACGTCTGGGGGACGGTGTGTGTTGCGGAACTCAGCGATGGGAATCGCAGCTGTGATGTGTTCCTCATGAATTGACTCTGCCATGTCCACTTCGCGCCCAAACGGACCATAAATACTTGTACCGCCAGCGCCAGCGTAGGCTGGAAAGCCCGGTTGATCCGGAGAGAGCGACTGGTTGACGGTGATCACGTAATTTTGGTTGAATAAAGCCGCAGACTTAGAGTCTTCAGCGCTGAACCCACCGGAGGAGAAGCGCACGCAGACTTCAGCGCCCTTAATAGCCAGTGCCCGGTGAATATCGGGATCATAGGGCGAAATGGTCAGAGAAAGATTCCCAATATCCGTGCGCGCAATAGGAAGAACCGCATCGGCACCATACATCTCGGTGTACTGGTCCAACACATCCCAGACAGATGTAGTGTACATGGTCCAAGTGGGGCTTAGGCGTACGTTGTGGAGTTTCCAATGCTGTGCGGCGACTTCCCCATCCGGTCCGATGAGCACTCCGATCAAGAGCAGGTGTCCAGGCCAATCGTCACTCTTGGCATAAGTTCCAAAGGCGATGTAGCAGCCATATTCTTTGGCTTTTTTGCCCAGAGCTTCTGTTTCTATGCCAGGAATCTCGATGGCGACTTTCAGGGCTTCTTCACGGGTCCAAGGGTTCCACCCCATGATGGGCTGCTCATGGAAGCAGACCAAATCCTGAGGGCCCGGGAAGCCGTTAGCTTGGTCAATGCTTTCCAACATGGAGTTCAGGTTGGCAGTCATGACCTTTTTGGGACTGTTGGGATCGGCCGCTCGGATCGGTGACTGGACTGCGGTCACTCGAATGACGTCTTTGCGCAGCGCCACAGTTTCATATTTACCGTTTGCCGGCACTTTCACGATCTTGCTGGGGGAGGCTTGTGCGAAGGCCTCAGACGTAGTGCTTCTAAGAAAGCCTGTGCTTAGAGCCGCTGCACCAGTGCCCGCAAACCCTCTAAGGACGGATTTTCGGCTGATGCCAGAGCGCTTGGAGGTATGGGCGTCATCGGTCATTTTTTAATGTCCTTCTGGATAAGCGTTTCGGGAGGGAATCAAAAGGGGCGAGCTATCCTATGCTTTGAGTTGCGAACCATAGACTATTTAAATTAAGCAGTATGCAACACTATCGCTGACGGCTGTAAGAGCTGGCAGTTACCTACTTTTCTGCCAAATTATTTTTGTAAGCTATTGAACCAAAATCGAAATTCTAAATGGTTAAATCATCTGATGTTCTGGTCGAAAAATTCTTTTACATCCCGGGCTGTTTGGCGGGGGCGTTCGATATGCAACAAATGCCCTCCACCTTCGTAAATGATCTTCTCTACAGATTTTGCGTTTTGCAATGCCTCTACAAAAGCATCTGCCGTTTCCACCGATAAAGCAGAATTGTTGCCGCCCCAGAACACCAGCGCCGGTGCACGAACATGATTGAGAACTCGCTCAGGATTGCCGCGCTCATACAAGCGAGTTGCAATAAACGACTCCCAGTCTCGACAGACAACATTCGCAAGATCCGTCTTGCGGGTGATCAGTTCAGGCGTGACTTTGCTGGGATCATTTATGACCGTATTTAAAAACTCAGCTGTAAATCGCGCTTCGCGTGTCGATGGGGTAAAAACTGCATTGAAGTCGCGATTCCGCTCAACAGTTCCGCCGCGCCCTCCATATTCAATTCCGGCGGAATTTCCCAAGACCAATGCAGAAATGCGGTCAACACGGGTTCCGGCGTAACGGAATGCCACAGGTCCACCGTAAGACATTCCAAGAATTGCAAATTTCTGGATGGCAAGATGATCCATCAGCGCATCAATCAGAGTCAAAAAACGTTCAACAGAGTAATTGCCACTTGGCACCATACCTGTTAGCCCAAAAGCAGGCAGATCCAAACGGATGACGCGGTAATCTTCACTGAGTATTTCGACCCAGGGATCCCAATCCTTTGTGTCTCCCGACGAACTATGAATGAGTAGGATTGCAGGACCGCTGCCATTATCTTTGTAGTGAACGCGGATGCCGACTTTGCCTTCTAGCACTACAAACTTAGAGTCTTTGTCAGCGTACTTAGTGATAATTTGAGGATAAGTAAGTGTTCCTCCGGACGATTCCGGGCACACATAATTATCAACCAAGCTGTTTTCTGGTTGCGCAGATGAAGACGTGCTCGCACAGAAGAAAACACATAAACCTAAGATGACGGTTTTATGTATGTCCATGCTTTCACCTCTAAGTAACAAGTTATCACCCAATACCTCTATATTGAAAAGTAAGGTGAGGTGGTGATTTTGTCGAGAGTTATGGTGTTAACTGCGAATTGGAAAGGGTTGCACACCAGTGTGAGTTGGCTCTGAGTTGCGAACTTAAAAAAGCAGAATGCAACGGTGGATACTATGAGGGTGAATTAACACAAATACGGCTGACTCTCTCGAGTGATTGACGTTAAGAAACTGAAGGCTTTAGTCGTAACGCTTGCTTGGACCCTAATGGTTCCCTGAAAGGACCTGCGCCATCGTGGATGTTCCACTGACTTCCGTATACCAAGGATTGAAATTTACGCTTTAACAGAGGCAGGCGCATTACCTAAATGCTGAAAAGACTCTCGCAGATACGAAATTAGACGTGTCATCATCCTTGGGCGTTGCAATTGATATTCCGAAACCATCCATTTGCCGGGTTTGGAATTTTAAGTTCTCAAATGTAACGTCCCTGGGACGGAACCTAGAGCCTATTGCTTGGCCAGAACTGATGGTGACCATCACCAATCTCTTCTGTGGGTCCCGATAAATCAAATAGAGGTTATCTCCATCCCATTCGGGCATTACCTTTGCGCCATAGTAAGCGAAATTCCGATCATTTAAATCGGGAATAGGTAAGGTTTTTCCAAACAGTTTTTCTGTAATTTTCTCGAGGTTTGCTTTGTTGTCTGGCGTGAAGTCAACGGACCAGAAGGAATCCTCTGTGAGAAAATCGTATATATTCAGCACCTCACTGTTCCACCTGGCTTCCGTAGTTTTACGTTGAACCCAATCCTGGCCAAGCCACCCGATGCCGATCCCAATCCCAAGTAGCACTGTTGCTGCATAAATGAACGGTTTTCTGACCAGAGGTTGCAGTTTTTCTGTTGGGGGACTCGAGCTAGAGGTTATTCCTTTCGGAGTATGCATAGTTTGCATCAATTCAATTTGTTTTCTGAGGCTTTTTGCAAGTTTCCTTAAATCATGATTTCGGGCAAGGGCCGCCTTGACGCGTGCTGCTTCTAGTTCTGAGAGTTCTCCATCGATCCATGCCTGAACGTCTTCTCCCGAAACGTTATGTCTAGATTGATCCCGTATCATTTGCCTATTCTACTCCCAATCTTATGCTTCGTCTTCTTTCGATTTATCAGCGTGATGTATAACCCGTTGTGGAAAAGGTATTTCTATTCCGTTGCCTCTGAATTTTGCATCTATAACAAATCTTAAATCGCTACGATGCGTAAACGAGATCGGTTTGTGATTCTGGATGGCTGGTTCTCGGGCGCGGGTATTTGTCTCTAATCCATCGTCTGCAAAGCACAGCCAGTAGTATAATGGCCGCTATGAACGCTAAACTCAGTTGTGAATGTTTAGATTGTGCAGACCTATCATATCCGGACCACCATATTTGAGCATAGTTCTGAACTTCAGCCAGGATTTCAAGTATTTGCTCTGCTGCGGTAATCCAAGTGTCTGATGCCAAAGCGTGTGGCAAAGGGTCAAATACGGCATCGATAAAAGCCCGCACACCTTCAGTTAGAAATTCGTTATCTAATTGTTTTGAGAGTGCGAGTATGAGTTCTGTTTTAGAAAGCTGGTCTTCTAGAAAAACTTTCTGTGCTTCGTACTTTGACCGCTGCGCTATTGCCTGGCCATCTGTTGACTCGGTTGATGTATCCAGTTCATCACTCTTTTTTTCTGAGGCGTAAGATTTTTGTGTTGCGCCCAAATTGGTCAATGGTAGTGGGCTCGGTGTTGCTGCTGCGGTCTCGAGAGCAACAGATTTATTGCCTTCAGAGCTTAAGGTTGGTGGGTTGAGCAGGGCCTCAAGACGGGCTATCTCGTCTCGAATGATGTCATTTAGGTCTTGGGCGCCAGTCCTGATGTTTCTGACTTATTCCCTGAAATTAGACGCCTGAGCTTGGTTAAGGTTTTTGGGTCTCGGCGGTAGCCTTTATCTCATCAATACGCGATAGCCACGCATTTATCGTTGATTTCTCTTTCTCAAAATCATCACTGCTGAATTCTACGGAGGCTGTCACTTGAGGCAAAGTTGGCGTAACGAAACAAAGGGACAGTGTTGGCCCGAGCAGCGCTTGGCAGATATTCTTTTTTAAATGCAAACGCATCCCTGACACCCCTTTTAATTCGAGTCTAGCGACGCTTAACTTTTACAAAGAATTGCAAAGATTAAATAACCTCAGCTAATGCTTTGTACCATATGATACAGGAAGGTTTTGGCCGACTACTTGTTAGCCTCGTTGATGCCCTTCAGCACCTCTTTAACCAAGTCGGGATTGCTGGATACGGCTATCCCCGCGGCAAGGGCAACGCCCGCAGCCATCATAGGGTTTTGTTGAATGAGGTGCGCCAATTGAGCCAGGATCTGCTTGTCCGCATTTTGTTTTGCGTATTCCTCTTGCCCGTTAAGGCCGTTTAGTTTTTCAGATGGCAAAGGAGTGCTGTCAGCTGATTTTTTGATCTTGGCTAATGCCCAAGCCACAATCACAATTAAAGCCGCAAAGATAACGGAGCCACCTGCAACTGTTGCGCCTGCAACACCTGGTCCATAGCTTGCCGCAATCACCATAAAGGCAGTAACGCTTGCGCTTGTGATAGCAATAAGCAGAAAGCAAGCTGCCGTGCTAGCCATAACTTTTAATAGCGTGGCTCGAACAGCAACTTGCTCAATCGTAGATAAGAAAGACATTATATTTTCTGCTTAATCTGACTCGAGACTATCTATTAAGGGCTTTGCCAATGATCAATCCAATACTGAAAGCAGTCAGTGTGGTGGCAAAAGGACGATCTTCGATCGTTGCCTGAAGAGCGTTAACACCAGCTGCTCCAGCATCTACAGCTTGCTGTGATTTTGCTTTCGCCGTGGCCTTAACGTCGGCACGTACAGCGGTGGTGAGCTCAGAGATATCGCTTTTAAGAGCTTCAAAATCGTCGCGAAGCGCTTTAATTTCTTTGTCATATGTTTGAGTAGACATGGTGAGCTCCTTTATTAAGTAAAGTTACACCTTAGAAACGGTTCAGCGTCCACTTTGTTCCCTGAACGTTACTAAGTTTTCGATCTATTTATGCTGACTCTTGATATGGCTGTGGTGCTGGCGGGGGTGGATCCCCTGCCGTTGCTTCAGGAAGAGTGCTTTCCTTGGTTTCAATACGTTGACGCTCATTGATAATAAAACTGATAAATACATCAGTAATAACAACGATGGGCAGCGCTAGAATTACACCAGTTGCACCAAGCAAAGACCCGCCAACCAGCAAGCCAAAAATGATCCATAGAGGGTGAGTTCTGACGTTGCGCCCTACGAAAAAGGGTGAAAACACAGCAGTCTCTAAGATCTGACTGGTGCCATAAAGAAGGCAAATCAAAATAAGTGGTAGGATATCATTGAATTGCGCAAAAGCTGCCACAAGGGCGATGCCAAAGAGCACCAGATTTCCTACAACAGGGACTATGGCGGATAATCCGGTGAGAACCCCAATCAAAACGGCGTTTTCTAACCCGATAACTAGCAGCCCTACTGAATGGATTACGGCTTGTGTCAGCATAACAAGACTCTGGCCTCGGATTAATCCTGATAATTTTACGTGTATTGCATTCATCAGGAATTTCGCAGTTGAGCGTTGGTTTTGAGGAAAAATAGTCTTGAGTGCTTCGATAGCATTGTGACCATCTTTCAGCAGGAAAAAACACACGAATGGTGTAAGTACCGTGAACAGGATCAGGTCAACCGCTGAGAACACAAGGTTAACAGCCTGGCTCGCCGGCTCTTCCGTCTTATCTATTATCGATTTGACATCCAGATCATTCGAGATCAAATCGCTTTTGCTGACGCCAGGCACATGGTTATCTAAGAACGTGATGAGCTTTGACTTTGCGCCCGATATAAGCTCTGGCCAGGCGCGGATGAAGCTGCTGATCTGATCCATAATCAGTGGAATAAGAATCATCAGCAGGGCAATGAATGCACCGCAGAAAACCATCGTGACAACAAAAGCACCCAAAGATTTTCTGCAGCCCCATGCCTCTAACTTGTCAACGACCGGCATCGCTATGTATGCAAATACGGCACCAGCCAAAAACGGTGTGCTTGCGCCGCCCAGAGCAATAAGCAGTCCGATGACGACGACTGAGCATAACCCGAAAATAATGGCGAACTTAAGCCGGTTGTTTCGAGGGGGAATGGAGGAGGGATTCGTCAATGTCATAGACGCCAATGCGCTGTGGAGGGGGCTAGAAGTGAAAGAGCGCCGCGTTGTGCAGTGCTCTTCTCAAGAACAACCCTTTAATTTAGAGGTTGGTTTTTCGTCCCATGCCAAATATGAGCGAAATCACCAGTAGCACAAGGAACACAAAGAAGAGAATTTGAGCAATGCCTGATGCAGCTGCTGCTACTCCACCGAAACCGAATAGCCCTGCAATCAAAGCCAAAATCAAAAATGTAAGAGCCCAACTAAGCATTATCTTATCCTTTCGTTTTCGTTTCTGCTGCGAGCATCGGGTGCTTATCCGTTTTACTCACTTACAAAACGAACGCCGAGGGTATTGGTTCCATGTTAGCTTTATTGAAAAGCCAATGGTTGGCCCCAAAAGACAAAGAGCCGCTCCTTTGAAGCTGCGACTCTGTTCTTTGTTTAATTACTAATGGAGGCTAATGGACAGTACTTGCGCCACCATAAATTTTTCTCAGATGCTGAGCTTGTTGCTGATAAGCTTTAACAGTGAATTCCGCGTCCGGGTTATCAGCAATATAATGTTCTAGTGCTCTTTTCGTTTTGCTTTCAAGCTCGCCATCAACATATGCGCTCAGGTCACTCGGCGTGAAGAACTCTACTCTTTCTAAGGTCATATTTTACGTGCACCATTTTCATGCTGCCCTTTCGTTTTTGCTCCCTTTAGCCCCATTTGAATTCACTCTCTCTTGAATGGCTCTAAGCTTCTCTCGTGTTCTAAAGAGCCGTGACTTTATCGTTCCAATCTCAACGTCAAAAATATTTGATAACTGATCGTATGTCTTACCTTCTACACTAACGAGGCGCAGCAACTCTTGTTCCGTCGCTTCCAGTTGATTAAACGCTCTTTCAAAATCTCTCATTTCCAAAGATTTCTCCTGCATTTGTGGTGTAGATGCACTTTCCTGCCAGTCTTCAATTTCAACTTGATGGCCGCGCCGTGCCACACGCCGCACTTCATCGATGAACTCATTATGCATGATCGTGAATAACCAGGACTTCATGTTAGTGCCCATCTGATACTGTTTAAGGCGGGACAGGGCGCGTTCTAAACTTGTTTGCACCAAATCTTCAGCTTGGGTGACATTCTTCGTCAGCTTAAGTGCATAGCGCTCAAGAGCCGAGATATGCGTCGTTAATTCTTGAGGGTCAGTTTTTGTGGCGTCAGAAAACTGTTCTAACGTAGCCATTTGGTTTCTCCTCTTGTTATCGCGTTTACGTCGATGTTGCTGAGGAGAGGGTAGCTATCTGTGACCTTTAAACAAGGAAAAGATGTGCATAAAAATGGCACAAAACCTACGTTGTAGACCTTTGAGTAGGGTGTGTTTTTGACCAACAAGATGGTTCAATCTAATTGAACTCAGATACCCATTTTAGTGGTCTTTCACCTCTTTGAGGAAATGCCTTAAAATGAGTATTTTTACGCACTTGCGCGTTTCACGTGGTATGAGTGTCGTTTGTTGAGTTGGTGACTGGCTTGCAGGTTTTGAGATAGGAAAAAAGCAGATGACCAAACCGAAGAGAGCTTACAGAACAGAGCGTTTGCAAATTATGCTCGATGAAGAAGAACTCAAAGCAATAGAAGAATGGCGTTACGAAATGCGCCTACCGTCTCGTTCTGCAGCCATTCGGGAATTGCTGAGAATCGGCTTAGACACTCAAGAAAAAGCGGAACCAGCTGATTTGCAGGCCAAATCAACTGATTTTACGGTGCTGCCGGAAGCGGAAAAGTAGTTTAACCGCGCAATGCAGCAAGCCTTTTTAAGTCCAGTCACGCCTTATTCATCGTTCGAATAGGTCTCTCCGGATCAAATACATCAACTTCCGCTCACGCCTGATGAAAGGCAGATAACTCTATTTGTGGTGAATGATCTTTCGAGATCATGTTGCTGCGCTGATAGAATTATGCCTGTTGTACTGCAAGTTGTGTGTCTTACGGAACTTTGTGCTTTCATATGCGTTTATCTCAAGCGATCTTAATTTGTCATAAGTAGGAGAGGTTAAAGTATGTTTGACATGACAGTATTTCTAAAGCGCATCGCCACTGTGATCTTTGGCGTATTTCTGATGGCAGGTCTTTCAGGCTGTAATACTGTTGAGGGTGTCGGTCGTGATGTTGAATCAGTTGGCGACGGTATTGAAGACGCTGCTGATTAATTTCCACTACATCAGCCCAATAGATAAAAACCCCGTACTCTTTTGAGTACGGGGTTTTTCTTTGCCTAATGGATCATCTTTATTTGCGCGATCTAAATAAGCAAAAAAAGAGAAATGCCGCGCTGAGAGGCGTGGCATTTCCGTTTATGCCACCTGGGCGGTGGGGGAGGTGGCATTAGAAGAGCGGGATTAGCTCTATTGATCTTCTGGTAGATCGACGTCTACAGATGGAACTTCAATTGTTTTTTCCTTCATTTCGACGTCAACATCAGGAACTTCTATTTTTACATCTTCACTACCGACTTCAACGTCAACAACATCTACATCAACATCTGGTATGCGCCCGCCTTCAACGTCTATGTCGCCACTTACCGTGGGTGCGCGTCCATCTTTTGTTTTCACAACGTCGTAATCAGGAAGTTCACCAGGGTCCACTTCGACTGAAGATTCGATGCTGGGCAAGGCGCCACTATCATTGACATCTAGGTCGACGGTGTAAAAGGCAACCACTGCAATCACGATAATTGCGATAGCACCAATAACAAATCTCATTTTTATTCTCCTTTATTTGTGTCTCAATACTTTGTCTTGCCACTCTGAATCGCTAAGGGCAGAGGTCGCTAATGTCTTGAGTAGTGACAGTAGAACGCTAAAGAGAAGCGAATGTTCCTGATGGAAGAGTTGCTAAACATAAAAAAGTCATCAGAAGTACCTGCATGCAGTTTTTTACTTTTCTGTAAGCCATTGCTCCTCAGCAAAGGACCAATTCACAAGGTGGTTCAAGAATATATCTACGTATCGTTGACGCTCGTTTTTGTAGTCCAGATAGTACGCGTGTTCCCAAACGTCGCAGCATACCAGCACTGTTTCACCATCGACCAGTGGGCATTCAGCGTCATGAGTTGAGCGGACGCGGAGTCCCTCTTTACCGGCTGTGAGCCAAGCCCATCCGCTACCGAACTCGCTGGTCGCTACTTTCTTAAATTTTTCACTAAAGGCATCAAAGCTACCGAAACTTTTATTTAAAGCCTCAGAAAAGGGACCAGAAGGTTTGCCACCTCCATCTGGCGAAAGTGACTGCCAGTAAATGTTATGGTTCCAAATCTGCGCAGCCACATTGAACAGATCTTTGCGGTCAGAATTCTTATTTGCAAAGTGAATCAGATCTTCAAGTGATAATTGTGCGGCCTTGTCAAAATCGTCGATCTTATCATTTGTTTTATCGACGTATCCCTTGTGATGTTTGCTGTAATGCGTCTCCACTGTTTGTTTTGATATGTGTGGCTCCAAAGCATCCATAGCAAAAGGGAGTTGAGGTAAAGTAATATGCATTTTGATTTCCTCTGTTAGACAACTAGAAAGTCGAGGGGGTTGTGATGCACGCAGTGTCAGTTAGGCGGCACACCTTAAACCTCAAACGCTTCTCATATGTGAAGGTTCCGTATTTAATGCATTAAGGATCTGATTTTGGCCTTGATGCCAGAGATGGATCCCTTCCAAAGGGCTGTTTTCTTTAGTTTTCTCTGGAATTTCCATGAGGATGCTTATGAAGCTGGTATTCGTCTAATTGAAAGTTATGAGAGGCGTACACTATGAGAGTTTATGAAATAGGCGATTATTCGACCGGTCTTAATCTGCATATTGTTGAACGCCCTCGTCCTACACCCGGGCATGGCGAAGTTCTGATGAAGGTCAGGGCCACAGGTCTCAACGCCCGCGACCTCTCAATTATGGAAGGCGCCTTATCGACACGGGCGATGCCTTACACGCGGGTGCCTCTTAGTGATAACGCCGGGGATGTTGCTGTCGTCGGTCCTGGAGTCACAAATGTGGTCGTTGGAGATCGCGTGACCATGACCCACTACTGGCAGTGGCTTGATGGTGATTGGCATGCCTCTATGGCAGAGCAGGATTACTCGGCGACATTGGACGGCTTTTTGGCTGAAGAAGTTGTGGTGCCAGCTGCGGCTCTTGTGCGTATCCCCGACAGCTTGTCTTATGAAGAAGCGAGTACGTTGCAAAGTGCGGGCCTCACGGCCTGGAACGCGGTTGTTGAGGCGGGTGGCGTGCGCCCCAGCGATACAGTCCTGACTCTTGGGACCGGTGGAGTTTCGGTGTTCGGCATGCAATGGGCAAAAATGCTCGGTGCTCAGGTGATTGTGACGTCTTCCAGCGACGAGAAGCTTCAGCGGATGAAAGCGTTGGGCGCGGATCTGACCATTAACTATAAAAACAACCCAAATTGGTCCGATGCCGTTCTTGAAATGACCGGTGGAGAAGGTGCCAATGTAGTGCTCAATAATGTGGGTATACAGGAGATGGAGAACTGTCTTTCGTCCTGTGCCTCAAACGGGCGTGTCATGTATATCGGCGCGAATCCGGTTGTGCATGGTCAGGGCTCTGGTGAGCCAGTTGTGCTGACGAGATTCCCAAATCTCATCATCAAAGATCTCACGATTAAAGGCATTATTGTCGGTAGTCGACGCATGCTAAAGGATTTGATCCAGGCGATGGCGACCAACAAAATTAAACCTGTAATTGATCGGGTGTATGCCTTTGATGATTTTTTAGACGCGATTCCGTATATGAAAAGCGGTCACAAGATCGGAAAAATTGTCATCAAAGTGCATTAGAGGGGCTTGCGTTTTAATCTGTATCGTTCGTTTTCTCGTAGCGCCTGACGGCACGTGGATAAGAAACCCAACCACTCACGAAGAACAGCCAAGATAAACCTTCAGTTCTTAGCTCAGAGAGGTTCTTGTCTGTTATGCCATCGACGATCAGACCATAGACCCTGAGAGCAACGATAATGGTCATAACCCCGACGATGATTGTTAAACAGGTCATGAATAATTTCGGACGGGCTAAGCCAATTAGAGCGGCAAAAAAGAGACTCGAAAACATAGCCCCAACCCCGGTGCGCAAGAACGTAACTGAATGGGCTTCGCCTGAGAGGCTAACGCCAAACATATCGATCCCCGCTAACGGGTTGAAGGCGTATAAACTCGCAAGGAATCCATATATTATTAGGGCCAAGCCCATCACTAGGCGTGCATACCACAGACGCAGTTTCGTGCTGCTCATGCCCGGTCTCCTCTTAGGATTCGCTTTTTCGGGATTCTAGCTTGGGTAGAATGTGTTCCCCGAATTTATCGATATCGTGCTCAAAGTCAGGGAAAGCGAACATACAGGCACTCACGCCCGCTTCGTCATAAATGCGATCTAAATAATTCGCGACAGTCGCGTAAGACCCAACAAGCGTCGGCAGGCCCATAAACATCGATTTGCGTTTCAGGCTTTCAGACATGCCATCGGATTTATCGAGTTCAGCCTGGCCAACGAGGTTGGTAATCGCTTCCTCATCAGCGCCTTCCACAATGTGCTCAAAACGTTTGAGAGCATCCTGATCTGTTTCGGCCGCAAAAACGTTGAAGAGGGCAATGGTGCCGACGTCGCGTTTTAATTCAGTTGCATGAGCTTGAAGTCGCGATGTGATGCTTTTGAAGGCTTCAATGTCGCTCTCGATATCATGGCTATTACCCCCTGCGATCACGAAGTTGCGGTCGCCCAACTCGGCTGTGAAGCGGATACCGCGGTCCGACTGACCAGCGCAAACCAATGGGATTGGTGTTGTCGGCTGTGGTTTGATCTCGGCATTGTTCATCTCAAAGAACTGGCCTTTAAAGTTCGATTTCCCAGTTTCCCATAGCTCTTTTAGAATTTGCACGTACTCGGTTGCATAATCATACCGCGTGGCAAAGAATTCATCGCCTGGCCATAAGCCCATTTGGTTGAATTCTTCTTTGTACCACCCGGAAACAATGTTCAGGCCAAAGCGTCCTGGGCAAACAGCTTCAATGGTTGAGGCCATGCGGGCCGCGACGGCGGGATGCAGAGACAGGTTTGTCACCGATGGAATAAGCTTGATCTTGCTTGTGACTGGTGCAAGCGAGGCGGTTAAAGTGAAGGAATCAAGGGCGTAATCCCAATACTCAACTTCACCGCCGAAGCCACGAAACTTAACCATGGATAAAGCGAAGTCGAAACCTAGCGCTTCACACTTCAAAGTCACGTCGCGGTTGAGTTCCCATGTAGGCCAGGTCGGCGGTACATTTTTCGAAATAATGAAGCCGCCTTTTGCGATCGGTAGGAAGATGCCGATTTCCATCATAGCTAAGTCCATCCTTTTATTCGTTTATCAATCTAAAGGTGGTGGATTGGACGACGAATTACCAATGGAGTTCAAGCCCTTCAGTGTTTTTGGCTCACTGATTCTAACGATTGCGTGGTGCGAGGGCTGGCAAGTAAGTTGGGGCTCAACATTTTATGGAGGTCTTACATGCCGTCCCTTTTTGGCGCACTTACAGCCCTAGCCATTCTAATACTGGGCTTTAGCAGCTCTCCTTATGCTCAGCCTGGCTGGCCGCTTGAGGTGGACGCAGGCTGGCAAGAGGCCGTGCTGAGCGTAAGTGATGCAACACAATGGCAGACTCAACTCCAAGACATTGCGGGCTGGCAGCCAATTTTGTCTGGCGATGTGGATAGACGGCAGCTTGCGCTTTGGGGGCTTGATGGCGAAGTTTCAGCTAGATTTATCGTCTTGCAGAACCCAGGCGAAACACAGGGCTTAGTCCGCCTGGTGCAGTTCTCCGGTGCGGAGCAAGTGCAAATACGATCCAGCGCGCAATCCTGGGATACTGGCGGGTTTCTATCCCTATTGCTGAGGTCACGTGGCGTTGATCAGAATTTTGCAGATGCGCGACGCTACCAATGGACCGGCTATAATGATCCCGTAACTCTGTATCTTGGGCCAGAGCGTAGTCTTAGGAATGTTGTGTTGCGCGGGCCGGATGGCATTAACTTCGGTGTTTATGAACGCGTGGTCCCTGGCCTGGATGGCTGGCCAAACCTCAAAAAAATGAGCCGTCCTTTTAATGCGATGCAAATCGTCAAAGATCGAGACGCAACCGTCGCTTTCTACGAGGACGTACTGGGCTTTGTTTCAATGTCGATTGGAAACGCGCCTGCAGCCCAAGAAGATGCCAACAACTTTGGACTTCCGGCTAATTTGGTAACTTCAACGCCTCTCAAATCCGCGATCATGCATCCCATTGGGGGGGAAAGTGGTCGCGTTGAGTTTGTCGAATGGGATGGCTTGGAGGGGCGTGACCTGACCCACCGGGCTGTGGCTCCTAACCTGGGTATCTTAACTCTACGCTTCCCTGTTGCTAACGCTGAAAAAAGGGCGAAGAACATCAAAGATAACGGCGGGCGTGTGTCGGGGCCGCCTGTGATTGTTTCAATGCCACCTTATGGTGACGTTAAAATGTTCTCAGTGACGACGCCCGACGGTGTTTTTCTCGAAATGTTTCAGCCTCTTTAGAGTGTCAGGACCTAGTCGCCAGAATCGGTGAAATTTGAATCTCTACGCGCCGATTGGCTTGCTTGCCGGCGGCTGTTGTGTTCGATGCAATTGGCCGCGTCTCACCATATCCGGCTATGAGCAATCGCTCTGGGAGCACGCCTTTAGACACGATTTCTTGTGCAACGCTTCGTGCCCGTCTCTCAGATAGGGCCTGATTATAGTTTTCACCGCCATCGCTATCCGTGTGGCCGGCGACATCAATCATCGTCTTGTCGAATTCTCTGAGCACCTTTGCAACGGATGTTAATGCGTTATATGAGCCGGATCGGATTTGAGCGCTATCGACATCAAAGGTGATGCTCTGATCCATATTAAGACGGATTTCGTCGCCAACCCGTTCGATTTTGACGCCTGAATTACGTAATTCATCACGCAGTTTTTCTTCTTGCCGGTCCATATATAAACCAACGCCACCGCCTGCGAGTGCGCCGACGCCAGCCCCAATCAGGGCGTTGCGCTGGCGTTCTTTTGAATTGTCGCCTGTGATGAGGCCAATCACCGCACCACTGGCCGCTCCAATGCCCGCGCCGATGGTCGCTTTGGAAACCTCTTGCTCATTGGTGTAGGGATCATATGTGGTGCAAGCGCTTAAGAGAACGACGCCCGCAGTCAAAGTTGTTACAGATTTAATCGAACGAAATGCCATATTACCCTCGTCAAGCCATGCATGAATATTCTGCATGACTAGGTAACGCGGTGGGGCCAAGTTCGTTCCAAATGATGTGAGATATTTCCCCGACTCAGACGGCTAAACCAGCTTTATTGCCATCAGCAGTCGCGGTAACCACAACCCGAGGGGCGTAAGCATCGCCGATAACATGCATCTCTACGCCAGCTTTTCTCATTGCACTTTCCATGCCTAAATTTGGAATACGGGATGTTGCATAGGTAAACAGACTGACATCATCAATCACCTGTTCTTCGCCATTAAAGACGTTTCTAACGGTGATCTGCCCTTCTTCAAACGCGGATTCAGGTGAGGGACTAAAGCAGGTAAGCAACTGCACCTTTTTCTGCATAAGCCGTGCGTAGATGCCCTGGCGATTCACCAGCGCTTCATCAGATGCAATCCGATCGCGCGGCGTCACAATAATCACCCGGTCAAACTTATCAGCGAGCCATTCAGCTGACGCGTACGTCATTTTGGTGTGATCGTGATCATAGATCACAGCCGTTCCAGGTTGTGGAGAGGGGCGCTCAAGCAGCATGGCCATGGTTTCCCTTAGGTCCGGGAAAAACCCTTCATCTTTATATTCTTCAGGCAAAAACGATGGCCAGGACATTGTTGAGCCAGTGGCTAAAATCACAGCGTCTGGATTCAGCGCCAGGACATCAGAGTCTGATGCCGTGATGCCGAGTTCAAACTTAACATTGGCTTTCTTGGCATTGAGTTGCTGGTAGTCATAAATACTCGAGAGGTTCTCACCCCCAGGCAGTTCAGCGTGCAGCCGTGTCTTGCCGCCAACATCGCCTGAAATCCCAAAAACTGTCACGTCATGGCCGCGGGCTCCTGCAATCCAGGCTGCTTCCATACCGGCAACACCTGTGCCGACGACGACAACTTTACGTTTGATTTCTGCTGGTGCAGGCCACCAGTCCACTTCATCGGGTTGGCCGACGCGCGGGTTGTTGTCGCATTGTAGCCGCCCGCCTGCGATGATGACTTGCCAGCAGGTATTGCCTGAGACGCAATAGCGAATTTGGGCTTCACGGCCTTCCATGGCCTTCTTGCCCCAGGCTGGGTCTGTCACCAATGGTCGTCCCAACATCACCAGATCTGCATGACCGGCTTGCACAGCGCGGTCGCCCTCGTTGGGGTCGGTAATCAGACCAAGGGCGCCGACCGGAATATCCCCAAACGGTTCCGCGATCTGTTTTATTTTCTCTACAAAAGGTGCCCTTTCTCCATGGAGATCGGGCAGGTGCCAGTACAAGGTGTCGGAATGCGACCCCCAACAGTAGGTGACGTAATCAGCATTGCCATTTGCGGCCACTTGCTTGGAGATGTTTTTGGATTCCTCCAGATCAATGCTTCCAGGTACGCCATCTTCCCCTGGCAGTTTGACGCCAATGATGAAGTCACTGCCAGCAAGCTGGCGGATGGCGCTCATTAAGTCACAAACCAATCGCGACCGGCCTTCGATGTCACCACCGAATTTATCTTCGCGGGCGTTGGAATGAGGAGAAAAGAATTGATGGAAAATATGACCGTGTCCGGCAGAGATTTCAATACCGCCCCAGCCGCATTCTTTCAGCCAGGCTGCAGACTCTGCAAAGTCTGCAATCATGATTTCCACTTCTTCTGTCGATAGCGCGTGAGGGACGGTCCAGCTTAGGTCATCTGGTAGGGGGGACGCACCGATCGAGTTGGCTTTACGACCGCCTTCGTGATTACCACGCCCTGAGTCTTGAAGTTGCCCCAACATCAGACAACCTTCCGCGCCGACTTCATCGGCAAAGCGTTTTAAACCGTCCCCGTTGGCCTTGCCAAACACTTGGATGCGGCGCGGGGCGACATTCCAACGGGTTGTACCCATAGGCTCTGTGATGGACATGGATACGCCGCCTTGGGCGCGATTCTTGTAGTAGGTGATGGTGTCGTCGTTGACCGATCCGTCCGTCACATAACGTAATGACATTGAGGCGTGTACAAGTCGGTTTTTGAGCTGCTTACCGGCGACGGTGATTGGCGAGAACAGGTGGGGGTAAACGGGGTGCGGAGTATCAGTCACGTAACGCTCATTCTGGTTGTGGGGCTCAAATAAAAGGTCAAGTTATGTCATAGCCTGTCCTGAGACCCAGACCAACGGTTTACATGACGATGCTGTCCCGCATCACTCTCTGGGCAGAGCCGTAAACCAGTTCTCGGTTCTTAATTGATCATAGATAGAAGCCATAACGGCACCCCCATCCTCTAAAACCCGGGATTCGTCATCTACCACTAAAGCGCCTTCAAAAACTTGCACATATCCGTCAGTAATGACGTGCTTCACCATCAAGCCATTGGCATATAACAGGTTGTTCACGGGCTCGGGCGGTAAGGTGCCGCCACCTACCAGAAAGCCAGAGACGTCGATTGAAATGAGGTCTGCTTTAGCCCCCTCCACAATGCGACCGATGTCTTTCCGTTTCAGCGCATCTGCGGGAACAGAGGTCGCGTTTCTTAGCGCAGTCCACATGGTCGGGTTTTTGACCGGCTGCGGACCATTTCTCAGGATCGCATATCTTGCTTGGCCATAAAGCACGGCCAGTTTTAGGTTCTCAAGGTAGTCGTTTGAGTGTGTATCAATCCCAATATTCACAGAAATTCCGGCGGCGAGGGCTTCTGGATAGTTTTGACTGAATCCCCCAGCGCCGCCGGCGGACGGGCAGTGGGCTAGAACCACGCCCTTTTTGATCAATATTTCTGGATCAATGGTCCAATCTAAGCCGCCCATATGGGCGCCAAAGACTGTTCCGTCCAATAGTCCGAAACTTTCCAGCCATTGCGTCGGGGTGACACCCCACATGCGTTTAACTCGCTCTGTTTCCTGACCGGATTGTGAGAGGTGGATATGCAGTCCCGTTCCCAGTTCTGTTACAGCGGCAGCGAGTGCGGTCATGGTGGCAGGCGTATGGGTGTCTGTGGCGTGGGGTGCCATCATGGGTAAAATACGTCCCTCGGACGCCCCCATTTTTTCTTTGGCGAAGGCCAAATTGGCTGCGATCTCGTCCAGGGTGCCGTCTTCCGAGTCCAGCAAAACCTGATCATCGGTGCGCGACCAGATCGGTTCGAGGCGGTTTGAACCAGGGATCATGCCGCCGGGATACCCGCGTACCCCCCAAGCTTCTGCAACTCGCACATAAGCTTGTGCTTGCCGTAAACTGAGACTCATCTCGACATGAGTGGTGGTGCCGCTGCGTAAGAGTTCGGCCACGTTGTAGGCGGTCAGCTTATCCTGATCGCGGTCACTTAATTGTTCGACGAGCTCTTGCGGGCGTCGATTGTTAGGCCGTCGTCCATTTTCAATCAGGCCGCGTGTGGGTGTGGCCGTGCAGGCATGCGTGTGTCCGCTGATAAACCCAGGCGTTACGATGTGCTTGTGCGCGTCGATGCGTTTGTAGTCACCGGCGATGCGGTCCGCAGAGACCTTGGCAATAAGACCACCTGAAACCAAGACCGATCCATTTTGAATCAACGCGTGCGTGCCGTTCTGCTCGACCAACAGCCATCCTGCTTCAACAACAAATTCACCGGCAGGAATGTCTCCTCTCTCTGGTCTTTGGGCCAGAGGTTTACGTGAGGTTAAGGAGGTGCCCGCAAAAGCTGAGGCCGCGCCCACTGCTGTGAGTGCGCTGCGTCGGCTAACGTATTTTTGAGTTGTATGATCATGTTCGCGAATATCTGACCCACATAAAGCGCAAGGGCCATCGCTCATGAAAAGGGGAGTGGTCATCGGCGTTGTTTTCCCTTGCTCTGTCTTACCAACTCTAACCGGTCTGACGTTCTCTGTTAGGTAAGAACATCATTCTCTTTATTAACATCCACTAGGAGTCAGCCGGGACAATTTGCACTGCATCAAAGCATTCGGCTTCACTCAGTGTGCCGAGGGTACAATGATTTTTCTTAAGCTTTACATCGTTGCTAAATTCATTGCACCGCTGGTTCTGTTGTACATCATGTGTCCGTATCGAAGCGCCATTGACCGGAAGTTCACTGCTGATGGAGAATAAAAATTCGTCATCAGCAGTAGCAAAGACGTCAAGACTGCTTAAAGCTATCTCTGTGTTGTTGATGACCTGAACCTTGAAGCGGCATCCGTTGCTGTAGCCAGCGGAATAGGTAAAGTCTTCCCGCTCAATAATCTTTATGTCGATTGTGCCGGAGTTCTCTGTTTCACCGCAAGCGCAGACAGCGAGGGTAGTCAGTGCGCTGAGTGATAGATTACGAAGCCAGTGGGAACCTGTTGGGCCGGACATAATATATCCTTCCTTAACTCCAGTAAGTGACACGCTAGCGCAACCTAACGAATGTCGCACGCTAGCCTAGGATAGCCTTTCGAGCCAGACCCATGCGTAATATGCTTGTCATCATAGGATTAGCGCATGAAAGAGATGGAGGTTTTTCAGGGAAAACCGTTGTTATAATCACCTAGGGAACGATTCCGGTGAGTCGCTGTGCTTGGACTTGCAGCCTGTTTGGGCCTACACCATTATCTACACAAGAGACTAAAACTATTTTGTTTAAAGAAAGGCGATATCCATGCTGAATCTGTCACAACGCGGTCGCGCCGGCCTCCAGTTTCTCGGAGCCTTACAGCCCTATGCCTCAAGTCGAGTCCGCAGCATTGCAAAGTCTGAATTTGAAGCCGACCCGGAAGGTGCGGCGATTGTTGCAGAGCACGAGCGCGGTGGATCAAATGAGCCTTGGCCTGACCGTATCGCTAAAGCAAAAGCTGTGGCCGAGAAGTCTGTCGCCTACAAGCACGAGCGTTTTTATCAGCGCTACGTGGCGGAAGAAAATTTTGTGCGCGCCATCCCAGCGATTGAAGAAAAGCGCAGTGAGGCTGAGAAACTCGTTAATGTTGAGTTTAAAGATTGTGGCGGTTCTCTTGAACTCGACGACAGTGTCGAAGTGCCTGAGTACTATGAAGGTGTCGAATGGCATCTCGAGCCAGGGGGCTGGGATGGCTATGATCTCGCCGGCCCAATGTTCATGTCTGGCATCGCGCCATACGTCTTCAGTAAAGGCGGTTACGCGGCTGTTGAAGTTGGCGACAACATCATGAATCACCGTGTTGAGGTCACAAAGCGCCTGCCGAAAGATCATTATGATCGCATCTACGAAATGGGGTGTGGTGGTGTGGCAACGCTTGCGGCGTGTCACAAGAATTACCCAGAGGCTGAGTTAATTGGCAGCGACCTCTCTCCAGCGATGCTTAAAGGTGGGCACAATGCTGCGCGTGCCATGGGTCTCCCCGTCACATTTAAACAGCGTGATGCGCGTGACACACGCGAGCCCGATGAGAGCGTCGATGCTGTTGTGTTGTACGCCGTTTTTCATGAAATGCCTGTGGACGTTTGCGTCGATACCATTAAGGAGGCGTATCGCATTTTAAAGCCGGGCGGAGATATTATTATTAATGATCCGCCGCCGTTTGCCGCCGTGCATCCTTTCCAGGCTGTCGTTTTGGATTGGGATACAGATAATCGCGGCGAGCCCTTTTTCTCTGAAACCTGCGCTATGGAGTGGGTTGATGTTCTCAAGGACGTTGGTTTTGTCGATACCAAAGCATTTGGTCTGGGGTCTCAAGGTTATCCTTGGGTTAATCTCGGCACAAAGCCAAATTAGAATGCTGAACCTTCGGAGTAGCTTAAGATGACGAAACCCCCTCCCAATCCCATTACAGGTTCAGATGAAATGGACGCGATGATGCGCATAAATACGGAGCTTATGTCTGAGCTTTGGATCCTGCGTGATCGCGTGACAGTCTTGGAGAAGTTACTTGAAGACAAAGGCGTGGTTGCACGAAATGATATTAACGACTACGCCCCTGAAGGTCAGTTTGCTAAAGAGCTTGATGAAGAACGTGAGCGCTTTGTCCGTCGTGTTGCTGGCGCACCCTGGGAAGTAGAATTTACCGTTGAGTCCTTGGTTGAGCGCGGCCAGCGCTAAGCAAGATCCTATTGTAAGACCAACTTAAGAGGGTTGCGCATGACAGATGCCACGCCAGAGACGGCGTCTATAACGCGCGCGGTTGGAGATAACCCAGAACGCACCCTGCCGCTCCATGTCTGCTTGGGGTGGGGTGTTGGCAGTCTCGGCATGGCTGTGATGTTCGGTTTGATCAATACGTTTGCCCTGAGCTTCATGGTCAATCAACTGGCGATTTCCGCCGGTTTTGCTGGGCTACTTATAGGTCTGTCCAAAATTTACGATGGTGTAACAGACCCTTTGATGGGTGTGATCTCTGACAAGACCAACACACGCATGGGACGCCGGCGGCCCTATCTGTTGGTGGGAGCGTTTATGCTGGCCGCCAGCATGGTCTTGACGTTCAACGTGCCGGCCTTCGTGTCGCCAGAGAATGCGTTGCTTTACATGACCGTTATCCTGCTGTTCTACGCAACGGCGTACACAGTGTTCAATGTGCCTTATCTGGCGATGCCTGCCGAGATGACTGATGGCTATCATGAGCGCTCATACCTTATGAGTTTTCGCGTGTATGGCATTGCGGCTGCTGGCTTCGTCGGTTTGGCAGCAGGACCTATGTTGATTGATGGATTTGGCGGTGGCCGCGCTGGCTTTGAAGCGATGGCCTGGATTATGGGAGGCGCCGTCCTCGCTTCGTCTCTGTTGTGCTTCTACTTCACCAAAGATGCGCCGTTTAAGAATAAGGTCACAACATCTCATTATACTTTGAAAGAACAGATCAGGTTGGCCATTGAGAACCGTCCGTTTATGTGGCTGATGATCTCGAAGTTATGTGGACTTCTCGGTAGTGCGCTGAGCGCGCCAGCCAAAGCTTTTTTCTTCCCGTTGGTATTGGGGGCCAGTCTCACCAGCTTTGGCTATTACTGGGTTGCGTTCTACATTGCGATGGTTGCGTCTCAGCCCTTTTGGCTCCGCTACGGAAAGAACCATGGCAAGCGGAACATCTTCATTTTTGCGTTGATCGCAACAGCAGTCGTCAACCTGACATGGCTTATTGCAACGCCTACAGAACCCTATGCCGTCACAATCATCAGAGGCTTGTTCTTAGGCTTCTTCGGCGGCGCGACTCTGTTGATGGGGCAGGCTATGCTGCCGGACACGATGGAATATGACGTGCGCCGCACCGGCATTCGTCGTGAAGGTGTTTACGCCGGGTTTTATACCACCATCGAAAAGTTTTCTTATGCAGCCGGGCCAGCAATTACAGGACTTTTATTGGCAGCGGCTGGATATGTTGCCTCAAGCGACGGCTTTGCGGCCCAGCCTCAGAGTGCGATTATCGCCATCTATATCTGTGCAGCGGGCATTCCAGCTTTGATGGGGTTTGTTGGGGCCTTGTGCCTCACGCAGTATGACCTCACTGAAGAGAAGCTGAAGGCCACGCGGTTGGTGAGTGAAACAGCCGTCGAATAGAGAACGTTGGCTAGAAAGCCTCGGCTCAGCTTAAAGCGATTCTAGGAAAGAAATAAGATCGGCGCGGTCAGCGGCAGGCAGGGTTCTGAAAACTTCTTTAGAGGCTTCCGCTTCGCCACCATGCCAAAGGATGGCCTCAGCCAGGCCACGCGCCCGCCCATCATGCAAAAAGTAAGTGTGCCCGGATACTTTTTCGGTCAGGCCGATGCCCCACAACGGCGCGGTCCGCCATTCTGATCCGCTGGCCAGAAAATCAGGCCGACCGTCAGACAGACCATCGCCGAGATCATGCAAGAGCAGGTCTGTAAATGGGTGAATGGTCTGCTCGGCGAGGTCTTGTGTGCGGGGGTCGACGCCGGTCTCTAGCGTCGGCATATGGCAGGATTGACAGCCAGCCTGCATAAACAGGGTTTGACCTCTAACAACTTCTGGCAGGGTTGCGCCCCGTTGCTTGGGTACGGCCAGGCGCCGCATGTAGACGTTTAGCTGGTTCAGAAAAGCCCCCGTCATCTCGATGCCATCGTGGTTTGCGGCGGATAAGCACGCGGTTTGAGTACTTTCGCAGTTGTCGGTCGGGCGCACGGGCGTGGTAATGCCCATGTCGCCGACTGCCGCCCCGGAATTCTGATTGGTTAGATTGGAGACATTAGCTTTCCAGCCGAATTTTCCTGTCGCCATCTTCTGATCACGCTCATTCCACACCACGTTGACGCGGCCTGAGATGCCGTCACCATCAGCGTCATCGGGGTCGGCGAGGGCGTATAACAAATCGTCAGTGACCATTTCCAGTAGGCCGAGGCCGATCACAGCGTTGGCAACGCGTGGTGAGGTCATGATGGTGTCTGGCATGGGTCCGTAGGCGAGGTCTTCAAAACGAATGACAGGTTTGCGCAGGCTGTAGGGGGTGCCGTCGCTATAGGTGCCTGTCGTTTCTTGCCATTCCATGATGGCGCGCCCTTCTGCGGCGACCCCGTCTATCCCGCGGTCTTGAAGCTGGTCCCCGTAGTTAGGCACCCCGAGGGGCCCGCCGGTGCCGGATTGTCCTGGAACACTCAGGCGCACGAGGATCGAGTCCATGGGGGCGCCCACGGTCTCTGGCGGCGCGCCGCGCCCGTTGTTGACGTGACAGTCAGAGCAGGCCTCCCGGTTGAATAGCGGACCGAGCCCGTCGGTGGTGGGTTGCGGGCCGGGGTGCGGTGTCCAGAAGGTGTTGAACAGTTGATTGCCAAAGGTGAAACCCGGTTTAACCTCGGCGGGCGCGTTGGCGGTGATGAAGGTGTACGCCTCCGAGGTTGCAACCGGGCGCGTTGTCTCACCGCCCAAGTTGGGTGAGAGGGGCACGGCCAGCAATCGGTCGCGCACAGAGGTATCCAAGGCGTGGGCACAGCCAATGAGGCTGAGTCCGAATAGAGCTGCAACAGACGTAGCAGAAGGGAAGTGCATCAATAACGATCCTTAAGGTCTCAAAGTCCGGCGCTGGCACCAGACCCGGTTGGAGGTGCAATGACATCATCTTTGCGACGGTCTTTCCACTCATAATCCAGGGTCTGGAGGCGGAATGTCAGGCCCGTCGCCTAAGCCCCTTGTAGAACCCTAGACTCCTGTCCGCAGGCTGGAAGCCCTTTGGCAGAATTCTGCGCTTTTTTATGATCTGAGTTTTTCTGGTGGGGGCTCTCACCTTGGTTCGAGCCCATGCACGACTGGTTCCGGTCAAACAAGCCCATGCACGTATGATCGGAGGAACGAGCCCATGGACCCCGTTCAACCGCCCCCCTTGGAACGAGCCCATGCACGGTTTTGCGGCTCGGCCCTTGCCACGGGCCGAGGATCAAGGAACCATGGCGGTGGAAATGCGGAGGGGCGATTTATGGCGACAGAGTCTGAAACAACCTGGGGCAGCCGGGCCAAGTGGCTGCATTGGCTGATTGCCTTTATGATTTTGGTGGAAGTGCCGGTGGGCTATGTGATGTCCACCACATACGGCGCGTCCTTCAAAGACGAGACCATGCTGGGCCTGCACAATTTGATGGCCCAAATTCACATCACCAATGGCGTGCTGATTCTGGCGCTGGTGAGTTATCGCCTGAGCTGGCGGTTCAGAAACCCGGCACCGGACTTGCCAGCATCGTTGGCGGCGTATCAGAAAGTGGTCGCCCGACTGACGCATGGGTTTCTGTATGCGCTGTTGTTCATCATGCCGCTGTCGGGCTGGGCCGCTAACTCCGTGCTGGGGGACTCACCGCAGTTTGGGGAGACGGAATTGTGGTTTTTTGCGTGGGATATCCTGCCGCCGATACTCCCGCAACTGCCCTTGGACCACATGTTTGGATACGTCTTCTTCGCCAACATTCACCGCTATGCATTGTATGCCGGAGGGGTGATTCTCAGCCTGCATATCATCGCCGCGCTGTGGCATCACTTTGCCCGCAAAGACAACATTCTGCTGCGCATATGGCCGGCGGGGCGCATGGAGTCAGAGCGGGAACGCTGACTCCTCTTTGACCGCCGCACATTATTCCACCGCGCCTTACTCCGCCGCGTGCACTTGTCCTGGCATCTTTCTGGGCATATGTGTGTCTTCTTGCTCGGCTGACAACGCGCGCAGGTGCGGCATCACTTCGGTCGCGAACAGGTTCATGTTTTTGGCGGTCAGGTCGGCGGGGAGCGTGCCGAACTGCAGCATGGTCAGCAGGTGCCCCATGCGCATGTCTTTCCAATAGTCTTCGATTTGTTGACGTACGGTTTCAGCACTGCCGCAAATAAACATGCCCATATCGATGGACAGCTCCAGCGTAATGTCGCCGGTGATCTGGGCTTTTGTTCTGGCCACACCCTTCATGGATTCAATCGAGGAATAGCCGGGCGGGAGCAGCATCTCGATCGGCATTTTGAGAAACTTATTGCGGAAATTCTCGTAGTGGATCTTGGCTTCTTTACGGGCGATCTCGTCTGTTTCGGCGACATAAATTGGGAGTGCCCAACCCAGTTGGTGGTCGGTCGCGGTGTAGCCATAGTCTTCCGCCTGATCACGGTATTGCTGTAAATACTTTCGCACCGATTTGATCGGGCTGAAGGTTTGCAGATAGGTGTATTTGCGGTCGGGGTGCGCGGCCCAGACGATGGTTTCTTTCGAGCCCTGAGACGGCACCCAAATGGGCGGGTGGGGGTCTTGATAGGGCCGCGGCCAAACGTTGACGTATTCGTGGTTGTAATGCTTGCCGTGAAAGCTGGTGATGCCAGGTTGCGTCCAGGCTTGGATGATCATGTCATGGGCTTCATGGAAGCGCTCATGACTGAACGCCGGGTTGGTGCCCCAGACGTGATACTCAGCCCCAATGCCGCGCACCATGCCCGTGATGAGACGCCCGCGCGTGAGGGTATCAATCATGGCGTGTTCTTCCGCCAGCGTGAGGGGATGATCGCGCAAGGGCAACGCGCTGCCGAGGATCGCAATGGTGACGTTTTTAGTGCGCCGCGCCAGGGCCGAGGCGGTGACGATGGGCGAAGGCATCATGCCATAGGCGGTGGAGTGATGTTCATTCACGGCAATGCCGTCGAAGCCCAGATCTTCGCCGCGCTCCAACTCGCCAAGGTAGCGGTCATACAAATCAGCACCGGCTTCTTTGTCGTACAGGGTGTTGGGGGTGTGCAGCCAGGCGGTCGGGTACTTGGCAGCTTCTTCCAGGTCCAACGCGGCATAGGGCATGAGGTGAAAGAGGGTGAATTTCATGACGAGAACCCCTTGATCAAGGCAAACAGTTCAGCGGGCTTTTCGATCTGCGGGAGATGGCCGCACTCCTGCAGCATGACCAACTGGGCACCCGGAATACGCGCTGCCAGCGCTTCGCCGTAAGGGGGCGGAAAGACAGGGTCTTGCTCGCCCCATATCACCTGGGTCGGCACGGTGATGCGGTGCAGCCATTTGTGCAAATGGGGATCAAAGAAACGTGGCTCCCAGGCGAGGCGCGCGGTGGTGAATTCGTTTTTGATTGCGGTTTCGTCTTGTTCGGGTGTGGTCGGTAACGCGAGAAGTTTTTCGGCCAATGCCTCATCGTGAATCATCGTGCGGTAGCGGGTTTCTTTATCCCACATGAACAGGTCGCCCTTTTTGACACCGGGCACGTTCAAGCCAGCTGCGCCAATGAGCGTCAGGTGACCGATCCGTTCGGTCGAGCGGACGGCGGTTTCCAGCGCAATCCATCCGCCTAAAGATTGACCGGCCACATGGACATCCCACAGGTCGAGGGCTTCGAGAAAGTCCAGATAGAAGAACGCCATGTCGTGAATGGTGTCGAGCCAGTCGGGCATGTCGCTGTCGCCGAAGCCGGGGTGATCGGGGACAATGACATCGTGTTCCTCTGTGAGGCTGGAACAGAACCCAAGCGCATTACCGGCCCCCCCGGCACCATGTAAAAAAAGCAGCACCGGGCCTTTGCCGCCGCGGCGATAGGTGATCTTGGTGCCGTTGATGTCGACTGTTTTGGTGTTCAGGCTGGTCACGGCGCTTCCTCCATGTCGCTTGACTTATAATGGTATACAATAATGAGAATAATAAGGGATTATTCAACACTTATCAGTTATTTTGTATACAATACGGCCAATTGACAGGTCTTTCATCGCCAGAGATTGTAGTTTTATGCCCAATGATGCGCTTCACCCGTCTGAGACCTTGGCTGCCCCCGAAAAAGAGCGGGCCGCAGACCGTGCCTATGAAGCGATTCGCGCCCGCATTATCGACGGGTCTTTGCCTTCGGGTGCTTTTTTGGTCGAGCAAGATCTTGCCGAAGTGATTGGCGTGAGCCGCACGCCGGTGCGGGATGCGCTGCGCCGTTTGGAAAGCGAAGGGCTGGTGTCCATGAGCGGGTACAAGCGCGCCATTGTGCGCGATTTTACCGAGGAAGAAATTGAGGAATGCTTCCAGTTGCGCGCGCTGTTCGAGAGCTATGCCGCAGCGCAGGCCGCCACACGTTTAACGCCTGACGCTATCGTGCAGCTCAAAGATCTGGCGAATGCCATGGAGACCGCTGTTGCGGAAGGCGGGGCCAGCGCGACGTTGCGGTTTTCAGATTTAAACGACACCTTTCATAAAGTCATTCTGGAGCACGCGGGAACGCGGCGCATGACCGACCTGCTGCATCCCTTGATGCAGGTTCAACTGGTGTTGATGAAACGCTATCAGCACACCATACACCAACACTTAGAACGCAGTTGCTGGCATCACCGGGAGTTGATTGCTGCCTTTGAGGCCAAAGACGTGGCATGGGCTGAAACTCAGATGCGCACGCATATGTTGTCGGCTAAAAATGCTGGCGTGCCGGATCAAGTGTGACAGCACCCAAACATGACATAGAAAAAGGCCAGCTCACCGGGGGCAGTGAACTGGCCTTTTGTTTGGGTTCGGGGGGAAAGCTGGGGAGATCCCGAACCCTAGACCTGTGACGTCTGCAGGCTGGCGCTCTGTGCGCTGCGCCCGGTGGCTTTTGGAACGGGCTTGCCTTCTTTGTTTTGGGCCAGCATTAGAACGCTGACCCCAACAAGGATAGAGAGCAGTGAGCCGCCCAGGACGCCCAATCGCAAGTCAGTCGCATAGGCTTGCGGATCAAGAGCCAACGTACCGATGAACAAGCTCATGGTGAAACCCACACCGGTCAGGATGCCGACGCCATACAGTTGCAGCCATGAGGCGCCAGCGGGAAGCTGTGCCCAGCCCAACTTGATCGCCGTCCAGCAGAAGGCGAACACCCCGAATTGTTTGCCCAGGAACAGTCCGAGTGCGATGCCTAGCGGGACCGTTCCAAAGGCAGATTCTAAGCTGAGGCCGCTGAAGGAGACGCCCGCGTTGGCAAACGCGAACACCGGGATGACACCGAACGCGACTGAAGGGTGAAGGGCATGCTCGAGGTCACGCACGGGCGACTTGGACGGATCTCTTTTGTTCCGCATCGGAATGAACATCGCCAATAACACACCAGCTAAGGTGGCATGGACATCAGACTTCAGGACAGAGACCCACAACACGAAACCGATCATCATGTAGGGCGCGAGATCAGTAACGTTTCTTCGATTAAACATCGCAAGAACAACCGTAGCGACCCCCGCAATCGCGAGTGGGATCATTTCAACGCTCTCTGTATAGAACACCGCAATAATGACGATGGCACCGACATCATCAATGATCGCCAAAGCCAATACAAAAACTTTCAAGGATACTGGAACGCGTGATCCCATCAACGCCAGGATGCCAACCACAAAGGCGATGTCGGTTGCGGCGGGAATAGCCCAACCGCGCAAGGCTTCTGCATCTTCCCAGTTGAAGAACGCGTAAACGAGCGCGGGGGCGACGATGCCGCCAATGGCACCGGCCAGCGGCAGGATCGCCTTTCTGGTGTCGGACAGAGTGCCTTCCAGCAATTCGCGTTTGATTTCTAAGCCGACAAGAAAGAAAAACAAGACCATCAGGCCATCGTTGATCCACAGCAGGAGCGGTTTGTCGATGCCATTACCGCCAATGAGCACTTGGACGGGTGTCGAGAGTATAGTCTCGTAGAGACCGGCAAGGGGGGAGTTGGCAACAATCAAGGCGATTATGGCGGCGCCGATCAGGAGCAGACCGCCGAGCATTTCTTTGTTCACGGGTGTTGTATCGGGATTCATGAGACTTTTTCTTTTATTGAAATTTAAAAGGAGGTCGTGTGGTACGTGTTATTATGCATAGGCGATCTTTCCTTCAAGGGTGACCGGCGAAACGAACTGACTTGGTTTTATCGTCAGAACAGAGCAGTTCACCTGTCTGAGGACGGTCTCTGCGGTTGTTCCGATGAAGAAACCTGGGATACCTGGGCGGTCGATGGTGCCCATAACAATCAAATCAATGTTGTGGGCTTTCTCGACAGCCGTGATCGCCTGCCAGGCTTCGCCGCGTTCAATATGGGTCTGGATATCACCGAACGTTTCAAGAAAAGGCTTTAGGATCTCTGTGACAGCGTCCTCTGTCTGACTCACATGGCGTTTTAGAATTTCCGTGCGAACCGTGTCTGGCACTTCAGACTGTAGCGTGTAGGCATCGTTGCCGGTGACATCCCAGGCATGCACAACATGAAGGTCAGCGTCTTCCAGATTCGCCAGCGACGTCGCCAACTTTAGAATGTCTGTCGTGATTGCGTTCTCATGTGGAGTATGGGGATGCACATCAATCGCAGCCAAAATGCGCCGGAACTGCTTCGCCTCGCCGGGCTTAAGCACCCAAACAGGGCAAGGACATTTGCGCATGAGGTGAAGAGAGTTGCTGCCAAACAAAAGGTCGCGGAACCCGCCCGGTGCTTCAGCCGCCATCAGGACCAGATCATTTTTTTGACCCAGGACCTGTTGAATGACCTCGAAAAATATTTTTCCACGGCGCACCACGCTGTGCGCCTCGACCCCAAGCGCGCGGATGGGGATGACAAGACCAGCAAGGGCCCGCTCACGCTCTGCGATGATGTCGGAAGACACATAGACATCCTCAATCACTTCAATGAGTGTGAGTGCGGCGTTGTTTCGTTTTGCCAGTTGTGAAGCGCGGTCGATGACTTCATCGGTGCCCTTTGCGTCGCCCACGACGGCAAGAATGTTATGAAAGCGTTTCACCAAAAACTCCTGTTAACGAACGTGATGGGGGTATAGGGGATTAACTTGAATAGGGAAATAAGGTGATTATATAAATAATGATAGTTTAAAACTATGAAAGTGAACGCGCTGTGAATAACACCACTCTGCCAACATTACGCCAGCTTCAATATTTGGTGGCTGTGTCAGAAACCCGTCATTTTGGGAAGGCGGCTGATATGCTCGATATCACTCAGCCGTCTCTCAGCGTGCAACTGAGGACTCTGGAAGAGACATTGGGTGTGGAACTGGCGGAACGGGGGCGTGGCGGCGTTGTGATGACGCCAACAGGCCGGGCCGTCTCTGAACTGGCGCAGCGAGTGCTGTTGGATGTGCAGGCGATTGTTGATCTTACGGCTGGGGCTCAACATGGGCTCAGTGGCACGATCCGTCTAGGAGTACCGCCGACTGTTGGCCCGTATTTATTGCCGCAGGTGATCAAGCGCCTGCACAAGACTTACCCGGATTTGCGGTTGTACGTGCGTGAGGAGCCGCCGCGAGATTTATACGCCGCGTTGCTGGCCGGCACCTATGATCTGATCGTGACACCTCTGCCGGTGATCTCCAGCGAAGTCGTGGTGGAGCGGTTGTTTCGTGAACCGTTGTATTTTGCCTGTGCCACCGATCATCCACTAGCCACCCAAAGCGAAATTGACCCGGCGGCGTTGAAAGATGCAGAGGTGCTGGCGCTGGACCCTAAGCATTTGTTGCATGATCAAGTGAGAGATCTCTGTGTTGATCTTGGTGCTGTGATGTTGCGGGACTTCGAAGGCACCAGCCTTGATACGTTGCGACTGATGGTTGGCAGCGGATTAGGGGTGACTTTTTTACCGGCGCTGTATGTCAAAACAGAAATCGGAGCGCGGGGTGAGGTGGCGGTGGCTAAACTTAAAAATAAGCAGATTCATCGTACGATTGGCTTGGTGTGGCGGAAGCATCATTCGAATGCCGATGGTTACCGGCAGATTGCAGACATCATACGCCATTCCGTGGCGGCACAGTTTAAAGACACGATCGTTTTATAAGCTGGGTGTTTTATAAGCTGGGGTTTTAAAACCGGGTGTGAAAAAACCGTTTTGGGCTCTGCTTGGGGGAGAGCAGAGCCCAGTCACGGCCTGATTGGGGACAGGTATCTCAGCGCTGGGGAGACGCTAGGCTGCGGCGAGGACTTCAGGTGGTCCCCGCTCCTGCTCCGCTTTGGCGGCCGGTTTGGTTTTTGTATTGCGGATGGCTTTCCACATCAAAGACCGTTCTAGTCGACTTGTCCGTGTGCTTTTAAACGTGTCGCGGCCCGAGAGGTAAGACGCGGCGTGTTTGAACATGACAGTCTCCTTTGATCCAGTTTCCGGCAACTGTTTTTGCGTTGCCGTTGATATGAATTTGGGGTCCGTCCCGCACACTCACAAGTGTCCACGCATGAAATTCGCGCACGTTGCGTTAAAGCAATCTCGACGTTAGGAGAAAACTATCTTCTGTGATCTTTAGGACAGACCTGCTGCCAGTTTTTACACTAGCTCTGGCCTTTTGCTGCCACAGGAGCGCGCAGCTCTTTATAGACATTAAAGCTGGAATTGTTTGGTGTGCCCCAACTGTCTGGCTTTGGGGCTGACAAGAATTCTGGGTAGTCCCGCTCCGCTTTTACGAGGAAGGCTTTGGGCAGTTGTTCGACGCGGTTGAATTTGTGCATGGAGCAACGGTAGTACAAATGTCCCTCAGTTTGTCCCATCAACATCCAGGGCAGATAGGGCGCGAGGCGCATCCAGGTGCCGACATAGGGAATGGAGGTCAGGTCTTGGTTTTCTAAATCCGCCGCGCGGCAATGGCGGTGGAACATTTCTGAAATGCGCATCCTCTCGCCAGAGCTTTCCCGGGGCCATTCATCGGGTTGGAGTTCTGATTTGAGTTCCTGGTGAACTTCGAATAGGGCGAGGGCGGAGCCGTTAAGAATTTCCCAAGGCGGGTTGAACGGTGAACGGACGATTGTGCCTTCCATATCAAACTCGAAAATCGGCGCGATTTCGGCGTTTACGGTCATGTTCTGAATGGGCAAAACTTCAACACTCTCGTTGTTCAGTGGGTTCTCCCAAACGTCAACAAATTCGCCGGTGTTGATGTCGGAATAGAACGCCAGTTCGCGGTTGAAGACGCGGTATTTGTTGTCGGGTTGCGGTTCTATGCGCCGCACACCAATGCCGGCCAAGCCGCACAGCGGCGTCACTTTTTTCCAGTCGCCGACCACGTTGTAAATTGTGCCGGAATAATAGCCGACAGAAACTTTGGAGGAATCCAGATCCCCCTGAAGACGAATGTAAGACCTCAAGTTTTGTGCGGGGTCTGACAGGTCGATGCTGATTTCGTCGCTGCCTGGCGTCAAACCCGCCTGTGCTTGTCCTGCGCCAAGTGCGGCGCCCATCAAACCGGCGCCCCCGAGACCACCGAGGCCACCGAGGGTTTTTAACAGGCCGCGCCGGTTGAGGTCAGCGGTGAGCGGTGATGAAATGGGGTAATGGAAATTCATAAGAGGCTCCTTTTTAAGGACTACGCGGATTGTTTGATTGAGACGTTGGGTGATGAGGCAAAAACGCGGACGCACACGGCGATGCAAAAAAGTGTGGCATTGGCCACGCCCATGAGCACGAAGGGACCGGCAGGCATCCAGGCGTCGAACAGGTATCCACCGATGGACGCGGCCAGTAAAATGCCGATGGCGCCAAAAAAGCCGAACACGCCGACAACGGCGCCGCGTCCGTCTTTCGGGGCTTCCTGGCCAATCAAGGCTTGCGCCGCCAAGACCGCGTTAATCTCGCCCATGCCCAGGATGACCGCGGCGCCGTACATAATGGGCTGCGTGGGGTCGCCGATGAATCCCAGAGACAAGTAGCCGATGGCGGCGATGGCCATGGCGATGGACAAGGCGGTGACTCGGTCAACGCGATCAATAATCACGCCAGCGAATGGGGCCCACAGGACAGCAAACGTCTGCACGACGACAAAGAACAAGATGCCTCTTTCCAATGCCTCTTCGGCGCTGTAGCCGTTGGCCATTCCCGCTTGCACCAACCACAGAGAGAAGAACGTGCTGACCACAGTCAGATCACCGCGGGAGACGAACGCGGCCACATAGGATAAGGCCACGCGCGGATTGCGACCGGCCTTTAACCCCTTGCTCAAAATGTCCGGCAGCGGTTCTTTCTCGGTTTTGGTGGAGGGCGTGCCGCCCTTTAGGCCGATACGAATGATGATCGCATTGATCAGGCAGATGGCCGCAAAGGTCCAAAACGTCATGCGCCCGGCCGCGATCTGATCCACGCCGCCTTCCACGAACCATCCGGGCATGAGGCTCGACGTGCGCAATACAATGACAACGCCAATGCCCTGGAGCAAACCGCAGAGGCCGAGCAGTTTGCCGCGCCAGGCATTTTGCGGATAGTCCGCCGTTATGGTGGTGATCATCGCGGTGTTGCAGGCAACGCCGACGGCAAAGATCATGCGATAGGCGGTCAGCTCAGCAATACTCTCGGCGGTGGGATAGAGCATGTAGCCGATGAAGAGAAAGACGTATCCAGCGGCATAAATCGGTCGCCGGCCAATTTTATCGGCGAGCAAGCCGAGAGGCCCGATCAGCACAATCACCACAAGCTCATTGAACAGCACCAGCCGTCCAGACAGCGCCCCCTGATTTTCCAGCGGAATGTTGAGGATTGTGTTGAACAGATAGGGTTGGGTTGAACTCAGAAAAACCGAACTGGCGATGGTGAAAAACGCGGCATAGAGCAGGGTGTAGACGTTAAGCCTTGAGAAGCCGGGCTCAATCCAGACGGGACCGACTTTAATGCCATCCCGGTTAGGTTCGGCTGGTGCGGACGACATGGTCAAAACGCTTCCCCACGCTCGTTTTCTGTAAAATTCAGGTGATCCTGTTCTAAGGCTGCGCCTCAGCTTCGAATAGCGGATTGTCGTCAGCGTTGCAGACCTGTCGTCGATTGCGCGCGGGAGGGCGTGTTTGCTCTTCTTTTCAGGCGGTTTGTCGTCAAACCCGATCACGTCCACAGGATTTTCGTGGTTTTTTGGCCTTTTCAGGTCTTTGAATGATGCAGCGGGCATGCCATAACCCCCTCAAATTTTTACTCGAAACGAGCTTCAGTTTAGAGAGGCTGCATGGCGCATCAAAAATTGGCTGTTGTTATTTTCAACCTCGGCGGCCCGGACTCCCCTGAGGCTATTCAGCCCTTCCTGTTTAACCTGTTTAACGATCCCGCGATCTTGCGTCTTCCTAACCCGATGCGGTGGATCCTGGCAAAGCTGATTTCCTGGCGCCGGGCGCCGACCAGTCGCGAGATTTATGATCAAGTTGGCGGCAAATCGACACTTTTGCCGGCGACCGAAGAACAGGCCAAAGCGCTTAAAGCTGAAATTCAAGATATGGCGGATGATGTCGAAGTCTTTGTGTTTATGCGCTACTGGCATCCGATGGTTGAGGAAACCGTATCGAAGATAAAACAGTACAACCCTGACCGTATTTTGATGCTGCCGCTGTATCCCCAGTTTTCGACAACGACCACGGGCACGTCAGTGCAGGCGTTTCAAAAAGAGGCCGTGCGGCAAGGGCTTTCTGTGCCCCAGGACACACTATGTTGTTATCCGCTGCATCATGGTTTTCTTGACGCAACTGTCGCCAACATCGTCACAGCGCTCGACGAAGCGTCTGCCTATGGCACACCACGGCTGTTGCTGTCGGCTCATGGTTTGCCGGAGCGCACAATTAACGCCGGTGACCCGTATCAATGGCAGGTCGAGCAGACATCAATGGCGATTGTTGAAGCTTTGGCCAGGCCCGGTCTGGACTGGGTGACCTGTTATCAGAGCCGGGTTGGTCCGGTGAAGTGGATTTCCCCCCACACGGAAGATGAAGTCGCCCGCGCGGGCGCGGATGGGGTGCCGGTTGTCATTGCGCCGGTGGCCTTTGTGTCTGAGCATGTTGAAACGCTGGTGGAGTTGGATATCGAATTCCGTGAGATGGCCAAGGACTCCGGTGTGCCGTTTTTTGCACGCACCCCGGCTGTCGCCGCTGATTGCACTTTCATCAGAGGTCTAGGTGATTTGGTGCGCGGTGCTATGAACTCTGATGATGTTGTTGTTTCAGATATTGGCAGCCGGCGCTGCCCCATGAAATTTGGAACCTGCCCTAACACCAAGGGCGTCAACGAAGACTTGCGCCCCGAGATTTAAAACATATATTTAAAACTCATATCGACTCAAAAATACTTTATCCCGTGGCACTTCCCGCTTCGAGAGAAGTTTTACATAGGTAATATTTCTGATGGCATCTGCAACTGCGCTCAAACATCCCGCAAGATCAGCAGCCAGTATTTTAGAGATCAAACCGATGACCGGCGCGCTGGGCGCAGAAGTGCGAGGTATCGATTTTAGTGCGCCACTGAGTGATCAAGAAATTGATGCGGTTGAGGCGGCGCTGTCTGAACATCTGGTTTTGTATTTTCCGGATCAGGACTTAGAGCCGGACCATTTGAAAGTGATGGCGGGCTATTTCGGCGAACTCGAGAAGGAACGTTTTATTCCACCGCTTGAGGGGTATCCCGGGGTTCATGTGCTGAAGGGCATCAGCAAAAGCAAGCTGACCACGCAAAATTTAATTTGGCACGTTGATCATAGCTATAAACCTGAGCCCAGTTTTGGGGGCGTCCTCTACGCTGTTGATGTGCCAACGTCCGGCGGCGATACCATGTTCTCCAGCATGTACAGGGCCTATGACGCGTTGTCCGAGCCCATGAAGCACTACTTAGAGGGGCTTGTGGCGGTGCATGATGTTGTGGCCTATGGCTTGCGCTCGGGTCTGTTTGAGACAGAGGATACGCGTCAGGCAATTCTCAGAATGCCGCTGCCCACTGAGCATCCGCTGGTTTGTACGCACCCGGATACGGGCCGCAAAATGCTTTACGTCAACGAAGCCTGGACCACAAAGATTAAGGATCTTAGTCCGCTTGAAAGTAAGTCGATCCTGGCGTTCTTGTTTGAACACGCGACCCAGCAAGAGTTCCAGTGTCGGGTGAGGTGGCAAAACAAAGGTCTACTGTTGTGGGATAATAAAGCGGTCCAGCACCGTGGTGTGCCCGACTATGAAGGCCCACGCCTAATGCACCGGGTTGCCATTCAAGGCACGTGGAAGCCCTCGTAAAGGCGCCAGTTTCAGATTGACGAACCACAGCTGCTTTCTTGTTATTTCAGTTAATGAATCATGTAGCGCACGCAGGTGGGGCCGGAGCGCGGGGCTCTGAGCTGATCGGTGAGGGAGAGCTCTTCAAGCTTCCACGCTCTGTCCGGCAAAAAGAGTCCGGCGCGGGCAAGACCCATCGCGGCGGATTCTGCGTGAGATAATGCAATCCGAACGGCGGCTCCTGGTAGCAAGTGGGTGAGAACATCAAAGGCTTCGAGCGTATGGCCGCGTTGTAAAGCGGCTAAGGCATGGAGCAGGCGTTTTTCATCATCGCTGATGTTTGGACAGGTGGGGGCATGAACGGCCACTTTTTGTGACGCGGTTGTGCCGACGATCGCTAAGAAAGTGGCAAACGCGTTTGATGCGTCTGGACAGCCTGCTTCGTCTAACCCGGCATCGAAACGCTGCGCTGGCGTCATCGGCCGGTTGATGCCCAGACCCATGTTCGGATGGTCCATAAGGCAATCATTTCTGATGTCTTCAGGTCTGAGGTCCGCTGTTTGTCCGCCAGTGTGCCGAATTGAACCTGCGAGATGTTTTTATCTGTTTGCATCATCACTTTGCTTCCATCTACTTACCGCTAAAGAGAAGTAGATGTTATTGATAATTATTATCATTGCAAATGATTATTAATAAGGGTACATATTCATTTATCAGCTTGATGCCATTCAAAGATTGGCTGACTCCTGTGTGATTCCAGCTCCCTCCCCTATGGAGTCACGCCTAGGTCGGGAGAGGGCTTCGGTCCTCTCCCGCAGTCTTGACCTCTGGATCGAGGCACCGGAAAATCTGCTCATCCTTGCCCCCATGCGTGCGCTTGGTCTAAAAGGCAGTCTCAGGCGTAAAGAGAGCTCAATGTCAGACGCAAAACCAGATCATCAGGCCCTAGATCATGAGGCTAAAGCCCGCGCGGCAGGATGGGACGGCGCACCGCCGCCGCCCTTGTCGCATTCGAGTCTGTGTCCGGTGTTCTTGGCAGTCGGCTGGCTCTGCGTTGGATTAGGGTTTGTCGGCGCGTTTCTGCCGGGTTTGCCGACAACGGTTTTCCTGATCATTGCCTTGTGGGCGTTTTCTAAAAGCTCTGACCGGTTACGATGGTGGCTGTGGACGCATCCAAAATTTGGCGCGACCCTACGCGCTTGGCATATGCATAGGGTGATTCCTCCACCGGCAAAAACCGCAGCCGTGGTGATGATGATGATCAGTGTTGCGATTGTCGCTGTCACGGCATCAACCTGGGTGGCGCCGACCATCTTAGCTGTGGTGTTGGCCCCGATTGCGACGTGGATCGTAACGCGGCGGAGTGCACTGCCACTGGCTTTACCTGACTCCCATGCGACTGAGTCTGCTGACGCTTAAGGCGTTAGGCCCAAACCCCATCTCTTTGTTGTTTGAATGGCGCGCTCTGGCCAATGGGGTCAGGGAACTTAGGTGTGACTTGAAACGTGAGTCCGCCTTTGAGTCCGACCGCCTGGTTGGCGACGATAAACAATCCTGTCAGGTCACGTCGGACTTGATCCGCGAGAGTCTCGTGACTGCGGATGACCAGATCAAATCCATTCACATCCTCACGCACCATACCATCCAGTTGCAGAGGCCCCATTTTCGAAAGGTCGAGTTCCAGCAAGAAGCGAATACCTGATCCCTTTTTATCTTCTTTCTCGTCGTCTTCGGTGTCTTCCCGGCGCGTGATCAAGCGAATCTTTTCAATCTGGCCTTCTGCGTTCCAGGGAATCGGCGTCGCGCGCCATTCCCCACCTGTGTCGCGAGATTGCGTGCTGAGTTGAGAAACTTCGCCAGCGATGCTTTTGGCGAGATGGGCACCCCGTGGGCCCGTGCGCTCCAGAGCACGCAGATTGTTATCTCCCGGCCATTGCCGCGGTTCGCCACTGCGCATGGCTTGAACAAACGAGAGCGCGGCAACTACGGTCCGTGGGCCGCCGTCCGGAATTGTGTTGGCCAGAAGTTGCGCTGCCTGCGGGTCTATCCGTTGCATCAATTGAAGCGCTTCGGTCAACGTCGGCCAGGGAGTCACCCCGGTTGCGAAGGGCAGCCCCCCCGGGGCTGGCGGCGGTGCGTTTATACCAGTCGCCGCGCCGCGCGGCAGGGTTTGTGAGATCACTTCAAAAGTCACAGTTGTGCCGACAGGAAGGTTCGCCGCATTGGCCAATTGCACTGTACCGGTAGCTGTTTGCACGGTGGGTTGTCCAGCGTTAGAGAGCGAAGTGACTGTACCCGTTAAGGCCAATTGAAGAGGTGCTGATTGCCCCTGTGTGGGCGTTGCAAACGGGGTTGTCGGCCAGCCTTGTGCCCCAACCAGACGCAAGCCGCTTTGCGTTGAACCGCCGCCGGGCAGCAGCGCGTTTGGTCCTTGGGGGGATTGTTGGGTGAGCGCTGACGTTGGTGCTTGTCCTGTTGCTGTCGTCGTTTGCCCGGGGACAGGTGTGTTTATCGTTACACCTGCCGCGTTCGTTGGTGGCCCGGTAGTGGTAGTCGCTATGCCTCCGGCTTGGGGTGGTGTTACACCCGGTTGTCCCGGAGTCAGCCCGGTGACTCTTAGAGTGATGTCTGACCCGGTCACCAGACCGATCTGCAGTGCGGTGGCCGCCGGTGTTGTCGCTGTTGGTGTTCCGCCTGGCAGCGCCGCGCCAGGTGTTGCCGCTTGCCCTGGCTGTCCCAGTGCTATCTGTCCTGGAGTTGCTTGGCCTGGCACAGTTTGGCCCGGCATAACCAGCCCTGTTGGCTGACCTAGTTGAGCACTCAAAGCGGTCGCTAGGGGCGTAGCCCCGCTCATCACAAAAGCGTTGAGGGGGCCTGCTTGTGTCAGAGCGACAGGCCCAAGGGGTGTGGCGATTTGTCCAAAGGTAAGTGCCGCAGCCGAGGTCAATTGTGTTGGGGCCGGTCGTGCGCCGGTCTCCGTTGGGGGAGGCTGGGCCGCACGGTCTGCCGCAAGTTGCGCGAGAGCCTGTTGCACAGGTTGACCGTTCACGGTGGCAAATCGCACCGAGACTTGTGTATTCGACGACGTCGCGACTTCCAGAGTGACGCGGGTCCCCTCCGGCAACGGCAAGGGCGTTCTTAGGGTGATATCGCCAACCGGGGTGCGCACCTGAACGATTTGAGGTTGGGTGGTTTGTGCAGGCTGGGCCTGCCGGGGGTCCGCAGGCTGGGCCTGCCGTGTATCCACTGATTGAGCTTGAGTATTTTGAGCTTGAGTATTGGCCGCGCGCGCCAAGTCAGCCCGGTTGGCATCAACCGCGGCTTGTGTGGCTTGAACTTGTGCGGCTTGTGCAGCAACTCTGGCGGCGTCTACGTTTGTGGCCTGCGAAGGGGGAGCGACAACAGTGCCTTCAAGACGGGCACCCGCAGCCAACCGTAACACCTCGACAGAGGGATCCCGCACGACAGCCGTGGGAACAGCTTGCGCAGCCGCGGGTTGCGGTTGGGGCGTCTGTGTGGCCGGTGGCGGTACAGTAGACACGGCTCTCCTTCGTCAGCTTCTATCCCGCAAGCAGGTTTTCAGAGATCGCGGTAATGTCGAGGGCGGCTTCTGAACTGGGGGACCGAATGAGAATGGGGGTTTGATTGCGGATGGTCTCGCGGACTCGCGCATCTCGTCGGATGATTCCCGCCAAGGGGGGCGAAATTTTTAGAAACCCCTGGCACGCCTTAAACAGAGTTTGATATGTCCGTTCGCCCTCGCGTGTTGAATTGGAGGCGTTTACGACAACCCTGATGTCCAAATTTGGCCGCTCCATCGCCGTGACTTTAATAAAGGCATAGGCGTCGGTTAGGGCTGTGGGTTCATCGCTGGTGACCACGAGCACTGTATCTGCGGCGCGCGCCAGTTGGCGTACGGATTTTTCGACGCCAGCCCCGAGATCAAGAATTACACGATCATACCTTGCCGCCATCAAGCCGAGATCTTCGCCCAAGATTTGTAGTCGAGACAGTGGAATGTTGGCCAAGCTTCCCGAACCCGAGCGTCCGGCAATGACATCAAAGCCACCTTGTTCGTAATGCATGGCGGCCTGATTTAAAGAAAGCTTGCCGGCAACGACACTGCCCAAGTCATAATGAGGCATCAGGCCAAGTTGAATATCAACGTTGGCCAAGCCGAGATCACCATCAAACAACAAAACACGATTGCCCCGCATCGCCATGGCGTGACTAAGGGTGATGGAAAAGAACGTTTTACCAACACCGCCCTTGCCAGAGGCCACAGCAATAATGCGTCCCCGCTTGGCGGAAACGGCAGGCCGACCTGCGAGGGAGGGTGTTTCAGCGCCTGCCGGTGGACGTGACGAGGGGGGCAGATCGGAATTCATTAAGATACCTCAGTTCTGGGGTCTATGGGCTGACCTGTGGGCTGTTCTAGCGAATCAGTGTTTTCGAAACGCGCGGGTTGCAAGTCTTCATCTGGCGGCAAGATCATACGGGCCATGGAGACCGGATTGATCGCGCATAGGCCGGTTGCCACATGTGGATTCAGACTGACTTCTGAAAACATCAGCTGGCCTGCGTCGGCGGCGGCGAGGATGGCACCGAGTCTGCGCGTCATATCCAGGCGTGTGGCCAGAATGCGGGTTGCGCCGCTGGTGGAAAAGGCTTCGCCAATGTCGGCAGCTTCGCTGGCATCACCGCCTGCGGCAAGCACGAGAATTGGTTCAACATCTGCACTTTGGGACAACGCTTTCAGGTAATCCATATCATGATGGCTGAACGGATTGAGGCCAGGGCTGTCGATAAACACCAAGTCATAGTTGGCCATCATTTCATTAACGGCATGAGGCAAGGCGTCTGGGCCACGCACCTGTTGGATTTCAATTTCCAGAATTTTTGTAAATGCTGTCAGTTGTTCAACAGCTCCAGCGCGCACTGTATCTGTGGTGATGACACCGACCGGACGCCCCGACAACCGGGCGCGGGCTGCGAGTTTGGCCACCGTGATTGTTTTTCCTGAACCTGGTGGGCCGACCAGCATGAAGGGTCTGGTCGCCTTGCGCTCGGGCAGAGGAGCGAAATCAAAATTATCTTCCAGGGCTGCGGCGCAGGCCATGGTTGGGGATCCCACTTCAACGGAGCGGGCGGTCATGACCAGCTTCTCGATCAGGCGCGCTGGGACGCCATGGTAGGCGAGGGCGTTGCGTACATTTTCCGAGAAGGGTGTTGCATTTTCTCCAGCCAGCGCCCGGGCGATATCTTCTTCACCTTCAGGTTCCTCCAAGGCCGCTGTGATGCGCACGCCCTGACCATCGGAAGAACGCTGGGTGGAGACGATGATCGCGTCTTCCCCAAGTTCCTCGCGAACGAGATTCATGGCTTCGGCCATGGTGGCGGCTGTGTAGGACTTCAGGCGCATAGCGTACGACCTATCGCGCTCCCCATCGCGGTTCTCGTGGCTTTCAGTTTAATACTTAAGCTCACTATAAGTCAGATTTGTCCGACCGTTTTGATTTTTGCCTTCGGATGTATCTCGTTTTGCGACATCACCACGGTCATGGGCCGGAACCGGTCAATAATGGATCTGACATAGGGGCGAACGGTCGGTGACGTCAGCAATACGGGGGTTTCCCCTTGCATTGCAAATCGCTCAAAGTTCTGCCGCACTGCGGTGATGAATTCCTGAAGTCGTGACGGCGGCATGGAAAGCTGTTTTTCCTCACCCTGGCCGACCAAGGATTCGGCGAAGGCTTGCTCCCATTCCGGCGAGAGTGTGACCAGTGGGATCACGCCGTCGTCATCGCTGGAAAAGTCTGAGAGTTGCCTCGACAGGCGGGTGCGCACATGTTCGCTGATTTGCATGACGTTGCGCGTTGTCACACATGCCTCGGCGACTCCTTCAAGAATGGTTGGCAGATCGCGGATGGAAATGCGCTCAGAAAGTAGGTTCTGAAGAACGCGCTGAATGGCGGCGACGCTGATTTGGGCCGGTACAACTTCAGAAATCAGTTTTTGTTGTTCCTTGTCCAACTCATCCAAGAGTTTCTGTGTCTCGGTGTAGGACAGCAGTTCCTGCATGTTGTCGCGCACGACTTCGGTCAAGTGCGTTGTGATCACGGTCGGCGGGTCGACAACCGTGTAGCCACGGAACAAAGCTTCTTCACGGGCAGACGGATCAATCCATAGCGCGGGAAGGCCAAAGGTTGGCTCACGTGTACGCTCACCGGGCAGCGAAATTTCTTCACCGCGGGGGTCCATGACCAGGAGCATGTTGGGCCGTAAATCGCCACGCCCGGCTTCCACTTCCTTCACGTAAAGCGCGTAGGAATTGGCAGGCAGTTGCATGTTATCTTGAATGCGCACGGACGGCATCACGAAGCCCATATCGGTGGCAAGCGCACGCCGAAGGCTTTTGATTTGATCGGTCAGGCGATGGTTGTCGTTGTTGATCATCGACAACAGGCCATACCCCAGTTCCAGTCGCACTTGATCGATGCGCATGGCCGATGAAATGGGTTCTTCTGAAACTGAAGGTTCGTTTTGGCCAAGCTCCATATCCATCTCGGCTTCAGCGGCCAAGACGAGGTTGTTTTTGTAGGTCATCCACCCGGCCGCACCACCCGAAAGCAGCGCCAAGAACAGGAATGGACCCATAGGTGTGCCGGGCAACATGGCCAAGCACATGGCCATGAAAGAACTCATGCCCAAGGCTTTTGGATAACGGGTGAATTGGGTTGTCAGCGCCACATCAGCGGCTTCATCCAGGCCGCCTTTAGACACCATGAGGCCGGCTGCAACGGAGACGATGAGGGCCGGAATCTGACTGACCAGTCCATCACCGACGGTCAGCATTGTGTAGGTGTTTGCGGCTTCGTTAAAGGTCAGGTTGTTCTGGGCCATCCCTATGATCATGCCGCCGATGATGTTGATGACGGTGATTAAAATACCTGCAGTTGCGTCCCCACGGACGAACTTGGATGCACCGTCCATGGCACCAAAGAAGTCGCTTTCCTTTTGCAGTTCGTCACGCCGTTCTCTTGCCGTCGGCTCATCAATCAGACCCGCGGACATATCGGCGTCAATGGCCATTTGTTTGCCGGGAAGGGCGTCGAGGGTGAACCGGGCTGTGACCTCGGCGATGCGTCCTGCACCCTTTGTAATAACCATAAAGTTCACCAGCACCAAAATGGCGAACACAATGATACCAATGACAAAGTTGTCGCCCATGATGAAACTGCCGAACGCGGCAATAACGTCTCCCGCTGCATCTGGTCCTTCGTGGCCTTCCGCGAGAATAAGCCGCGTTGACGCCAGATTGAGCGCGAGGCGCAGCATGGTGGCAATCAGCAACACCACTGGAAACGAGTTGAATTCGATGTTGCGGGAGATAAACACCACTGTCATGAGAATGAGGACAGACAAGGTCAAAGACAGAGACAGCGCGATGTCGAGCAGCCATGCTGGCATCGGCATGATGAGCACGACGAGGATCATCACCAAGCCGAGGGCGAAGCCAAGATCGCCACGTTTTGCGGCATTGCCAAGCTTGCTTAGGGCGGCATCATAGTCGAATCCTGGCCCGGCAGCTTGATTCCCTGTCGTTGATAGGGCTGCGCCGTCTGCAGGAGGCGCGCCGCTTGGGGCAGCGCCAGTGGAGTTGTCTTCAGCCATGTGAGTCCCGGAGTCCCTAAAGAGCTCAATAAATCCCAGTATTCAGCGATTTCCAGGCCCGTCCCGGGGCGCGGCGGAAGGTCCGCTTCATACCCTGCACTTTGCCCTGGGGACCGTTAACAAGGTGTTTAGATAGGCAAGAAATGCCTATCTATTGCTAAGATTCAGCAGATTTGTATGGCTTTAGGCGTCGCCGGGCGAGGGGACGGGAACACCTTGCTCGACATAGGTGTTCAGTTTGTTCCGAAGGGTGCGAATCGAGATTCCGAGAATTTTTGCCGCATGGGTGCGGTTGCCAATGGTGTGCTTCAAGGTATCGATGATCAGGTCGCGCTCGACATCCGCCACAGTCCGCCCCACCAGGCTCTGAGAGTCCGCTCCGTCACCGGCCAGATCACCGCCCATGCCACCTGTAATGAGGACCGCCTCAGCGGTGATTTCGGTGCCAGTGGCCATCAGAACGGCGCGGTGCATGGTGTTTTCGAGTTCGCGCACATTTCCGGGCCAGTTATGGCCTGACAAGGCTGCCATGGCGTCGTCATCAATTCCATGAATGGTAACGCCATTTTCTTCTGCGTATTTTTCCATGAAGTGTTTTGCTAACAAAGGCACATCAGTGGGTCTGTTGCGCAACGGCGGTATGGCCACGCTGACCACGTTCAGGCGGAAATACAGGTCTTCGCGAAACCGTCCCCCTTTAACTTCAGCTTCCATATTGCGGTTTGACGTCGCGAGAATGCGCACATCGGTGTCTATGGTTGTGTTGCCGCCAACACGCTGAATTTCTTTCTCCTGAATCGCCCGCAATAGCTTTGCTTGCAGGCCCAAATCCATTTCTGAAATTTCGTCCAGCAGGAGCGTGCCGCCGGTGGCTTCTTCAAACTTACCAATACGGCGCGCAACGGCACCGGTGAAGGCCCCTTTTTCATGGCCAAACAGCTCTGACTCAAGAAGCTCACCGGGGATTGCCGCGCAATTAATGGCAACAAAAGGCTTGTCTTTGCGGCCACTTTTGCGGTGAACCAATCGGGCGATCAGCTCTTTACCAGAGCCAGATTCCCCAACGATGAGAATGCCTGCCTGGCTGCGCGCCACTTTTTCGACCATATCGACACATTTCTGCATCGCCGGGTCGGTGAATATCAACGCGTCCTGGTCGTCGCTGATGGCTTGGAAAACGGCAGCGATCAGGTCTGGGTCGGGGGGGAGAGGCAGGTACTCTTTCGCGCCAGCTTTAATAGCCGCAACGGCTGCTTGTGAATCGGTTTCAATGCCGCAAGCGATGACCGGATAATGCAAACGCTCGGCCGCCATGGCGACAATGAGTCCGTCCACATCCATATTGACGTCAATCATGACAAGGTCTACGCCCTGGCCGCCACGCATCACCCTCAAGCCGTTGTCGACGGTGTCGGCCTGCACAACCTTCGCGCCCCTGGCGACGGCTATCTTACTTGCCGCACCAATCTGACCGCCCAACGTTCCGATGATCAGAAGCCGCATTAATCCCTCTTTCCAAACACATGACTTAACCCCTGGTTCAGCAGGGTGCTTAAACCCTGATCTATCAGGGCAACGGTATTAATCAAAATATTTTACTTTGCGATCTGGCGGCAAAGCGCTGTTGAGCTGCAATTCAAGCCGCCGTGGATTGTCTTTACGCGCGATGGCGATGACGCCCGTCATATAAATCTGGTTGATCAGGTGCTCATTCGCGGCGTTGCGCTCAAGCTTAGAGGCGAGCGGGTTAAACACCATTGTGGCCAGAATAGCGCCGTAAAATGTGGTTAAAAGCGCAACAGCCATGGCTGGGCCAATAACATCGGGATCTTGTAAACGTCCCAACATCTGCACCAATCCGATCAACGTTCCGATCAGTCCCATGGCCGGGGCAATCTCAGCGGCCTTGCGCAACACACTTGCGGCACGCATATGACGCTGGCTGGTTGACATGAGGTCTTGGCCCAGAATTTCATTGATTTCTTTTTCGCCCAGACCGTCGATCACCAGCCCTAGTCCTTTGTGCAAGAACGGCTCGCTGACAAAACGCAATAGTGGGGCACCCTGAAGTTTGAGGGCGCCGTTCATACGGCAGAAGTCAGACAGCTCAAGCATCGTATAGGCGGTGTCGCGTGCATCATGCTCACGATACACAACGGTTGTGCCGAGAACAGCGCCGGTTTGGGCAATGTCCCTGAAGCTAAAGCAGATTGTTGTGACCGCAAGTGTTCCTGCAACGACAATAAGCGCCGCTGGGACGTTGAAGAAAAAGTCTGCCGTGCCACCAATAATAATTGCCGCGACGATCAAGGTGAAGGCGCAGCCAAGACCAAGTATGGTTGCGCCATCAATGATTGTGCGACGCGGCGCAGCGGTTATGTCTGCGGTGTCGGACATAGGGTGGTCAGTTCCGTTGTGTCTTAATGATTTCTGTCATGGTGATGCCGAGACGTTCATCAACAACCACAACTTCACCACGCGCAACCAGACGATCATTGACATAAATGTCGATGGCTTCGCCGACTTTGCGATCCAATTCCACAACCGCGCCGCGCCCCAACTTGAGCAACTGGTTCACTTGCATGGACGATTTACCTAAGACAGCCGATACGCGCACGGGAATATCGTAAACGGCTTCGAGGTCCTGTGCCGATCGCGGCTTGTCAGGAACATCAACCGGCGGATCATCAAAGGCGTCGCCTTTGTCCTTCTGGGCGGACGCGAGCTCACCTGAGAGCTCTTTCAAGCCAAGGTCGCCGTCGTCAGCCCGGTCATCACTATCTTCGGACGCATCAGCGCCTTCAGGGATGTCATCGTCGTCATCTGCCATAATCATTTCCGCCCCTCGTCGGGCGGCCCCACGTGATTAAATGCGGTTTATCAGTTGCTGCCTGACGGTTCAGGCTTGTTTTCAGTAATAGTATCATTCTCGCTTGTCGTCTCGTCTGTGGCCAGTGATTCCGGCTCTTTGTTTTGTTCCGACCCATCTTGTTCCAGCCCGCCTTGTTGCGCTTCATCCTGATCAGACACAACTGTTTCTGCCTGTTCTGAGAGAGCTGCGTCTTGAATCGCGGTGCTCGAACTTTCCTCTGATGCGTTATCTGCTGCGTTCGGCTCTGCAGAATCGGTTAAGATGGCATCCTCTGTAGCACCATCCGCTGAAATATCATCGTCTGGAATGGCATCTGCGGCTGCATCCATGGCTTGGACGTCTACGGCGCCAACATTTTCTTCCACAATGGTGCGGATTTCTTTCCAAAGGCGGTCTTCGTTTCTGTCAGCGCCGCCGCCATTCCATTCGACCCGGCAATCGCCCGGCTGCAATTCGTAATCGGGTACGACAGATATTTCGCCATTGAAGTTTGATTTTTCACAAATCGTGTTCAATTGATTTTGAACGTCCTCAGCAATCATAGTGTGTGTGCGGACCGTCAATTTGGGTTCTTCGTAGACCAGTGGCAAAACTTCGCGGACCAAGGCTTCAACAGATTCTATAGCACTGGCTTGAGCATGCTCCGGAACGACTTTCTCAATAATGGCATACACCATACGCATTGCTGTCTGGCCAATTTCCGCGTTGGCTTTGTCCTGATGCGCGGTCAACGCGCCCAGACCCTCGCTGATCAGATTTAGGGCGTCAGCCGCGTAATGCTCTCTGGCGGTTTCCGCTTCTTCAAGGGCAGCTGTGTGCCCTTCCACATAGCCGTCTTCTTTAGCGGCCTCCAGATCAGCTTCGGTGTAAATTTTAGGCGGTGGCGGCGGCGCTTCAGGCTCTGTCTCTTTGGCTTTGTTGGCGGTGTCTTTGGTTGGCACCTTTTTTGGGATCTTAATCTCGACGGCTGGCCCATATTTTTCGCCAGGCAGATAGACCTTCGACGGATCGTCGAACGAGCGATCAAATGTGAACGGCTTGGAACGTGCCGAGGCTGATCTGGCGGGTGACATGGTGTTTTTCTCTAAGTCCTAATTGTCTTAGTAGACCAACTCGTCGTCGTCCTTGCCTTCGGAAATAACGATCTGACCAGAGTTGGCCAGCTCCTTGGCGAGGGCTACGACAACGTTTTGAGATTCTTCGACATCGCGCAAACGCAATGGTCCAAGTGCTTCCATATCGTCTTTGAGCATCTTGCCGGCGCGTTCTGACATGTTGCCAAAGAACAGTTCTTTGAGATCGTCGGACGATCCTTTGAGCGCGATACCCAGCTTGTCTTTCTCGACATGGCGCAACAGCGTTTGGATCGCATTGGAGTCCAGTCGGATAAGATCTTCGAAGGTAAACATAAGTTGTTTGATCTTCTCGGCTGATTCGCGATTGCGCTCTTCCAAAGCCGTGAGGAACCGACTTTCCGTGTTGCGGTCCAGGTTGTTGAAAATCTCGGCCATCATCTCGTGGCTGTCGCGACGTGCTGTACGCGCCAGATTGGACATGAACTCGGTGCGCAGTGTTTTCTCGATGCTTTCCAAAACGTCTTTTTGCACCGATTCCATATGAAGCATACGCATCACGACTTCCATCGCAAACCCTTCAGGGAGCAACGAGAGAACACGGGAGGCGTGGTCAGGTTTAACCTTAGAAAGAACAACGGCAACAGTCTGCGGGTATTCATTCTTAAGGTAGTTGGCGAGCACTTGCTCATGAACGTTGCCCAGCTTGTCCCACATGGTGCGACCGGCAGGACCACGAATTTCTTCCATGATGGTGGAAACGCGATCTTTATCCAAACTCTTGATCAGCAGGCGTTCTGTTGATTCGTATGACCCGACAAGCGAGCCGGTGTTGGAAATGGCATCCGCAAAATCGACAAAGAGTCGTTCCACAAGGTTAGCGCCGACGGTTCCGAGACTGGCCATGATCTGGGACAGCTCTTTAATTTCATCGTCTTCCATCATGTTGAACAGCTTGCCAGCCTGCTCTTCGCCAAGCGAGAGCATCATGATTGCAGCCTTCTGCGGGCCGGTCAGGCTACGATAGTCTTCTTTAACCCGGGCCATATCCCTTGCTCCTTCGTCTTTTGAGACCGTCTAACTGGGAGGCGGGCTCAGTACAGTCTTAATATAACGCAGCACATGCCGCAGCCCTATTGGCAATTCCTTCAATTCATCCCAGGTCTGGCTAAGCTTCTTGATACAGCCAGGTCCGGAAAATTGAGATTGCTTCTTCAGGGTGTTTATCAACGATATCGTTAATCTTGCGCAGGCTTGAGGCTTTCACACGACCTTCAACCTTATCGATATCAATCAGTTCATCCAGGTCTTCATCTTCATCCTCAGTGGGCATCGGCATTGGCATGCCACCAGGACCAGTGAGTTGCGCCAATCCGCCATCCGCCGACAATAAGGCATCTTCTGCGGGCATGGACTCAAAGGCTTTCGTGACCAACGGACGCACGACGAGTAGAATGACCAGGACAGCGACGATGGCCACACCCAGACCTTCGGCCATGCGCATGACTTCTTCTTTGGAGAAGCCAAACAAGTCGAAGGGTTCAATGTCACCGGCAAGGTCATCAAAGCTCGTGAACGGCATATTGATGACTTCAATTTGATCACCCCGCGCCGCGTCGGCCCCAATAGCCGAACGCACAAGGGACTCTAACTTATCCATCGTCTCCGTCGGTAAAGCTTGATAAACGCGCTCGCCATTTTCGTCTTCGACATAGTTGCCATCAACAAGGACGGCGACGGAAAGACGCCGGACAACGCCAGACTCACGAATCTGGTTTACGACGCGCTTTGAAATTTCAAAGTTGACCGTTTCCTCTGTTCTTTGCTCAGAGGTTGAAGACCTAGGCCCGCCTTGGTTTTGGAACTGAGCATCGGGCAGGTTCTGTCCGACCGTGACGTTGTCGGGGTCTGAATCTAAGGTCTCCAGGTTTTCATCAACTGTGACCGTTGATCGTGGCACCTGGCCATCAGGATCGTATATTTCTTCTTCCGTGACAACACGGTCGAAATCCATTTCGGCGCGAACTTCAGCCCTGACTTTGCCAGGGCCCAAAGAGCTCTCGACCATGGCAACAATGGCGCTGGACAGACGGTTTTCGAGTTTGATCCGCGCTTCATCTTGTTGCACGGCAACCATTTCATCGTCGTTGCCAAACGTGCGGGACAGCAGCGTGCCGCGTTCATCAACAATCGAGATATTGGATGGCATCAGTTTTGGGATCGCAGACGCAATCATATGCTGAACCGCATTGACCTGATTGGGGGCGAGGCGACCGGCTGACATTTTGATGTACACAGATGCGCTGGGGTCTTGCACTTCGCGGGTAAACATCTCCCGTTGTGGCATCACCAAATGGACGCGGGCAGACTGCACCCCTTCAATTGATCGAATGGTCCGCGCCAACTCACCTTCCAGGGCCCGGACCAAGTTCACGTTTTGCATGAAGTTGGTTGCGCCGAGGGCATCCATATTGTCGAACAACTCGTAACCCACTGATCCACCGGTGGGGAGGGCTTGTTCAGCCATCTGGAGACGCACTTGCGTTACCTGGTCTGCGGGCACCATAATCTCAGCGCCATCTTCCTCGACCTGAAACTTGATCCCCGACAATTCCAACTGCCGCGTAATTTCACGCGAGTCGGTCGTGCTGAGATTGCCGTAGAGCAATTCCATAGGTTGTGTGGAAAACCGCGTCGCAAAGAAGATAATGAATGCGATTAACCCGACAGCGACGCCTGCCATGGCGGCCAATCGGGCAGGCCCAAGGTTTTTGAGCTGCTGCGTAAACGGATTCACGTTTGGTCCCTTTCCCAAATGGCCTAAAGTCTCTTGTCGTCCCAGACTTTTCTGATCTTTCAGGCCAAAAAGCTTTTGTTGCCTCTAGGTTTGGACGTTAAGAGGGCTGAGTGAAGAAGACGTTAACACCCGGCAAGATTTGCCGGGTTATTGCTGATCGCAGTGGGTGGCTTATAAAATTCCTATGAAAAACCGACCAGAATCAGAGTCAGCAGAGGCCGTGGTGCTTGATCTCAGTGCTGTGATCGCGACGGTCACGTTGGATGAACCCCGGGTGCTGCTGGTTAAAGCCAGTGATCCCGCTAGCGAAGCCAGTGCGCGGCCACGGCTGCCGTTCGGGCCTTTTAACCCATCTTCGGACCGGACCATGGAAGAGGGGTTGCGTCGTTGGGTTGAAAGTCAGACAGGATTAAATTTAGGATTTGTAGAGCAGCTTTATACTTTTGGAGACCGCTTTCGCGATCCTGTTGCCATTGCCGGCGGCGCACGCTCGATTACTGTTGGTTATGTGGCATTGGTGCGCCAATCCTCGGCGCGTCGTCCGGCTGGGTCGGACTGGTTTGACTGGTATCGGTTGTTTCCCTGGGAAGATTGGCGCAGCGGTCGGCCGAGTCTCATTGAGGATGTCATCCAGCCGGAGATTTTGCTGTGGGCGGCGTCCGCTGAGGATGCAAAATCCAAACGTTTGCGCCGTGAAAGAGCTGAAATTGCCTTTGGTTTCAATGATGTAGGGTGGGACGCCGACCGCGTGTTAGAGCGCTATGAACTGCTCTATGAAGCCGGATTGGTGGCCGAAACCGTTACCGACGGACGCATAAAAACGGGCGAAGGCCAGACTGAGGCGCATCCCCGGACGGGCCTGCCCTTACATCAGGATCATCGCAGAATTCTGGCGACGGCCCTTGGTCGGTTACGTGGCAAGATTAGGTATCGGCCAGTGATTTTTGAGGTTATGCCCCCGGCATTTACTCTTTTCCAACTGCAACGTGCTGTTGAGGGACTCGCAGGTGCGCCTTTGCACAAGCAAAATTTCAGACGCCTCGTTGCCGCTGAAGGACTCGTAGAACCGACGGGCCGAGTCTCAGCTGAGACTGGTGGTCGGCCTGCTGAATTGTTCAGATTTCGGCGGGATGTGGTGCGCGAAAGGCCAGCCCCTGGCGTGCGAATGCCGCGTGGAAGGCGCACAAAATAGTCCTTTTCTATAATTTTAGCGTCTCATCCTGGCGTTGAGGTTGATACGAATATTGTCTACCGCATTGGTTTTCTTGACTTCTTGATCGCGGATACCTACCTTCCGCTCATAGCGAGCATAAGCATGCCTTTTTTATAGGCTCCCCATATGCTCAAAATAAGTATAAGTGTCATTTAATCGCAAATGAAAGTATTGGCATGAACGCGTCAAATAGCGCTCCACTGGACTTAACCTATAACGAGGACATCCAAACGCGGATGGCCCCTATGTACGAGCGGGTTAAAAAGGTCATTCCTGAAATTGAGTGGGCGGTTCACGCGCCAAAGATTGATGCGATCAATCGGCTCAAGGCTGAACGCAATGCCGTGATCCTGGGTCATAACTATATGACCCCAGAAATTTACCACTGTGTCGCAGACATTGTTGGCGACTCCTTGGCTCTTGCACGTCATGCGGTTGATACGGATGCGGATGTTATTGTTATGGCCGGCGTCCACTTTATGGCTGAGACGGCAAAGCTTATTAATCCCGATAAGACGGTTCTTATTCCCGATTTACATGCTGGGTGCTCCTTGGCCGCTTCTATCACGGGGGCAGATGTACGCCTGATGAAAGAGAAATACCCTGGTACGCCCGTTGTGACTTACGTGAACACATCAGCCGACGTTAAAGCAGAGTCTGACATCTGCTGCACGTCAGGCAATGCCAAGCAGATTATTGAATCTCTTGGCGTTGATCAGGTCATCATGCTGCCTGACGAGTACCTAGCGCTAAACGTTGCGCGCGAAACCAATGTCAAAATTATAACGTGGAAAGGCCGCTGCGAGGTCCATGAACAATTTACGCCGCAGGATATTCGCGACTTCCGCGAGAATTATCCCGGTGTTGTTGTATTGGCACACCCAGAGTGTCCACCAGATGTGATTGACGAAGCAGATTACTCAGGCTCAACAGCGGGCATGGCCGATTATGTTGGTGAGCATAATCCGGGTCGTGTTGTGTTGGTGACGGAATGCTCCATGAGCGATAACGTTTCAGCTCAGTATCCCGATATTGAATTCGTAAAACCCTGTAATTTGTGTCCGCACATGAAGCGCATCGAGTTGGATAACATTCTGACGGCATTGCAGAACATGGAACACGAAGTGACCATTGACCCAGCGATCGCAGGCAACGCACGACGCGCTGTTGACCGGATGTTGAATGGCTGGAAGCCTGGCGCTTAACGCCGTCTGATGCTGGGGGCTTGCAGGTATACCAATGACTGCGCCAGTTCGCCCGTTACCGCTTACGCTGCTTGACCCAATTATTCAGGTTGCGTTAGCCGAAGATATTGGCACGGCAGGTGATGTTACATCTGGATTGACGGTCCATCCGGGGACACAAGCCAGTGCTGAAATTGCCGCGCGGAAGTCCGGCGTTGTGGCGGGTGTTGCGATCGCGGCACGGGTGTTTGCGGCAGTTGATCCTGCTGTAACGACACAAATCTGCATTGAAGATGGTCAGAGTGTTAAGCCGGGCAGCGTTGTTCTACGTGTGTCAGGTTTGGCTCAGTCGCTATTGACAGCCGAGCGCACAGCCTTGAATTTTCTGGGTCATCTCTCTGGCGTTGCAACTGAAACACGTAAGCTTGTTGATGCCGTTGCACACACACAAGCGAGGATTTGCTGCACCCGTAAAACCACGCCTGGACTTCGGGCGCTCGAAAAATACGCCGTCAGATGTGGCGGCGGATATAACCATCGCTTTGGTTTGGGCGACGGTTTGTTGATTAAAGATAACCACGTTGTCGCAGCCCAGGGCGTTGCCGCTGCTGTGCGGCACGCCAAATCCAAAGTTGGGCATATGGTGAAGGTTGAAGTGGAAGTGGACCGCCTTGATCAAATCGAAGCCGCGTTGGAAGCCGGTGCGGACGTGATCATGCTGGACAATATGGATCCTGCGACCATGGCGCAGGCTGTGAAGCAGATAAATGGCAAAGCCATTGTTGAAGCTTCAGGGTCAATTACTTTAGACACCGTTGCCGCCGTTGCAGAAAGTGGCGTAGACGTCATTTCAGTCGGGTGGATCACCCATTCCGCACCCTGCCTTGATGTCGGCTTAGATTTTAAATCTTAACAGTAGAATTCTGAATGACCCAACCAGCCATAAAACCCTCAGTTATCGAAAGTTGGATGAACATAGCCTCACAGGTGCCTGAGTATGAAGCGATTCTCCCTACTATACCTGATCTGCGGGCGTTTCTTTCTGACGATGTATCGGCCAATAATCTGCATGAGAACCTAGCAAAGAATAGCTTGATTCAACAGGCTTGGCGAGATGGGGCTCAAAAGGGGCAAAGCTATTTTGTTGATGTCGGCCCGTACCTTGATCATGGCGGAGAAGTGGTCGTCAATATGGATAGTGCGAGATCGCTGTCAGAGTTTAAGGGGTCTTTAGTTGGTAAAGGCTCGAAAGTTTGGCAAAGACAAGTCGCAATGAATTTTGCAGCATATAAGGATACTTTGCTTGCCGGTCATGACAGCGTGGCAACAGTTGATCTATCCCCATTGTATATTGCGCTGTGGGTTCTTGATGATGTGTTCGAGATTCAGAGGCTAATTCCAACCACAGTCGAAAGTGTGTTGGATATAGGTTGTGGCGTAGGCGCGGCAAATATTTTTATCAATCAAATAGGTCAACGTGCAAAAACGTTCTCGCTTATAGATACGGACGAAGAATCATTAAAATCGGCTCATCAGCTTTTAAGGGATAACGGACTTAACATTAAGTCTCCTGACTTAATCGATACTTTCGACCTGATCATCTCTTTGAGATCTTGCTGCTTCTTATACGGATTTGATGAATATGAAGCCATCTTTCGCAACCAAACAAGAGAGGGCTCAGTGATTATTGTTGATGTCGGTCACGATAGAGTTGAAGAGACGCTCGCCTTCTTTGGTGAGCTTTGCTCTAGTGCACGAGTCTTGACCCAGGATGATGCCAACAACCACAGATACATATTCGTGCGGTGAGCCGCGAATCAACTCATTTCCAACCACCAAATAAAAACCCCAAAGCGATTAAGCTTCGGGGTTTTGTCTCGTTTATGCGTTTAGGCTTAACGCTTAATTCTCAGCAGTTCGTCCAGCATGTCATCAGATGTGGTGATCACCTTCGCGGCGGACGAATAGGCGCGCTGCGTGGTAATCATCCGCGTGAATTCTTGCCCGAGGTCCACCGTTGAGGCTTCAAGTGCGGCTGAGTTGACAGACCCCGCGCCAGCGTCCCCGGCTTCACGCAACACCGGGTTGCCTGAGAAGTCAGTTGAAATCCACACGTTGCCACTGACGTTACTCAGGCCGTTCGGATTGGTGAAGGTCGCTACGGGAATCTGGAAGACCGGGCGCGTTACACCGTTGTCGAACAGCGCTGTAACAATGCCGTCTTGTCCAACTGATACCCCAGCAAAGTTGCCGAACTTCGCACCATTTTGCTGCAAGAAGTTGAGCTGGAAGTTGCCAGAAAGCTGGGTGAGACCGTCAGGTGTGCCGTAGTTGCCGACAAACACTTCAATCGCTGGACTGTTTGAGTTGCCCGATTCCATGTTTTCAGCGCCGTTGGCCCAAACAATTTCCAAGGTATGCCGCGGCGAGTTCGCCTGCGAGGAATCGAGGCCGAACATGTTTTGGGCCGTGCCACTGCCGCTAAATTCAATCGCGTTTGTTCCTAAGGTACCTGCTGACAGATCGTACCAACCGGTCGTTGCACTGAGCAGCGGCACTGAGTATCCGGCGGTGTCATTTTGGAACACAACAGAGTCGCCGTCGGCGTCATTGATGTTTGCGGTAAAGGTCATGGCCACGTTGCCACCACCCGTTTCTGCAGCCTGATCGAACGTGATGCCATTTTCGCCAGAGATCCGGCGGGCCCAGTTGCCGGGAGGGGTTGGGGCAGCACCGAAGACCGTTGCATCGGTCAGGAAGGTGTCAACCCGGTCCGCCACTTCATCCAAAATCTGGCTTAATGTCCGACCTGCAACATCAACTTCAAGTGTCGTGTCTGTGGCACCAGGGTTGTAAACCGTGTCATCACCGCCGCCATCGTTCAGAATAATCGTCACGACGTCGCCGTCACCGGCCGTCATGTTGATGGTCCCTGTCATGGGTGAAGTGAATTGATCCAGGAAATCAAGGCGACCTGATGAGAAGTATGTTTCACCGTTCTGGCTGGACATCTCAATCACTGCGGATTGAGCAGGTTGCTCAACTGCGAAGTTCCAGTTGTTGGCCGCCGTCTTGCGGAATTCGTACGTCAGATTGTGTGGGTTGCCGAGAGAGTCAAAGATCAGGTTGTTGACCCGTTCTGACTCTCCGACCAACGCTTCGGCCGGTAAGTTCGCACCGATCGCGACCGTTGTGGTGGGGGAGGCGGTTCCACCAATCGTCTGCAGGTTGATCGGGCGCAAGTTGCGTTCGTCAATCACGTTATCGTTGATCAGAACCCGGTCGCCAGATTCGTTAATGTAGGACTTCATAAAGGTGTTGTTACCAACCTGAACTTGTGCGGCACCTTGGCTGCCGTCAAAGAAGCTCAATGGCCAGCCTTGCATATAATAGCCGCCAACGTTTTGCAGGAAACCTTCTTGGTCCACTCTGAATGACCCAGCGCGGGTGAAGACAAATTGGTCGCCACGGGCAGGTTCGGCAGCTTCGTTCGCCACAAAAAATCCTTGGCCAGAGAGCGCGATATCCGTCGACGCGGTCGTGGCCTGCAGGAGGCCCTGTAAGTCGACACTTTGCCGCGGTGCAGATTGCACACCACCCGGTGAGTATTGCGTCAGGGACACCTGAGAAGTGACCAGGGTTTTGAAGTTCACCTGAGTCGCCTTGTAACCAATCGTATTGATGTTGGTTACGTTATCAGCGATGGCGCCCATAGCGCTTGACTGTGCCTGCAGTCCTGAAACGCCTGAAAATAAAGCCCCAAAAAGTGACATCTTATGTCTCCTTACGTGTGCCGCACACGGTTTGCCTGAAGTGGCAGATTGTCCTGGCGGCGGTTAATTTCTTCCTAACGTGCTCAGCTTTGTTGCTGCTGCTCCGGTATGGTTTCACTGACAGATAAAATCTGCTGAATGGGCACTGCGACTTTGTCCATCAACAGCACGGTTGTTCCGTTCACATTGGTTAGGCCCGTGACCCGGCCAAATGTGGTGGTCCACGTTGGTACTTGCTCTTCACCCTTACCCAGAGCTGTTGCTTCTACGGAGTAGGTACCATCCGGAAGCTGTTGTCCGGTGTCTTTGTGCGTTCCATCCCAGGTCAGCTCATGAACGCCTGCTGTGGTTTGTCCAGCCTCAGTGTGGACGATCTCGCCCGTACCGTCGCGAATAACCACGGTTGTGGCTGTGCTGTCTGCGCCCAGACCATAGGCCATGCGGGCAATGCCGTTCTGTAACGGCACTTGATCGCTGGCGGCTTCAATAGTTTCGCCCATGTAATTAACGGCGCTGGTCACGATGCTTTGTTGCGTCAAATCAACAACTTCGGACATGCTCTCGTTCAAATTGATCTGTTGCTCAACTTGCGCAAATTGAACCAGCTGATTGGTGAACTCTGTCGAGTCCATGGGTGAGAGAGGATCTTGGTTCTTTAGCTGGGATGTCAAAAGTGTCAGGAACGAATCTAAGTCTTTGGCAAGCTTGTTCCGGTCAGCATCCGAAGAACTCAGCGCCTGGCTGTTTGAGCCACCAATAAGGCCGGTAATATTTGTTGAAAGGTCAGACATGGTTCTGCTCGCTCCTGTCGCGCTTTAGACCAGTTGATCCACACCGCCGCGAGAAGCGGCAGCGAACGCGCGGTCGTATTCTTCTTCAGCGATGAGAGACTCATCTGCTTCTTCGTCCGCATTGTCGTTGGCAGCCGGTCCGCTACCGTTTTTGGCGTTCTTGGCATTTTGCTCTGGCGTGTCGCTCTTTAAGGCAAAATGCAGATTGTTTGAGTCTGTTCTTAGGCCGGCATCTTGCAGCGCTTTCTCTAATCCACGAGCATCGCGTTGCAGAAGATCAAGAGTCTCTTTGGTGTCAGCTGTCACGAAGGCGCGGACCTTGCCGTCTTGTGAAAGTTCCATCTTCACTTCGATTTTTCCGAGGTTTTCAGGCCGCAGTTGAATGGTGACGCGATCCAGACCGGCTTTAACGCCTTTGTTGATGTTCACCTTAATCTGCTCAACAACCTGCGAAGACGTAGGTGCAGGGGGGCGCTCTGCTCCGGTCGCTGCTTGCGCCGTTGGCGCAAAAGACGGACCACTTTGAAGCGCAGTCGCTTGCGCCGCTGGTTGTGGCGCACTTGTCGCACCAGAATTGGTTTGTCCGGTTCCGGCTTGACTCAATCCGCTGTCACCGCGCGCTGGTGTGCCAGAGAGCTCTGCGCGTGGCAGACCTGAAGCTGTCCCCGGCTGAGAAGGCTGTGTGTGAGGTTGCGGTGTAGACGTTGGGATGGGAGCGGCGGTCTGCACTGCGGGCTTCTCAGCCGGGGTGTTCGCATTGTTTAAGGCGGCGTTCGTCGCATTGCCGGTTCCAGCCTGGCCGTTGGCCGTGGAAACGGTACGGGAGTCACCAGCGTTATAACCGACAAAACGATTGAAGGGGCTTGGTTCAGTGGCTGTTTGATTGGCCTGTTGGCCGGTAACATTAACTTGCACTTGAGCACGTGTTGAGTCGCCAAGGCGCTTTGACAAGTCTTGTGACTGTGCCTGCGCAGCGGCTGAACGGCTTTCCGTTGATTGATTTTGAACACGCTCTTGCACCACCTGCTGCCCTTGTTGGGTTTGCGCTGGGTTGGCCTGTGCGGCTGTGGTTTGATTTGATGTTGTTTGCGTTTGGTTTGCTGCAGCGGCCGTTTGAACAGTCTGCGTTTGGGTCGGTGTCGCCGTTGTTTCAGTCTTAGTAGACTGCGCGGCTGCAATTTGTTGTACACCAGCGTCAGCCTGCTGCTGCGATTGTACACCAGTCTGAGTCGTTCCGGTATCAGCGGCGGTAGCGACTTTTACTGTTTTATCAACGGTCGTGTTGGTAACGATCGCTTCAACAGTTGTTTTAACTTGAGTCGTTGCTGCGGCAGCGGCGGCACCTTCGATAACGCTTAAGTCTGCACCAAAGCCATCACCTGCGACTTGTGGTTGGCCTTCTGCGTTGCCATCGGTGCTAGCGGCGGTTTGATCGTCGCCTGTGCCATCTGTGTCTTCGGACGTTTCCGAGTCTGATGACTCTGATGTGTTTTTGTCTGAGTCTTCGTTATCTGTGTCGTCGGCTTTGCGGGTATCGTCTTTATTGTCGTCACCCTCTGTCGCGTCGTCGCGGTCAGTTTTGTCAGCATCGGTGTCATTAAGTTTGTGGCTATCACGCACCAGATCCCGGCTGTCATCCAGGCGCATCAACTCGCCTTCCGCGTTGCTCTTCGCACTGTCCAGGGAAGTTTTCTTGCCTGAAATTTGAACGAGCGCAGCAAACCCGTCGGCGACGTTGCGGAAGTCATCGGCAGACCCCGTAATTGGGTTGCGCTCAGTTTTGATCGTTACGGCGTTGATGGCGTCCATTTTGAAACCCTCTTGAATAACGTATTTGTGCGTTCACGCATGAATTCATCAAGAAGGATGCAATTGCTGGGCCAAACCGGAGGTCGGTGGCTAAGTCATTGTAAAAAAATAGAAAAGAGGATTTTTGGCTTGAGCCCGGGGAGAGAGTTTTTGGGCTGTTTGGAGGAATCTTATGCCGCACTGGGCAGTTATTGCCGGGCTAAAATGACGTGTTAAGCTCTGGCGCGAGAGGTCTTAAGTTAGAAGGTCATAGGTGAAGGGACTGGTGACAAAACCAGCAAAGGCGTTAACGTAGTTTTCCTGCTGAATGCTGAGGTTCTCCAGATTGATCTGCATGGCTTGAACCTGCTGCTGGCCTTCAATGAGCAGCTTATTGACGTCGTCTGCCTGTTTCAGGCGCGCATTTGTCTTTTCCCCAGCCAAGCGGTCGAACTCGCGGTCGATGCGGTTCGAGTCAGACGCAACTTTTGCCTCTGCTTCAGCAATTTTACCTTCGCCAAGGGTCAAAAGCACTTCTGCCTTGTCAATTGCTTTCTGGGCACGAGAACGCCCTTCTGCTGTTGATAGGCCATCGTAAAACCAGGAGGGCATCAGCTCAATACCGCTCCTTTTCAGCTTGCCGTTGAAGGTTTTTGGGTCGGCATCCGGGTCGACGCTGATTTGCAGCGTGATATCGTTCGTCTTTTCATCATGGTTGATCAGCGTGACCGCATTTCTTGTGGAGGCCGCACTGCTGATCACTTGATTGCCAACGGTTGTGGTTTTGAGCGCAACGCCTTGAATTTGAGAGAACTGTTGCAGCAGATCAACGCCGAGCTCGGGAATCCAGACGGTGCCGTCATTAACCTCAATGCGATAGTCAGATCCAATATGCGTGCCTTGAAGCAATGTTGTGCGAATGCCCAAATCACTGCGGTATTCCACCTGATTGGGTGTAAAGTCGTCACGATTGATGGCCCCGACAATATTAAAGCCTTTGCCGATTTTGTCGGCTTGGTCGTTGATTTTGTTAAAAGCGAGGTCAAACTGTGAGGCACGAAACTCAATATCTTCGTCCGATTCTCCAGCCTGCGCGACTGTCGTGCGGAGATCCAGCAACAACTCTCTTATTTTGTCAGCGGCCTCACGACCGGTTTCAACCCCAACACTGGCATTGTTGATTTGCGCTTTGACGGAAATATAGCGGTCGCTCTGTGAATCAATGAGCGCTGCTTTTTCCGTAAAATTTTCGTCAATCGCGACTTTTTGTACAGCAAAGCGCATAGCGGCTGTATCGCGAATTTGCTCAAAGAGAAAATTCGGGGTTGCAACAAAGACGCTCGTATTGTTTTGCGCGGCCTGAAGGATGCCTACCACTTTATTACTCCACGAAGCTTTCTTGCTCGCATAAGTTTGCGCTTCTGCGCACTAAATAAGGGCCGTACTAACCCTATTAACGCGTAGAAATTACCACGAGTTGCAAACTATTCCAACAAATCCCATATCAGCCTCCGATTACCAGGACCTTAACGCCTGGCAGATTTGGCTGAAAACGGGCCTCCAGTCGCCACGGTCAGGCTGCCGGAACAACCGCATACTGTCGTACCAGGCCGTGGTTTCTCGCCCGAGTCCCCAACGGTAATCGGGCATAAAGGGTAACAGGATCCAAGTGGGTTTACCCAGTGCGGCGGAGAGGTGGATTACAGATGTATCCACACCGATCACCAGGTCGAGTTGATCAATAACCGCGGCGGTATCTGCGAAGGTCCTCACTTTGTCCTCGCATTGGAAAATAATCCGCTGCTCAGGGAAGGCAATGACATCTTTGCTCCGGGGGCCGACCTGAAGGGCGACAAAGTCTGCATCGGTTGAGTCAAACAGCGATAAAAAGGACTCGATGTCCACCTTCCGGCGTCCCTCAATTTTATTGTCTGGTGAGCCGGCCCAGACGAGACCAATGCGGCGTTTCCCGGTGTCGGCAAGGGTTAGTGACGCTGACCGTTGTGAAGGGGCAGCGAGATAACCTGCACTTGCCGGTGTTCGTGCCCCATTATAGTGGAGCAGCCTGGGGAGAGAGAGCAGGGGGGTATGGAGATCCGCAGCGGGCAATGTGGTTCCCGCCGGGACAATGGCATCAAGGCCGGGAAGATCTTTTAAGAGGTTCACCAAAGGCGGTTGGCATTCCAAAATGACCTGCCCGCCGTCTTTTGGAATATCAGATAGAAACCGTGAAAACTGAATCGTATCTCCAAAACCTTGCTCCGCATGCACCAGTACTGTTCGGCCATTCAGAGAATCCCCTGTCCAAGCAGGCATATCGAAGGCGCGTTTTGAGAACTCATCGAGATTCCAACGCCATTCAAGTTCTTCCCAGCCGCGCTGGAAACGACCGGTCAGCAGCAACAGCCATGCTAAATTATAATGCGCTTCTGTATTGTCCGGGTTCATCTTGAGGGCGCGATTTAAATCTGTTTCAGCGCCCTTAAGGTCCCCGACATGCAATTTGCAGACAGCAAGGTTGGTTAAGGCATCCCAGCGGTCAGGGTGCGTGGTCAGCAGAATTTCTAAAACAGGTCCTGCTTCTTGAGGGCGCTCACGTTTGATGAGGAGTGTCGCTAGATTATAGGCGGCGTCCTGGTCTTTCGGGTTGAGCTTGAGCGCAGTCCTTAAAGCCTGCTCAGCCTCATCGCCTCGGCCCTGCAGTTCCAGAACATTGCCCAGATTTGCGTGGGCTACGGGCAATGACGGGTTAAGTGAAATTGCTTGGCGATAGTAGGATTCAGCCTCGGCATAGCGTTTCAAGGCGCGGCATGTGACGCCAAGGTCGTTTAAGATGTTTGTGTCTTGAGGGGTAAGTGCTTGCGCTTTTAAAAAACTGTCCAGGGCTTCTGTGCGCCGCGCGCACTTGAGCTCTGTCTTACCTTTGAGCCGCCAGAGAGCGCTCTCATTCGGAAACAGCGCCGCCGATTTTTCCAGGACGCTAAGGGCTTCTTCAAAACGGTCTGCCTTTGTCAGCGCCAAGGATAAGGCAATCTTGGCTTCAATACTGTCGTCTGGCTGGGCGGCAATGGTGAGATGACGCAGCGCCTCGTCTACCTGTTGTCGGTCCATGGCAATGAGGCCAAGGCCCAGGTTACAGAGCTCAAGAGAACCGCCCGAGGCCAAAGCGTTATCGTAGGCTTGCTTGGCCGCCGCAAGATCACCAGACAAATACAAGGCACGGGCGCTGTTTATGTCTTCAGTGCTGGTCATCTGTGCGTTACTTACCCGTCATCCCGTCGTATGGTTCGGCTCCCAGACATGACATAAGTAGCCTTAGTCTTGGCTGATCGCCTTTTCCACATGATAATCCCTCAATGACAATAGACACAGACCTGATCGACGGCTTTTTGCAAGATGCGGAGGGTGCCATTGCCCGCAGCGCAATGAAGCAGGCAAAAGTTCTGTATCAAGGGGTGCTGCGTGTTGATGAAACCAATATCACCGCTTTAACTCAACTGGGTGCGTTGGCTTTTGCTGATGCAGATTTTCATCAAGCGCTGGTTTTTTATGGACTGGCTATTGAGCAAGAAAACCGGGACCCTGATATTCACCACGCTTTGGCGGCCGTGTACTGGAAGCTCGGTCAAACTGATAAGGCGGAGCGAGCGTTCGACACAGCTTTGCGGATTGAGCCAAATCACGAGCCAGCCCTGATGGACAAAGCCCGGCTTTTACAGTCGCTCGGTAGACTGGATGAGTCTGAGCAGTTGTATTTGCAACTCACTTCAAAAAACACTTCGCGGGTGGATGCGATTTTCAATCGTGGCGTCGTCATGTTTCGCAAGGGCAACTTGGTTGCGGCAGAGCGGTGGTTTCGCCAGGCTGCAAGACTCGACCCCAATGGGTCTCGACCGATGATTAATTTGGCGCTGATTTATCGTTACTGGGGGCGCTATGAGGCGGCCCGCACGTTGCTGACCCAAGTTATTGAGCGCGACCCTGATCAAGTCGACGCCCATTGGAATTTAGCGAACCTGGATCTTTTATTGGGCAACTTGAAAGACGGTTTTGTCCGCAAAGAATGGCGATTTAAGAGGGCGGGTTTCCTGCCGCCGCGGCGCGATCTGCCCATGTGGGATGGCTCCAGTGACACCGGCAAAGGCTTGCTCCTTGTTGTCGAGCAGGGGTTTGGCGATACCATCCAAATGGTGCGCTTTGCCAAAACCTTATCTGATCAGGGACACAGGGTCGGCATTGAGGCGCAACCAACGCTGCATGGCCTTTTATCGACTGTGCCCGGCATCTCTGATGTGCTGGCCCCAGGGGAGCCGTCTAATGAGTACAGCTATTGGCTGCCCATTATGTCGTTGCCAGCGGCGCTGGGTATTGAAGAAAACACAATCCCGCGGGCTGTACCCTATGTGTCTGTGCCGGTAAAAACGCCGCGTCCACATTTGGGAGGCGCGGGCATAAAGGTTGGTTTGGTCTGGCGGGGAAATCCCAAGCATGAAACCGATCATCTCAGATCCATACCGTTGTCCTTTTGGGGTGAGATCTTAAAGATCCCGGGTGTTGATTTTTATAGCCTTCAGGTTGGCACAGACGGTACAGAGCTTCAGGCTGCACAAAAGAAGTATAACATCACTGACGTTGCGCCAGAGTTAACAGATTTTAGTGCCACCGCTGCTTGGGTTAATCAGCTTGATTATGTGATTACGGTTGATACGGCCATGGCCCATCTCGCTGGTGCCATGAAAAAGCCGGTCTGGCTTTTGGTGTCACCGGCCAATGATTGGCGATGGATGAAGGGTCGGCATGACTCGCCCTGGTACCGCACCCTGCACATCTTCCGCGCCGCGCGCATTGGGCGCTGGCATGATTTGATCAGCAAGGTTGCTCGCATACTGGAGCAACGCGTATAAATCGCGGCAACGCCCGGGACTTAGAACCAGGGACTTAGAACCAGGGGCTTAGAATGAGTGATGATATTCCGGTAATTTTTGCGCAGACGACGTTAAAGCCGCGACCTGTGGTGATATTTTTGTCAGCAACGCATGCGACCCAAATGGAGCAGTACGTAGTTGCAGGGTGGCGCGTTCTGCATGTACAGGATTTTAAGGGGTGCGACATTCCCCGAGATCTGCCGATAGATGTGTTCGACCCAGCATCTCTGGATGCTGCGCCTTGTCTTGTCATTGGTGACATCGTGCATTTGACTGACGACTGGCGGCATATGGTGACGGTGTTCACGCCGGAGTCCGTTAAGATTAACGCAGCCTTTACAGAAGATGCGACGAAAGTAACCGAGGTGTCTGCTTTTCTGACAGACCAAAAGTACACCATGTGCGCGTCTTATTGGCGAAACGATAATTCGTTCGGCCATCGCATTCTTGATCGCATTGATGCGTTATCCGTGTTTCAACCAACGCCGTGGACCCAACTGAATCTTATTGGTTACAGGGAAACCGCAAAAGCCGCTGATATGGTGCGCTTTGGTCGGTTTTATGCGGGGCAGGAACAGCGTATTGGAGACCTCGAAGTCAAAAGCGCCATCCGGGCAGATCACATCAGTCAACTAGAAGCAGCCATGATGGCCCTGCAAACGCGCCGCGATTCTTCAGAAGGTTGATCGTTCAGGAAAGTGAGTTTAGGCGCTCTGCAAAGATATGCCACAAAGCCTGTCCGACCTGACCACCGATATAATCAGAGCGCCCAAGTCCGGCCTGGCGTGCCATGTCTTCAACGGCCTCGGCCATTTCCTCGCGCAAGTCTTGGTCGCGGCCCAATCGCACCGCGACGGATACATAATCATCCGGGGATTGTGTGACCAACACTTCCAATTCGATTTCTTCAAGCAAGGCGGCGCTTTGCCGGCAGCGTGCTTGTGTGCCATCAAGCACGATAGGCGGGCAACCACACATCAAGGGGTCAATCACCGAGACGGCACCAGAGTAAGGGAAGCTATCGAGGTAGACATCGGCCAACTGAAGCAGGCCCAGAATAGGCGCACGCGAGGGCTGAGGCTCTAGTAAATGTAAGCGGTCAATGTCGATGCCAGCCGCCGTAAACCGCTGGTTTAGAAAACGCACAAAGCTGCGCCGCTGCGGATATTGCGCTGACCAGTTTGGATTGAACGGATACAGCACAAGGTGAGAGCCGGGCGTGGCGCTGAGGATGTCGGTCCAGGCTTTCACGAGGTCAGGCCCAATTTTAAAAGCGTTCGCGCCAGACACATAGATGATGCCGTCTTCGGGTAGACTGAAGTCGCTGCGCGTCAAATCCTGTGGTTCGGTCGCGCTGTCGATAAACTGATAGTGGTTGGACGACCCTTCAATAAGAATAAGGTCTTCCGTGTACTCTTCCTCTGATCCCTCCAACTCATTCAAAGCGCCGTTGATGTAGTAGTCAACGGTATCAAAGCCGGTGGTTATCGGGCAGGCGTGCATCGCAACTTGCAGACGGGCGAGGCGCTGGGCCATGAGTTGTGTCCAGGGAAAGGAGCATGCATTGGTCAGGTTGGCCGCGCCGATAAGAATGTCTAAATCTTCCTGAACGATAATCTCTGCCGCCGCAGCAATGTCATCTACGGGCAGGGCGATTAACGCATCGGCTAAGTCATCCACACCGCGGCTCACGCTATCTATGGCAGCGTCTGGCACGAAAGCGGTGATTGAAAATCTGTCTTTGGACAGACCAAATAGATGCCCTCGAATCGCGGCCATTTCTGACTGAGAGCCTGGACTTAAAATGCCAATGCTTAACTTTTCGGGCATGTCAGTAGGCCAGCTCACGGTGGCATCTCGCCTTACACCAGAGATATCAAGGTGCTGCTGAATCAATTCAGCCCGTTGGATGGCGATCTGCTTGAGGGAAGTGTCTTCGCCGTAAACTGGCGTCAGGATAAAGGCGTCGAGAAATCCCGCCAGGACGGCGCGTCTAAAATCCGGCTCATCAATAACGCGGGCGGCTTTATGAATCTCTTCGACAGATTTCATCAGATGAGTCAGGGCTTGTCGCCGCGCACCATCCCGGTCAAAAAACTGCGGCAGGCCCAAGAAGGCTCTGACCATGGTTGCAACGATCTCTGTCGGAACGTCAATAAGTTCAAACGACCGTTCAATCCGGTATGAGAACATAAACAACGACAGAGCGAGGTAGGCGCAGGATTTTCTTACTGGGTCGTGTTCTACGGTCAGCATGCGATGGCATCGCTCAGCGACAGCCTGATCCGCTTTGGTCATACTCAGGTGGCGTAAACCTGAGTTGTACATGGTTGCCAGCGCATCGCCTGAGGCAGCGTTGCAAAGCGCGGATATTTTTTCCAGACGCGCATCGAGGCAAATTTCGGCAAGCTCTAACCTAAGAGCCCGCAACTTCGCTTCGGTTTCTGCATCCATATCAGCCATGATTGAGCCCCCTGGGCACCACTTTCAAGAGGTCCTGAATGGCGGCTAAGACGTCTCCCACCGCATCAGACCCGGTCAGCGCAATCTCTTTGGCGGCCAGGGCCAAAGCCTGTCTGGTGTCTGCGGAGCCAAATAGCGCACTAACCGTCATAGCCAGTTCATTTTCATTCGCCACCTGAAGGGCCATTTTTTTGCGCACCATCATTGCCGCAACATCATCGAAATTTTCCATATGCGGGCCAAACACTATGGCACATTCGAAATGGGCTGGTTCAATAGGATTTTGGCCACCCTTAGCGCCGTCTCTAACGGTAAGGCTTTTTCCCATAAAAACGATAGGGGCCACGGTGAAGAAGGACCCTAACTCGCCGAGGGTGTCCGCCACATAAATACTGGTCGTGTTCGTAATCTCTTGACCGGCGCCACGGTGCACGATTTGCAGGTTTTCGTTTCTGCCTTGTTTGACAATCTCTGACCCGCGATGGGGATGGCGCGGCACAACTATGGTCAGAACATTAGGATATTTATCGGCCAAGATTTTATGCACAGAGAAGATGATGTCTTCTTCGCCAGGGTGTGTGCTTGCAGCAAGCCACAGTGGTCGCTGACCAATCATAGATTTTAGCTCGGCCACCGTTTTTTGGTCCACCGGCAGCGGCGGGGCCGCCAACTTCAAATTGCTGGCGACCTTGACTTGCCTGGCGCCGAGTGCACGAAATTTCTCCGCGTGTTCGTTCGATTGTGCCAAAACCAGATCAATGCAGTTCATCACGGCTTTAGCTGCACCGGGAAATCGCGCCCAGCCTTTTACCGTGCGGCCTGACAAGCGCCCATTGATGATGAGAACTGGAACGCCGCCATCTTTCAGCGCGATTAGCGTGTTTGGCCACAGCTCTGATTCCATGCGAACGGCGATGTTGGGTTGCCAATGACTCAGAAATTTCGAAATCCAGGCCCGTCTGTCCATGGGGGCGAATTGATGAATAACCCGCGTGGGCAGGCGCTCTGCCATAAGGCGTGCACTGGTGGTTGTGCCGGTGGTCAGGAGAACATGCATTCCCGAGGTGTCGATTAGATTTTGAATGAGCGGCAATACAGCCAGAGACTCTCCAACACTCGCGGCGTGGCACCACACCAGTACGCCCTCGGGGCGGCGCAGTGCAGACAGCCCTCGGCGTTCCGCCAATCGCAGGGGTTCTTCTTTGCCACGCCATGATCTGACCCGCAGCAGAGCTCGCAAAGGCCACGCGGCAATATCCGTAAGAAAGGCGTAAAGAGAGAGCATTAACGTCAAGCAGCCATATCAATATCTCCAGGCGCAGGACTGCGTCTGGGGTCGGCCGTCATTATGACGTGAAACGCAGGTTTTGGTTAGGACTTACCCGGGATGAGGTAGTCAACCATGGATTCAGCTTTTGGCGCTTCTTGGCCAGCGGCGGCGGCTTGTTCGCGGATCCAAGCTTTCGCTTCCTCAGCATCCACAGGTGTTTGCTTAAGAAGGATAGTCATGACAGCCTGAGTTGCAAACATATTGGCCGCCAGATCGTCAATTGCGCCAAGCAGCATCTCAAATTGATCTGTGTTTGATTCGGCCAGGCCCTCCATGTCGTCGGACACCTTGGACAGAAGGCCTTTGACTTGGCTCATCATGAAATCGGACATGGAAACTCCCTTTCTACACTGAGAGCGAACGCTGTTTTGTTCGCGTCATCTCGTCTGTTCTGCTGAAATCGCATACATTTATGATTTACAGCGTTAATTCTATACCCCACTCCTCTTTGCGTAATCCACTTTGGTAAACAAGCTCTTAAGGATATGTCGATGAAAGAGCCGATATCTCAGCCAGTTGTTATTGGATGGCAGGTCGGCGTGCCCAGCGGTTGGGGGACATATGGCTTGAACCTCGCGTTACAACTCGCTCAAAAGGGGGTTGATATCGGTCTGCCTTTTCTCGCCAAAATCTTAAACTTAAGTGACACACAGCCAGACCTTTTGGCTTCAGCGATCGCGAACCGCGAGCATTTCAGAAATACCGAAGGCAAAATCGAAGGCCAGACCGTCTCGGGAATTTTTCTGCGGGCTTTGGGCGACGGATTAGATTTTCCGCCCTTTTTAGATGGATGGTCGGCAGATATTGATATCGGTGTGGTGTTTTTTGAATCTGCGGACGTGCCCACAGAGAACCTGACGCGGGCTGCAGCTCTGAGGGCTGTTATTACGGGGTCGCAGTGGAACACAGATGTTTTGCGCGCAGCCGGTCTCAACAACGTTTTTAACTGTCCGCAAGGGATCGACCCTGCCCTGTTTTGTCCAGGCAGCAGGACGGGCCGTTTTCAAGATCGCTTCGCCGTTTTTTCCGGCGGCAAGCTCGAGTATCGCAAAGGCCAAGATTTGGTTGTTGCGGCGTTTAAACAGTTTCAAAAACGCCACCCTGAAGCTCTGTTGGTGACGGCCTGGCAAAATCCATGGCCAGAGGCGGCGGACTCTCTGAAAATGTCTCCGCATATTTCTGGCGTGCCCCGCCGCACAGAAGACGGCCTGTTAAATATCAATGAGTGGTTGTTGGGCGAGGGGCTTGCGCCTGACTCCTTTATCGATCTCGGCGCCCTTGCCAATTCACAAACGCCAGCGGTCTTGCGGGAGATGGATGTTGCCGTGTTTCCAAGCCGCTGCGAGGGCGGAACGAATCTCGTGGCCATGGAAGCTATGGCCTGCAGTGTACCCACTATTCTCTCACGTAACACCGGGCACTTAGACTTGTTTGGGGATGACACGTGTTTTGGGATCGACTTGCAAATTCCTCTGGGTGAGGTCATGGGACGAAAAGATATGGAGGGTTGGGGCGAGTCTTCTATCGAAGAGATGGTGCAGAAGTTGGAACTGGCTTACGCCCATCGCGATCAGGCGAAACGCATTGCCAGCAATGGCGCAAATTTTATGAAAGCATGGTCCTGGTCAACGCAGGTAGACCGGTTGCTGGATGTTCTCACAGACGTTTCTTGAGTCCATATCTGCTGCGCTATTGCGTCGCACACCAGTTTTTCCAGGCTTCGCGAAGCTTCGCCTCAAACCCGGCAGCAAAAGTCGCGCCATTGCACAACGGTGAATGTGCCACTTGATTTCGCATCTTGGCCCGCAGCTCGGCAAGGGCCGTGAGGTCTGACGCCAGTGAGGCTGCGCGTTCGACAAGTTCATCTCTCGAGCCAACAATACAATCGTTATACCCTGTCGTGCTGAGATAAGTCGCCGCATGCCGTCCGGCAAAAGTCTCACCAGGCACTGTGAGCGTCGGCACTCCCATCCATAGGGCCTCACAGGTTGTCAGTCCGCCCGAATACGGAAACGTATCTAAGGCCATATCCACACGGTTGTAGGTGTCGAGAAAAACGTGATGATCCGCACGCCCTTCAAACGCAATGCGGTCTTGCGCAATACCATGCTTTTTAAAGCGCTTAAGTATTGGCGCTTGGACTACAGGGTCATCTAACCCACGAAAGCGCATCAGCAATTGACTGTGGTCAACGGCTATTAGAACGCTGGCGAAGGTCTGAATAACGTCATCGTTGAGCTTGGCCGGGTTGTTGAGGCAGCCGAAGGTCACATGGCCATTTGTGCTGGCGGGCAGTGGCCCGACATCAGGCGCATCATCTGGTGGTGCATAACAGGTGTAGCCATTGGGCAGTTTCAACAAACGTTCCGTGTAATGTTTTTCAGCGTCACGCGGGAATTGATGCGCGTCGCCAATCACATAATTCATCATCGGTAATCCGGTGCTGCCGACATATCCGATCCAGCTCATCTGCACCGGGGCTGGCTGACGCGCGAACACGGCCAGTCTGTTGCCAGCGGTTTGGCCACTCATGTCAAACAGGATGTCGATACGCTCCGATGTGATGAACTGCGCCAGCGCTTCATCGTTCAGTTGGGCAACATCATGCCAGGCTGAGCAGGCGGTTTCGATGCGTCGGCTGAGCACATCTTTAAAATCAACCGGGCGTGTGTTGAACACAACCGTTTCTAATGCGTGAGGAGAGGTGTTCTCAAAGAGGGGTGCGCTCAGATATCCCACCGGGTGCTTGCCAAAGTCGGGTGACACAAATCCGATCCTTAAGGTGCGGTCTGGGTCAGCATCAACGGGGGCAGGGTTTCCTGCCTCAAGGATTGTTGCGATGTGGAGCCAGTACCATTCGGTATGCGCTTCGGCCAAGCGCTTTGTTGTTATCCCCGGAACGTAGTGCAGTCCGCATAATCTGTTAGAGGCGTAGGCGGTGGACTCAGGCGCAAACTTCACGGCTTGATCGAACGCCTCCAGGGCTTCGTCGGACCGGGCCATATCACCCAGGAGGGTGCCGAGGCTATTCCACGCCATGGCGTAATCGGCCCGTGCAGCGATGGCGCGGCGCAGCAAGTATTCTGCTTCTCCCAGGTGACCCAGGTCGCGCTGCACGTTCGCCAGATTGTACAGGGCTTGGCTGTGATCCGGTTGGATATCTAAGGCTCGTTCGTATGCTGCAACCGCAGCTGTGGCCTCTCCCAAGTTCGTTAAGGTCAGGCCCAACTGACACCACGCCTGCGCGTGTTGGTCATCAAGTGCGATGGTTTTTGTGTACGCCTCTTTGGCGGCGGGCCAGTTTCTGAGTTTCCCGTACACATTGCCAAGATTGTAAATGATCGCTGGGTTGTCTGGCGCGTGACTGTGCGCGGCACGCAAGGCGCTTAAGGCATCGTCAAGTCTACTAAGTTCCAAAAGCACCGTCCCGAGGTTGGACTCAGCATCCGCAAAGGGCTGTTTGACGCTTACCGCTTGTTGCAAAAGTGCTGCCGCTGCCTCCGGCTGTCCGAGTTGGTAGGCAACAACACCCAGCATGTGCAGCGCATCAGGATGCCTTGGGTTAATTTCGAGTACAGCTTGATACAAGTCGGCAGCATCAGCGAGATTACCAGACTGATATTTTTGTTGCGCGGCGGCAAAGGCGTCTTCCAGATTCTTAGTCATGACGCACTCTTATGTGGCGTCGAAGTGGATCACTTCGGCATTGCTTTTTATGGTGTGAACGGCGGCCTCTTGAAAGCGGTCATAGAAATCGGCCAGCGCGGCTATGGCTGTTTCGTCCGGAGGAGCTCCTTCTTTCCCTGAAGTGCCATTGTCCAGAATAAATCCATAATGATGGGATATGAAGTTAAGTAGGAACGCCAACTGCCGGTTAGCTGCTGTGCCGTTACCCGCGTTGCTTTTACTTTGTTCCATCACATAGGCGATTAATGCATGGAAGAACAGGTATATGGTTTCATCCCAACGGGTCTCATGGTTTACATGTAAGGCGATGGGGCTATTTAGGCTCTTAAGGTCACGCCCCGCCAAATAGGCGGTCAGCGGTAGCCAGTAATCCCAGAAGGGCATACCCATGGCAAATGGACTGTCAGCAAAGACATCCACAACATCACGACTCATAATAAAGTAATCGTAGCCGACGGAAAATTTTGGGTTTGAAATTGGGGTTTTCACGTTGAAGGAGTCAGCCGTTGTGACGTCAACGCGGGGACCAAGCACGACGCACCCGTCGGCTGACTGCATTAGGAATTGCTTTAGCCCCGGCGCAGGCCGCAGAAAAATATCTGCGTTGATAATCCCGACCGTATCTCCGGGGCTAGATTGCGTTTTGGCCGCTTGCAGCAGGTCATAAATATAGGGCACGGGCTTATGCGCGTATTGTTCTGCCGTCCGCTCTGCCACTACGAAATGGATGTTCGGATAGGTCGACTTGAACTGATCAATCTCTGCGGCTGTATTGACCGCAACCACGGTGATGTCATTGTCGAGCCAAGATTGAACGGTCGTGGCTTGCACATCGCGCTCATCAATGGGCGATAGGCTTGTTGCCAAAACCAGGCGCGGTGCATTTTCACCACCGGATTTTTGCTGTGTCATTTTGCGTGAGCGCTCCGGTGAAAACGATTTGTCCGCTGTGTTTGTGATGATGAGTTAGTCATGGTGCGTATTGGCTGTCATTACTTTGGCCTGAAACTGCGACCTGTCCATACGTTCTAGCCCAGCTTCATCACGCAGCTGGTCGGCGAGACCAAAATACGTGTCCATAGGGGCAAGTCCACAAAAGTGTCCAATCGCTCCAGCCCATGTTTCGGTTCTACCGCCTGCGACCTGCTTGATGACCTGCAAGTCGCCGACGGTCAAATCCATAACACCCTCAATCATATTCGGTGTGGTCACCTGAAGCCGGTGTGTTGTGGTGGGGCGGAAAGGGGCAATCCCGAGCATGGCCAGCGCGCAGGCAAAGAAGGGTTCATCTGCATATTCAGCGTCATGCTTGTAAGGGTAGCTGATCTCATCGCGATGGGGCCCCTCGAATAGTTCAATAGCGGTATTAAACACACGCTCTGAGGCCGCGCTGTTTTCAAAGTACATCACGCCGGCATTGAAGACGGTTAGTTCAGGCACATTGACCAACTGACAGAGAACAGCCGCATCTTTAACGCCAAGTGAGCAGGCAAAGACGGGGCCGGTTTTTTGCGGGCGCCCCTCGACCGCAAAGGGATGACCTCGATACTGCCGCCAGAAAAACTCGATTTTGGTGTTAAAAAGCAGGCAATCAGCATCGATATACATCGTCCGCTCATAGGGAGAGGCGCCGAAAAGAAGCGTTTTGGCCATAGCACCGCGCAGGTTCGGGTGATCTTCGAGCCTAATAATCTGGTCGAAAAAGCGTGTATAAGCCTCGGGAACAGGCGTTTCGGGACTAATAACCACGCTCACGGGCCTTGGCTCCAGGCGCTTGACTGAAATAGCAAAGTTCGCGGCCAGATCCAGGTAGCGCGGGTCGTGGAGGGCGAGCAGCAGATAGCCTTCCATCAGAGTGTGGCTTCTTCTGGTCTAAGTAACTGAAACCATTCATCTATTTTCCTGATTTCAATGGGGGCTGGAGGCCCAAAAACATCAAAAAACATTAGGATACCGCCCCGCTTAATCTACTGAAGTTTAGTGTATCGCCTATTACGTGTGAAAAAAGCATTGACAGTTAACAGGACGTTAACGTAAGAGGGTAGCGTTCGTATTCCTGAAAGGGAATGTATGGAGAATCCGTACACAGCGAACAAGACAGAAACGTCGATAACCTGGTCCTAGAAAAGGAGCAACCAAAATGGGTGATATTTCCCTATCGAATGCGACACGCACAAACCTGCTGTCGCTCCAAAGAACCACCAATCTTATTGGCCGAACTCAAGAGCGTCTGGCAACAGGCCTCAAAGTTAACAGTGCCATTGACGATGCCTTGGCCTTCTTTAAGGCTCGTAACCTCAACGCCCGTGCGTCTGACTTGTCGTCCATTAAAGACAGCATCACCGACGGTATTAACGTTATTCGGTCTGCTATTCAGGGTTTGGAAGCCATTGAATCCACCCTTAAGCAGCTTAAAGCTATTGCACAATCCGCTATTTCGTCACCGGAAAGCTCGACCCGTGCAAAACTGGCAAGCCAGTTCAACGAACTGCGGTCTCAGGTTGATAACCTGGCCGAAGACTCCAGCTTCAACGGCACAAATCTGCTGAAAAACTCCTCTGAGGCATTCGCAGCGGGTGCTGATAACCTGACTGTTAAGTTTAACGAACGTCAGGATACCGCCCTAAACCAGATCGTCGTGTCCGGTGTGTCCGCCACTGACTTTGCCTCTATCATAGCATCGTCTGCAACAGCGACCGGGACAGCCGGGTCGGCCACTGTTTGGGGACAAACTGGCTCAGCCGCTGTGTCCGCCATCAACGCGGCAATCCGCGGCATCGACTCTGCTCTTGTGACTGTGCGTCAGGTTGCGCAGAACTTGGGTACCAACTCATCCTTGTTGGAAATCCGTAGAGACTTCACGGCCAACCTGGTCAACACACTGCGTGGCGGTGCATCTGAGCTCGTCAACGCTGACCTTAACGAAGAATCGGCTAACCTTCTGTCACTGCAAACCAGACAGCAGCTTGGTACGATTTCGCTCTCGATCGCGCAGCAGTCTGAACAGTCCGTCTTGCGGTTGTTCTAAGACTAAAGACGCTTTTGATCTAGGACACTCAATCGGGGCGACGTACCGCATGGTGCGTCGCCTCGTTTCTTATTATAAAGAGTTTCTTAGGGTCATTGAGCTATTCAGCGGTCGTGCCCCCACTTAGAGGGGTGAAAAGGAGCAGGTTATGGGAGATATCTCGCTATCTAATGCCACTCGGACAAACCTTTTGTCCTTGCAGCGCACAACGTCACTGATTGGCCGCACGCAAGAGCGGTTGGCAACGGGCCTTAAAGTGAACAGCGCCATTGATGATGCGCTGGCCTTCTTTAAAGCGCGCAATTTGAATAGTCGCGCGCAGGACCTTTCAACCATTAAAGACGAGATTTCTAACGGCATCAGCGTCATTCGGGCCTCAATTCAGGGCTTGGAGGCCATCGAGTCTGTTTTGAAGCAGATGAAAGCTGTCGCGCAATCGGCTATTTCTTCGCCGGAAAGCTCAACCCGGGCAAAATTGGCAAGCCAGTTCAATGAGTTAAGGTCTCAAGTCGACAACTTGACGGAGGACGCCCGTTTCAATGGCGTCAACCTTTTGAAAAACTCGACAAATACGTTTGAAGCAGGCGCGGATAACCTCACCGTTCGATTCAACGAGCGTATGGATGACACACCTGGAACGGATACCGGGCCGCGAAACCAATTGATCGTGTCTGGTGTGTCTGCGGCTGACTTTGCGACCATCGTTGCAAGTTCCGCGACGGCAACCGGTGCCGCTGGGTCGGCTACGGTCTGGGGGCAAACCGGAACGGCAGCTGTGTCAGCCATTAACGCGGCAATCCGCGGCATCGACTCTGCATTGGTTACGGTGCGTCAAGTTGCACAAAACTTGGGTACAAACTCATCTTTGCTGGAAATTCGCAGGGACTTTACTCAAAACCTCGTCAACACGCTTCGGGGTGGGGCGTCTGAGTTGATCAACGCCGACTTGAACGAAGAATCGGCCAACCTCTTGTCTCTTCAAACCCGGCAGCAATTGGGTACAATTTCTTTGTCTATTGCCCAGCAATCAGAACAGTCGGTTCTCAGACTCTTCTAAATTAAGCGCAGTTTTCTCTTGGTTTGGCGGCGGGCTTTGGCCCGCCGCTTTTTTTTTATTTTTCCCCTAAGAACAAAAAAATTCATCCGGTTAACCTTTCGTTTGGGTTTTCCCCCTAAATCGGATGGCATGACGTCGCAACGTTAGTTGCAAAAGCTCAAGCATTTAGAGCCAAAGCCCGCGGCGCCTTGTTAGTGGTCTTAAAGTCCCTGAACCTAGAAAGGGGGAAACAACATGTCCGGAGATATTTCACTCTCGACGGCGACGCGAACAAACCTTTTGTCGTTGCAAAGAACTACAAGTCTAATTGGTCGCACCCAAGAACGCTTGGCGACTGGCCTCAAAGTGAACAACGCGATTGATGATGCGTTGGCCTTCTTTAAATCCCGTAACTTGAATGCACGTGCTGAAGATTTGGCATCCATTAAGGATGAAATTTCCAACGGTATTAGTGTCATTAGGGCGGCTGTCCAAGGTCTTGAAGCCATCGAGTCCACACTGAAGCAGATGAAAGCCTTGGCGCAGTCCGCCATTTCATCTCCAGAAAGTTCGACTCGTGCGAAACTGGCCAGCCAGTTCAACGAATTGCGCTCACAGGTTGACAACTTGGCAGAGGACTCCAGCTTTAACGGGACCAACCTGCTGAAGAACAACACCACCGAATTCCAAGCTGGTGCAGACAACCTCACCGTTAAATTTAACGAACGTCAGGATGACACACCTGGAACAGCGACCGGTCCATTGAACCAGTTGGTCGTCTCCGGTGTTTCAGCCACTGACTTTGCCTCCATCGTTGCGAGCTCGGCCACAGCCACCGGTGTTGCCGGATCGGCAAACGTCTGGGGACAAACCGGAACAGCTGCCATCAGTGCAATTAACGCGCAGATCCGTTCTATCGACTCGGCGTTGATTACCGTGCGTCAGGTTGCTCAGGAATTGGGTACCAACTCTTCAATGTTGGAAATTCGTCGTAACTTTACGGCTGATTTGATCAACACGCTGAGAGGCGGTGCTTCTGATTTGGTCAACGCTGACCTCAACGAAGAATCTGCGAACTTGCTCTCGCTGCAAACACGTCAGCAGTTGGGTACGATTTCGCTTTCCATCGCGCAGCAGTCTGAACAGGCCGTTCTGCGACTCTTCTAAGGTTTCTTTAGCTCGAAACCAACTTAAGCGGCGGGCTTTGGCCCGCCGCTTTTTTATTGCGTTCCTTGTTGTTTCGGCCTGCTTTTGTGCAGAAAAACTGTTTCGCCCTTTAACCTTTTATTCGCCATTCAGGCATAAGACTCGAAGTCTAAGAAAAGGTTTGGGTTGAGTTTCTGTAACCTCAGAACTCAGCATAACAACATCAATGGACGTGACCGGATAGTCGGCAGATAAGTTTCCAGTTGCGGCACGAGGCGGAACAATGGGTGATATAACCTTATCAACGGCGACACGCACCAACCTGCTCTCCCTGCAGCGCACCACGTCGCTGATTGGCCGCACGCAAGAACGGCTTGCCACAGGTCTCAAGGTCAACAGTGCAATTGATGATGCCCTGTCATTTTTTAAGGCGCGTAACCTCAACAGCCGCGCCGCCGATCTGCAAAACATCAAGGACGGAATCACCGACGGCATCAATGTGATTAGGGCCTCCATTCAAGGTCTCGAGGGCATGGAAGCTGTCTTGAAACAGATGAAAGCCCTGGCCCAGTCCGCTATTTCCGCGCCGGAAAGTTCGACGCGTGGCAAACTGGCCAGCCAGTTTAATGAGCTGCGCAGTCAGGTTGATAACCTGGCAGAGGACTCCAGTTTCAATGGTATCAATTTGCTCAAGAATTCTACGTCCGCGTTTGAAGCTGGTGCCGATACGTTGACGGTTAAGTTTAATGAGCGGACCGAGCGTGTCTCGATCAACCAATTGATCATCAGTGGCATCAGTGCGACAGACTTTAATACCATGGTCGGAATTTCAGCCGTTGCAACCGGAACGCCCGGAGACTCGACGGTTTGGGGGCAAACTGGAACCGCTGCTGTACGGGCGATCAATGCCGCGATCCGCGCCATCGACTCCGCGTTGATCACGGTGCGTCAGTCTGCACAGGCCCTTGGCACGAACTCGGCGTTGCTCGAAATTCGCAGATCGTTCACGGAAGACATTGTGAATACGCTTAAGGGGGGCGCGTCAGACCTGGTCAACGCTGACCTCAATGAAGAATCGGCAAACCTTTTATCGCTGCAAACGCGCCAGCAGCTTGGCACAATTTCGCTGTCTATTGCCCAGCAGTCTGAGCAGGCCATCCTAAGACTGTTCGGGTAAAGCTGACTAACAAACCCCTCTTTCCCTGATGACGTCATCTGATCTTGTCCGGCCTGTCACTGGGCACTTCCGTTTTTGGTCAAAACTGTGTAGAAGTCGGGCCACGAATATGACGTCGCATAAGCTCTCTAACCCGCTTATTCTTTGGCTTTTTAGGGGTCAGAGTTAAGTAAGTTAACCTTTTTTTTCCTTTATCCTGCGATGTCTAAGGGTAGATATGCCGCTGAAACTGACATTAAAGCCCAACGAGAAAGTTCTGATTGGGACGTCTGTCATCGCCAACGGGCCGAATAAGACCGAATTTGTCGTTCTGAACCGCGTTCCGGTGGTGCGGCAAAAAGATATAATTACTGAGGAAGACGCAGATACAATTGCGAAAAAGCTCTATGTCACCATCCTCAATATGTATATCAACCCAGCGCAAGAAAAGGACTACCACGGCATCTACTTTTTACTCATGCGGCAGATGATTTTGATGCCCATAGATGCCAAGGCAATTGATATGATGGTGGAAATGTCACAGCGGATACTCGAAGGCGACCATTACCGAGCATTGAAGCTGTGCCGACAGCTTATTAAGCTTGAGGCGGAGGCTCTAAAGAATGTCTAAAGATAAATACGCAGCTTATTCTCAGCAGCAGAAACAGAATCTGACGCCACGAGAAGTTGAGGCCATGGCCTTTACCAAAGCGGCTTTGCTTCTTGAAGATGCGAAGAAGGTCTCCGGCAATATCGATGAGTTCTCGCGCGCTTTGCGATTTAATCATCTGTTGTGGACCATCATGCAGGCCGACATCACGGAAGAAGAAAACCAACTCCCGCCGGAGATTAAGGCCAACGTGATGAGCCTTAGTATTTTTGTTGATAAGCAAACCACCAAGGCGCTGCGCTCGGCCAACAGCAACGATCTTGATGTGCTGATCAATATTAACCGTAATCTTGCAGCAGGCTTACGAACGAATCCAGGGGACCAAGCGGCAATTGATGCCAATGCAGCCGCTGCAGCTACCGTCCCGGGCGGCACAACCCCGGTCGACAGCGCCTGATCTCTTGCCCTGAGGCTAAACCAGTTATGGCGCAGCCTGTGAAGATGAAAAGCCGCCGTTTGGTATGACAGCCGGTCAAGGAACTTCACCTCTTCTCAGCCAAGCTGTGTCTTACCTGCAAGAGGGTGATGCGGAGTCCGCTGATCTTCTATTAGAGACCTATCTGGCCCGAAAGCCAGAAGATACCCAGGCTTTGTTTATTGCCGCGCTCTGTCGGCATGCGCTGGGGGACAATGACGCGGCCATCGCACATTTAAAGAAATCACTCACACTGGCACCTCAGGAAGTGCGTGCTGCGATGCAGCTTGCCTCAATCTACGCCGATCTTGGTCAAGCGCATGAGGCTCTCACCACCTTGGATGATGCTGTTGCCGTGGTGCCAAATGATATCGAGTTGGTGTTGGCTAAGGCTGCCTTGCATCGCCGCTTTGGGGATGCAGTTGCTGCGGAGGCGACCGCTGAGTTGGCTCTTAGAATCAGCCCCAATATGGCGCGGGCGCATTATGCTTTGGGGTTGGCGAAGGCGCAGCGCCGTCATCCTTCAGGCGCAAGGCTGGCCTTTCAAAAAGCAGTCGAACTCGATCCCGCTTTTGCAGACGCCTGGGTCAATCTGGGTGTGGTGGAAAAAGGTGTTGGCGATCTGACAAGCGCCGCCAATAGTTTCCAGCAGGCTTTGAAACTCAAGCCGGATGATCCGGTGGCGCACAACAATTTTGGCAATCTTCTATTAGAACAGCGTACCTTTGATGCGGCGTTGAAATCGTATCACCGCGCTGTTGCCCTTGATCCCCATTACCTTGATGCCAAGGTGAACCTGGCGCTTGCTTTGCGCGAGTCTGGGGATGTGGATGGCTGCATCGTCGCCCTGAAAAAGGTATTGCAAGAACACCCGAATCAAGCATCTGTTTTAAATGCTTATGGCAATGCTCTGCGCCAGGCTGAACGGTTTAAAGAGGCCCAACACGCCTTAGAGAGCGCCCTTGAGCTTGAGCCTGAGAATGCAGAAGTGCTCAACAACCTTGGCTTGGTTCTCGCCCTGCTGGGTGAGCGTTTTACGGCTGCGGATATGTTTGAGCGGGCCTGTGCGCTACGCCCGGACATGCCCGTTCTGGCCAATAATTATGGCACGCTGCTGCTGAAGATGTTTGACCTTGAAGCGGCAATTTATCAATTGGCGCGGGCTGTTTCACTCGACTCCACGTATCTGGATGCTCTGGTTAATCTGGGGGTCGCGCATTTCATGCGGGGCAATTATGACGAGGCCATTCGCGCTTATCGCCAAACGCTGAGTATCGATTCCTATAATGCGTTTGCGCATTATAGCCTTGGGGTGGCGCTGCTTGAACAACAGGATCTGACGGAAGCGGTTAAAGAGATTGAGTACGCCTTGATCGTTAACCCTCATAACGTCATGGCGCGTAATACACTTGGCGTGGCTCTGTTGGAACAACACCGCATTAAAGAAGCGCGCACGGCTATGGCGACCGCGGCTGAGGCCGACACCATGTCTGCGCCGGTCTATGCGTCAAATCATTTGTTCACCAGTCTGTACCAGCCTGATGTAGATAACGATGAATTGTACCGCATCCATTGCGATTTCGGACGCCGGTTCACCAGCGGTGAAATTGACCAGACGCGGCCTCATGCTAACCCGCGTGATTTAAACCGCAAGCTTCGCCTCGCCTATATGTCACCCGATTTTCGTGGTCATTCCGTGTCACACTTTATGGAAGCATTGTTGGAAAAGCATGACCGCTCGGCCTTTGAGGTTATTCTGTATTCGAACACTACGCGCATCGATAAGATTACGCAGGCTATGGAGCGGGCGGCAAATGTTTGGGTGGAAACCGCTGGTTTGACAGATGCGGCTTTGGTCGAGAGGATTCGATCCGATCGTGTTGATGTTTTGGTCAACCTTGGTGGACATACGTCCGGCAACAGATTGCCTGCGTGCGGTCATAAACCAGCGCCGGTCCAGATTGAATATCTTGGATATCCCGATACCAGTGGTGTTACGGCTATGGATTATCGCATCACGGATGAGCGTGCAGACCCAAAGGGTGAGGCTGAGTCGCGCAGTATTGAAACGCTTCTGCGACTGCCAGAGTGTTTTCATTGTTACCGCCCGACCTCAAAAGCACCCAGCACCGCGCCCGCGCCGCACCTAGAGCGCGGATATGTCACGTTCGGGTCGTTTAATGTGCTGCCGAAACTCAATGCAAACGTGGTTGAAGCGTGGTCTGAAATCTTAAAACATGTTCCGAAGTCTCGCTTGTACCTCAAGTGCAAACAGCTCAAAACAGAAAGCGTCCGCGACCGGGTTCTCGGATATTTTTCAGATGCGGGTATCGAGGCTTCCCGCATCAGCATGGAGGCGTTCGTACCTTCTGTGAAAGATCATCTCGGGCGGTATGCGGGCGTTGACCTTGCCCTGGATACGTTTCCCTATAACGGCACCACCACCACATGCGAGGCGCTGTGGATGGGGGTGCCTGTACTGACTGTCCTGGGCGACCGCCACAGCGGGCGTGTGGGGCTAAGTCTATTGAGCGCAGCAGGGCTGGACGAAGAGTTCGTGGCGCCTGATATTGAAACGTACGTTGCAAAAGCGATTGCGTGGGGAAAGTCACCTGAACGCCTGGCCGAAATTCGTGGCACGTTGCGGGGGCAGATGAAAACCTCACCCCTGCGCAACGAAGTCGAATTTACCCGTACGCTTGAGGCTTTATATCGTACCGCGTGGCAGGCCTGGTGTGAGGGGCCGGAAACTTTCGAGCATAAGGCACCACGGCCTTTACGCACCGATGACTCCGTCCAAAGTGTTCTGGCCAAAGTGGTTTAAGTATCATGAGGCCCGTCATGAAAAAACATTGTAAACAATGGTCATGAATATTCATCATGGATGACCGGCTGGCCCTCGCCATCAAGTACTACCAGTCGAATTTGGACGCGCAGGCGTCGCTCCTGGTGGCCGAGGTTATGGCCGAGCCGGATCCACCGGCCGAAGCGATCAGTATCTCTGCGACCCTGGCCTTCGAGCGCCGCGATCTGCAGAGTGCGCTTACCTATTGCGACCTACTGTTAACCAAAACGCCAGATGACGGCTATGCACTGTTGCTCAAAGGACGTGTTTTGTCTGATCTTGGCGACCAGCAGGGCGCCCTTCAAACGCTTGCACAGGCGGTTGATGTTGAGCCGGGCTTAGCGGCAGCTCACTACAATCTTGGTTGGGTGCGTGAGCGCATTGGAGATATCTCTGGTGCAATCACCGCGTATCAGAGCGCTGTAGCCCGGCAAGACCCCTATCCAGTGGCCTGGAATAATCTTGGCCTAGCGTTCGAGCGCACTGGCGATGCAGCCGCCGCCGCGGATGCGTTTCAAAACGCGATAGATCAGTTTCCCGCGTTCTCAATAGCCCATAACAACTTGGGGGCTTTGCGTGCCGCTGGTGGCCAGTTTCACGCGGCAGCTCAAGCGTACGGCACGGCTTTATCCGCGAACCCGGACAATATAGATGCGGCCACCAACCAAGGTGTAGCGCTGCTGGAGCAGGGCGATATCACAGCGGCTGTTGCCGTATTCGAGTCCGTTCTCGATAAAGTGCCCGATCATCCACCAGCGATAGATAACACACTGTATGCCGAGATGTATCGCGCAGATGACCCCGCTGACATCCGTCGTCGTCATGACACAGTTGGCGATCGTCTGCCTCCGTCTGCTCAAACCCCAAAAGCATTAGCGAGAAAAATTGAACGCCCCATTCGCGTTGGATTTATTTCACCAGATTTTCGGCGGCATTCTGTTAGCCGGTTCGCGTTGCCGCTGATCCAGGCCATCGACCCTGCCAAAATATCCGTCATTTTGTGCAGTGATGTGCGTGAACCGGACGATGTGACCCAGGCTTACAGGTCTGTTGCGGCTGAATGGATAGAGCTTTCAGATAAACCGGATGATGAGGTGATCGCACGCGTGCGAGATACCAAGCTTGATGTGGTGGTTGATCTTGCCGGTCATACCACGGGCAATAGACTGCGGGCGCTGTCGTCTCGTGTCGCACCGGTTCAAATCACCGGTCTAGGCTATCCCGGGCCATCAGGCGTGCCAGCCATAGATTATTGGTTATGTGATGAGATCACCAATCCTCCCGCCGAAGGCAATAACTTTGATCGAGATCGCCCTTTGTATTTGAATACGGGCTTACATGTTTTTGCACCGCCAACGGACTGTCCCCCGGTCTTGTCTTTACCGTTATTGGAAAATGGCCATGTGACCTTCGGCTCGTTCAATAAGGCCGCCAAAATCTCTGATCAAACGGTTGCATTGTGGGCGCGAGTGCTGCGCGAGCTTCCTGATGCGCGTCTTCTGTTGAAAGCGCGTGCCTTCACCGAAGATGAAACGGCAAACACTCTTAAAGCCCGCTTTAGCGCAGCAGGGGTTTCGGCAGATCGCATTCAAACCATGGGATGGGCCATCGAAGATACGGACCATCTTGCCTTATATCAACGCGTCGATGTTGCATTGGATACCTTTCCCTATAATGGCACCACCACAACCTGTGAGGCGCTGTGGATGGGTGTGCCGGTGGTGACGTTACGGGGAAACAGTCATGCAGCGCGGGTTGGCGCCAGTCTATTGACCTCAGCCGGTCTGAGCGATCATATTGCCGCGACGCCGGACGCATTTATTCACAAAGCCGTTGCCTTAGCCAAAAATACCACTACTTTAAAAGGTCTGCGTGAAAGCCTCCGAGATCAACTTTTAGAAAGTCGCCTGACAGATGCGGTTGGGGCCGCGCGCTCCTTTGAAGACGCAATCGAACGCGCCCTCGAGCAAACCCTCAAGTAATCTTAGATCTAGAGGAAGTTGTTCAGCGACAGGTTTTGAATACGGGCCAAAGTTGCGAAAGAAATCTCCAGGGCACGCACGTCATCTTGCAATCGCACAGCGGCTTCAGTGATATCCACGTTTTCCAATTCGATCTGACGCTGACCCAGAAACCCGTCGAACTGTTTCATATTTTCCTTGGCATCAAAGATAATCTTTTGATTGATCGCCAAGCGTTGGGCGACATCTTGAACGTCGCTGGGTTTCTCGGTGGATTGCGGCGAATGTTCAATGGCGTTGTTTAAGAGCTCTAAGGCATCAACAGCCCGCTGCTGGTTGTTGATCAGATCGCCCTGTAAGACTTGGCCAATGGCCCGGATGGCTTTCTCAAAAGCAGGGTCGAGGCCGTTGACACCAAACTTAATGACCCGGTTTTCACTTACCCGGTGTTCAGTTTCCAACCGGTCACCGCGGTAATAAGGGGCGGAATCTAAGGTGATGTCTTCGCCACTTGTATCTAAAACCTGCCCGGTCACCCACATCACGTCGCCGGATACCACAGCCGGTGTCGCTGCGTTCATATCGAGTGGAATGGCGGCAATCTCTGCGTTGGTAGGCCAGCGCACCGTGTAAGGGCCGTCATTGGTTACGTCATCACCAGACAAAAACATTGTCGTGCCGTCGGGAACGGCCAAATTGATGTTCACGCCAACGGCGGCCAGTTCTGTACCTGCCGTGACCGTTTGATCCAGTGTGATCTGCGTACCGTCACCAGAGACAGCGGTCACTGTATATACACCATTGTTGTCTGTCGCACCGGCCCCGGCTATTTCAGTGCCGTTGATCAGGATTGTCTGGCCAACCGTCACATTGTTAAAGGCGTTCTGGTTGGAGGAAGTGATAACGCCAGCACTATTAACGTTAGAAAAGGTCAAATCACCGAAGCTGTTGGAATCCAATGTCGCGGTAATCAAATCTCCAGCTGCAGCGCCGGTGATTCGCGTCACATCGGTGTCTTCGCCTTTTACGGGGATGTTTTCATTGGTGTAAGTGACCGTGACATCTTCAAACTTGGCCTGGCTCAAGTGGGCCGTGCGAGTTGTCGCGTAGGTTCGCTCAATGCCATCATAGTCCTGCTGGAATTCTGTGACATTGTCATAAGGGATGGATACGGGGGGACTGTCCGTTTTGCCACCGCCAAACAAATACTTTCCATCAATTTTCAGGTTGAGGAAAAACTCCATGTCGTTCAGGGCGGAGAAGGCACGTTCCTGAATGTCGGTCACGGCGGCCACATCCTCATTCGAGGGGTTTCTCAGGTCACGACTGGTGAATGAGATCATCTCAGACCTCAGCAGGCGTAGTACTTCGTCCATGGATTCTATGGTGGTGACCATGGCTTTGGCATTTGTTTCGGCGATGGAGTTATTTTTGACGTACTGGTCAAGCCGTGCGCGTTCGCCCTCAATGCTAATCAAACGGAAACTGTCTGACGCGATGCCCGAATAGGTCTGAGATTTCTTCTCCGTTCCAATTTGAGTCTGGGCATCAAACACTTTGACCTGCGTTTGAAGCATGCGATTAACCATGGCTTGGTTGTTCGCGAAGGTAGATATGCGTGAAACCATTGTCTATGTCCTCCTGATTCTAACCGTCTTAAACCAGGTTATTGAGAATATCGAAAAGCTGTTGGGTCGTTGAAATCACTTTGGCGGATGCCGCGTAAGTTTGTTCAAACACCAACAACTGGCTGAGTTCTTCGTCCAAGTTGACGCCACTGATTTCTGAGTGCTTCAACTCAAGCGCGCCTTTGATGTCTTTCTGAAATTGAAAATCTGTGTTCGCTGCGGCTCCCAGTGTTGAGGCGCGGGAGACAATCTGAGAGGCATAATCTGCAAACGTGTTGTTGCCGCCGGAAAGTCCGCCCGCTGCATTAAACGATGTCTGAGAACTCATCAAAGCAGCCAGTTCGACAGCCACTTCATTGTCCCCAGGGGACAGGAAGTAACGGCCGGTTAAGTTATCAAACTGCACGCGCCCGCGGGAAATGGTGCTGGGATCGTCTTTCAATGTGCTTGAAACATCCAGCAACTGTGACGTCGCGACTTCAGACACGTCCAGCCCTAGGGCGTCAATGGCGTCGCGCCCCACGGTTTGAGTGATCAGAACCTGCTCCCCTTGAATTTGCTGAATACGCAGCTTCTGTCCATTTCCGTCAGGCACCACTTCTGCTTCAAGGCGCTGGTTCAGGGTGTTGTCTGAATTAATGGCATCGGCAATATCCTGCAGGCTGTCACCCGGGGCGACGTCAATCGTCCCAATGGGAGCGGTAGCAGGGTCGTTGGTTTCGTCGTAGAAGGTCAGCGTGCGTGTGGCCGTTGTGCCGAGCGTAAAGTTGTTAGGCTTAAAGTTGGATTCATAAAACGATAATTTAGGCGCTGTGGTGAAGAAGTCATTCAAACCAAAGAAGTTTGAAAACCCTTTATGGGTTTGGTCATCGACACCGTCGCCGTCCAAATCAAACTCAATGGTAATGTCTTCGGACTCACTGCCTTTCACGGCAGATGTTTCATCCCGAAAGGCAATTCCATAAGCTTCTGTGCCCAGGCTGTATTCTAACTTTCCAGCTGCGTTCACGGCGACCGTGGCGTTGGCCAATTGCGGGTCTTGGGCGGCAATGTATGTCTGAATAGCGGTGGCCATGGCATCCACCGTGCCTGTGGTAAAGCCCAAATCGGCCCCAAGCTTGGTCGAAAAGGCTTCGCTGCCGTCGGTGTTGTACAACACGATGCTGACATCACCATCGGTGATGTCTATTTCTTGCGTTGCTGAGTCCAAGAACGTCCGTGTTCCCAGTCCTTGTGTGTTTACGGTCGGATAGGCTGTGCCCCGGTTATGCACCAGGTTCACTTCTTCCATCAGATTGCGCGACATCTCATCAAGTTGTGACTGCATCTCAGGCAATGTGCGGTCCCGCATTTCAATCAGGCCGGCAAGTTTGCCACTGCGAATATCGTTGGTGAGGTCCAGAACACCGGCAAAAATACCGTTGAAATCGCCCCCGGCGTAAGTGTGCTCCGGGTTCACCCGGTTCAAAGCAACGTGGCTCATGTTGACGGGCTGGCTGTCAACCAGCGTCGTGCCGTCTTTTGTGAAAACCGTCACGGCACCCGTTTGTGTAAAGAAGTATTGAATGTCGATAATTTCAGACAGCTTGCTCAGGGCGACATCGCGCTTATCTTCATAATCCTCAGTCTGGCGGTCTGTTGCCGACCCAAGTGAGATTTGATCATTCAAGCTCGAGATCGTCTGCATGAGATTGTTCATCTCAAGGACATTGCGTTCAATTTCACGGTCAGCGTCCAAGCGCAGACCCTGAACGGTATCACTCATGCGCTGCAATTGAGAGGCAACGCTGATCCCGGACTGAACTGTTGAAAGGTGAGTTGCTGGCTTTTCGACTTCTGTGGAAAGCAACTCAAACTCGTTCGCCATTTTGGTGACGGTATGGGCAATTGAATTGTTGGATTGTGGCGTTCCGAAAGTGTCGGAAATCCGGTTGAAGTAAGTATTTTTGGTTTGGAGTAAACCAAATCCGCCAAGTTCATTGCGCAGATCTTCCAGCAGGTTCTGGTCAACGTTACTGCGAATGTCCCCGACAAAAACACCAGCGCCGGCCCCCGCAAGAATCCGTGATGACGGATCAAGAATCTTCCGCGTGTAACCAGGCGTATTTACGTTGGCAATGTTGTGCGAAATCGTACTTAAACCCGCTTGTGCGGTGTTAAGTCCGGAGACCGCCGTATTAAGGGCCAGTGTTAACGACATTGTCGTTGTCCTTTAAAAATAGTCTGTTTGGCCTGACCTGCGATCAGGTCACCTCGTTAAAGCTAACGGCCATGTGGCGCTTAACTGTGACATGGCCGTCAAGCTGCGCTTCTTTGGAATAAGATGTGGATTTCCGCTCTTGTTTTTCACGCACGGAGTCCACAACAGATTTCATGAATGAATTGATGACTTGGATGTTGGCCTTAAGCAGGCTGGCGTTGTCTTTCATCAATTCCGTGAGACGAGAAGCAGATTGAATCAGCGCGTTGCGTTTCGGTTCTTCCATATCTTTCAGAAGCTTAGGATTGCGGTGAAACGCATTCATTTGCTGTTGATACAGGCGCGCCAAGTCTTGCTTGCGCTCGCCGAGCACATGCACGTCCTGCACGCGGTGCTTTTTTAGAGCGACGTTTTCTTTCATCAGCAAGTCATTGAGCTGCCGAATAATCTGAAATACGTCTTCGCCTTTATCGCGCGGTGGCAAGTGATCCAGGCGACCATTCGGCCCCCGCTGACGGACAGCCTGTTGGCCCATGCGATTGCCGGGCGCAGATTGCTGGCCAGGTTGGCGCAGACGAGGGGGCATCTTTGGATGTGCATTCATGTCAGATCACCCTTTCAATGGTTGAAGCTGTCGCCGAGATTGGCGCGATAGGCGCACCAGCGGCTCCAGGAATTTTCGCAGCACTGGCGGGCAGAGCAGCGGCGGTCGCTGCAGCGGCGGCTGCCGCGCTCGAAGAGGTTGCGTTAACAGGTGAAGTTTCGTTTTGAGATTGAATCAAAGACTTCATGACCGCGTCCGCAATGCCAATAGAGCCGCTTTTGACCATCTCTTTGCCGTACTCTTGGTTGAGCATCGAGCGCCAAACGTCTTCCGCATGGCCGCCGCCAAACATGCCGCCGGAGTCAATATCGGTGTTCATGTATTCAAGCATTTGCCCGATAAAAAACGACTCAAACTCTTTGCCGGCGGCGCGGGCCTGTTCTTCGGTCATCGCATTTTTTGCGCTCGCCTGACCGGAAACACGGTTCTGCGTGCCGGCGCTATAGGCATCACTGGCCTGAGAGAGAAGGGCTGCTGGATCAAGCATTACATCACCTCAATTTCAGCATGCAGGGCCCCAGACGCTTTGATGGCCTGCAGAATAGAAATCATGTCACGGGGGCCGACCCCGAGAGAGTTCAAGCCGTTGACCAGGTCTTGTAAGTTCACGCCGCCGTTCACCACTTGCAGGCGCCGTTCCTCGTCTTCATCAATTTCAATTTGTGTGCGCGGAACAACAACCGTCTCACCCGCTTCAGAGAATGGTGCCGGTTGCGAGACCTGCGGCGTTTCTGTGACACGAATGGTCAGGTTGCCTTGGGCAATGGCCACTTGTGAAATCCGCACGCCATCGCCAATCACAATCACGCCGGTCGATTCATCGATGACAACGCGCGCCGGCAGATCCGGTTCAATGCGCAACTGTTCAATGTCTGTGACCAAGTTAACGACCGAGGTCGCGTAGCCTTGGGGCACTTGCAATTGCACTGTACCGGGGTCCATCGCTACCGCAGCCGTGGTGCCGAGGAACGCGTTAATGGCGTCAGACATTCGGCGCGCTGTTGTAAAGTCTGGGTTGTGTAGACCGATTTTCATGGAAACGAGGTCCTCCAGCGCAAAATCGATTTCTCGCTCAACAATGCCGCCGGCAGGAATGCGGCCATTGGTGGGCACGCCCCGCGAGACAACTTCAGCCGCGCCCTGCACGACAAAGCCACCGACTTGAACAGGGCCTTGGGCCACGGCGTAGACTTCGCCATCGGCCCCAATCAGCGGGGTCACCGCCAACATGCCGCCTTGCAGGCTCTCGGCATCGCCTAAGGAACTCACGGTGATGTCGACTCGTGTGCCCTGACGGGCGAAGGGGGGCATTGTCGCGGTGACCAGCACCGCTGCAATGTTGTCAGTCCTCAGGGTGCTGTCCCGGGTGTTGACGCCGAGGCGCTCCAACATACCAATCAGGCTTTCCCGTGTGGCGGCCATGTTCCTCAGTTCGTCGCCGGTGCCTTGCAGGCCCGTGACCAGGCCGTAGCCCACCAGCAGGTTGTCGCGGACCCCTTCGAAGGTGGCGATGTCCTTAATACGTGAAGACGCCTCGGCGTGGCTGGCACTGGCCAAAATCATGGCAGCCAGCACCACATGCATCCCGATCATCCAAACCCGGTTGATCAGGTCTTGCGGTGCTAAGGCTTCTGTTATGCGACGCAGATCTAACATTCTGTCCTCTTTTTCGCTCCTGCCTCCCAAATCGCACCAAAAATAGAGGTCCGATCGGGAATACGTTTTCCCGTTCCCTCATATGCGAAAATCATGCCATCCTGGGTTCTGAGCTAACCCTATGGAAATAAAAGATTTTCTGTCGGGCTGAGAGTGTGTAGAGTGGCTTTTAACCATGCCTGAGCGGCTTTGACCCGGCAGTTATTGCCCAGTGGACGGCAGCCCGGACCATGGTATTGAAGAGTATGTGATGAGACGTTTTCAAACCGCAGGCGGATCACTTCTATGGCGATGAAGGTGGGCGGGCCCAGTGGCCCTTCGCGCATTCAAACCACTAAGACCGACAAGGCAAAAAAATCCGGGAAACCGGGAGAATTTGCCTCGCATCTGCGTCGCGTGGACGCCGCAACGGGCGAAGAAATTGCCCCCGCCGAGCGCGCGAGCCCAGTCGCTGATGTTGGGGGCATCCTGGCGGCCCAGTCCGTCGCTCCTCAAACCGGCACCATGCCAGACTATTCTGAGCGTAAACGCCGGGCGCGCAAGGGGGAGGATATCCTCGACCGCCTGGAAGAAGTGCGCCGAGGTCTTCTCATGGGGAATGTTCCCAAAGAGAAGCTCGCCGCCCTCGCCAGACTGGTCCGCGAGAAGCGCGAAAAGGGGGCTGATCCGTTGATCTCGCAGTTATTGGACGAGATTGAGCTGCGGGCAGAGGTCGAATTGGCCAAGTTGTCCAGACGTTAGGCCAGATTGTCCAAACGCGGCCAAAAATATTTATAAATGAAATCAATAGCTTAGAAGGTTCCGCCTTTGTCATGTAAACTGAAATGACAAGGTTGTGAATTGAGCCTGATTCCCTATTGCCGCAGCAAAACCCTGTCCCTATAGTCCCGCGCCATCAACCCAACCACTCATGGCTCAGGGGCTTATGACTGTCAATCTTCCACCAGATTACCGTCCGACCAAAAAAGAAGAGTTCATGAATGCCAAGCAGCAGGAGTACTTCCGTCAGAAGTTGCTCGCCTGGCGCAGTGAACTGATGAAGGAAACCGAGGAAACCCTCGAGAGCCTTCAAGATGGCGGATTGCAAGAGCCAGACCTGGCTGACCGGGCGACGGCGGAAATGGAACGCTCGTTGGAGCTGCGCACCCGAGATCGCGCCCGCAAGCTGATCTCAAAAATCGAGGCGGCGCTCGCCCGGATTGAAGAGGGCACGTACGGCTATTGCGAAGAAACCGATGAGCCCATCAGCCTCAAGCGTCTTGAAGCGCGGCCCATCGCAACGCTGAGCCTGGAAGCGCAAGAGCGGCATGAGCGGATGGAACGAACGCACCGTTCAGAATAAAACGAACGCACCGTTCAGAGTAAAAACCAATCCGGCGCAAGATAAACGCTTACGCCAATAGCCTTTTGCAAAAGCCTGCAATGCAATAGAACGCCGTCATGACCTATGATGCAATTATCCTGGGCGCGGGCGGTGCCGGCCTGATGGCCGCGGCGACGGCAGGCCAGTCGGGTGCACGCGTCCTGCTGCTGGATCACGCCGATGCGCCGGGCAAGAAAATCCTCATTTCCGGCGGTGGGCGCTGCAACTTTACCAACATGGGCATCGCGCCCGCGTGTTTCCTGTCTGAAAATCCGCATTTCGCCAAGTCGGCGCTCAGCCGCTACACCCAGTGGGACTTCCTCGCCCTGGTCGAGCGCTATCAAATCGCCTGGCATGAAAAAACCCTGGGCCAGTTGTTCTGCGATGGTTCCGCCCGGCAGATCGTCGCGATGCTGTTGGACGAATGCCAGCAGGCCAGCGGTGCCGGAAACGTAGATATTGTGCTCTCAACAGACATTGGTGAGATCAGCCACACGGACGGACAGTTCAGGGTCGGGTCTTACACAGCCCCACAGCTCGTCATTGCCACCGGCGGGCCGTCGATCCCTAAAATGGGCGCCACGGGCCGCGCCTACGCCATCGCCAAACAGTTTGGGGTGGACGTCGTTACGCCACGTCCCGCTTTGGTGCCGTTCACCCTCGGCCCGGACCAGCAGATGTTCCGCGAGATCTCGGGCATGGCCTGTCCGGCGGTCGCAACGGTCAGCACACAGGCTGGCGACGTGGCGTTTGAAGAAGCGGTGTTGTTCACCCACAGGGGGTTATCCGGTCCTGCGATCCTTCAGGTCTCATCCTACTGGACGCCCGGTCAGCCCATCTCGCTACAACTGGTGGACGATGCCGCCGCCAAATTGCGCGATGCCAAACGCCGCATGCCGCGCGCCCACCTCAAAGCCGCTCTGGCCGAGTTGTTGCCCAAGCGCTTGGCCGAAGCGCTGGCCACCCGCATTGGTGTCACGACGGACATTACCACCGAGTTAGCCAACGTGGCTGACGCCGTGCTGGACACCGCAGCTGAAAGCCTCAGCCACCTGACGTTCAAGCCGTCCGGCACCGAAGGCTATGCCAAGGCCGAGGTCACCGCTGGCGGCATCAGCACCGCTGCGCTGTCGTCCAAAACCATGGAAGTGCGCGCCGTGCCCGGGTTGTATGCCATCGGCGAAGCGGTCGATGTCACCGGCTGGCTCGGCGGCTATAACTTTCAATGGGCCTGGTCGTCGGGCGTCGCGGCGGGTCAGGCGATCGCCGAGCGAAGAGGGTAAAGGATGAGGCGAAGTGTGGGGGAGGGTGGCTAAGGCAAATTTACTGATGTCAGGGTAAAATTTTAGACTCAACCAATTTATTTTGAATGAACTGTTTATCAAATATCATTTATTCTAAGTCTCTAGTAACTTTGGTCGTGTTCTTGCTGGACCGTCAAGTTTGAGTTGCAGTTCTTCCAAAATCTCTCTCGGTTCTGGAGGAGAACCTTCTCTCAAAGAGTTTTGAATTTCATCCCATTCTGAGAATACAATATTTGGTTCTTTCATCTTATAACTTTTACCAGTTTTGAAAATCGGATAGCTCAACCATGTTAATTCACTATTCGATTGTGTAGTCGTTTTGAATTCAGGAAGTGCACGAAAAAACTGATTATCTACGACGACAAAGAATTTCTTACCCCAACGTCGGAAGATCGGAACTTTCAGTTGTAGTTGTGGCACGAGACGTTTTTGTGCAGATGATCTAAAATCTGCTCGCCGCTCCGAATTTGGAAGGTCTAACTTTCGGTGTTCGAGAAAATAATTCAGAGGAGAACGAACCTCTTCGCCTGAAAAGTAGACGGCTTGAACTTCTACAGCGGCAAAATCGCAAATCTTTCCGGCCTCTATTTTTCCAAGTAGATAATCGATTTTTCCGATTTTTCGTTCCGGCTTACCTTCTTCTCCAGTTTCAATTTTTAGAATTCTAATTTCCGGAAAAACACCAAATGAAACACCTTCGCCAAATGCAAGCGAGGCCGCGTCATAAAAGCACCGGTCATCTTCAATAAACCGAACAGGACAAAGCGAGGCCGCTTCTAAACCGTCAGAGAGCGAACAAATTCCTATTGGGTTTGTTTTGCTGGATTTCGTGCACGCGCTATTGCGGAAAGGGCAAAGCTTAGCGTTGCGGGCATTCCATGCTATCTCGGACTGATCTTCAACGCCAAATCCAAACACTTCAGAAATTAGCATGGTGCGTCAATCCTAAAGTTAGGCTGCTACGTCAGTCAGCACCCTGTCTCCTTGCTTAGCCGACATAGAAGCTTCGATAACAGCTCTAGCGATACTACGTCCAAGAATGGGAGGAACTGCATTACCTACTTGAACGTATTGTTCGGTCTTTGAGCCAAAAAACTGAAACGAATCTGGAAATGATTGAATACGGGCAGCCTCTCTGACTGAAATGGTTCGCTCTTGCTCAGGATGAATGAACGCCCCCCAATGCAAATCACACTTAGTTAATATGGTTGAAGAGAGGCCGTCCCAACGCATACGCCCATATCGCTTTGTGTGATCACTGCGTTTAGCGCGCTTCATGCCTTCGGGAAGCAGATCGACCGGAATGTCACGCCAGCTTCCACCTGCTGGAATATGCTTTAAACGTTCAATGTTTACCGCTCCTAGCTTAGGCGCAGCGTGATTTAGCACGCGAGTTGCACTTCCTCGCAGCTCTCTTTGGTAAGAAGAAAATGGTCCAGTTGAGTATGGCAAATCGCCTTTGTCTTCACCGTTTTTTAGCTGTGGTAAATCCGATAAGGCATCATGTATCGTTACAAACGGTAGTAGCCCTTTGCCATGTGTTTTTACCGGCCAGATGATCGGTTTTCCCAGCCGATTCCCTATAAAAACGACACGGCGCCGTTCTTGTGGTATTCCATATTCTTCCGCACGAAGAACGTTATTTTCAATATTGTATCCTCTCTTCTTAAACCCTTCCATAATTGAGGAGACGACTGCACCGCTACTAATTGAAGTGATGCCTGTTACGTTTTCCATAACAATCCACTCAGGGCGTATTTGGTCAACAATCCGAAGATATTCATGGAAGAGCTGACTACGTTCGTCGTGTATTCCGCGCTGATGATTGTAAACACTAAATGCTTGGCAGGGTGGACCACCAATAAGGCATGAAAGTTCGCCTTTTTTGAGTCCAGCCGATTTGAGGAAGTCTGTTCCGGAAATTTTAGCAACCGACCCCGGCAATAAAATTGCTTCAGGGTGCGTGGCAGAAAAAGTTCTACTAGCTGCTTCGTCAATGTCGTTACCAGCCAGAACCTGGAAACCAGCCTGTCGAAAGCCTTCAGAAAGTCCGCCTGCTCCGCAGAATAAATCAATCGCTGTTGGTCTCTTATCCATTTTTGATAACCTTAAAGCTTATTTGTTCGCATTATGTTCTCATTGTGGGGCTCAGTCAATTAGGGTTTATATTGTTGCGTACGGTCCCTTGGGAACGTCCTAATGCCCTTAACCACTTCTTCTTAATGACAACTTACTTCGCTTCCGGTTTAAACCGCCATTCGCGCCAGCGTTTGCCATCGCGGTGTTCAAACACCACCAGGGTTTTGATCGACCGCCGCCCGCCGTCTTCGGTTTCAAAAAAGTCTTCTTCAATCTGCACCAGGGTGTTGTCGGTCAGGCCCCATTTGTACACGTTGGCCCCCAGCCATTTGCCGGTGCCAAACACGCCGCCCACGGCCTCGCGCACCTGGGCGATGCCCTTCACGCGTTCTTCCGCGCCCTCGGCGGTGATTTCGTACATGGTGAATTCTTCGTCCAGACCTTGCAGCGCGCCTTCAATGTCCATGGCCTGAAACGACGCCTCTGATTTGGCGATGATCTCGGCGTAGGGGTTGTCGTCTTCATAAAACCGGCTTTGGGCATGTTCAAAACCGCCAGCCGTGATTTCCGTGCTTTCGGTTGTCTCGCTGTTGTCGCTGTGGTCCTCGGCGGGGTCGGTGTCGCAGGCGGCAACGGCAACCAGGGCAGAAACAACCACCAAACTCCGGGTGAACCGGCTGAAGCATTTTAACGTGTTGAGCAGCATGGGACTCTCCTACTTCTTCTGTGTGGCGAGAAATTTCTCAATCTCGGCCTGCGGATTCATAATGGTGTCGGAATACAAACCAATGGCTTGGTTCAAATAGTCCGGCCCTTGCAAGTGATCGAGGATGAAGGCGGCGAAGTCTGCATAGGTGATGATGCGTGCGCCGGGCGTATCGTTGGTGGTGTTGAATTGCATGTCCCCACGCGCCGGTTCTTCCACCATGAAGCCGGGGCGCAGCAAAATGTACTCCAGCCCGCTGGCGGCAATCATCTCTTCCATCTCGTACATGTCGTTGTACAAGTGCCGCGCATTCCACCGCCACATCTCGGTCATGTGGTTTGGTGTCGGCCCGAGTCCTGGCCCCGGCGCTGGTTTGGGCGCGTTGACATCGGCGCGATGTTCCACCCCGGTGGAGCTGGCCATGATCAACCGCGCATTACCTTTGCTCTTCATGGCGGCGATCAGGTTGGTGGCCATCACCGTGTAAATGTCCACCGGGCCGACTTCCGCCATGGGGTCGTCAGGCGCGCCGCGTCCCACCATGGAAACAACCACTTCATCGCCGTTCAGCATGTTTTCCAGTGAGGCGCGGTCGCGCACATCGCCCTCAAACATCTCAAGGTTCTCGTGTTCAATGCCCAGCTTCGACGGCGTGCGGGCCAGGCCCTTAATTTTGTATCCGGCGGCGAGACCCTGGCGGATAATTTCCCGGCCCGAGCGCGACGTCGCGCCGATCAGCGCGATGGTCGGCTTATCGCCCCGGGCGTCGCTGCGATCTTGGGCCAATGCGCCGCGCGATACAGCGACGGTGATCACTGCGGCGGATGCGTATAAGAAACCCCTGCGGTGCATAATAAATCCTTTCCAAGACAGGCTAAATGCCCGCCAACATGATCTTAGAGGATTCTGCGGCAACAAAGCCATAGGACGGCAAGGGATATGACGGCGGATATGATGGCGGAAATGATGGTGGCCTATCCGTGCAGTGGGTACTGGGGTTTAGAGGAGGATTGGGTGTTTTAGGAAGTACACTGAGCGCCAGGTTTTCTCCTCTACTGTTTTATTTACCCTGGACCCTCGGGTTAAACCCGAGGGTGACAAATCGAGTTATATTTTGCGCCTTTGTTTTACCCCATCCTGTCATGCTCGGATTTAGTCCGAGCATCCAGGGCAATAATCACGGTGTGGATTTTAACCGCGCGGACTCGGCGCAAAAAACCAACGCGCGGACTCGGCGCCATAAAAAAAGGCGTCTCCTTTCGGAAACGCCTCTTTTGAGGTTCGCGGACCTGGGCGTCAGACCAAGCGCTCCCGGGGGAGGGCGGGCCGTTCGCCGCTCAACGAGCGTTGTTAGCTCGCTTTGCTTTCCAACAGACCTTCAGCAATCTGAAGGTTGGTGTTGGCCAGGGCTTCAAGGGTTTTGTCGTTTGAGCCGTCTTGCATTTCAAATGTTTTTTGTGCGACGAAGTGGCTCAACCGGCTCAGATTGGCTTTGACCTCGGTCGGCAGCGGATTGCCTTCACGCTCGACCAGGGTGCGAATTCCGACCCAGAGTTGCAGATTCTTATCGAGAGCGGCGGCAAGGCGACGCTCGTCTTTGGTTTCCTGCGCTTGGGAGATCTCAAGAGCGGCCTGGGTGAGGGCGAAGGCGTCCTCTTCAAGCATGCTCATTTCAGTTTTGATGTTCGACATAAATGTCATCCGTTTTCCCCTATACAAGGATCGTTGATCACAGGCCCGCGGCCTTTTAACGCTTCTAACGTCACCATTTATGCCCCCGGAGTGTTAACAAATGGTTTTAGTGGGTAAGAAATCGTATGGCGGGCAAAAGAGGCGCGGAAAATGATCTCCGAAATTCCATAAAATCTATTTATAACAGTGACTTATGATTTTTATTTTCGACTCACGCCGACCTTGAAAAAAGAGCAACAGCGAGGTTTTAGCCTCTCTCAAAGGGCGCAAAAAGGGGCTAATTGGCGGGACTCGGTGGATCAAAATAGACCCGGAAAGCCCCGCTCATAGGGTGGAGTCGGAATATTTCACGCAACGGCTAAAGCGGCTTAGCCACGACTGCAATGAACCAAGGTTTGCGAACGGTATGGATAATATCGAACTTTTTTGAAAGCGCTTCAGTCCACCAGTCACCCGACTGGATTGTCAGGTGGGCATTGCGGCCATCTGGCAAAGTCTTTTTGGCGGCACGTGTTGCGATGTATAAGAAAGCTGCTTTCTCAGCTTTAGTAGCAATGTGCGCAATGACCGAGTCCAGTGCCTCGGGCTCTACGTGCTCTAAGACGTCAGAACATAAAACGATATCCGCCGCTGGGGGCTCTGCGTTTTTATCGCTGATGGCCGGATCATATTCGTAGACGATCAGGTCGCTACCTTTTTGCCTCAGCGCTTCTGAAAAAGTGCCCTTACCACATCCATAATCCAAGACAGTTTTGTAACCATTGTCCTGGCTCAGTTGAATAATGTCATTGGCATACTTCCAGCCTGAATTTCCGTATAACTTGTCCTTGTGGAGCTCTGTGTTTAGGGCTGCATAATCAGACGAAATCAATTCCGGATTAATTTTGTTCTGTTTCACAGTAGATCTTTCAAGGCATAGGGAGCAAAGCACAGGCAGTATTGTTGTGTTTATCTCACAGGTATCAACTCAGGATACTTCGTATTTTAACTATAGCGAGCTCAACTGTAAGATATAAGAAGAACTTCAGAGTGAGTCTTGGAGGTTGCGTCCGTTTTACCAAAAATATGGCTTTGGGCCTTATTGTGCTGAACTAACCAACCAAATAGTCCCCAATCCGGCGCACGGCTTCTTCGATATTCTCCAAGGATGCTGCGTAAGAAAAGCGGATGAAGTCACCGCCATGAATCCCGAAGCTGGAGCCCGGCACAGTGGCCACGCCGGTGTTCTCCAATATCTCGGCCTGGAGTGCTTTGCCCGTACGACCTGTGCCTGCGATGTTGGGGAACACATAAAACGCGCCGCCGGGCGCGATACACTCAAACCCCGGCAGGGCGTTGAGCAGTGGTACGATAACGCGGCGGCGTTGATCAAACGCGGTCATCATGGTGGTCACGCTGTCTTGCGGTCCGGTCAGGGCGGCGATGCCGGCAAACTGGGTGGGTGCGTTGACGCAGGAATGGTTGTTGACCGCCAAGCGTGTGATTTTGTCGATCAACGTATCGGGCCACACCGAGAAGCCAAGGCGCCAGCCGGTCATCGCGTAGGTTTTGGACCAGCCATCCAGCAGGATGAGACGGTCACGGATCTCTGGTTTGTTCAGAAAGCTGACGTGGCTGCGCCCGTCATACAGCATGTTGCTGTAAATTTCGTCAGACATAACGGCGATGTCGGGCCAGTCCGCCAGTCCGGCCACCAGGGTGTCCACTTCGCTTTGCGGGGTTATACCACCGGTTGGGTTGCCCGGTGAGTTGACGATGATCAGGTTGGTGCGCGTGGTGATGTTGGCCAGCACGTCCTCGGCGGAAAAGGCAAAGTCGTTGTCCATCCGCAGCGGAATCGGCACAGGCGTCGCGCCGGTAAACTCAATCATTGAGCGATAAATCGGAAACCCGGGGTCGGGGTACATGATCTCACGGCCGGGTGCGCCAAACATCAGGATGGCGAAAAACATGGTCGGCTTGCCACCGGGCATGATCATTACGTTATCCGGGTTTACTTCGGCGTCATGGCGCTTGTACAGATCCGCCGCTACGGCTTCGCGCAGCGGCAGAATACCATTGGCAGGCGTGTAGCCGTGCTGGCCGTCGCGCAGGGCTTTAACTGCCGCCTCAACAATATGCGCTGGCGTTTTGAAGTCCGGTTGGCCGATGCCGAGGTTGATGATGTCCTGGCCCGCGCGGGCCAGTTGCTCGGCCCGGGCCAAAACTTCAAAGGCAGTCTCGGTGCCGAGGCGGCTCATATTTTCGACAAGATTCATGGCTTTTTGTGTCCCACGTTCACAATGGTGTTTCAGTTTTCAGGCACGGTCATAGCAAAAAAGCGGGCGGGGTGCATGGTCTCAGTCGTCGCACCTCGGCGACCTTCGGCAACGGGCGCGTTAAAACTTACGACTACGAAGCAGATTCTGCCCTTAAGTCCATCACCCACCAAAACTTAATCGAGACGTCTCCTGGCGAGGTGCACGATGCAGTGTGGGTCTTCAATTATTCGCCCGCCAATCAAGTGTCATCGAAGTCCCTGCCGATCGATTTTATTTATAGAACCGCCAGCGCGGTGGATGATGACTATGTCGTCAACGGCCTCAACCAGTATACTGCCATCAAAGGCCAAGCCGTTACCTACGATGCCAACGGCAACCTCATCACCTCCGGCATCTGGGCGTATACCTACGATGCAGAAAACCGCCTCGTTACTGCCACCAATGGGCTAATTACGGCCACCTATGTTTATGGCCCGCTGGATCGGCGTATTGCCAAAACGGTCACCACCTCTGGCGGCAACCCAGTTGAAACCCGTTATCTCTATGCGGGTAGTGATGTCATTGCAGAGTTTACGGGTGGTGGCACATTGCTGCGGCAATATGTCCATGGCCCGCAGGTGGATGAGCCGGTGGTCATGCTTGATCCCACCCAGCCTGTCGCCGATGAACAGGTGCAGTATTATCATGCCGACCATGCGGGCACCGTGGTGGCCACCTCAGACAATGTGGGCAACCTGGCGGAGAAATACTCTTACTCGTCCTTTGGGGAAGTAGGCATAGAGGGGGTGGAAGGCAACCCCTATCGCTTCGCGGGCCGACGTCTGGACCCGGAAACAGGCCTCTATTTCTACCGTGCACGGTACTATAACGCGTCCCTCGGACGCTTCCTGCAGATCGACCCCATCGGCTATCAAGACAGCATGGGATTGTATCAATATGCCCTGAATGATCCGCTTAATAGGATTGATCCCAGCGGAACACTAGTCATATGGGTAGAAGCTGATGCAATTGCAAACCTTGGCGTAACACCTGTTGAGGTCAATGGTTCGACGGGCTTTTACTTAAGTATACCTACGTCAAGAGGGCAGAAATTTAGTTTTGGGCCATATGTTGCTGGCGGTGCTGGTCTGGGCGTGCACGACGGTGTAGCTGCAGATTTTGGTTTTCTACAGGGCGATGTGCGAGATTTCCAAGGTCCTTCAGTTGAAGTCTCTGGTGATTTCGGAATATTTGGTTTTGGCGCGCAGCTTCCTCTAAATTCAGATGGTAAACCTATTGGAGACAAATTAGGATTTTCGGCAGGGTTTGGCCCGCAGATTGGTGGGTCGATATTGGTGAAGAATACTGAAGTGTTCCCGTGGGCAGGCTTTGACCCATCTACCGAAAGCAATAGTACAGACAGTGGCAGTTCTAATAGTGAAGGCACAGCAGGCAATAGTAGTGTTTCGTCTACGGTGAATGTAGGAAATGTAATGCAAGGTGCAAATGATAGGCGTGACGCAAACCAAATTTCTGGCTCAGTTTGTATCCGTTTGCGCGCAGCGCTTTGTTTTTAGTAACTCAGCTAACGATGTCAAAAATGTGTTTTTGCTATAAGTTCAGTGATGTTCGTGGCCTATGAGTTGAATTACTAAATTGAGGAATACCTAAATGTCTAAGGAGCGCAGGTTATCTATTTATTGGCGAGTAGTTCAGATAGAACGGGAAAAAAATAAAATTTTTCTGCTTTTTAAGTACTATATTATTGCCTTAGTCATGGGCCTAATCGCTTATGTTGAATACCTGTTTGTTGATATAGAAATGCTGCCGACGGTTATATTGTTGTCATGGATAATATTTGCGGTTATTTTCGGTGTATTGAATTTCAGACATTATTATCGACAGTTGAAAAAAGAAGAGAACGCATGACTCTAATGGGCCGGGGGCTCCAGTCTCCGGGTGATCTTCGAGCATGACGCCCTCAACCGCATGTCTGAAATCTGCGAGGCGGATACGCCTGCCGAACATACAGCCATTGTCTGTACCGATCCGGACTCTTACGTAAGCTATCTCTACGATGGTCTCAGTCGTCGCACCTCGGCGACCTTCGGCAATGGGCGCGTTAAAACTTACGACTACGAAGCAGATTCTGCCCTTAAGTCCATCACCCATCAAAACTTGATTGAGACCTCCCCGGGTGAAACGCACGACGCCGTGTGGGCCTTCAATTACACACCGGCCAATCAGGTCTCTTCTAAGTCCCTGCCGTTGGATTTTATCTACAGAACCGCCAGCGCGGTGGATGATGACTATGTCGTCAACGGCCTCAACCAGTATACCGCCATCAAAGGCCAAGCCGTTACCTACGATGCCAATGGCAATCTCACAACGTCTGGCATCTGGGCGTATACCTACGATGCAGAAAACCGCCTGATTACCGCCACCTATGTTTATGGCCCGTTAGATCGGCCATTTTTCGTTTGCCTAACTTATTCAAATAAACTGTTTTGTAATTTCCAGCATAAGAGAATTATAACAATTAAATTCAGGTTTATCCCCTTGAAACACGGTGGGATTCACTTTCTACTTCCATGGGTGTAAGGTGTGGGAATGTCAAAAACCGCTGCAATTGTACGCTATGACGGTCCGGCGCTAGCCGGACACTCTATGGATGTGGCCGATTTGGCTCCAGCCCTTCTGGCATTGTCGGGACTCGTCAAAACCGCCAACAGAAAATTCAACGGCGGTCGGTCGTCGGTAAAAGTTTTGGTGAACGTCGATACTGAACAACAGTGCTTTCAGTTTTATATTGAGATTGCACAGACCCTTCTCCAGCAGGCCGCCCTTCTTGTTCAAGACGAACGCGTTGCAACAGCCAAAGAAATTGCCGAATGGATTGGTTTAATCGGTGGGACCGCCTTAAGTGGCGGCGGCATTTTTCAACTTTATAAGTGGCTTGCTAAGAACAAGGTTTCATCCCTGGAGCAGCTTGAAATTCAGGAGGGGGACGACAACGTAATCCTAAAGAATGTCAACAATAGCGGATCAATTACCGTCAATAAGAACACGTACCTGATGATGGGTGAGCCGTCCGTACTTAAGAATGTGAAATCGGTCATTAAACCGCTAACAGGAACGGGCTACGAGAAACTTCAATTTGAACATGACGATGTCGTGAGTGAAGAAATATCGGTGGCCGAAGGAATTGAAATGGATGGAATGGAGTTCGGGCTTCAAGAGCCGCAAGAGCGTGTGAATAAAACTACTTTCCCGGCTAAAGTTAAGGTTAAGAAACCGGACCTTATCGGAGATTCAAAATGGTCTGTAATCTTCGATAAGACTATAGATGTTAAGGTCGAGGATGCTGAATGGTTGGATCGCTTCCATGCCAATGAGGTGCAGGTGCCTGCTGGCAGCTACCTTTCTGTTGACCTAAGAATTGAGATACGATTGGACGACAAGAACGACCCGGTAGGGGATCCGAGTTATTTTGTATCTACCGTTCATGATGTTATTCCGCCCGCTAAGCAGGATGATTTGTTCGACTAATGCCACGAATTACGCTCAAAAAGGCCCTGAAAGAGGGTAAACTCGACCAGTTCATCTCCGAACACGACAAGGACGGTGATGGAGACGTTGACGAGTTCGACGCTGCTATTTCTTCAATGGTTCAAAAGTCGAAAGCAACTCAGGGAACATCGTCTCAGGACACTTCCGGCGATTGTGACGAAACTCAAACTCGTCCGCGTAAAGATCAAGGTACTTAGACGAGACGTGGACGTGAGTGCCACGGATGCTGTTTTTCAGCCTTGCCCAATATGACTCCATTGAATTGGTAGTCACGTCACCACGAGCGTATTCCTTGCGGCCATGGTCAACCGTTTCGTGTTTATAGCCACGCTTAGACAGACTCTTGTAGGCGTGTGCTTCGTCTGTGTTGATGGTTGAACCCTTAACCACATTAGCCTCAATAATCGGCAAAAGCGTCTTGGCTTGTGAGTTAGGGACGACCTGGGTTTGAACGTCACCGTCGCGCTGTACCATGCCAAGAACGATTGCTTTGTTACCCACGACCTTGAAACCGCCGCCAATGCCCTTTCTACGGCCACTAAACATGCTCTCGTCGATCTCGACTGTGCCGGATAACGGTTCGTCCCCATCCACCCTGGACATATGCTCACGGATAACCTTAGCCATACGCCAAGCCGCTTTGTAGGTAACGCCCAACTGGCGCTCTAGTTCCTTGGCAGCAACACCATGGCGGGACGTGGTAAACATCCAGATCGCATAGAACCAAAGCTGTAGGGACGTGCGCGAGCGGTGAAACGGCGTATCTACGCAGGGATATTCATGATGCCCGCACCACTGGCAGGAATAAGCCCGCCGATTAGTGAGCGGGTACCACTTTCCTTGTTTCTCACACTTGGGGCAAACGTAATCAGAACCATAACGGGCCTCGAATAGATGATCTAAACAGGCTTGATCACTGGGGAACTGCTTGAAAAAGTCTCTAAGGGTCTGTGTTTTCATGATGGTTAGATATTACAAAAACACCTACCGTGCGTCAAGGGGATAATCACCATTAAATTTGTTGATAGCAAGATCTTTTTCCATCAGGCCAGAAAAATCTTAGTGCATGGGCTCGTTCCAAGGGGTGCAGCTAAGGCGCTTCCATGGGCTCGTTTCCCCGATCATACGTGCATGGGCTCGTTTGAACTGAACCAGTCGTGCATGGGCTCGTTCCACCGTCGAGCCCCACAACAAAAAATCTCGTTCCACCGTCGAGCCCCACAACAAAAAATCTCAAACCTCGACTCAATCCTTAAAAAGCCAGATATCGACCCAAGATCGGGTCTCAAAAGCACAAAAAAAGACCGGTGGGAACATGTCCCACCGGCGAGTTTGCTTCTGCGCCGCAACAGGCCATGACAGTTGCTACGGCAGGTGTGATCGTTCGGAGTCGTCAAGACCTAAAATCTGTCAGAGTGGACCGATCTGCATCACACCGGAAGGATCTCGGTGCGTGCCTGGGGGGCGACGGAGGCGGAACATTCTGTTCGCGCTGGTGTTGAACCCGTCGCCGCACCCTGGCGTGTTAGAAGGGAAAGACGATGTCGAAGATCTGTTGTCCGTAGCGAGGTTGCTGGACATCAGACAGGCTGCCACGTCCACCATAGGAGATGCGCGCTTCGGCGATCTTGTCCCAGGTGATTGTGTTGGTGGAGCCGACATCCTCAGGCCGGATGACGCCGGCCACTGTCAGTTCACGAAGCTCGTCGTTGACGCGCACTTCCTGGCGTCCGGCGATGGCCAGATTACCGTTCGGCAAAATCTGAAGCACGACCGCAGCCAGACGGATGTTGATGCTTTCATCCCGCGCGATGTTGCCAGAGCCGCGATAGTTGCTGCCGCTGCTGATATCCAACGCTGGGGTCTGGTTGCTGCCGGGCAGAATACGGTTCTGGGCGTTGAACAGGTTGCCCACACTCAGGGTCTCAGAGACGTTGTCTCTGGTCCGCTGGGACTCATTGTTCAGGGTCGCGCTTTCGTTCTGAATGTTGACGATGACCGTCAGAACATCACCGATATCGCTGGCGCGCTGATCCTTGAAGAAGGCGCGTGCGCCGGGACGCCACAGCGAGTTGGCATTCGGCGCCAGCACCTGGGGTGTCGGCATCGGCATGCTCACTGGGCGATAATTGTTGTCTGTTGTCGGGTTGACGACAGGGGTCATGGCGGGCGGCTGCCCCACACGGGAGAGCCGTTCCATGTTGCTGCATCCTGATAGCGCGGTTGCGCCGATGAGAAGAGCAGCTAGCGTTTTAAGTGTTGAGCGAGGGACGTTCATGGCCTTTGTCCTTTTTTCTCTTAGTTTTAATTACTGATTTGCGATTTGCAGGCGTTACTGCATTGCTGTTTGTAGAGAGTCCACGCGGACCGTGTCGGCATCGACGATGGTCGCGAGGATGGTCTTGTTCGACAGCGTGTTGACGACTTTGATCGTTTCATTGGCGCCGCCTTTTTCCAGCGCCTTGCCTTTGGCCGATAGCTGCATGTAGGGCGTATTCAGCTTGATGGTCACGATCTTGCCGCGATCCACCATAATCGGGGTGCGCAGGTCGCGGTCGCGGAACGCCTGACCGGCTCTGACCGTGCGGCGTGCAACCAGGCCCTCAATATCGTAATCGTCGTAAAGAACGTCGCCATTGATCTCGTGTTCATTCACGGTCACCCAATGATAGTCTCTGTCGGTTACCAATGTGCCCCGGCGGATATCGCGGATGGCCACTGGAATTTCGACGGGCACGACGGAATGCACATCTGAACTGCGGATTGGCGCACCCGAGGGCAAGAATCGCCGGGGAGACAGCCCAATCAGGCGGTTCATGTCGGTGATCACGTTGTCAGATAAATCACTCTGATTGACCGTCACCCATTGCAGATGCGCCGTGGTGATTTTTGCATCCTCGCGCAGGTTCTGCACGGGCACTGGAATATCGACTAAAGAGACACGAATAACATCTGTATCGCGCACCGGTTCACCCGAGCGGATATACGTGCGCGGGCTTTTGCCAACCAGCAAGCGGGGGTCCATGATGGTGTCGCGATAGACGTTGTCCGCTTTAATATCGACCAGCGTGATCATGTCATCGGTGATCAGGGTATTCTTGCTGATATTCTGCTTCAGAGTTGGCACGGTCACGGTTGGGAACGCCAGGCCACGCACGGGAATAAATTGTGCAGACGGGGCCCCCCGGGGCACTTCAATCACAGCCGAAAACACACGGCTTTCTGCGTCGAAGTAAGGCTCACGGATGCCAATTTCGGGTGCAACATCGGTTGAAACAGTAACGCTACTCAGCGGTGTTACGACTTCTAAACCATAGTTGCTGGGCAGCCCATGAAGGGCGAGTTCACCACGCAGGTGATCCAGAATTTCGCTTTGGCTAATGGTCTGACCTTCACGATACACCGTGGCCCGGTCGTAGGTGTTCGATGGACGCCAATCAATGCCGTAGGTGCGAGCTAAATCTGAAAGCCACTTGGCCCCAAGCACAAACCGCTGGCCGGGTTCTGGCGCCTTGGCGACAGCCTTTTCAGGGCGCATGATATCGCCTTCAAAAAGGTCGCCTAATGTCACGACCGGCCCAGTAACGGTCACTGACGGACGCAGGTCTGCTGTAAAGTCGTGAATGTCAGCTTGAGCGTTGCCTGCGATTGCAACACTTGCAACGGCCGTCAGGCAAAACACAAAAGCTAAAAGTGAACGATGAACCAGGTTCATGGCTGTTTCCTATAAGCTCCGTTAGACCATCTGGTTGACGGTGGACGACATTTCGTCGGCAGTTTGAATGACCTTCGAGTTCATTTCGTAGGCCCGCTGCGCACTGATCAGATCGGTGATTTCAGACACCACGTTGACGTTGGAGGTCTCCAGGAAGCCCTGCAAAATTGTGCCAAATCCAGGGTCACCGGGAACGCCTGTGTTCTCGTTGCCCGAGGCCGGGGTCAGCAGGAACAGGTTGTCCCCAATGGCTTCAAGGCCGGCTTCGTTGGGGAAGGTGGCAAGCTGCAACTGACCTGCGGATTGCGGGTCTGTGACGCCATCTTGTTTATAGAAAACTTCGCCCTGCTGGTTGACCGAGATCGAAATCGCGTCCACTGGAACAGCGGACAATCCTTGAACCAAAAAGCCGTCATGGGTCACAACTTCGCCGTCCGGGCTTAACTGAAACGAGCCGTCTCGGGTGTAGCCGGTTTCACCATCTGGCAAATCAATCTGGAAATAGCCACGGCCTTGAATGGCTAAGTCGAGGCTGTTTTCCGTCGAGAGCATGCTGCCCTGCTCGGTGATGCGATACACGGCAGCGGTTTTAACACCCAGGCCGAGTTGCACCCCAGCGGGGACGATGGTGCCAGCGTCGGAAGACGTCGACCCGACACGCCGTAAATCTTGATACAGCAAGTCATTAAATTCTGTTCGCCGCCGGGTGTAGGCGGTGGTGTTCATGTTGGCGATGTTGTTGGAGATAACCTCCACATTCGTCTGCATCGCTAGCATGCCGGTTCCGGCAATGTTTAAAGCTCGGATACTCATGGCTGTTCCCTCGCTTCCCTTCTATTGAATTCTGTTAAGCAACTTTGCGCGTGAAGACGTCGGCGGCTTTTTTCTTCCGTTCGTCTTCCGTCTTGACCATATTATTAATGTCTTGGTACGCGCGGTTTAGCGCGATCATCCGGGTCATTTCTACGACACCGTTTACATTCGAATCTTCAAGTGCCCCTTGAGCAATGCGGGGGCGCTCAATATCTATAGACGGTTGCCCAGCAACAGCACGAAACAACGTGCCGTCAACCTGTTGCAGGTCGCGTGGGTCTGTAAAGTTGACCACACGAATACGGTCGACTTCTTCGGCATTGACGATGATGGCACCATCCCCATTGATGGTAATTTCATCAACGCTGGCGTCCAAAGTGATCGGAGTGTTGTTTGTGGAGAGAAGGGGAAGCCCTTCCTGGTTCACAATTTGCCCGTTGATATCCAGAGTAAAGTTTCCGGCGCGTGTGAAGTTTTCACCTTCAACGCCTTCAACAACAAAATAACCCTCGCCCTGAATGGCGAGATCAAGCGTGTTGTTGGTGTGGCGCAGCGGTCCCTGGGTCATATCCCGGACCAAGCCGAAGTCTTGGGTGAAAGCGATCTTGTCTTTAAAGGGCCGCTCATCAGACCTTACTTTGACAAGGTATTCACTGAACAGAACGTCGGATCCCTTAAAGCCAATGGTGTTCACATTGGCGAGGTTGTTTGAAACCACCTCAAGCTGGTTCCACAAAGCGTTCTGTCGCGAAAGCGAAATATACGTTGTATTATCCATGGCCTACCTTCTTTGCGCTTTTTGCGCGTTTATTCAGGCCAAAAGGAATGCACAAAGCATGCCAACTCTAAAAAACTATGTTTTATAATGCCTTAGGGATAAAGGAGTGGCCGGAAAGCTGGTCTAAGGGGAGTTCTCCGCCGGGTGAGGCGGGCAACTCTTGCCCCCCGGTCTTGGAGGCTCGCGTGATCACCGGCCCAGATTCAATATATTATTAACCAAACCTGCCTAGGTTCTGATTTGGGCCTTTGATTATAGGCTCAGTTTTTTAGGCTCGCCTGTGGGGGGTGTGGCCGCGCCCCGTGCTACACTCTTATAACACTATGATAAGAGAAAAGCCGTTGGGCTAAGGGAGAATGTGGGATGTCTGAAGATCTTGATGAAGATTTTGATGACGACGTAGATTTCGATTCCGGCGGCTATGACGAAGGTGGCGGGAAAAAGCGTCTCATCCTTCTTGTCGTATTGCCGCTTCTGCTGGTGATCGGTGGAGCTGCTGGTGCGTATTTCTCTGGCTTAGCAGACCCTTTACTGGCAATGCTCGGCGGTGAAGAACCTGCTGCTACCGAAGAAATATCGGACGGCGAAATGTCTGGTGATGCTGGTGGTGGTCTGGGTGCAGGCGGCGCACCGGTTGGCTCGGCGATTTTTTATGACCTACCGGAAATGCTGGTTAATCTGAATACGCCTGGCCGTACCCGTAACTTCCTGAAGATGCGCGTTAGCCTTGAGCTTGCGAATGAGAATGATATTACGACCATTGAAATGGTGTTGCCCCGGATCGTAGATAATTTTCAGGTCTATCTGCGCGAATTGCGTATGGAAGACTTACAGGGTGCTGCCGGCATGTATCGATTACGCGAGGAACTGTTGAACAGGGTCAATTCTGCTGTTCAGCCGGCGCGGGTTAATGATGTGCTTTTTAAAGAAATGATCGTACAATAATATCAATAAAAACAGCGCTTTAGCGGAAAAACGATAATGGTTCCACCCAGCGAAGATGAAACGCCCGGAGAAGACGACGAAGACCTTATGGCCGAATGGGAAGCCATGGCGTCTGACGGCGGGGATGATGGTGATGGAGATGAAGCTGACTCCATGGCCGCCGAATGGGAGGCTATGCTCGGCGGCGATGATGATAGCGATGATATGGCCTCTATGGGTGGCCGTGAGTCGACCCGCGTTCTCAATCAGGACGAAATCGACAGTCTTTTAGGGTTTGATGAAGCCTCAGACGAGGGCATGGACCGGGCTGGTATTCAGGCCATACTGAATTCAGCGCTGGTTTCCTATGAACGTCTGCCCATGCTTGAGGTGGTGTTCGACCGCCTCGTCCGCATGATGACGACCTCTCTGCGTAATTTTACCTCCGACAACGTTGAAGTCTCGTTGGATGATATTCTCTCTCAGCGGTTCGGCGATTACCTGAACTCTATTCCGCTGCCCGCCATGTTGACGGTTTTCAAGGCAGAAGAGTGGGATAATTACGGCCTGATGACCGTGGATTCATCGATGATCTACTCCATCGTTGATGTGTTGCTTGGTGGTCGTCGCGGCACTGCGGCTATGCGTGTTGAGGGTCGTCCGTACACCACAATTGAACGGACCCTGGTCGAACGCATGATTCATGTGGTTTTGGCTGATTTATCAGCCGCCTTTGATCCGTTGTCGCCGGTCACGTTCCGTTTTGACCGTCTTGAAACAAATCCGCGATTTGCGACAATTTCCCAGCCTTCTAATGCGGCGATCGTGGCGCGTCTACGCATTGATATGGAAGACCGTGGGGGGCGCTTAGAAATCCTAATCCCATTTGCAACACTGGAGCCGGTGCGCGAACTCCTACTTCAGATGTTCATGGGTGAGAAATTTGGCCGTGACTCCATCTGGGAAACCCACCTTGCAGAAGAAATGTGGTTTACGGAGGTTGGGCTTGAGGCCGTCCTTGACACTCAAATTATGTCCTTGAAAAAGGTTCTGGATCTGGAAGTTGGCTCTCGTCTTATGCTCAATACCGAACCCGATTCAGCGGTAGAATTGCGCTGTGGGGATGTTCCGATGTTTGAGGGGCGGATGGGCCGTCGGGGCAATAACATTGCAATCCGCGTCGATCACAAGAAGAAAAAGGCCGTTGCGCAGAGCTAAGCCCAGGAAAAAAAGGCGCTAGCAGCGTTTCAATATCCCTAGGGTTTAACTCTTTATTATGGGCTTTGACCTATATCTTTCAGGTGATTAGAGATCTCCCGACCAGTGTAGTTTAAAAAAGCAGGTCAAAGTGGCACAACATTCGCTGCCAAACCGGTGTGAGGCTGACAAATGATGGACATCCCCTTCGACACGATTATGGACTTAGTCATCATCTTTTTGCTTTTGCCAACCATTATATACGCGGTGATCCTGAACCGTAGATTGAATGCCCTTAGAAACTCCCGAGACGAACTGGCTAAAGTTGTTAGTAGCTTCAATGAAGCGACAATGCGTGCTGAAGCAGGCATTCCAAAACTCAAAAAAGCCACACTCGACGCCAATAATGCCCTGCAGGAGCGTGTTGAGAAGGCACATGCCCTCCGCGATGACCTTGCCTTTATGGTTGAGCGGGCCGAAGAAACCGCCGATCGTTTAGAAGGCGCAGTCAGAACAACGCGGACGGTGGATGCCCCTCAGGCGGCTCCCGCAGCGACCAGTCCTATTCGTTCTGCTCCACCACGATCTGCTCCACTTCGCGCTGTTTCTCCGCAGGGTGACCCCGCCGTAAATGCGCGCACGCTTGCCGGCGCGGCAATGGCAGCGAGCGATGATGACGGAGAACTGGATTTGCGCGCGGCCATTGGTGCTGCAAGGGCTGAGGCTAAGGTGAGCGGCCAACGCGAACCTGGCCCCGTTTTTGGCTCACCGCGCCCCCTTGCTGAGGCTATGCCAGTTGAAGATGAGCGCTCAGAGGCCGAGCGTGAGCTTCTTAAAGCGTTACAATCAGCACGCTGATAAAACCCAGTTTTTATGGTATCGTAACTTACTATGAGCATCACCAAACGTCATCCTAGGCCCAGCCAACCCAAGGGCGGAAATCCTACGAGAAAAAAACCTCGTGGGGTTTCAAAGAAGAAGGTGCGACGGCGTGGCCCGATTGTTCGGATATTGCCACTCCTTATTCTCGTGGCGATTTTTGTCCTGGGTTTTCGCGTGACCGTGGTTGTTAATGATGTTCAGACTCTCATGGCCTCCGTGGATGTTTCTCAGCCTAGTGCTGTTGCTCAAGAAGGGGCTGGAGCACGAGTTGAGGATGGTGCAACGGCCACCACAACCGATCAGATTGCCCAGGCTCAAGCCACTGCTCAGACCACTGCGGCTCAGCCAAATACGGAACCTGGTGCCGACGGCACGACGGAGGCGGAACCAGCGGCAAATTCCGAAGATAATGTTGGCGTATTAGATGCCCCAAATCAAAACGTTGCTGAATTCAGCACTGACCCGCAAACTTTTACGCAGTCCGAATTGGAACTCTTGCAACGTTTATCGGAACGCAGGAAGGTCATTGAGGCACAAGCACAAGAAAACAAAGCCCGTGAGGCAATGCTTCGGGCTGCTGAAGCGCGTATTGATGGCAAAATCGCAGAACTCCAGCAGCTTGAGCAAACCTTGTCAGATTTGGTGGCTGAGGCTGATGGTCAACAGAAAGCCAAAATTGAACAACTCGTTCGTATTTATGGCGCTATGAAGCCTAAGGATGCGGCACGGATTTTCAATGATCTGGATATGCCGATCCTACTGACAGTTGTTGAAGGCATGAAAGAGAACAAAGTCGCTCCTATTCTTGCTGATATGGATGCGATGAAAGCCACAGCGGTGACCGAGGCGCTGTCTATGCGTAAACTCATTCCTGGTATCAATGACGACCCTCAGGGCTAACAGCCGCTCTCGGACGGCTCCCTGTTGGTATCACCTGTTAGCGACCCATGTTACTGCCAAAAATCGGAGCATCAGTCGTCGTAACATGCGGAATTTAAAAGAAAATTCTAAAAATCGCGAACCTATAAATTAACCGGTCGCTAACCAATGATCCCTAACATCCAATCTGCGGTCCGTCTGTCTCGATCAGATAAGAGAAGGCCGTGACGAGCTCTGCGAAACGCCGGTCCGCCCTTGTGGTTGATGATCTGGACGTTATGCGCCGGTCCGTTGCCAACCTTCTCCGCAAACAGGATTTTGGCCCTGTCGACGAAGTGTCATCAGGTCCGGACGCCCTTGATCGAATAGCGGCTGCAGGTGGGTATGACCTGATTGTGTCGGATTGGAATATGGATCCGATGACAGGGTTGGAACTGTTGAAAGCAGTGCGTGCTGATCCTCAGCATTCACAGTCTGTTTTTGTTCTGATGACGGCCGAACCCACTGAAGCGAAACAGGCAGTCGCCGAAGCTGCCGGTGTCTCAGGGTTCTTGGTTAAGCCGTTTGCGGCGCCAACCTTGGTCTCTGAGATCAAAAAACATTTCGGCTGCGATTAACGGGTTCGCTGTTGGGCTCGTGGGGAAAGAGGCAAAGCAGAAATGGCTGTCCGAGGCGAACTTGGGACCCCATTTTCCATACCCATCGCTGCTGCACCACGGCGCGGCGACCAAAGCCTATGGCTGTTTCTCTCACTCTACTTACTGTTATTTGCCTTCTTTATTGTTCTGAACAGTTTCTCGACCTTTGACTCTGGCCGCCGGGATGCTGTCATCAACAGCGTGTTGGACGCTTTCGCTCAAATTTCCGGACCTGGCATCCAGCAAGACCTGGGTGGGACGACCGGCAATGAGTTTCAGGCCCGGCGTTTCCAGGATGCTGTGACGGATATTTTTGAATCTGCAATTCCATTGGCAAACCTCCGGGTCGCAATTACCGGAACACGAATGGAAGTTGATGTGCCATCGCAAGTCTTTTTTGAAGATGACAGTGTGGTGGTCCGCAATCCGCTGCCAATGCTGGATCGCATCGTTGCCACCGTAAGTTCGCCGCCATTTGGGACGGCCTATGAACTGTCCGTAATCGCCCGGGTGCCGGCGCAAGACAGTGAGACGCTGCCCATAAATATGACGACGGATATTGCCCGCGTAGGAAATATTGCACGCGCTCTGGATGCGCGCGGAATGCCCCCTAAGTCATTATCGATTGGTCTTGATGAAGGCGACAGTAGCGCTTTCACGCTCATCTTTTTCGCCGTAGAAGAGGGCGCAGATCGGGTTGTTATGCCAAGCCGGTCCGGTCCGGGTGTGCCATGATTTTAAGTACATTACACATGTCAGATTTAACCTCCCTTCAGCATGATATGGGGCTTGCCGTAGAATTTGGAGAGCCTAAAAGGGACCGTTCATCGGTTGCCTGGTTACTCACATTCAGTGATCTGGTTCTTCTGCTGCTGACATTCTTCATATTGTTGTTTGCCATGTCTGATATTGATCTGGGGAGATACGGTGCCCTGTCACGATCTACAGGTTTATCGTTGTCTGACCCGTTGCGCGATGAGACTCAATCGCCAACAACCAACTTCACCATTCCACAACAGGACTTGCCTCGTGCGGCAGATCTCGGGTTTTTGAAAGCCGTTGTCTCAGATGCGCTCTCAAAAGACGCTCGCTTTGGCCGTGTTTCAACACGGCTGACGGAAGAGTATCTGGTTCTTTCACTCCCTGGCTCGTTGCTGTTTGAGGCTGGGTCCGCCACTATTGGAGAACAAGCTCGTTCTGCTCTGTTTGATCTGGCAGGTTTATTGAGTGCCTTAGAAAATGAGGTTGCCGTGACGGGGCATGTTGGGCCTGAAGGTGTTAACAGCGCAGGCTTTTTAACAACCTGGGAGCTATCCTTGGCCCGCGCCGTTCGTGTTTCAGACGTTTTACGCCAATCTGGCTATCAAGGGGATATGACGGTCTTTGGTCGTGCAGACCTTGATTTTAAAATGAGATCTCAAAATTTACCGGAGGCCGCGCGTAATGCTCTGGCCGAAGCTGCGGACAGGGTTGATATAGTGATTTTTCCTTACGTCTCAGGGGTGTAAACTAAAGTTATGAACACGATTGGACCCATATCAAGATCATGCCTGCGGGTGGCTTTTGCCATCGCGCTGCTGATCGGCATGGGTCAACCTGTTTTGTCTGCCCCAATGCGCGTGGCCGAGAGAGACGGATATGGCAGGATCGTTTTTGATTGGCCGGCACCAGTTCGTTACTCCGCCAACGTGATTGGTGGTCAATTGGTCTTACAGTTTGACCGCCCAATTACAGGTGATGTGAGCGCAGCGGCTGCAGCTTTACCCGGGTATTTAAATGCTGGGCGGATAAGTCCAGACCGATTGACGGCCTCTTTTCCACTTACGAATACCTTTGAAATGAGGTCTCTCGTCGTCGGAACGGCTGTTGTTATTGATCTGTTTGGAGCCGCACCCGTGTCACCGGTGCCCGTGTCGCCGGCGCCAGTGGTGTCGCCTTCAACACCACCAGCGACCGTTCAACCTGCTGGTAGCGGTGCATCCCAGCCTGCGACCTCTTCTACAATCCAAGCACAACCGACTGTGCCAGTCTCGATCAACGTGCGAACGGGACGCCATCCGGATTACACGCGGATCGTTTTTGATCTCCCTGCAGCAGTACCCTATGCCGTGCAACGCGATGGTGACCGGGCTTCTATCATTATCCAAAGGCCGTCTTCATTAACAATTGAGGCATTGCGTCGAGGCCTTCCTGTGGAACTCCGGGCTGCAACCCTGTCGATTTCTAATGGGGCAACCAATGTCAATTTACCAATGCCAGCAGACCAGGAAATTAGACACTTCGTGAATGGTAATAGTATCGTTGTTGATCTGCTGTCATCCGGTGCTGTTGCAAATGCGCCATCCGCTCAAACGGCACAGGCTCAGACCCCAACTCCAGCGGCCGCGCCGCAACCGCGTCCCAGCCAGTCGGCGGACCCAGCTCCAACTCCAGCGCGTGCTATCCGTCCGTCCGGGAATATACCTCTGGCGTTACTGGGTGAGCTCCGCATCCCTGTGCCGCCTCCTGCGAAGCCACAAGTCACCGGTAGCCCGTCACAACGCGCGGCGATGCCTGCGGCAGCCCCAACAGTAAACACGACAAACGCGGGTATCGTTCCGGCAATGCGCTCGGCAGATGCTACAGAAGATATGGCACCCGTCGGGGCAGGACCGAGAGATGTCAGCTTGGTTATACCTTGGTCTGAACCAGCCGCTGCCGCCATCTTCCGCAGGTCAGGTTTTTTGTGGGCGATCTTTGATCGTTATCAGCAGCTTGACGTAGATGCTTTAGCGCGTGCCGGCGCGCCTTACATCACGTTTGTCGAGCAACTTCCTTATCGTAATAACACGATCTTGCGCATGGTGACCCAGCCCGGTCTAAACCCATTTGTGCGGCGTGAAGGTTTGGCCTGGATTATTGACTTTAGAGCCTTACCTTTAAGGCCAACCCGAACCATTGAAGTGCGTCCCCAGTTTGAGCGGACTGATCCGAACTTGTTCTTACCGATTACGGAAGCCGGGCGAACCATTGCGATCGAAGATCCTGAAATAGGGGATTACTTCCTTGCGGTACCCGTTATTCCGTTGGGGTATGGAATCTTTCCAGATCGCAGCTATCCCGATGTTGATATGCCAGCAACCGCTCAGGGTGTGATTGTTATTCCGAAAACGGATGGTGTGCGCGCTCAGGCATCACGTATTGGGATCGACATCGATCTTGATGGCGGTATGGCGGTTTCGCAACAATCACTTGCGGGTGGGGATGTTATGATCCCCTTTGAGTCAGCCGAACAAATGCAACGCATACTCAATCTCGGCGACTGGCAGATTGGTGATGCCGCCAACTATAATCGCAATAAGCAAGCTCTTCAGTTTGTGCTGGGGGATGAGCGCGCAGAGGTGCGCGAAGAAGCGCGGTATAGGCTGGCGCGATACCAGTTCGTCAATGGCTTTTTCCCAGAGACGCTCGCAATCCTCAGAATTATGGCTGACAACGATCCTGATATTACCGGCACAGGACCTTATCGTGCCTTGCGCGGCGCGACGAATCTGATGATGCGGCGCTATGAGGAAGCGATTGATGACTTTAATCACTATTCCCTGGCCAACGAAGAGGATACGCGGTTCTGGACATCGATTGCGCGCGCCCAGATTGCAGACCCCACTCTTGAAGCGGAAACCATCATCAAGACGGGCTCGATTATTGAAAGTTATCCCCGGCGCATCAAGATTCCTTTGGCTTTGATGGCAGCTGAAGCGGCCATTGATGCGGGTGATGATTTTGGAGCGCAGGGCTTTCTAGATATGATTCGCCGCCAAAACCCAAGACCCAATGAACTGGCAGCGATCGCTTATCTTGATGGAAAATTAAACGCTAAAATTGGCGAGTTGCAGGTCGCTCTGGAGAGTTTCAAAACTGCTGAAAAGAGCAAGAGTAGGCTTTATCAAACCTTAGCCTCAAAAGAACGCTATGAGTTAGAGCGTCAACTTGGCGAAATAACGACGCCTGAACTGATAGAGAATCTTGAGAAGCTCCGCTATCGCTGGCGCGGTGACGATATTGAGTTGAGCATCCTGGGTCGCCTGACTGATTTGTATATTGAACAGGATAATTACGGTGAGGCGCTTCGCACATTGAAGCTGGCGGCGTCTTACTTCAGGGATGATCCTGGCGTTGAGCAAGTGGCCGCCCGTATGAACGAGGTTTTTGAAGAGCTGTTCCTTAATGGCGAGGCTGACGATTTGTCTCCCATTACAGCCATCGCGCTGTTTGACGAATTCAGTGATCTCTTACCACCTGGCCGTCGCGGCGATGAGATGATCCGTAAACTTGCGGATCGGCTGGTCAGTGTCGATCTCTTGGATCAGGCTGCTCTGTTGCTTGAGCGACAGGTTGAATTCAGACTTGCTGGTCCGGATCAAGCCCGGGTTGGTGGGCGCCTCGCCTTGGTCCATTTGCTCAATCGCGAACCAGAAAAAGCATTACAGGTCCTGCAAGATACAAATTCCGGGCAGTTGACGCGGGAATTGCAAGAAAGCCGCCGCCGCTTGCAAGCCCGGGCCTTAACGGAACTGGGCAGATCTGACGAGGCGATCATTCTTCTGGGGGCCGATATGAGCATGGAGTCAAAGCAACTCCGCGCTGAAATATACTGGCGGAGCCAGAATTGGTCGGCCGCCGCCAACGCCATTGCAGAGATGGTTCCACCTGCGGATAGAAATCTCACGTTAAGCGATGACCAGTCACGACTGATTCTGGATTGGGTGACAGCGTTAACGCTTGCCGGAGACGACCGCACGGCCACACGCGTGCGTCAGAGATATTTAGCGGCAATGGAGCAAACGCCTTTCGCGGATGCGTTTGACTTAATCACCACGCCACGTGAGCGTGGTCTGGTCGACTACCGCACCGTGAGATCACAGATTGAGCAAGCAGAAGACTTCCAGTCTTTCCTGGTTGAGTATGAAGAAATGATTGGTGAGCAAACACTCTCAAGCGCCATCAATTAAGACTTACATTCCAATTAATTATATGTGGTTTGCCGCCGAGAGCTTGCGCGACTGTCTAGCGATGTCGGTGTCGCGTTTAGCATATGCCATGGAACAAAAGTGAGTCGGAACTGGAAGATGGAGCGAGCTCGCGTCGCTCTATCCAGGCCCTCCAAAGCTCTGCACCAAGCTTCCGACCAGAAGATACCAACCGTCAACCAACACAAAGAAGATCAATTTAAACGGCAGCGCGATCATCATCGGTGGCAACATCATCATGCCCATGGACATCAATACCGATGCGATCACCATATCGATGATGATAAACGGAACATAAATAAGAAAACCAATCTCGAAGGCACGACGCAATTCAGAAATCATGAATGCGGGTATGAGGGCTTGCAGCGGTGTGTCTTCTGGTGAGGCCACAGGGCCGGTGTTGGCCATGTCCATAAAGAGACTGAGATCCTTTGGCCGGACGTGCCGCATCATAAATTCATGAAAGGGAATAACTGTCCGGTTGAAGGCTTCTTCCTCCGCGATCTGTCCTTCAATAAGGGGGTTGATGCCCGTTTCCCAAGCTTCGGTAAAAGTTGGTGCCATGATGAAGGCTGTCATGAAAATCGCTAGGGACATGACGACGACGTTTGGCGGAGATGTATTTGTTCCCAAGGCCCGCCGCAAGATAGACATGACGACGACGACGCGCGTAAAGGCTGTCACCATCATGAGAATTGCTGGGGCAACTGACAGGACGGTGAACAGCAGCAGCAGCTGAACGATTTGCCCGGTGGTGGATGCAGAGTCTGACCCAAAATCTAAACTCAGACTCTGCGCGTTTGCTGTCGTTGCGCCGAAGAGCACAACCGCAAGGCCCGCAAACCTTATGAAAAACTTGAGCAGGCTCAAGGGATACCGCCGGTCTGCTGAGAGCAATCTCATGAGGTTGCCACCGTCGTTATGTTCGAATTTGTTTCGGTCGGTACTGGAATACCTTGTTCAACAACAAGACTATCTCCGGGTCCTATCATGAGCAGGTGCTCCATATTGTCACGACGCACTAAGACCAATTTGTGCCGCGCATCAACGGATGTTGATTCCACAGTCGTTACCCGCTTTTTCCGGCCCAGTGGACTCCGCCCGCCTTCACCCAAGCCATAGCGTCGCAATAGCCAGGCCATCCCCATAATCAATCCAAGGACTAAGATCAGGGCTAATACAGCCTGAACGTATGACATTGTTCCCATAATTTATTGACCTGTGGATTCGTTACGGCTGTATGCGGATGCGGCTATTCTCGGTGTCGTCTCATTTTGAAGGTTTGGCAGATCACCAAACTGTTCCTTCAATTTTGCGGTTAATAAATCCAGATCAGAGATAACTTTCTCTAAGTCTGGCAAAAGAGTCCGGCTTTCCTTTGCGGAAAGGGACACCACCGCGTCGCACGCTGTTTGGGTCCGCGTTTGCAAAGCGCTCAAATCTATGAGTCTGCCTTCCGACACCAAGCGACTAGCTGTGGCGATCAAAGACCCGACTTTATGGAGTTCTGAGTGTGTTTCGCTTAAGGACGGCTGCTGCATATCAGTCATGCCACTCACCTAAACTTTCTGGCGCTGGTTGGCCGTTGGCCGCATACAAATACGCGAGGACCTGCGCAACGGCTGTAAACGCATTCGTGGGGATGGGGCTGTCTACATCGATAGCTGATAGAATCTGAGCGAGGTCAGAATCTTCCCGCACCTTCACATCATTAGCAAAAGCGACATCAAGAATTTGCTCAGCAATAAAACCTCGGCCTGTGGCAATAATTTTTGGCGCCGAATCGCTTTGCTCCTCTAGGGCAATCGCAATCGTTTTGGGACTCTGATCGGTTTTTTTGATGTTTTTATCGGAGTCGGTGCGTTTTGGCGGAATAGACATCGTGGATGTCGTCCTTTGTGAATATCTGCGGCAGGTGGCTCTTAGTAGGCAAAATTTGCCTGATAGCCTTTAAGAAACGCTTAAACTTAGGTGCGAAAAGGGTGAGTCCACAGGTTCTAAAGGCGCACTTTTCCGGGATTCATGGATTCTTAAGATTCCGGAGCCAAATTCATTCCCGGTAAGGGCCGCTCCGCCCAGACGGAGCAAACGCCGTGAGGCACCGGAATGACGGGGACCAACGAGTTTCCCTGTTCCGGGTGAGAAGTGAAAACAGGCGGTTTGGCGTGTGACGTGCCGAATTACCTGGGGACCGGAACGATGGATATAGGCAAGCTAAAAGTTTTCCAGATGGCGATGACCAAGATGGAATGGGCATCGCAGCGCCAAAAACTTTTGTCGCAAAATGTCGTGAATGCGAATACGCCAGGCTATGCGCCGCAGGATCTTAAGTCTTTTGATTTCAAGAAAACCTTGCGGTCCGCTGCGCCCGTGCAAGTCGCGATGACCAATCCGATGCATTCAAAAGGAACCATTCCAGAGCAGGAAACCTTCCGCAATCGTGAGGTGCGCCGGAATTTTGAAGTTTCCCCAGATGGCAACCAAGTCATTCTTGAAGAGCAGATGCAAAAAGTTGGATCAACACGCAGTCAGTACAATCAGGCGATCACATTGATGAACTCGCATATGAAAATGTTGAAGATGGCCCTCGGTAAGGGCGGCGGAGCATAAAGGTAAATGACCATGGATAATCTCAGCGCCAGTTCAGAAATTGCCGCACAAGGCATGAAGGCCCAAGCAACGCGTTTGCGTGTGATTTCGGAAAATTTAGCCAACGCCAACTCAACCTCGGAAGTCCCGGGGGGCGAGCCTTATCGACGAAAACTTCTGACATTCCGTAATACGCTGGATCGCGAGCTAGAGGCCAACACAGTTACTGTAAAACGCATCTATGACGACCAATCGGAACTGGGCGTTAAATATGACCCAGCACACCCTGCGGCCGATGAAAATGGTTATGTTCTGACGCCAAACGTAAATCCACTCATTGAAATGATGGATATGCGTGAGGCGCAACGATCTTACGAAGCCAACCTGAACGTGATCACAGCATCGCGGGAAATGGTTGCCAAAACTCTAGAACTTCTGCGCTAGGCCATGACAGAGCGTAAACCGCGCTTAAAAGCGGGACGCTCAAGATGAACAAAACACTTAGATAACCCCGGAGGGGACAATGACCATAGATTTCAATACGGCTGTCAGTGCGTACAAAGAAGCTGCCGCTTCGGTAAGTGGGGCCGGTGGTGGCGTCACTCCGCCGGGCAAGTCAGATGGGTCTTTTGTGAATATGGTGAAGGATTCTCTTGATTCAGCTATGGAAATAAACAAACACGCTGAACAAGTGACAATGGCAAGAATCGCAGGCGAAGCAAGCACCATGGATGTGGTGACGGCTGTGGCGAGTGCCCAGCATACCTTAGAAACAGTTGTCGCTGTGCGGGACAAAGTCCTCCAAGCCTATCAGGAAGTTCTTAGGATGCCGATCTAACGTCATTTGAGCCTGCCATACCTGGAGATCTAAAAATGAACGAAGTCGAAGTGATCGATATTGGCAGGGATGCGGTTTTTACCATGCTCAAAGTAGCCGGGCCGATTCTGTTGGTGGGCTTAACTGTTGGGTTAACTGTATCGGTCTTCCAGACGCTGACCCATATCCAAGAAATGACATTGACGTTTATTCCAAAGATCACTGCCGTGTTCACATCACTGATATTTTTTATGCCATGGATGTTGACCCAGCTCACGGAGTTTACGCAAAGAATTATGGATAAAATCATATCTTTGCCATAGCAAGGCTGTGGTGGCCCTGATGCCCTGGCTAGCCAATTTAAGGCGCATTCATGTTAAGTGATTTGCTCGTCATAAACGTGTTTCACTTCTTACTAGTGTTCGCACGTTTAGGAGTGGTTTTTTTGCTTATGCCAGGTATTTCTGCTGGCTACATACCCGTCAGGATTCGCCTCATCCTGGCTCTTTTAGTGACCTTACTGACTCTGCCTCTGGTGCAGCAATACCTTCCGGAGCAACCAGAATCTTCTGGCCTCCTTGTCAAGCTGATCTTTCTTGAAATGATGGTGGGGGCGTTTATTGGCGCTATTATTCAGACTGTAATGGCGGCTTTGGACCTTGCTGGCCTCAAAATAAGTCAGGCTGTTGGCCTGATGAACGCCTTCGTAGATGATCCAGTGAGTGATACCCAAAGCGCGATTATTATCGGCTTTCTAAACATGATTGTTGTTATTCTTATTTTCTCGACCGGCCTTCATGCTTTGATGATCATGGCAATCGTCGATAGTTATACTTTAATGATGCCGAACGATCCGCTGATGACCGGCGACATGCTCAACATGTTGGCATCAGCTTTGACTGAGGCTTTTCACGTTGGAACACGTCTGGCGTCACCATTTCTGGTATACTCATTGGTGTTTCAGGTGACGATGGGCATTATGTCGCGATTGTCGCCTCAAATGAATGTCTTTTTTGTCGCGTTGCCGATCCAACTTTTGCTGGGTTTTGCCCTACTTACGATCGCTTTGCCAGCGATTATGATGACGTTCTTGCATTACTTCGAGAGCAATCTGATCGCGCTTCTGTTACCAGGAGTAAACGGTGTCTGACGATAAAGACTCAAAAACAGAGCAGCCGACCGCGAAGAAAAAGGGCAAGGCGCGGAACGACGGCAATGTCCCACAGCATCAGGAGTTAAAAACCTTTTCAATGCTTCTGGCGGGCTTGGTGGTGATTGGCCTAATCGCGCCTCAATTGGCTGCTGATATGGCTGATTTTCTGAAGATATTTTTGCAGAGACCACACACCCTTTCTCTGGAAGCGGAGGGGGTTCGGTATCTTATTTTTAATGCAGGTCTCAAGGTTGCGGGATTGCTGGCCTTTGCTATGGCTATCTTTGTCGTCGCTGCGATAGTTCCACCGCTCTACGTAAACGGGTTTATGTGGACCCCAAAAAAGATGGAGATGAAGCTCTCAACATTGAGCCCGATCGCAGGTGTAAAAAGATTTATCTCTACCCAGACACTCGTGGAGTTTGGAAAAAGCCTGGCAAAGATTACTGTCGTCGCTATTCTTGTTGCTTTCGTCGTCATTCCTTTGTTCCGCCACCCAGACCAATTGGTTGACCGGGACCTAATGATAACTTTGGGAGAGATTCACTGGCTCGTCATCATTGTACTGTTCCTGGTTGTGTTATTTATGGGGCTGATCGGCATTATCGATTTGACCTATCAAAAGTGGCATCACAACGAAAAACTCAAGATGACCAAGCAGGAAGTCAAAGACGAGAGAAAGAATGCCGAAGGTGATCCCAAGATTAAGGCCCGTATTCGAAATATTCGGATGCAAAGACATCGCCAAAACATGATCGCGAATGTCCAACGCGCGAGTGTGGTTATTACTAATCCAACGCACTATGCCGTAGCCTTGAGATACGAAATGGATGATATGCATGCGCCCGTATTGGTTGCGAAGGGAGTGGATTATCTTGCCCAGCGCATCCGACAGGCCGCTGATGAGCATGAGGTGCCTATTGTAGAAAACCCGCCGCTCGCTCGTGCTCTATATGCTGCCGTGGAAGTTGATCAAGAAATCCCGCCGGAGCACTATAAGGCTGTTGCCGAGGTTATCGGTTACGTCATGCAGTTAAAGGGCAAGGTTGCGCGCGCATCTTAAATCAATAATCGCTACCGCTCTTGCCATATTTGCGGTCATCGGTTTAGCAGTTAACGCCACAATTCCATTGGTTTCTTGGCCAGTTGTCGCTGTTGTTGCGTCTGCACTTTTTATCGTGCTGCCAGTGATGTACTGGTCCGACCTCTCTTCGCCACCATCGCGTCAGCAACAGCTTAATACTGTTACCGCCGTTTTTGAGTCAGCGTCTGGACCTAGGCTCGTGACGGACGAGGAAGGGCACGTACTTTATCAAAATGCATCCGGTCAAGAGTGGTTGGCGAACGACCGGCCAATAAGCCGGTTATCGCATCTAGCAGCTGAGGAATACGATGGGGGTGAACTGGTTGAACGCCTGCGCCAGGCTATCGACTCAGGTTTGTCTGAGAAACTAGAAATTCCACTTCGTGGTGATATGCCAGAACCTGATTGGTATCAGATTTCTGTCCGGCCTATGGAGACCTTACCTGATTTATACATTTGGTCACTGGAAGACGTGACGGCACAGAGAGCCATCAATGATGTACTTAGCCGTGAGCGGCAAGACCTTGCTGACTTTCTCGACTTCATGCCAACGGGCGTTTACTCGGTTGATGTTGATGGTGCCTTTCACTATGTAAATCAGCGATTTGCCGAATGGCTTGGTTATACAGCTGACCAAATCATGGATCTCTCTTTAGATGACGTTTTGGCTGGCTCAAAACGTCCGGATCCAGACGGAGAATGGCAAGGACGGGTCCATTTTCGCTCGTTAAATGGCGACGTGATTGATGCGTTGGTGTTTCAAGGGACCTATGATGATGCTGGTGTGACGCGGACCAGATCGCTGATCATGCGCGATGTCAGCGAAGTGACTCAAACACGGCAGGATTTAAATTCCTCTGGATTCCGGAGTTTGCTCGATTCCGCGCCAGTCGCGACAGCCTTAACAGAGGCCGATGGGACGATCAGCGATTGCAACCGGTCATTTGCACAATTGGTCGCTCGCGAGAGAGAGGCGGTCATTGGGTCATCTCTGTCAGACTTTCTTATAGATGATGATCACCGTGTTTTTCGCAGCGAGTTTGATCGTCTTGTTGATGGACGATCTGACAGCGCGCAGGTCGATGTGCGGCTTGTGCAAGCGGCAGGCAATACGTCAAAACAAGTTTCAATATTCTTAGGGCCATTATCAGGCGCGGCAGCATCCGCAGCAGGAGAAGTGGATGGGGCTGTAGTTCATGTGATTGACACTACGGAACAAAAGAACTTGGAAGTGCAATTTGCACAAGCACAGAAGATGCAGGCCATGGGTCAATTGGCGGGTGGAGTCGCCCATGATTTTAATAACTTGCTGACCGCAATGATCGGCTTTTGTGATTTATTGCTGCAGCGCCATGCTGCGGGAGATCCATCTTTTGCCGATATTATGCAGATCAAACAGAATGCTAACCGGGCAGCTAATCTGGTTAGACAGCTTCTTGCCTTTTCACGTAAACAGCCATTGCAGCCAAAAGAACTGAATTGCACTGATCACCTCACAGAACTCTCACATTTGCTAACGCGGCTCATTGGGGAATCCATAGAGTTTAACTTGGTACACGGACGTGATCTTGGGCTGGTTCGGGTTGATCCTGGGCAGTTTGATCAGATTATTATCAATCTTGCGGTCAATGCGCGAGATGCTATGGCTGGCGGTGGAACTTTAACAATTGCCACTGACACGCAAATCTTTGAAGCGCCGACTCAGTTGGGGGCTGAGCAAGTTCCTGCTGGTCGTTATGTAAAAATTTCTGTGACAGATACGGGCAATGGCATCGCCAGAGAGGATTTGGGGCGGATATTCGAGCCATTCTTTTCTACAAAACAGGAGACTCCGGGCGCAGGTACTGGATTAGGTCTCGCAACTGTTTACGGAATTGTGCGGCAAACTGGTGGCTTTATCTTTGTGGATTCTTCGCCCGGTCAAGGTGCCCAGTTTACGATTTACTTACCACGACTAGAGCCCGAGACGAGCGAGACGGGGGCGAGTGAGAAACCGGTTAATCTCTCAAGAAGAGTCGAATTTCAATCGGACGAAGATCCTGTGGCGCTGGCCGGGAAAATTGGCGCTGCCCTTGCTAAAAGTCCAAGCAAAGGTGATCTCTCTGGCAGTGGAACCGTGCTTCTTGTAGAGGATGAAGACGCGGTTCGTGTGTTTGCTGCCAGAGCCCTGAAGAATAAGGGGTACGATGTTTTGGAAGCGCGTACGGGTGAGCAAGCCATGGAGATGCTGCAAGAGGGGACCCCCTTGGACTTGTTGATTACTGATATGATGATGCCGGGGATGGATGGTGGAACGCTCGCACGTTTCGTGCGCGTCGAGAGACCGGAAGTTCGTATTATTTTAATCTCGGGTTATTCAGAGGAAGTTGCTCGGGGTGATGTCGTTGATAGTCCCGATATTCACTTCTTACCCAAACCGTTTAGTCTCGGGCAGTTGGCGACGAAGGTGAAAGATGTTTTAGCTGGTCCTTCCGGACAATAACTCCAGCTTAATCTGCGGCGTCTTCTATGCGCTTGCCAGCACCCTGCATATCTTTACCTATACCTTCTAAGGTGTTGCATCCTGCAAGACCAAGCAAGCATCCAAATGCAACAGTTGTGATGATCAAGCGCAGCAACGTCATGCAAGCGTCCCCTTCGATAATTTTATCAGCTAAAAATTTTTGAGTTACATAAGCCCAGGAAGTAGAGAGGCAAAAGTAACAATCTAATCCGCAGCTTCTTCCGTTGTCTTGCCAATAGATTGAATATCCTTACCCACACCTTGAACCGTGTTGCAGGCGCTGAGCCCCAATAAGGCTGTTAATGTAATAGCAATCAGAAAAGAAATTTTTGGCATTTTATGAGGCCCATAAAGTTTTGTAGACGAAATGATTAGCATTACAGCGCTACTGACTACAATAATTCAAAGCATTTTGATGGTAATTGCCGGAAAAGCCTCCTCTAACCCTTTGTTTTTTATCAACTTCACGAATATTGTTCGCATAATGTTCTTTTTTCTGGACAGAGAGAACAAAGTAAGTACATTGGTTTCCATTGCACACAGTTAACGACCAGATTAAACACGGAGGGAGGCTACGATGGCCGAAGCAAATCTTAGGGTAGTGGAGAACAAGGGCGGCATGGATAAAACCAAGGCTCTGGATGCAGCTCTTTCGCAGATTGAGCGCTCCTTTGGTAAAGGCTCAATCATGCGTTTGGGCCAGCGCACCACGGCTATCGACATTGAATCTATCCCAACGGGATCTCTTGGGCTTGATTTAGCACTTGGCATCGGTGGGCTTCCCCGTGGCCGGATTGTTGAGATCTATGGTCCGGAGAGTTCTGGTAAAACGACTCTCGCCTTACATGTTATTGCAGAAGCCCAAAAATTGGGCGGAACCTGTGCTTTTGTTGATGCAGAACATGCTCTTGATGCAGGATATGCCCGTAAACTTGGTGTTGATCTTGATGCGCTTCTGATTTCACAACCGGATGCCGGAGAACAGGCGCTTGAGATCTCTGATACTTTAGTGCGGTCTGGGGCAATTGATGTCCTCGTTGTTGACTCGGTTGCGGCGCTCACTCCTCGCGCTGAACTTGAGGGCGAGATGGGCGATCATCATGTTGGATTGCAGGCGCGTCTTATGAGTCAGGCTTTACGCAAGTTGACGGCCTCTGTTGCACGCTCCAACACCATGATCATCTTCATCAACCAAATTCGCATGAAGATTGGCGTTATGTTTGGTAATCCAGAAACGACAACGGGCGGGAATGCCCTTAAGTTTTATGCGTCCGTTCGTCTCGACATTCGCCGGATTGGCCAAATTAAAGATCGCGATGAAGTTGTGGGGAACCAAACACGAATCAAGGTGGTGAAGAATAAGGTGGCCCCGCCATTCAAGCAGGTTGAGTTTGATATTATGTATGGCGAGGGCGTGTCTAAGATGGGCGAGTTGCTCGACCTTGGCGTCAAGGCTGGTATTGTTGAAAAATCTGGATCTTGGTTCTCTTGCAATTCAGAGCGCATAGGCCAAGGCCGAGAGAACGCTAAGACATTTTTAAGAGAGCATCCTGATATGGCGGCTGAAATTGAGCGCCAAATTCGCGTCAACGCCGGCCTGATTGCCGACACTATGATCGGTGAAGTTGAGCTCCCTAACCATGAAGATGAGTCTGAAGCGCCAGCTGCAGAGTAGAATACCCGACCCCCTCGGGTCCTTGCAGCGGCGAAGCCCCCTCAGTTCGCCGCTGTCCTTCCTCGGAACAGCAGTGTCCTCTCCTTAGGCCACTGCTGTTTTGCGTTAAGGGCGTGTTTTGTCAAAGGCTTGCATATAAACAAGCCTTCACTCAGACTCTTGTGATCACGTCAATGACTGGCGAAGACTGCCATGCGTTAAAGGAATTTTTGAATGAGCAAGTTTGACAGAGCCTATTATCAGAAACTTGTTGAAGACGACTATTTTGGCAATGTTATGAAAGAAGATATTTTAGCAGCTTGCGCCTGTTTCACTAAAGATTCCGAAGTCGTTATTTATCATGGTGATAACGAGGTCCGCCGTTTTTATGGCTCTCCTAAGGGAGATCAATTGCCATTGAAGGTGTTTTACGATCATCTTCTTGGCAACTATGACGCATTGTTTGAGCATTTTGAGCATACTGTAGATGTCGAGATGCAGCGCTGTGCTGCCAATTTTCTGGTCACGCTGACACCTAAACCAGGCTCAGCCTATGAGGACACAGGAACGCTTACATTAAATAACTCGAATTTCTTTCGCTGCCGCGCTGGCAAGATTTATTACATGGTCATTTATTATGCTAACCCCACTTTAGGGGCTAAATTAGGAACTCAGACTGCAAGCCCGACTGGGTTTCCTAAAAAATAGTGTAATTCCCCTAAATACTGACGGTGCTTAGCATTGCGGGAGCATATAGTTATTAGCCGTATTGATGAGCGTTTCTGGACAGTATTGATGTGAAGCGTTAAAACCCAGGTTTTCTGGCTATTAATAGCCATATCCTTGAGTGTCTATGGATAGAGTTTGCCAGAACTTAGCGCGATAGCGTGAGTTCCTTTGTAGTGATGGATGTTATGGGCAAAACGAACGATGTTCGCGCGACTTTTCTAAATTACTTTGCGCGCCACGGTCATGAAATTGTTGGGTCGAGCTCTCTTGTGCCTCGCAATGACCCGACCTTGATGTTTACGAACGCTGGAATGGTGCAGTTCAAGGATGTTTTTACCGGCAATGAAACGCGCCCCTATACAACAGCAACTTCAGCCCAGAAATGCGTGCGCGCTGGCGGCAAACACAATGATCTGGATAATGTTGGCTACACCGTTCGGCATCACACATTTTTTGAGATGCTCGGCAATTTCTCGTTTGGAGATTACTTTAAAGAGCAAGCCATAAAGCTCGCCTGGGATTTGGTTACTCAGGAATTTGACCTTTCCGCAGAACGTCTCCTTGTTACCGTACACTCAAGCGATGAAGAAGCGGCCGAGTTGTGGCGTAAAATTGCCGGTTTGCCGGACTCTAAGATTATCCGCATTCCCACGTCAGATAATTTTTGGGCCATGGGCGAAACTGGGCCGTGTGGTCCATGCACTGAAATTTTCTTCGATCACGGCGACCATATTCCTGGTGGTCCACCTGGCTCTCCTGATGAAGATGGAGACCGTTTCGTTGAAATTTGGAATCTCGTCTTTATGCAGTATGAGCAACTTTCTGCGGACGAACGGATTGACCTACCAAAGCCCAGTGTTGATACGGGGATGGGGCTGGAGCGTACGACAGCCGTTCTGCAAGGGACAAATGATAATTATGCGATTGACCTGATCCGGTCTCTTATAGAGGCGACCGGCTCAGCTGCTGGAACGGACCCAGATGGCAAAGATGCCGTGTCGCATCGCGTCATAGCTGACCACCTGCGTGCGTCAGGGTTCTTGATTGCCGATGGCGTGTTGCCCTCCAATGAAGGGCGCGGCTATGTCTTGCGACGCATTATGCGGCGTGCCATGCGCCATGCCCACCTAATGGGATGTACAGACCCATTATTGCATCGCTTAGTGCCCGCTCTTATCGGGCAGATGGGGGTGCAGTATCCAGAATTGGAGCGTGCACAGGCGTTGGTTTCCGAGACGCTGTTGCTTGAAGAAACCCGCTTTAAGAACATGCTGGATCGCGGTCTGAAATTATTGGACGAAGAGACCAAAGACCTGGAAACCGGCACTAAGCTCTCGGGCGGTGTCGCTTTCAAGCTTTATGACACGTATGGCTTTCCGCTCGACTTAACACAGGATGCATTGCGTCCCAGAGGTATTACGGTTGACACAGATGGCTTCGAGGCCGCTATGGAGCGTCAACGTGCGGAGGCGCGTAAGGCGTGGACCGGGTCTGGCGAAGCCGCGACAGATAAAGTTTGGTTTGACCTGCGTGAGAAAGTTGGTGCCTCTGATTTCTTAGGATACGCAACGGAAACGGCCCAAGGTAAAATTATTGCCTTGGTTGTCGATGGTACCGTTGTTGCGTCGGCAGAAGCGGGGCAATCCATAGCGCTTCTTGCCAATCAAACGCCGTTTTATGGTGAGTCCGGTGGCCAAGTTGGAGATACCGGCTCCATCACAACGGTTGGTGGCGCCGTTATCAAGATTACGGATACGCAAAAAAAATTGGACTCACTGCATGTCCATCTTGGCAAAGTTGAGAGCGGTGTCATTAAGTTAGGACAAGACGCAACTTTTCAAGTGAATGGTCAACGGCGGGCATCTGTGCGTGGGCATCATTCTGCAACCCACCTCTTACATGCTGCGTTACGGCAAGTGCTAGGAGACCACGTGACCCAAAAGGGTTCACTTGTTAGCGATGAACGGCTCAGGTTTGATGTGAGTCATCCAAAGCCGCTGACCAGCGCCGAGGTGGCGCAAGTGGAAAAAATAGTGAACGTCCAAATACGCGCCAATGCATCTGTGAGCACCAAGCTGATGGACCCTGAAGGGGCCATTAAGGCCGGTGCAATGGCGTTGTTCGGTGAGAAGTATGGCGACGAAGTGCGTGTTGTTGCTATGGGGACACAAGAAGATAGCGCCCAGCCTCAATACTCAGTTGAGCTTTGTGGGGGGACTCACGTCTCGCGAACCGGGGATATTGGTCTGTTTAAGGTTATAGATGAGTCTGCCGTGGCGTCAGGCGTACGTCGCATTGAGGCTGTGACTGGCATGGCCGCCGAGGCTTGGGTGGCAGATCAGCAAAATCTGGTTGGTCGAGCTGCTGAGGCATTAAAGGTTGCACCGCGTGATCTGCCTGAGCGAATCGCGGCTTTACTGGACGACCGCCGAAAACTCGAGCGTGAGATCTCTGATTTGCGGAAAAAGCTGGTCACCAGCGGGGGCGGCGGATCGACCAAGCAAGATTTCAAAGATGTTGCCGGTGTTGCGTTTTCCGGGCGCGTCCTTGATGGCGTTCCTGCTAAGGACTTAAAGGGGTTGGCTGATGAAATTATGCAATCCCTTGGCACAGGCGTTGTCGCGTTGGTCTCCGTGGCTGATGCCAAAGCGTCACTGGTTGTGAATGTTGCAAGGGACCTGACTGATAGAGTTGACGCGGTCGCTCTCGTCAGAGCAGGCTCGGAGGCTGTTGGCGGCAAGGGGGGCGGTGGGCGTCCTGATATGGCGCAAGCTGGAGGTCCAGATGGTGATAAGGCAGAAGATGCCCTTCTGGGCATTGAAAACGCTCTAAGAGCGGCTTTTGAGTCCTAAAATTAATTAAAAACAAAGCACTACACCCCATGTTGCATAGCAGTAAATTATTTGTTGCAGCGCAATATATTTCTTGACGCTACGCGCTGAACACCCTATATTTATCGCACTGCAGCATAGATGACTGCATAACGAAATGCACGGCGCTGCGCCCATACTTGAATTAGGTTGCGCAGACCAGAACCGGCACGAACAAAAGGATGAATGTTATGAACACCTACGAAGATATGGTCGCTTTCAACCAAAACAACATCGACGCCTTTGTTGCCAGCAGCACAGCTGTCGCTAAGGGTTTTGAGCAGCTGACGAAGCAATACGTTGCTTTCGCAAGTGAAAGCTTTGAGGACGCTGTTGAAGCTAGCAAAAAAATCGCAACTGCAAAAACTGTGAACGAAGCTGTTGATTTGCAGACCAAAATTGCCAAGACCAGCTGGGAAAAAGCTGTAGCCGAAGGCAAGAAGATCACAGACCTCTCAACTGGTATCTTCAAAGAAGCCTCTGCTCCGATCTCAGACCGCGTTCAAGCCTCTGTTGATGTTGCAACAGAGTCGGCAAAAAAAGCGACTAAAGCGGGCAAAAAAGCCGCCTAAATCCTTCCCTCCCTCCAAGTTGGGTAGCCTTGAAAGGCCCGGTAACTCCGGGCCTTTCTTGTTTTGTGGTCATAAGGATCTGTATTGGGACCGTGGAGCTTGTTACAATCGCTTACACAAAGCTGATCAGTCTGACACAAAGCCGATACGATTCTTGTCTATGATGCTAATCTTTCGCACGGTAGCCCCGTGGGGCGTTTCTGTCTTGAAGTAGCAATGAAAGTTTAGGCGAGAGTATGACCGACGGAAGATTACAAGGCGGCACCCAAGAGCCAAACTCAGGGCCCACTCCAGAAATGGCTCAAAAACTCGGGCTGAACGCAGAGTCCGGTGGTTTTCTTAAACGCTATAAATGGCTCTTAGGTGGATTAGTCCTCTTATTGCTAGCGGCTTTCTTTGTGGTGCAGTTTAACTCAGGCCCGGCCGAGGTGACATTCCGAACTGCTCCGGTCGAACGCGGTGACTTAACGGTCAGGGTTACAGCCACAGGAACCATACAACCTCTCAATCAAGTTGATGTCGGCGCAGAGATTTCAGGTCTTATAGAGACCGTGAATGTAGATTTTAATGACCGGGTATCCCTGGGGCAGAGCTTGGCGACTATGGATAAGGATCAATTATCCGCGCGCGTTCGTCAGTCAGAAGCGCAACTGATTTCTGCCAAGGCAAAAGTCGAAGAGGCGAAAGCCAATGAACTTGAGGCCCGCAATAATCTTAAACGGGCTGAAAGCCTTTATGTACAGGGAAATGTCTCTGAGCAATCTTTGGACAATGCCAAAGCCGCAAACGCACGGGCCCGCGCTGTGCTTGCCAGTGTTAATGCCCAAGTCACTGTGGCCGAAGCTAATCTAGCAGCGGATCAAACGAACCTCGCTAAAACCGATATTACGGCACCAATTGACGGCATTGTTTTGACACGTCAGGTGGAGCCTGGACAAACAGTTGCGGCTTCCCTCCAGACCCCAGTGCTTTTCACCTTAGCTGAAGATTTGTCTGCCATGAAGCTGGTTGTTGATATTGATGAAGCTGATATCGGCCAGGTAAAAGAAGGTCAGGAGGCATCTTTTTCGGTTGATGCGTATGCGGGACGTGTGTTCCCGGCCACGATTACATCTGTTCGCTTTGCGCCGAAAAATGAAAACGGCGTGGTTACCTATGAAGCATTGCTGTCCGTTGATAACAGTGATCTTTCGCTTCGTCCGGGCATGACAGCGACAGCAACGATCACAACCGCGAACCGTGAGGGGGCCCTGCTTGTACCTTACGCAGCGCTTCGTTTTACACCACCAATGCCAGAAGGTGATGAAGCTTCTCCCGCCGGGGGGCGAGCGGCGCCACCCGGTTTGATGGGTATGATGATGCCACGTTTTAGTCGCAACAGAGGCGGGCGTCAGGCGCCCCTCCAGGCCGGCGCGCCAGGTCAAGTATGGGTTATGGAGCAAGGTCGGCCACAGCCAATTGTTGTTGATGTAGGTCTACTTGACGGCGAGCGCGCTGAGGTCATTGCTGATGGCTTGGTCGAAGGCACGGAAGTTATAACCGGTATACAGGCCGCTGGGTCATGAGTGATCTCTCGACCAAAGTCTACGAAGGTCCTGTCGTGGCATTCGAACATGTAGCGAAGGTATACGGTGAAGGAGACACAGCCGTTCGTGCGTTAGATGATGTGAGCTTTGAAATCCATGCTGGCGAATTTATCGCTGTGATGGGGGCAAGCGGCTCCGGTAAATCAACCACGATGAATATTCTAGGTTGCCTGGATACGCCCAGCAGCGGACAGTATTTGTTTAAGGGCGTCGATGTGAAGACGCTAACGAGAGACCAACGCGCTTTGCTGCGACGGCATTATCTTGGGTTTGTGTTCCAGGGGTTTAATCTGCTGTCGAGAACAACAGCGCTGGAGAACCTTGAGCTCCCGCTGATCTATCGCCGGATTTCCAAATCTGAGCGTCGTGATATGGCCATGAAAGCTTTACATGCTGTTGGTTTGCAGAATCGCGAGCACCATACGGCTGCAGAATTGTCTGGAGGTCAGCAACAACGTGTTGCTATTGCTCGTGCCATGGTGACGAAGCCGTCTCTCTTGTTGGCTGATGAGCCGACCGGCAACCTCGATACGGCTCGCAGCCTGGAAATTATGGAACTACTCACCGCGCTCAACCAGGAACAAGGGTTAACCATCGTTCTGGTCACGCACGAAAATGAGGTGGCTGCATTTGCCCGCCGTCGTTTAGAGTTCCGGGATGGCAACATCGTTCATGAATCCCACTCTGAAGCGGCATAGGAGAATAGTATGATTGGTAACATTCTGCTTTTGTCCCTACGCGAAATTCAACGCAACGTGCTCCGGTCCATCCTGACCACGCTCGGCATCGTGATCGGTGTGGCGGCGGTTATTGTGGTGGTCACCCTCGGTGCCGGAACCAAGGCCCAGGTCCAAACGGAAATCTCAAAGCTTGGCAGTACCATGTTAACGGTCTTTCCAGGCCAGCGAAGACATGGAGGCGCGTCGCAAGTAGCGCCCCCGTTTGAGATGGAGGATGTTACGGCGCTCCGTCGTGAAACAAGCATGTTATCGAGCGTGGCGCCGATGTCCATTCAAAGACAGGTGGTTGTCTATGGAAATGGTAATCGCCGAGCGCAGGTTGTGGGAACTGACCGTGAGTTTGTAAATGTACGAAACTGGGAATTGGCTGCGGGACGGATGTTTTCTCCTTCCGAGGAACAATCTGGAAAATCAGTATGCATCATTGGTGAAACCGTTCGCAAAGAGCTTTTTAAAGAGGAGGCATACCTAGGCAATGTTCTGCGCATTGGCCGGGCGTCTTGCGAAGTTATTGGCCTGTTGGAGCCTAAGGGCCAAGTCATGTTTTCTGGCGATCAGGACGACGTTGTGGTTGTGCCGATCAAATACTATCAGCGCAGAATTGCGGGCAACACCAATGTTGATCAGATTTACGTTGCTGCACTTGATGACACGCTTGTGGATGCGGCCCAGTCCGAAGTTGAAATGATCATGCGTGAACGCCGTCCCTCGCAACCCGGTGCAGAAGATATGTTCTCAGTGCGCGGAGTCCAGGAAATGTCCATAGCCTTTCAAAGCTCGACTGCGGTTATGACTGGTTTTCTGTCTGCCATTGCGGCCATAAGCCTTTTGGTAGGTGGAATCGGGATCATGAACATCATGCTGGTGTCTGTTACGGAACGGACTCGAGAGATTGGTATTCGCATGGCCATTGGTGCGCGTGAGAAAGAGGTCTTGCTACAGTTTCTCGTTGAAGCGGCAATGCTGGCTGGTTTTGGTGGGCTTGTTGGCATTGCCCTTGGTTTGGGTGGCGCACTTGCTTTGGCACCGTTGCTGAATGTCCCCTTTATTGTCCAGCCAGATATGATGGTCATGGCCTTCATATTTTCTGCGGCAGTTGGCGTGATCTTCGGCTATATGCCGGCGCGTCGTGCCGCTCGATTGGATCCTATTGAAGCGCTGCGTCATGAATAATTGAGGGTGATGGATAGCAGTCCTGCAGCAATACTTCGCCTGCGTAAACTTTTTAGTCGTCGCTTGATGGGTCTCTCTCAATCAAGTTAATCAAAATCTCGTCGGGGTCGCGGAACGTCATTTCTCGTTGTCCGCGTTGGGCAGTTTTGACCGCACCATCTTCGATATCCACTTCCAGGTACGTAGGTGGGCAAAGCACTACGCTGCCAGCATCCATCAGGCGTCGGTGAATAATGTCGAGATTGCCACAGTAAAATACCAGACAGCCTTCTCCGGCGTTGCAAACGTCTAAGCGGCGATGAATGGGGGGCGGCGCAGGGTCGGTGAGCTCGAATAGTCCAACCATCCCTTTGTTAAAGCCAGCAGATCTTAGAATCTTGTATCGCACATTGGTTTCGGGGGGCATACCTAGTAGTTTTGTTGCTGCGGCATGCTGCAACTCGCCTTGGGCATATACATCTTCTAACTCGAAGACTTCTTTATAAAAAGTGGCTGATTTATCAAGGTTGCGAACAAACAGTGCCGTTCGTACCATTGGACTAATCAGTGACATATTTCATCTCCCACGTTTCCAGAGGTGTACAGAGATAGAATCACTCTCCCTTAAGAGTGAGTATGGCTTCAAAACAGTAAAAGGCGCTAGAGGGTGAGGACTTGGAAGATCATTCTGGGTCGCTGCGCATTAGGCCAATGGATGCTTCCCAGGGGCTGGATGAAATCGCAATAGGGCGTTATACCCGAATAACTTTATAAACGTTCCAGGATTAAAAGGTATGGGCCGGACACTCATTCAAAAGCTGTGGGACTCCCACACCGTTGCAGATCTTGGTGATAACGCATCGCTGCTCTATGTGGACCGTGTTTTCCTTCACGAGCGTACAGGGTCAGTGTCGCTTAAGGGACTTGAAGCGGCTGGTCGCAAGGTGCGAAACCCCGAACAGGTTTTTTGCACGATGGATCACATCGTCGATACGTTGCCCGGTCGCGGTGACGATACAATTATGCCGTCGGGCAAGGCTTTTATTACAACCACGCGCGATGCCGCCAAGGCGGCTGGAATCACATTGTTTGATATTGGAGATAACCGTCAGGGTATTGTGCATGTGGTGTCTGCTGAGCAGGGAATAACCCTGCCGGGTTTTACCCAGGTATGTCCCGATAGTCATACCTGCACCCTCGGCGCTCTTGGTGCTCTTGCTTGGGGCATTGGCTCTACAGAGGGAGAGCATGCGCTTGCGACCAAAACGCTCGCTGTAAACAAGCCTAAGTCTATGCGGGTCAATTTTGATGGCAAACTGGCTTTTGGCGTCACAGCGAAAGATATGATTCTCAATCTCATCGGCGCTTACACGGCTTCAGGTGGCGTTGGTCATGCCATTGAATTCACGGGGGCTGCCATTCGCGCATTGCCACAAGAAAACAGATTCACTGTTTGCAATATGGCCGTTGAGTTTGCCGCCTTTACCGGTGTCATTCCAGCGGATGACACGACTTTTGAATATGTGCATGGCCGACCCTATGCGCCAACTGGCGAAGCATGGGACAAGGCATTGTCCTATTGGCGCACGTTAACGGCTGATGACGATGCCGTGTACAACAAAGACATCACTATTGATTGTGCTGACATCGTTCCGACTGTCACCTGGGGAACCAGCCCAGGACACACAACCCGGATTGATGGCGTCGTTCCGCAACCTAGTGAAGCTCCAGATGCGAACGCCCGCACATCTTGGGAACGCGCATTAGAATATATGGACGTCAAGCCAGGTCAGCCCTTGGAGGGACTGCCTATAGATGCAGCCTTTATTGGGTCGTGTACGAATTCGCGTTTGAGCGATTTGAGAGACGTCGCAAATGTTGTGAAAGGACATCAGGTTGCTAACGGGGTGAAGGCGATCATCGTGCCAGGCTCGAGTCAGGTGAAATTGGCGGCCGAGGCGGAGGGTTTAGATAAAATTCTCACTGCTGCTGGATTTGAGTGGCGAGAAAGTGGGTGTTCTATGTGTTTTTATGCGGGTGGTGAGAGCTTTGGAGAACGCGAGCGGGTGATCAGTTCCACCAATAGAAATTTTGAAAACCGACAAGGTCCTAAAACTCGCACCCATTTGGCCAGTCCAACATCAGTCGCGGCATCTGCCATAGCGGGCAAAATCGCTGACGTTCGGAAGTTGGGGTAGGAAGGTACATCATGTCACTCACGATGCAGAAATTTACGACGCTGTCCTCGGTTGCTGCTCCACTGATGCGGGTTAACATTGATACGGATGCTATTATCCCAAGCCGTGAGATGAAAGGTGTCACCAAAGAAGGTTTGTCGGTTGGTATGTTCGCCAACTGGCGATACACAGATGTTGACGCGCGTGTCGAGAATCCTGAGTTCGTATTAAACCGGCCGCCGTTCCGTGATGCAGAAATTTTGTTGTCTGGTGAAAACTTTGGCTGTGGATCGTCGCGTGAGCATGCGGTCTGGGCTCTAAAAGAATGGGGTATCCGTTGTGTTGTCGCACCAAGCTTCGGGACCATTTTCTTCGGCAATTGTGTGCGTAATGGCATATTGCCGGTTGTGCTGCCGGAAGCTGTTGTCAAAACCTTTGCAGATATTGCTGAACGTGGTCAATCAGACGACAAACTCACCGTCGATTTGCCCAAACAGCAGGTCACCGGTTTTGAAGGCGACGTCCACGACTTTGAAATTTCACCTGCAGATAAGGAGATGCTGGTGGAAGGTTTGGATCCCATTGGTCTTACGCTCAAACGTGACGCTGAAATCTTGGCGTTCCAACAGCAGGATCAAACAGAACGTCCGTGGGTGTATCTTTAGTCCGACTGGGCGCAGAGCATGGACCTATGGATTTTACTGACCATCGCTGCTGCCGGTGTGCAAGCGGCGCGCACGTCTATTCAAAAACATCTGACTGTTAGCCTAACGGTCTACGGAGCGACATTCGCGCGGTTCTTCTTTGGTCTGCCAATGGTGTTAGCGGGGTTATTTGGTCTGGTTAGCTTCACAGGCCAATCTGTTCCGGATCCCAATTCAGTGTTTATAGGTTACGCCTGGGCGGGGGGTATTGTGCAGTTTCTCGGTAATGCTTTGCTCTTGCATGTGCTCGGGTTGAGCACGTTCACAGTAGGTACGGCCTATACCAAGACTGAGGTGATTCAAACCGTCGCCGTTTCTTATGTGGTGTTAGACGAGCAGGTAGAACCGGGCGGCTTTTTGGGCATACTCATTGCGTTTCTTGGCGTCATTTTAATGGCAACAGGGCGTGCAGGCTTATCGTTTCGAAGCCTTGCTGAAGCTCTTAAACATAAACCTGCTTTATACGGTCTTTGTGTCGGAGCCTTTTACGCCATCGCTGCCGTGTTTTACCGAGCAGCGGCGTTATCATTAGACCATGGAGACTTCTTGCTACGTGCCATTACAACCTTGGCCTGGGTTACAGTCGCACAAGCTGTCGTGATGGCGGTTTGGTTGCAGTGGAGGTCACCAGGTATCATCAGTCAGGTCTTAAGAAGCTGGCCTGTCAGTATTTGGGTGGGGTTCACTGGAATCGTCGCTTCGGCTCTTTGGTATAGCGCATTTACTTTGCAAAATGCGGCTTACGTCATGGCTCTCGGCCAAGTGGAACTCGTTTTTACCTATGTCGCCTCACGCTTTGTGTTTCTTGAGAGGATGGCCGTATCAGAGGCCGTGGGCGTGTGTGCAACGGCAATCGGTATTCTTGTCGTTGTAATTTACGGTTGATAAACACCTAATTGAACGGAAACAGCCCCTTTTTAGCTTGTACTACCGACTTATCCAGGCTTTTCTAATGCTGAAAAAATGAGACGGTAATGAACGATCAAAAACCGAAAATCTTAATTGCGGATGATGAGCAACTTTTCGTCCAACTTATGGAAGCAACTTTGAAGGATGAGTATGACCTTCTGTTTGCCTTCAATAGTGATGAGGCGTTGGAGAAAGCAAGCCGTGAAGTCCCAGACTTAATCCTTTTAGATGTGGTTATGGCGCCTCAGAGTGGTTTTGATGTCTGTTATACGCTTAAGAATGAACGTCGCACCCGAGATATACCGATCCTCTTTATTACCTCTTCTTCAAAAGTCAAAGACGAGGTCCGTGGTCTAGAGATGGGGGCTGTCGATTACATCACGAAGCCTGTCAGTCCTCCGATAGTTAAGGCTCGGGTTCGCAACCACATGGACCTCAAAAAATATAAGGACAAACTGGAACGTATTGCTTCTGAAGACGTCCTTACTGGATTGGCAACGCGGCGTCGTTTTGAGACCGTCTTGGAGTCAGAGTGGAGACGGTGTCGCCGGCATAAAGCGCCGCTTTCAATTGCCATGATGGACATCGACTATTTCAAGCCATTTAATGATAATTATGGCCATGGTGCAGGCGATGATTGCTTACGCAAGGTGGGTGCTGCACTGAACCAGGAGGTGAAGCGTGCGGCGGATCTGGTGGCCCGTTATGGTGGAGAAGAATTCGTCTGCGTTATGCCTGAGACAGATCTGGAAGGCGCGCGGGCGTTTGGCCACGCCATGCGTCAAGCTATTATCGATCTTGGGGTTAAACACGAATATTCCGATGTTGCTCATCACGTGACAATGAGTATTGGCGTTGCAACCTGTATCCCTGATGAAGGCATGGAGCCGATGGAGTTACTGCGCCGTGCTGACGAGAAACTCTACGATGCAAAAAACGGCGGGCGTAACCGAGTTGAAAGCGCTCCCTTTAGCAAGGATTCGAACAAGGACCAGAATTAAAATGAAACACACTTTGACCATTGTAGCCGCACTGATTTTCCTGAGTTCTGGAATAAAGGTTCATGCCGCTCCGGGGTATGATCAAAGCCGTCAAGACCTGGAATGGGTGATGGAGTATCTTATCCGTTACTTTCCCGGCGTCTGGGATTCAGCCCCACAGGTTTGGTTTGAAGAAAATGTTCAAATGCCGGCTAATGGTGAGGGGCATGAGCACTGGCACCGCACCTTTGCACGGATAGAGGCCCCGCAAATCGGCGAAGTTGTATTTTATGGTCAAATAAATGTTGAGGGTCGAGATGGACCTATCATCAGTGGTAGCCAAGTTCTGTATCACGCTGTCATTGATGAGGAGCTTGGTGCCGTAAATATATTTGGCCAGGGACCAAGTGACCCAGAAAATTTTGAAAATCTGCATGAGCGCCCTGAATTGTGGGGGCAAGTTCAGTTTCGAGATCGCCCGGCACTGAACTGCGATTGGCTCTGGCGCCGTGACGGAGATCAGATTTTTGGTGTTCTCCAAGGCAATACAGCTGATAAACAAGCGTATGGCCCAGGAACATGCTCGTTTATTTCCCAACGCACAGGTGAAGAATTTCGCGCTGACGCTGAGTGGGTTTTAACCCCTGAACAACTCTGGCTATACGATAATAACTGGTCTGCGGGCATGCTGTTTCTAGGGCGGGAAGACCAAACTCATATTCGTTTGCATCGGGCACGCCCGTACGTTTGCAAAACAAAGGCCGCTGATGAGACTGAACAGACTGGCCATGATCGCGGCTTTAAAATGGAATTGACGTCAAACGATGGCAGGGAACTCGAAGCCATGTTGTTGCGCGCTGAGTATCCTGCCGTTGACGGCTTTGGCCGCGATGACCTTCTGCGTCTGATGTTGACCGATTCAGAGTCCGGTGACTCTTTGGCTGTCGCAGTTGCACCACCGGCGCATGACAACGTTACGCTTGTTTATAACGGTGTTACCATCATCTGCGATAAGACTGACGCCTTCGCGCCGCTTCACAGATAAAGGCGCGCTGTGTCAGTGGTCCGTTCCGCGCTGCTTCAGTGATCCGTTCGTTGAAAGCTGGCGGAAGTCACTCTCCGGCGGCAATGCCATCGTCTAACATTTGAGAGATTTTTGCCTCATCATGGCCAAGCTCTCTCAATACCTCGCGGGTGTGCTGGCCCTCGCGCGGTAAATCCCTGCGCACCCCAAGACGCTGTCCACCGATGGAGACTGGCATGTTCGGTAGTTTTATTTTGCGGCCGGCGCCGTCGCCGTCGGTCAGCGTTACTTCTGAAAGGCCGTTCCCAGCATTGAGGTGCGGGTCATCAAATAACTCATGAGGCTTCGCAATGGGGGCGAAGGGCATACCGGTTGCTTCCAGCTTTTCCATCAAATCAGCCTTAGTATACCCCTTAAACAACTCTTCGATTTGTGGCTTCAGCCAGGGGCGCGCATCAACGCGGCCATTGTTTAACTTCAGTTCTTCCTTGGCCCATAGGTCATCTAATCCGAAGGCTTCGCAGAAGTTTTTCCATTGTGTGTCGGACACCACACCAACAAAAACCTTGTCGTCATCCTTGGTTTCAAACACGTCATAGATGGCCCAAGCTGAGACGCGGGCCGGCATGGGATTGGCCGGTGCTCCCGTTACGCCATACTGCGCCATATGCTGGCCAACCAAATAAACTGTTGTTTCATACAGACTGGCGACAACATATTGTCCTTCCCCGGTTTGATTGCGGCTAACCAAGGCAGACAACACACCAATAACGCCAAACATGCCGCCGGTGATATCAATGACAGAGGCGCCGGCCCGTAACGGCTGTCCTGGGGGTCCGGTCATATAGGCCAACCCACCCATCATTTGGGCAACTTCATCTAGTGCCGTCCGATGCTCATAGGGACCGGCGAGGAAGCCTTTTTCTGAACAGTAAATGAGTCCTTTATTGATCTTCTTAAGCGCCTCGTAGCCAAACCCAAGTTTATCCATAGCGCCAGGGCGGAAGTTTTCAATAACAATATCGGCTTGCTTGATCAGGTCGAGAGCGACGCCATGGCCGGTCTCATTTTTAAGGTCGAGGCATATGGACCGTTTATTGCGATTGAACATGGGGAAGTACCCAGACCCGGACCCTTTCAGGCGGCGGGTGTTGTCACCCTTGAGGGGTTCAATTTTGATCACATCTGCGCCGAGGTCCGCGAGAATGCACCCCACCGTAGGCCCCATCACCATATGGGTGAATTCAACCACTTTGGTTCCTGAAAGGGGGAGAGTCTGAGCGTCCGACATGCAACAATATCCTTCTTAATCAATATCTTATCAGTTTTCAGCCCGATCCAGCTCTGGACTGCTGTCGGGTCTGATCATATATCCTAGAGACCCCACGGCAAGTATCGGTACGCCAATCCTGACGGCTTTTCTATAAAGTCCCGTTTGGGTCAATCCAACCGGTGACAGCGCAGGGCGGGATGTCCTAAACAAGGGCAGAGAATAAGAAAGGAAAAGCCATGACGGACGTAATGAACGGAATTGATATCCTCATCAGTGAAGTAGGGCCACGCGACGGGTTGCAGTCGGTCGCATCAGTTATGTCGACAGATGCCAAAAAAGCGTGGATCAAAGCCGAGGCTGACGCGGGTGTTCGCGAGATCGAAGTTGGCTCTTTTGTGCCGCCGAAGTTGCTTCCCCAGCTGGCCGACACCGGTGAAGTTGTCGCCTATGCCCGAACCATTCCGGGCCTCCAGGTTGCCGCCCTCGTACCCAATTTTAAAGGGGCTGAAAATGCCATCAAAGCCGGGGCGCATAAAATCACCCTGCCGCTTTCCGTGTCTGAAACGCACTCCCAGGCCAATCTGCGTAAAACCCATGCCCAGGTGCTGGAGGAGGTTGAGAAGATTGTCGCGCTGATCAAAACCCTGCCGGATGACCAAAAACCCCATTTCGAGGGCGGATTGTCGACAGCTTTTGGATGTACTTTGGAGGGCCATGTGCCGCAGTCCAAAGTTGTGGAAATGGCTGAAAAACTCATCGGCTTAGGCTGTGATGAAGTGGGGCTTGCCGATACCACCGGCTACGCCAATCCTGTTCAGGTTAAGAACATGATCACGGCAATTTGGAGTGCCGTCGGACGTGACAAACTCACGGGCATCCATTTTCACAACACCCGGGGTCAGGGTCTGGCCAACGTTATGGCAGCCCTGGATGTGGGGTTGGATACCTTGGACAGTTCCCTCGGCGGACTGGGCGGCTGCCCATTTGCCCCCGGCGCGTCCGGCAACATCATCACCGAAGACTTGGTGTTCCTGCTCGATAGCATGGGGCTAAAAACGGGCATTGACCTCGAAAAACTTCTCGCCGTGCGTGAGATCGTCATTGCTGCGTTGCCGGACGAGGCGATGTATGGCTTCACCCCGGATGCTGGATTGCCCAAAGGTTATGTGCAGACAGTAAAAGGCGGTGCAGGGTGGGGCACCGACGGCGCTAAATTTGCGGCAGAGTAGGCTTTTATAAGTCTATTTGCTGCTTTCCGTCATCCAGTCGACACGGGTAAGGCTGTCCCGATAGGATTTTAAACCATAGGCAATGAGCAGGGTGCCCAGCGAACCCATAACAGCCGTCACCAGCGCCATGCTATGATTGATCTTCTGAGGATCCCCGAACACGTTGTCCGTGACCCACCCCATAGCGAAGGGGCCAACCCCAGCGCCGCCAATACCGATAACGAGAATATAGCCACCAGTGATGACGCCCCGGAGTTGATTTGGCGTCATATCGTTGACGGCGGCAAGTGCCTGAGCCGGGGGCCAGTTCGAAAAAATACCAGCCATCGCAAAGAGAGCAAGGCAAAGCTCAGGAGTCGGCATTAGCGGGGCAAGGGTCGTTCCAATAGTGAGACCTGCGCCGCCCCATAGTACGGTGCGCATCGCGCCGTCCGTGTTGCCCCGGTCTTTGAACCAGTTGGTGACGTATCCGCTGGAAATTGCAGAGATAATGCCGAATAGACCGCCAAATATGCCGTACCAGACACTGAATTGCGGCACGGACCAGCCATGTACACGCTCAAATAACGATGGCAGCCAGTTCACCCAGCCGTACACGGCCATCAGGATGAATGCGACACCAAAGTGATGACACAGCAGTGTGGTTTTATTTTCTTTCGCAAAAGCCCAGATCTCGGGCCATGACGCTTTTTCGCTTTTATCTAAGGCAATTTCTTTTCGACTCGGTTCTCGCACGGTCAGCGCCATCAAGAGGGCTGGAATAAGTCCGGCCAAGCCGATGATAATGAAGACAGCCTGCCAAGCTGGGATTTCACCCAGCAGCGGCATATTAAACATGGCCACCTGGTCGGCAAAAGCACCGGTGAACGAAATGAGCAGGCCCCCAAAGACATAGGTCAACCCGGTGCCAAACGCTGTGGCCATAGTATAAAAACCAAATGCTTTGGGTCTGTTGCGTGGCTCAAAATAATCCCCAATCAAAGAGGCCGTGCAGGGATTCAGTGTTGCTTCACCGATCCCGACGCCCACACGCATGCCAAAAAGACCGCCAAAGCTTCTGACAAGACCACAGCCAGCGGTGAACAGGCTCCACGTGGCGGTGCCAATGGTGAGCATGTTTTTCCGGCTGAAGCGGTCAGCGGCCCATCCGATTGGAATAACAAAAAGGGAGTAAAAGACGGCGAAGGCCAAGCCCTGAATGACACCCATCTGTGTATCTGAAAACCCTAGGTCTTTCTGAATCGCCGGAGTAAGCAGGCCGACAATGATTCGGTCCATGAAACCGAAGAAATAGGCGAATACGATAACGCTCATGCAATACCAAGCGTAGCGTTGGTTCGGATACTCAGACGACGATTGCTGGGTAGCTTCGGCCATATTTCGGTCCCCTCAGAAAGAAACGGCTATATGTCTGTAGCAGGCTTCAGACTGAACTGCTAGGCACTCGTTCTGTGGCTCGGTGGTCTAAGGGGTGGTGCCAGGGCGTGCAGAGAGATGTTTGCCGCCTAAAGGATATTCAAATTTTCGACTAATTGGAGCCTCAATACACAACCTCAATCATTTCCGTTTGCTTGGTAAATCTGGTCTTCGGATCTCCCCCTCCCTCGTGTCTCGGGGCTATGAAGGTGGGGCAGCGCCGGGAATAGGCGATCTCGTCAGCTCAGTTCTGCCGACCTCTGGCGGTTATTGGTGCCTACACAGTCCAAGCGTGGCACCATCGATGGCGGGCACGATGTCGAGGGCGGCTTGGCCGTTGACTTAAAAACCTACTTTTTAGGCTTTTGCGCCGCACTGACGAACCAACTGACCGTCTTGTCGAGTTGTTCAAATTTACCGAACCAGACATCTTTTTCCGGAAAGCCGGCATCCAAGAACATTTGATGAGGATCATTAGAGGCATAGGTGCTCCAATAGGGCTCGTTGTTGTTCTGTTGATCCCAACTGAATTCAAACTCTGTGTAGGCATCCAGTTCACTGAACCGCAGAGGCACGTCTTGGTGGATGGCGATGCCACCTGGCTTTAAGAGCCGGAAACTTTCCTTAAACATATTCTCTGTCGTTTTTTGCGACATTTCATGCATTGCATTATGGGAAACGACGAGGTCAAATGATTCGTCTTCGAAAGTAGTTTTTCCGGCATCCATTTGGTGAAAATGTACGGGAGCGCCGAGCGCTTCTGCGCGCCCATGGGCGTAGCGCAGCATGGCGGCCCCCACATCAATGGCATGCACTTCCGCCTCTGGAAACGCCAAAGCCCAAGGCGTAGATGAAGACCCTGCAGAGCAGGCGAAGTCCAAGATTTTTGTCGGCGTGAAATTAGGGTAGCGCTCTTTGATGAAGCGCATAATCACTTCGGCTTTGCTTTCCCGTGTGCCTATACCACCGGACATGGAATAGAGATTGCCACCGCCCTCATAAAAAGCACCGGCAAGAACGTCATTATCGCCATAGTCGATGGCGTATCCTCCAGGCTGCAAGTGTATATCAATGCTGGCGATGCCGCGCGGGACCTCGAAGCCCGGCGACAATTCCAATGACCCCTTGCGATCATTGCGATTATGTAATTTGTCGTAGGTTTCGGAGAGGCGTTCACGATTACGGTATATAGGATCAGCGACCGAGTCCCACATCATCTCCTGGGCCGATCTGTTGAGTGCAGAGAACAATTGATACCCCGGTTGTTGCCACATGGTGGCCCCGATCTCTGATGTCGTTTCTGGCAGGCGACCTTCTTTTTTTTCAAAAGCAGGCTTTGCCACTTTCTCAAAAATCGTGCGGTTTCCAGGTCGCACTTTTGTGCCGATGTGCCTTTTGAGCGAGAAGACAAACTGCTGGCGTAACCGTTCATCATGAGTCGGGGGGGACAGCATTTCGTGTTCTGGGTTACGCACCATAGCAAGGCTCCTTTATCAGAATCAGCGGATTTGTCTCATTACTATAACCAATATGAGGAGGACTCGACCAGTGGATAAGGTGGTTTCAGTTTAAATTTGATCTAACAGCAATCCGTCGAAGGGTCGCAACAGGAAGCGTCGTTGACGCGCGTTTCTGGTGTCACACCCGCTTTGGTTTCTGATGGTGCTCTAACTGCATCTCGTGAACAATCGAAGGGTACCTGATCGGTCACTTCGACTTGAGCGGGGATGGCATGGAAATGCGATAGATAGGGCTCAGATGTCAAAATTTTGTATGTTTTCTCACATACGGCCATCGGTTTTCCGCGGATGTAGGCGTGCCCGTCGTCATCCGCAACGCTGGAGAAGGGGCCCTTATACATAACGGCCTGATTCTTCTCCCAGCAGGGCCCTTCTTTACCTTTCCAGGCCAGCACAGTCACAGAGCGGTACTCAATACCTTCAACCACTTGCCATGGTTCGGCGTCTCGTTTGTCTATGGTTATGCCGTAAAACCCGACGTCCTCAAGCAAGGCGATAAATTCATGTTCCTGAAGTGCGCCAGAAATGCAGCCACTCCACAACGTGTCATCTTTTTTGAGATGAACTGGTGACAGTTCGTCAGACACGATATCTGATATGGCAATGCGCCCTCCCTTTTTAAGAACCCGGAACATTTCTTTAAAGAGAGCCGGTTTATCGGTGTCAGCCACTAAGTTCAAAACACAGTTGGAGACAATGACGTCTATAGAGTTGTCGTCAACAAGGGGGGCCTCACGCTTTTGCCGGCTGCGCGCCTCATCAAAATCAGCCAATTGCTCCGCATTGGAAATTGGCGTCGAGGCAAGAATAGCGTCTAAGGCCGTAACATCCGTTGCGAGATCTTCAATGTGCCCACGTCTAAACTCGACATTCCCAAACCCAATGTGCTCAGCCACGATGGGGGCGTTCCGGCGAGCGACATCAAGCATTTCATCTGTCATATCAATGCCAATAACTTGGCCGTTCTTGCCTACAACCTGTGATGCGATAAAACAAATTTTTCCTGTGCCTGATCCAAGGTCCAACACCGTCTCACCTTCACGAATATACTGAGAAGGATCACCACAGCCATAATCACGTTCAATGACTTCGGCTGGAATGACTTTCAAATACTTTGGGTCGTATTCCACAGGACAACAGAGGGCTTCCTCACGTTCTTGAGCGCCTGCTCCGTAGCGCGCTTTGACGACGTCTTGAACCATATCTTGCATTAAGGTTTACCTTTGTAATCTTGGGGGCTTTAAACCCATATTTTAACCATATGTAATCAACATAGTGCCCGAGTAATAAACCTGCACCAAGACTCTACCGTTTCACGACTCTGTGTGGTTTGCTGGGGTTATGATTACATTCTACACACGAATTATTGGGTACGCACCGGTAGCATTGGTTTTGATGCTGTCTGCCGCAGGAGGGCTCGTCTCGAGCCAAGCCTGCGCTGACCCTCCGAAAATTGCCGGTTTCGCGGCTCCAGGAACGGCAGGAGAGGTGTACTGGCAGCAGTACAAAGATGCTGTGCGCACGTTAAGTGGGGGGAGGCTGGATGTCACGCTGATGGTATTAGGCGAGGCTGGCCCAGAAGAAACTCAATTTGCAGGTCTACGCCGTAATAGGCTCCAGGTCGGTGGCATATCAACGGGGACACTCGGTTTGGCCGTCCCAGAACTTGCCGTGCTCAGGGCTCCATTTCTATTCGACTCTCTAGAAGAAGCGTCATTTGTACTCGACCGTTATTTGCTTGAGTTCTTGGTGGCCAAATTTAGGGATAAGGATTTGGTTCTGTTGTCATGGATGATGGATGGGTGGATGGATATCTACGCAACATTTCCTATTCATATGCCAGAAGATGTGGCGAGGCGAAAACTCCGGATTTCTGCTGATGACTCAGCATTAATGTTTTTTCGGTCATTAAAGGCTGATGTAATTCAGATTCCACTTAGTGATGTCATCCCATCCATGCAGACCGGCTTGGTTGAAGGCGGGGAGCAGAGCACACAAATTTTTGCATTGGCGGGATTAGAAAGCCGCTCACCTTATTTATCTTTAACGCATCACGCGTATTCAACAGCAGGCGTTGTCGCCAATAAATCTTGGTGGGATAGCCTCCCGAGGGAAGACCAACTTGTTTATCGAGATGCCGTGCCAAACGCTGTTTGGTATCGTTCATTCGTGCTCGAAAAAAATGAGTCGTATCTGGCGGCCGCGCGCAGTCGTGGATTAACGGTGATCGAACCAAAGCAAAATGAACGGGCCGAATGGCAAAAAAGAGGGTTGTCTATTCATCGCACTCTTATAGAAAAAATTGGTGGTGATGCCGCTGCGCTTTACGAAGAGGTCATGGCCGCCAAAGCTGTGTTCGCGGCGGAGCAAAACGAACTGGGCGACTAGCAGGCACGACGAGTGAACTCAGTTAAAATAAGGCGAGGCGACCGACCGCAATGTCAGCCTTGAAGTCACGCATCCACCCCAAAATGCCCAGACGCAAAAGCCCGTTTAAGTTAAGACCCTTGTCTATGGCATGAGGTTCAAAGGCCGACCAGGGCAGCTTCACAGTCGTCCATTTTGGCGGAGCGCTAAAAGTTGAACGATATGACTGTTCATACCATCTGATGTCTGTGGTGCGTAGATGACAATTGTACTCTTCATCATTGCCATAAACATCCAGTTCAATGCCGGAATACGGATTTCCGTCGAAAGGCTTACGCCGTTCTCCCATGTCGATGGCCAACTGAATAAAGCCGCCTCCCTTGGTATTCACTGTGCCGGTCAAGCGGATGCAGGGTCGACCGTCAATCTCATCCAGGCGCGACGTTGCTGTGCTGCGCCCACCCATCACTTGATCGGTAAAGCCCATCCATTGATTGCCAGTGAGAGCTACCCCGGTTCCACTAGAGAAATCATCTATCAGTAGTGTTTGATTTGCGTTCACAGCACTTGAGGGTAAAGCAATAAGGGCAAGTGATCCCGTAAAAAATGTACGCCTAAACATTGCTAAACTCCGTCAGAGGACCTTATCCATTCTACGAGGAATAGCCTTTGTTAGATCGACAGCTGACTAGGTGGACCGGCAATTTTTATGCATACTGACCCAAACAGGGGACGAAGATATGGTCGATATTTCTAGAACAGATGTAAAGTTGCCACTCGTTGTGGCGATAGGATGGGGTATCGGCACATTCGTGCCCTCAATCATGTTCAATATCACGAACGTGTTTCTGATGCGGTTTATGACTGATGTGCTTGGTATTGCTGCTGTGACCGCAGGGGCAATCTTCGCAGTTTCCAAGATTTATGACGCCATGACCGACCCTCTTATGGGAACGATCAGTGACCGGACGCGGACACGATGGGGGCGCCACCGGCCTTATTTAATTTTTGGTGGAATTGTTTGCGGTGCGTCGCTTATCGCCATATTTGGCCCGCCGGCCGGTGTGGTTGGTTCAACAGCAGCTTGGTACATGCTCGGGGCGCTGGTGTTGTATTCAACGGGCTACACGATATTTAACGTTCCTTACTTGGCCATGCCGGCTGAGATGACACAGAACTATCACGAGCGGTCTTTTCTCATGTCGTGGCGCGTGGTGGCTATCAACTGTGCTCAAATTATCGGATTGATTCTCTCGCCCGTGATTCTTGTCGCAGCCGGTGGCGGACGAGAGGGGTACGCTGTTGTTGGCTGGGTGATGGCATCTGTTGTGGTCGTTGCGGGCATTCTCAGCTTCCGCATGACAGCAAAGGCTCATTTTCATGATGTCCCATCGGGTCTAGCACCGAAGTTTTTTGATCAATTACGAACCGTTGCTGACAACAAACCCTTTTTGCAGCTTCTAGGCATCAAATTTTTCATGTTGTTAGCTAACTCATTCTCATTTGGAGGCTTCGCCTACTTCGTGCAGCGAGTCATTCAACAACCTGATACTGTTTTGTCTTATATGTTCATGACGTCCACGGCCACGGGCCTTCTTGCCATTCCAATCTGGTTGAAAGTTTCGAGAAAAATTGGAAAACCACGGACGTTAATGATTGCCTGTTCCATCTTGGCTTTGTCTGGCTTCTCTTGGTTGCTCGCTACGGCGGATGAATCTTTATTCCTTATATTGCTGCGCCCCTTTGGGACCGGTGTTGCGGCTGCCGGTATGCTGATTGTTGGGCAGTCTATGTTGCCGGATACCATTGAGTACGATCGTCGTCGGACCGGACTGGAGCGGGCGGGCGTTTTTGCTGGCATATACACCACGGCTGAAAAGATGGCCTATGCTCTAGGGCCAGCATTGACGGGCGTGCTCTTGGGGGGCATGGGGTATGTCTCTGGGACGGCGGGGGCTGCTATTGAGCAACCTGCAAGCGCCATCACAGCAATATATTTAACTATTGGTGTGGCACCGGGAGTATGTCTTATGGCGGCTGTTGGCCTTCTGTTTTTCTATGACCTTGATGAAGAAAAATTGAAAGCAACAGCGCAAGCTGCTTAGTTTTAACGATTCTTGCAAAGAAAAACGGCATCGCCAGTATTGGCGATGCCGTTTTCGCGTTGCCTTATAAAAGCATTAGCTCATTTCAGCTTGGAGCATTTCATCAAGCTTTTCCAAGAACTGGTTGGTTGTCATCCACGCCTGATCTGGACCGATAAGAATCGCCAAGTCTTTTGTCATGAAACCTTTCTCAACTGCGTCTACACAAACCTTTTCCAGGGTCTCTGCAAATTTGACAACATCAGGTGTTTCGTCAAATTTACCGCGATACTTCAGACCCTGCGTCCACGCGAAGATAGAGGCGATTGGGTTTGTGGAGGTTTCTTTGCCTTGTTGGTGCAAGCGATAGTGACGAGTCACTGTGCCATGCGCAGCCTCGGCTTCTACAGTTTTGCCGTCTGGGGTCATCAATACTGATGTCATCAAGCCAAGTGAGCCAAAGCCTTGGGCCACAGTGTCTGATTGAACATCACCGTCATAGTTTTTACACGCCCAAACGTATCCGCCTGACCATTTCATGGCGCAGGCCACCATGTCATCAATCAGACGGTGCTCGTAGGTAATGCCTTTGGCATCAAACTTTTCTTTGAATTCTTTTTCGAAGACTTCCTGAAACAGGTCTTTGAAGCGACCGTCATAAGCTTTCATAATCGTATTCTTGGTCGACAAGTACACTGGATAGTTCCGCAGTAAGCCATAGTTCATGCAGGCACGTGCGAATCCTCGGATGGACTCATCAAGGTTGTACATTCCCATTGCCACGCCGGCTTCTTCGAACTTGTATACTAGGTACTCAACTGGCTCACTGCCGTCTTCTGGCTTGAAGGTCATGGTTAAGGTTCCTGCACCAGGTACCTTGAAGTCTGTCGCTCTGTATTGGTCTCCAAATGCGTGGCGACCGATGACAATGGGGTCGGTCCAACCCGGAACATACCGCGGGACGTTCGAACAAATAATGGGTTCTCTGAAAACGGTACCACCGAGGATGTTGCGGATGGTGCCGTTTGGCGAACGCCACATTTTTTTGAGTTTGAACTCTTCAACGCGCTCTTCGTCGGGAGTGATGGTTGCGCATTTTACGCCCACACCATGCTGTTTGATCGCGTTGGCGGCATCAATTGTGATTTGGTCATCCGTGGCGTCACGGGCCTCAACGCCGAGATCAAAGTATTTGAGATCTACGTCGAGGTAAGGGAGAATCAATTTGCTCTTAATAAACTCCCAAATGATCCGGGTCATCTCATCGCCGTCCAACTCGACGATTGGATTCTTAACTTTAATTTTGTTCACTGACTGCTCCCTTAATGGCGGACTTTTTCCGCTTGGTCTTTTGGGCTATCGCCCGAATTCAAGTGCCGGGAAACTAGGGCAACCGGGCGTTTGGGCGCAACCCCAACAGTTCAGGTTTTGGTCAAATCTGGATGCCCAGGGCCTGAAATTTGCTTGAGGTTAGCCAATTCCCGTCTAACGGTAGGTATAATATCAGCCACAGAATGGACGACGGTATAAAGTTCCTGCATTGGGCCGTAGCCAAACCCACTGGATTCTATGGTGTTTCCGAGCGTAACGAAGTGATCCCAATACCCATTCCAATTGGCCAAAATGACGGGTTTGTTGTGCACGGATAATTGCCGCCAGGTCACGATTTCCAGAAATTCTTCAAGAGTGCCAACACCGCCCGGTAACACACAGAACGCATCTGAGTGTTCAAACATTGTCCGCTTGCGAGTGTGCATATCTGGCACAACAATCATGTTAGCAAATGGATTTGTGCCTTCCTGGCTGGTCAGAAAGTTAGGAATAACGCCAATTACCTGACCTTCATTTTGTATCATGGCGTTTGAGATGGCTCCCATCATGCCGCTGGCCCCACCGCCATAAACCAACCGGACCTGATCACGTGCCATAGTTTCGCCAAGTTCAGCGGCGAACTTTACATAATTAGGGTCAATACCAGTTCTTGAGCCGCAAAAAACGCAAAGGCTAAAAACCATATTTTTGTTGGGGTCTAGGCTCATGGGGCGCTTTGGGTTCGGGTTGCCAGGTATATAGGAACTATGTACTGCTTATGTCAGCGCATAATCTACTGCGAAGTTAATGTGGTTGAGCGCCGGAGTAGGAAATAGGGTCAAACCGGAGAATTAGAATGAAGTTAAAACATCTTGCTGTTGCGATGGTTGCAGCTGCTTTTTCGTTCGGACTGTCGTCCGCACAGGCTGCTGATAAGGATTTTATCGATTACCGGCAGAATCTGATGAAATCGTTGGGTGCCCACGCTGCGGCCCTCGGTGCCATTGCTCAGAATAAAGTGCCGTTCTCTGATAACCTTGCTTATCACGCAGACGGCATTGCCGCCGCAGCGGACGCCGCAGAACTGGCTTTTTCTGAAAATCTGCCAGGTGGCACCGCAGCTGCAAACATTTGGGAAAACAAAGAAGATTTTAACCAGCGGTTTGCAGCCCTTGCTGACTCAGCACGCAAAGTCGCCGCCGCAGCACGCAGTGGTGGAATGGCAGAAGCAGGACCGATGATGAGCGGCTTGTTCACCTGTAAGTCTTGTCACGACATCTATCGCACCGAGAAATAAGCCACTTATTCAAGAGCCTTCAGAAGCAGCCGCCGGTCTATACAGACCGGCGGCTTTTCTTTGCGTACAGCACGCCTAAAGTGATTCTGCAGAACTGACCAGAAAGACGATCACACCAGCGGCTAAGGCGATCACGATCCCCAACCAAAGAGGCGCAAATTTGACGTCCGGGTCTTGAACCCCGTCAGGCAGCTTCCGCCGCCCTGTTATCATTGCCCAGATCAAGTCCTGTTTCTTTACGAGCCAGTAAAACAAATTGGCTGCGATGTGTAATACGATCAAAATCAGCACCGCATACTCCCACCACAGTTTATGGATGCTGGTGATTTCTTTGCTTGTCTCTTCACTGACCAAGAATGCCAGCGGTCCACTGGTGGCGAAGAAGGACTCATCCTTTGCGAACAATCCGGTGCTGGCCTGTACCATCAATGCCAGCAGTATAATCATGACGACGGCGCCGCCAGCGGGGTTATGGCCGGCGAAAAATTTTACTGGCCCGCCAAATACAGATTTAACGTAATTTATGATCACGGATGGCCCGGCAATGAAGTTTTTGAACAGAGCTGTGGATGATCCGGTAAACCCCCAAATGATCCTGAAGATGACTAATCCCAAGATGGTTAAGCCGCTCCAAATGTGAAGGTTCATATTTGAAACAAAACGGTCGGTCCCAGGCATGGTGAAATCGAACCCGCCAATCTCGCCGGTGAGGTAGCTCATCAGAATCGCTACTACGAGCAACCAGTGGAACAATCGCACCCAAATATCCCAGACCTTTGCGGTCCATTTCTGGCCATTTCTATGGTGTCCCGTGTCAGACATTCTTGCTCCCCTCTTTCCCCAAGCTTGACCGCCTTTGAGACGGGCTGCTATTCGCTGTAGCAGCATCATAAAGGACGGTACGACCTAGGGGCAATTCATAGCCGTATGGTTTGGACTGTATAAATTTTGACAGGTTCTCTGCTTCCATACTTCATACCGTTTGGAGTCGCCTTGGCGATAGGAGGCGTTTTACGCCTAGCCGCGGGTCCAAATTATGGTGCTCGCCTCGCAGGACTTGGCATCCTGTTTGGCTTTGCAGCTGCCTGGAATTGGCTATTGTTGACGCCTTGGGTTCCGCATGACCCCTTAAGCCGGGTCATCCATATCGCTATTGGTGGCTTTCTTTTTGGCTTGGTGTTGGATTTTGTGCAGCCTCGACGCTCAATTACGTCAATTTTGGTCGCTATTTACACTTTTGGCAGTGTTTGGGCCACTATTTCTGGCGCTTTGCTTGGGCCGCCACCAGATGAGGTTGGCGGCTGGCTGAGGCTCGTTATCTATCTATTAATGTGGTTTGGCCTGTTTTGGCGGTTTACGGCCCTGCGTCTTGAAGGGCCGTCGGTCTTGATTTTTTCAGTGATGTTGGCTCTGGGACTGGCCTTGGTGGCCCAAATGTCCGGTGAAGGAGCAATTGCAGCGGCGGCTTACTGTTTGGTTGCTGCCATCGCGGGGCATCTTATTTTGTCTTGGGTTTTGGCCTTGGCGGTCAGTCAGGCGGTTATTTTGGGCTGCGGCGGTACAGTTCTGGCCCTTGCCATGGCCCTGGCTGATCCATTTGCCGAAGCGTCCATAATCGCTCTATTCTGCCTTTTTCTGGTACCTTTTGCCGACGGCACAACCAAGCGCCTACCGCTTGGGCCTGTGGCACTCCGGCCAGCGCTGTATCCTTTGGCTCTAATGGTCGTGTGTCTGATGCCGGTCTTGCTTTCAGCGGTGATCGCGTTTCTCCTGTCGGGACGCTAAGAAAAATCGCTTCACACTTGGGCGATTGCCCCAAGTGTCCCGTTGCTTCAGTCCACGCAATCCCGTACTAAAAGGAAAGGGTTTTCTAAGCTGAGAGGCACTGTGAACCGTCCACTCCTGGTTGCGATTATTGGTGTTCTTGTCGTAATAGCGGCCATCATATTGAATTTTACGCTTGAAGATCCAGGCACCCCTGCGCCCGGTGCTGATCAGTTACGTCTTGGCGTTGAGGATAACGCGGGATCATCTGCTGCTGATACTGCAGCCTCTGCGGGCCCTATACTCCCTAGTTTTGATGTGGTGCGCATTGACCCCCAGGGGAATACAGTCATGGCTGGCCGTGCTGGCCCTGGTGCGACGGTCATAATTCTAGATGGTCAGTCAGAGATTGGACGTATAGTCGCCGATGGTCGCGGTGAATGGGTTTTTATTCCACCGCAATCGTTGTCACCCGGTACGCATGAGCTTTCTCTTCAGGTTGACCGCGACGGACAAGAGAGTTTGCTTTCTGAAAATGTTGTGGTGATGTCTATCCCGGAACAAGAAGGCGACATTCTCATTATAGAAACGGCACGTGATGGTGGGACAAGTCGTGTCCTACAAGCACCTGCCCAAGTCAGTCCGATTGAGTTAAGTGTTGAAACTGTTGATTACGATGACGAAGGGCGGCTGTTCTTGAGCGGTCAAGCTCTGGCAGGTAATACAATACAGGTCTATTTGGATAACACGTTTGCGGGTCGTGTTCAGGTCGATAGCACAGGTTACTGGAGCATTGAAGCGACGGAACGCGCTTTGCCTGGCCAACACGTCGTAAGAGCCGATGAATTGGATTCAGAGGGTACTGTGATCTCTCGTGTTGAAGTGCCGTTTAATCGTCAACCGCCTGATCCGAATATGCAATCTGGCGCTATTACAGTTGTAAAAGGTAATAGTTTGTGGCGCATCGCGCGTCGGGTTTATGGCGAGGGTGTTATGTTTACTCTGATCTATGAAGCGAATCAGGATCAGATCAAAGACCCTGATCTCATTTATCCTGGCCAAGTCTTTACGTTGCCCGTCAAAGACAGGCTATAAAACTCAATGTGATAGACTTTATATGAAGTCGATCTCGAAAAACGGCTAAGCTTGCCTAAAGTAAAGATAATCAACATTGCACGCACCGCTCGGAGAATGGCCATATGACCAGCCGCGAAATAACTTGGAAAGACTATTTGTTTCCGCCTTTGCACCCCGAAGGCCCAGGTTTTTTGGCCTTATTTGCGCTCGTGACACTCATTCTATGGGCCATATGGACCCCGCTGGGAATTGTTGGGCTGGGTCTAACCGTATGGTGTTTTTACTTTTTCCGCGACCCTGACCGGATCACACCTACGCGCGACGGCCTTATCATCAGTCCGGCAGATGGCGTCATTCAATCAATTACAGAAACGACGGGGCCACCTGAACTCGATTTGGCGGAAAAGACATTTACGCGTGTGAGCGTTTTTATGAGTGTATTTGACTGTCATGTGAATCGCATGCCGATCGCGGGAGAAATCATAAAAGAAGTTTATGTCCCAGGCCTGTTTTTAAACGCCACCCTAGATAAAGCGAGTGAAGATAATGAGCGCCAGTGCCTGCTCGTCAAAACCGAAGATGGGAAGGAGTTTGCCGTCGTACAAATTGCTGGCCTTGTCGCGCGGCGCATACGTTGTGATGTTCAAGCCAACCAAAAGCTGGAAACCGGTGAACGCATCGGCTTAATTAGATTTGGCAGTCGCGTCGATGTCTACTTACCGCCCGGAATCCATCCACTTGTCGCTATTGGCCAAAAAATGGTTTCTGCAGAGACTGTCATCGCTGACGCCAACTCTAAAGAAGAGCAACGACTTGGTGAGGTCCGCTAAGTGACCGAGCAACCTCAACAGCCTGATAATGCGAAGAAAGATAATCCGCGGCATCACAAGACGTTGCCATTTAATAAGCTGTTTCCGAACATACTGACCGTTTTGGCATTATGCAGCGGCTTGACCTCAATTCGTTTCGCTATTTCTGAAGACTGGGAACGGGCAGTTATTGCCTTGGTGATTGCCTGTTTTCTTGATGGTATTGATGGATTAGTCGCGCGTTTACTACACGGTACGACTAAATTTGGAGCGGAACTGGACTCTTTATCAGATGCCATTAGCTTCGGCATGGTACCATCTATTCTGCTGTACCTTTGGGCGATGCAAGGGGCGGGCACCATTGGGTGGGCACTATGCCTGCTGTTTGCGGTCTGTTGTGTCTTGCGCTTGGCGCGTTTTAACACAATGGTCGGTGACCCAGGACTTCCAAATTGGGCGCATAACTATTTTACCGGTGTACCATCACCAGCTGCGGCTGGGCTAGCGATCCTGCCGATGATCCTTTCGTTTTATTTTGAAGCGGGTGTTTTTAATACACCCCTAATTGTCGGCGTATTTTTGGCGACAGTATCGTTTTTGATGGTCAGTAAAGTTCCTACGTTCTCGATAAAAAAGCTGCGCGTACCAAGGCATTTTGCCCTGCCAATGATGATTTTTATCGCTCTGTTTGCCGGGTTCATGGTCACGGAAACATGGGCGACGCTTGGCCTAATGGGAGTGCTTTATCTTGCCAGCATCCCGTTCAGTGTTCTTACTTTTCACCGTCTATCACGCCGCGGTGGCCCCTCTGAGGAAGAGCTTGCCGAAGTTGAAGCGGAAGACTGATCGCAATTTATTCTGCGGGTTGATTAACGACTCCAGCTTTCGCCGATGCTCGGCGCACCATAATCGACTGAACGTCTGTCCTGAGTTTTAAGGCGCAGGGCGTGACAAACAAGGTTAAGACCGTTGCAAAACTCAGGCCGCAGACAATGGCAATGGCCAGTTGCTGCCACCATTGTAAAGATGGTGCCCCAATGTGGACGGCTCGTTGCACGAAATCGACGTTGATTTGGAACATCATGGGCATCAGACCTAGCACAGTCGTGACTGTGGTCAGGAGGACCGGGCGCAACCGTTGAACACCTGTTTGGATGATCGCCTGAACAGGATCCGTAAAGTCTTTCTTTAAGCGATCATAAGTGTCGATCAACACGATATTGTTGTTCACCACAATTCCGGCTAAGGAAATGACACCGACGCCAGACATAACGATTCCGAAGGGCTGCTGGAAGATAAGTAGCCCCATAAAAACGCCTATGGTCGACATCACAACAGCGCTTAGGATCAGAAAGGCTGAATAGAAGCTGTTAAACTGCGTAATCAGAATCACGCCCATTAAAAACAAGGCGACCATAAAGGCGCGTTGCAAGAAGGCTGCAGATTCCTGTTGCTCTTCATCCTCGCCCTTGAAGGCCCATTTAACGGACTCACTCCAAGCGTCATTAGATTTGAGCCATTGTTCTATCTGTTCTACTTGCTCACCAGCCAAAATGCCGCTTTCGACGCTAGCTATAACTGACACCACGCGCCGACCATCAATCCGGTTGATTTCGCCGGGATCTTGCTTGGCAACTCTTTTGACAAAACTTGAGACAGGGACTTGCCCAGCGGGTGTATTGACCCGAATAGCATCCATCTCATCTAAGGTTCGATATTCTTCTGGAAAGCGGACAACAATATCAATTTCATCATCCGCATCATCTGGCCGGTAGTCTGAGAGTTTTAAGCCCTCGGTTATCAGTTGCACCATATCGCCGATGGCACCGATGTCGACGCCAAACTTAGCCGCTTGGGCGCGATCAACTTCGAGTTCCCACTCGATTCCTGGAAGGGGCAATGTGTCTTCGATATCAACAAATCCCCCGACTCGTGCCATTTCGGATCTGACCATGGCAACATGGTTAGCTAAGACATCGAAATCCTGCGCCATCAGATTGAGGTGAAATTGCCGGCCTGTCGGAGGGCCCATTTTTTCTTCCCATATCTCGATTTTGACACCAGAAAGATCGGATAGGCGTTGGCGCATGTCCGCGACAACCTCTTCAGAAGACCGCCTAAATTCCCAGTTTTTATATTCGAACTGAACCGCACCAACGATGTCAGCGGAGCCGCCGTCGCGATAACGTGCGCCTTGGGCGGATCGTGCATATACGGTTGTGAATTCAGGCAGATCAAAGATGCGTTGCTCAACTTCCCGAGTCAGTCGGTCTTTATCATCGACGGACAGATTGCCGCGGGCATGAACATAGACAGCGCCGCGTTCAGGCTCAGACTCTGGCATAAACTCTACACCTTTCCCAAATGACCAATAGAGAGCCTGCGCTGTAACCAACAAAACAAGCGCGCCCACGAGCACCTTGCCTGAGTTGTTCAGCGCCGAGGTCAGCAGTCTCGCATAGGTGCCTGTAATCCCCGGCAGCTTGGTCATGTCTACGTTTTGTCCTGCGGCAATGGCGCGCATGATGTCTGGGTTGCCAATGCCCGGCTTTCCAAAGCGAGCCCCAAGCGTTGGTACAAAAATCAAAGCCATGAGTAGTGAGGCGGTGAGTGTTGCGATAAGTGTGATTGGCAAGTACTTCATAAACTCACCAAATAGACCGGTCCAGAATAGGAGGGGCGTAAACGCAGCAAGTGTTGTTGCCGTTGACGCCGTAACTGGCCACGCCATGCGTTTGGCGGCCAATGCATAAGCTTCCTTACGATCTAAGCCTTCGGTCATTTTGCGGTCTGCGTATTCAGTAACCACAATGGCACCGTCTACAAGCATGCCGACAGATAAGATCAAGCCGAATAATACAACCATATTGATGGTCATGCCGCCGGTATACAACACGAGTATACCCATAAGGAATGAACCAGGGATGGCGATCCCGACCAACAACCCCGCACGCAAACCCAGCGCTGCGACAACGACGATCATAACAAGCAGAACTGCAGTCACCACGTTGTTTTGCAATTCAAACAGCATGTCTTTGACCATTTTTGACTTGTCTTGGAAGTAATTCACTTGAATGCCAGATGGCCACAACGCTTGATCTTCTTCGATCACTGACCTGACAAGGTCGACAGTCTCAATGATGTTCTCACCTGAGCGCTTAGAAACTTCCAGAGTCAAAGACGATTGACCGTTAACCCGTGCATAACCATCAGCGTCTTTAAATGCCCGTCGACCTTTAGCAACGTCTCCAACTGTGATTGAGGCATCTCGGTTAACTACGACAGGCAACTCAAGAACGTCATCAACGCCTTCAATCAGCCCAGGTAAATTGATTGCGAAGCGTCCATTACCTGTGTCCAGTTCGCCAGCGGCAATGACTGTATTGTTGCGCTTAAGGAAATTTGTAAACTCGTTTGCATCGATGCCGTATGATTTTAACAATGCTGGGTCAATAATGATTTCCATCTGTTCTTCACGGTCACCAGCGATGTCAGCTTCGAGAACACTCGGAATCTCTTCAATTTTATCTTTCAAGCGGTTGGCGATTGTAAACAAGGTCCGCTCTGGCACATCACCCGATAAGCTAATGGCCAAGATGGGCAGCAAGCTCATGTTTACTTCTTGCACTGTCGGTTCTTCCGCGCCTTCTGGAAGTTCGGCTTTTGCGACATCTACTGCTTCACGCACATCCATAAGAGCTTTATCGACGTCAAATCCAGCTTCAAATTCCAGTGTGACGTTGGCGCCATTGGGGTAAGACTGGCCAGTAATTTCTTTGACGCCCTCGACGGATCGCATTTCGCGTTCCATTGGGCGCACCAACAGGCGCTCCCCATCCTCCGGCGAAATCCCTCGGTACACCATGCTTACATAGATCGTTGGAACCGGAATATCTGGTTCCGCTTCTTTAGGGATGTCCATAAAAGCACTAATACCTGCGACTAGGATCATGAACAGCAAAGAGAGTACCGTCCGCGAACGGTCTAAAGCAGCATCAATAAGGGCGATCATTGTTGCGCTCCTTGTCGCTGCACCAGTTGAGTTTGATCAGAGGCTCGGGAAGGCATTAGTCCCACTGGCCCTAGTTCACTGCTGTTTATGATCACAGGCTCGACCTTTTGACCGACGGTAACAAACTCTTGACCGACGGTAATGATATCTACTGATCCAGGTAGTCCGGTGAGCCAGACACTGTCAGAGGATGCAGACGAGGCAGAGGCTTCGGCGAAAGAAACACGGCCCTCTTTATCCACCAATTTCACACCAACTGCGCCGCTATCATCAAGTGTCAGGGCGGCGGGTGGCACGCTATGCGCCATAACTTCTTGGGTGGGAAGCCTCAGAGTCGCAGTCATTCCATCGATAACTCGGCCATCAGCGTTAGGCACGGAAATCTCAACGGAAAACGTGCGAGTTTCTGGTGAGGCGAGACTTGAAACAAACGTAATCGGGCCAGTTACACTAAGGCCATTGATTAGATCTGCAGTTGCGACAGCACCGGTTTTCACATCGCTGACCGCCAGTTCTGCAATTTCAGCGATGATAAGAATCGGGTCAAGGTCGACCATCTCTGCAATCTCATCACCAACGCGGACGTAATCACCTATTTCAACGTGGTTGCGGTTGAATATTCCATCAAAGGGCGCACGAATAATGGTTCGTGCGATTTCAAGTTTAGCGCTTTCTAACTCAGCTCGTGCAGACTCAAGCTCCGCCCTGGCATTGGCAAGGGAGACTTCTGACGTAAAAGACTTTTTAGACAAGTCTTCGGCAGCCCGAAATTCCAATTCACGTTTTAAAACTAAAGCTTCTGCTTTTGATAACTTCGCTTGGCGGTCGTTAATTCCGAGTTTGATGAGCGGCTGATCCCTCTTCACAGCTGTACCACGACTAACCAGCAATGCAGTGACCGGGCCTTCGGTTTCGACACGCAGGGTCACCTGACGGGAGGCTTCCGTTCGCCCAGCTACACGAATCTCTCTCACTCTTGGTATGGCGAGAGATTGCATCACCTGCACACGTTGCAACCCTTCAGGCTGATTTCTAGCGGCTTGCTCTACAGCCGAGAGTCCAGATTCGGTATCTGGAGAAAATATGACACCGGAGGCGACCCAAAGTATGGCCACGGCAGCAATGGCAGCCGCTATTACATAGGAGTTATTCATGAGCACGCTCCTGCCGATAGGTTCTGTTGATTGAGATCACCTGCTAAGGGGGGGTGCTCCTCATTGATTTCAACAAGCTCTGCACGATGATCGCGCAAATAGGTCAAAGCGGATTCATACATAGTGACGCCGAAATTATGGACGAAGTGTCTAACAGGACTTGAGATGGCGCGTGTCTCAGTACAGTCGTGGATAGCCGCGAGCCGTTCTTCGTAATCAGCAATATAGCGATCAACAAGATCCAGCACGACTGATCGGGACAGATTGTCACCAAACGATAAGATAAAGAGCATTTCTGATCGCATTTTATCGGGTGCTGGTGTGTGCGATAAAGCTTCTAAAAAGGCAGACCGGCCAGCGGGCGTAATGCTATAGACTTTCTTATCAGGACGACCAGCCTGCTCGGCGACACAACAGGTCGCCCATTCACGATCCAACAATACGTTAAGAGCTGGGTATATGGACCCGAAACTCACATCGTAGATGGCGCTAAAGGGGCCGTCTTCAAAAAGCTTACGAATTTCGTAACCAGATGCGTCTTTGTCCATCAACGCACCTAGGCAAAGTGTTTTGGCGTCCACGGCCTACCCCTTTAAGTTGTGAAAGCGGTATGATCCGCTTTTATGACTTTCGGATGGCGTTATATCGATTTGATATATGCTGGGTCAACATACAATCTCAGTATGCCAGCTATGCGTCACCGGCATGAAAAACCCTATGAATACTTATAGAACAATAAGTTAAGTGGTATTGAAGCAGGTTAGCGTCGGCGTGATTTCTGACGTTGTCTTACCGTGCGGCCTCTGCCTTTAGCCCCTGGTTCAGGGATGCGTGCCACTTTTCCCCTGGCCTCTTGGTCCGGGCTACTCAGCGCATCGGGTGCCATTTCAAGTTCTAGGTTTTCTAATCGACGAATTTCATCACGTAATCTGGCGGCCTCTTCGAATTCCAAATTACCTGCCGCCGTTTGCATCTTCTTTTCCATGTCCGTAATTACGCCACGGAGATTGTGACCCAGGAGCTCACTCTCCTCGGCGAAGCCCGTATCAACTGTTACGCGGTCCTGCTCGTAAACGCTTTCCAGAAGATCTGCGATCTCTTTGCGGATGCCTGCCGGCGTAATATTATTGGCCACATTAAAGGCTTGCTGTTTTTCTCGACGGCGATTGGTTTCGTTGATGGCTTGCTCCAGGCTCCCAGTCATTTTATTGGCGTACAGAATAACTCTGCCATCGATGTTTCTGGCTGCACGACCGATAGTCTGAATCAAAGATCTGGTGGACCGTAAGAAGCCCTCTTTATCAGCATCCAGAATGGCGACCAAGCTACATTCAGGTATATCAAGGCCTTCACGCAGCAGGTTAATTCCAACCAGCACGTCAAAGACGCCCAATCTGAGGTCGCGAATGATCTCAATACGCTCCAGTGTGTCCACATCCGAATGCATATAGCGCACGCGCACGCCTTGTTCCGTCAAGTACTCTGTTAGGTCTTCCGCCATACGTTTTGTCAGAGTGGTAACAAGGGCACGCATACCTTTTGCGGCAACGTCCCGGACTTCTCCAAGCAGATCATCGACTTGTGTATCTGCCGAGCGAATGTGGCAGACCGGGTCAATCAGTCCGGTCGGTCGTATGATCTGCTCGACAAAAGCCCCTTGGGTACGCTCCATTTCCCAATCACCGGGGGTTGCCGACACAAACACGGTCTGTGGGCGCATGGTTTCCCATTCTTCAAACTTCAGTGGCCGGTTGTCGCAACAGGAGGGTAGCCGAAAACCAAAGTTGGAGAGTGTTGATTTCCGTACAAAGTCACCTCGATACATGCCGCCGATTTGTGGAACGGCAACGTGACTTTCATCTACAAATAGCAAGGCATCATCAGGAATGTATTCGAATAATGTTGGGGGTGGTTCTCCAGGTTTGCGACCTGTCAAATAGCGCGAATAGTTCTCGATGCCTTTGCAGTGCCCCGTCGTTTCCATCATCTCTAGGTCAAACATGGTCCGTTGTTCAAGCCGCTGAGCTTCCAGCAACTTTCCTTCCTTGTGAAACACGTCCAGTTGCTTTTTCAGTTCTGCTTTTATGCCTTTAGCGGCTTGGGAGAGCGCAGGGCGCGGGGTCACATAATGGCTACTTGGATAAACGGTGATTAGTTGCAGGGCGGCTGTTTTTTCCCCTGTCAGAGGGTCAAACTCATTAATCGATTCGATTTCGTCGCCAAACAATGACAGGCGCCAGGCCCGATCTGCATAGTGAGCGGGGAAAATCTCAATGACGTCGCCACGCACTCTAAATGTGCCGCGCACAAAAGCCGTGTCATTGCGCTTGTATTGCAGGGCAACCAGTTGCTTGACCAGTTCTGCTCGGGGCAGTGTGGCCCCTTCTTCAATCACAATGGTCATGCGTGAGTAAGATTCAACCGAGCCCAAACCATATAGACAAGACACCGAGGATACGATGATGACGTCCCGACGCTCCAATATTGATCGCGTCGCAGAATGCCGCATCCGATCAATCTGTTCATTGATGCTGGCGTCTTTTTCTATGTAGGTGTCTGTGCGGGGCACGTAGGCCTCAGGTTGGTAGTAATCGTAATAGGATACGAAATACTCAACCGCATTGTCCGGAAAGAAGGATTTAAATTCACCGTAAAGCTGTGCGGCTAAAGTCTTGTTCGGCGCCAATATCAGGGCGGGGCGGCCAGTGCGCGCAATAAGTTGCGCCATGGTAAATGTCTTGCCGGACCCGGTAACGCCCAGCAATACTTGATCGCGTTCATTTGCCCGAAGGCCCTTCTCTAGTTCTTTAATAGCAGCCGGTTGATCTCCCGCAGGCTCAAACTCGCTGACGAGTCGAAAGTCCGCACTCTCTCCTGGCTCAGGTTTCTCATACATGGGAAGGGCGATGGTCATGCTTGCTAACATAGGGATAGATTTCGATAGCCTCCAGTACCGAAATCCAAGATTTCGATGCTTTTTGAGGTGATCTTGGTTGCGCCGGACCGCCCACGGCAGTAGCTTGCGGCCAAACGACTATTCAACTTTTCTCAATCTTCCGGGAGGATCCCGTGTCCATCATCGCCGACCGCATGTCAGCCATCAAACCCTCACCAACGATGGCCGTAACGGCCAAAGCGGGTGAACTCAAAGCCCAAGGCGTAGACGTCATTGGGCTAGGTGCTGGAGAACCCGACTTTGACACCCCGGATCACATCAAAGCGGCCGGTAAGGCAGCGATTGACTCCGGAAAAACCAAATATACGCCGACCAATGGTATCCCCGAATTGCGTCAAGCTGTGGTGGATAAGTTCAAGCGCGAAAACGGCTTGGACTATGACATTGGTCAGGTCCATATCGGCGTTGGTGGCAAGCAAGTATTGTTTAACGCTATTTTGGCCACTATTAATGCCGGGGATGAAGTGCTTATTCCGGCACCTTATTGGGTGAGTTACCCGGATATGGTGCTTATCGCTGGCGGTACGCCGGTTTTTATTGAATGCACTGAGGATGAAAACTTCAAGCTCTCGGCTGAGAAGCTGGACGCGGCAATCACCGATAAAACCAAGTGGTTGATCCTCAATTCCCCCTCAAACCCTACGGGTGCCGCTTATACGGAAGCAGACTTGAAGGCCGTTGCTGATGTTCTCCTCAAGCACCCCCATGTTTGGGTGATGACTGATGACATGTATGAACACCTCGTTTACGACGATTTCGAATTTAAGACGATCGCGCAAGTTGAACCAAAACTGTTTGATCGCACGCTCACCATTAATGGTGTCTCCAAAGCGTTTGCCATGACGGGATGGCGCATGGGATATGCTGCTGGGCCCTTGGATCTGATTAAGGCCATGAACAATATTCAATCTCAGAGCGCCTCTCACACCAGTTCAATAACTCAACACGCTTGCGTGGCCGCGCTTAATGGTCCGATGGATTTCTTGGCTGAACGCAATGCGGTCTATAAAGAGCGTCGTGATTTGGTCGTCAAGATGCTCAATCAAGCCGAAGGTATTAGCTGCTTGACACCGGAAGGTGCATTCTATGTTTACCCGTCTATAGCGGGATGTCTTGGAAAAACGTCTAAAGGCGGGCGTAAGATTAAGGGCGACTCAGACTTTGTGACGGCTCTTCTCGAAGAAGAGGCGGTCGCGGCTGTGCAAGGGGAAGCCTTTGGATTGTCACCGCACTTCCGGATTTCCTACGCGACATCGACCGAAGCGCTAAAAGACGCCTGCACGCGCATCCAAAGGTTCTGTGCAGCGCTTTCCTAGGAATCGTGCTTAAACATGTGGCAGACTACCTCCTAGTCAACTGGGGGCGGTTTTGCCATGGTCAGAGTAAGTCTCGTTAGCGTCGGCATTCTTGTTTCTCTGCTTGTCCTGTGGCTGATAGCAGTGAGATTTGGGGCCTTCAATCCCTCTGAAGACTATCTTGTTGAAACTTACACAGACGAGCGCTCGCGATTTCTAACAATTGACGGCGTTCGTCTTCATGTGGTGGAGGAAGGGCAGGGGCCGGTCATCATTCTTGTTCATGGTTACCTCGGTAGTAACCGTCAGTGGGAAGGCTGGGCAGAGCGTCTGAGACAGGATTTCCGGATTGTGCGCTTTGATTTTGCGCCCTTTGGGTTGTCAGGGCCGGACCCGACAGAGGAGTATGGTGTTGAGCGTGCGATGCCATTGTTCGAGGGGCTGGTTGAAGAACTCGGCTACGAACGCTTTCACCTTGGCGGCACGTCATCGGGCAGCATTATGGCCCTCAGATATGCTGCGAAGTTTCCCGAGCGTGTCGATAAACTGCTCTTATCAACGGTTCCTGCATACACACCGGGAGATCGAATTCCACCGCCGTGGCAGTTTCGTTCGATGATGTGGATCAGTGACAACATCTTTAAGGTTTGGCGGCCAAAGTTATATTGGCGCTTGTTTTTAGAAAATATCTTTGGCAACGACGACCGAATTACGCCGGAGATGGTTCAAGGGTATGCGGACCTCAACAATCGTGCGGGTAACATTCCAAGAGTGCGTCAGTTCATTATGGCAAACGCCCGCAGTAAGTTTGATCTCGCTGAGGCTGCTGCTCAAATTACAGCACCAACGTTGTTGCAGTGGGCTGGCCAGTCTCCAGTCCTCACAGCAGATGGTCTGAGCAACGTTCTGCCTCTATTTACAAACACTGAAGTCAAGGTGATCCGATATCCTGGACTTGGCCATAAATTAATGCTGGAAGACCCGGAAACCACGGTTTCTGATGCTCGCGCATTTCTTATGGGGGGCGAGCCCTAAAACACAGGCTATGGTTTAACTGGCGTCTTGTGCTTTCTCTAAGTCCTGTTGAGACACAGGAAGTTGCAGGCGTGCACGTGTGATTTCTTTGAGCAGGAAGTCTCTAAAAGCAGCTACACGCATGGTGTTGCGCAGTTCTTCCGGATAAACGAAGTAGGCATCAATCGGTGGGCTACTCAGTTCAGGTAAAATCTGTACTAAACCCCGACCTTCGCGATAAAAGTACTCGGGTAGCGCACCTATTCCTATACCGCTTTTCACTGCCCGGTAGACGCCGTAGAGGCTGTTTACACGCAGGACAGGATTAATTTTTCCTACCGTTTTTTCAACTTCATTGACGTGCCAGTTCACTTCTTCAAACGGAAGGGCGCTTCCACCGAAGACAACAAGCTTATGATTAACTAGGTCTTCAATCGATGTCGGTGTTCCATGCTCTTTCAAATAGTCTGCCGACGCAAAAATATGGCCGTATAGATGGCCTACATGGCGTTGAATAAGGTCAGGCTGTTTTGGCTCGTTGAAGCGGATGGCGACATCGCCCTCACGCATAGCAAGGTTCAATTCGCGATCATCCAATCTGAGCGTAACGTCTATCCCTGGGTAGTCTTTGATAAACTGTCGTAAACGACCTGTGAGCCATACTGACCCAAAGGCCATTGTGGTCGTGATTGTTAACGGACCCTCTGGGGCATCTTTTGATTCGGTCAATTGGTTCTCGACGGACGTCAATTTAGAGAACACGTCGTGCACCGTTTTGTAGAGCAAATCACCTTGCTCGGTCAGGATCAGGCCGCGTGCATGGCGATGAAACAGTGTAACTTTAAGAGAACTTTCAAGGGCACTGATTTGCCGGCTAACGGCTGATTGGCTGAGTGTTAGAGCCTCGCTGGCATGGGTAAAACTACCCGCTTCGGCGACGGCGTGAAAAACACGAAGTTTGTCCCAGTCGAGTCGGCTTTTTCCTTGCGAGGGCATGATGTGTCCTTCCCGGTCATAATGTGCCGCACGAGGGGTTTAGGCTGAGCGTGAGGCTAAGAACCTATCTGCTTCAAGAGCGGCCATACATCCGGTTCCTGCCGCCGTAACTGCTTGCCTGAAGATATGGTCTTGGACATCGCCACAGGCGAACACACCGTCGATGTTGGTTCGTGTGGAATCAGAGGCTGTAATCAGATAGCCGCCATCTTCCATATCCAATGTGCCTTTAAACAATTCCGTATTCGGTGTGTGTCCGATAGCGACAAAAACGCCATCGACTGAAAGATGTGATGTCTTATTCGTTTTGATGTTCTTTAGCTTCACACCCGTCACACCTAATGGATCAGAATCTCCGACCACTTCTTCCATGACTGTATCCCAAATCACGTCAACTTTTTCGTTTGCGAACAAGCGATCTTGAAGAATTTTTTCAGCCCGGAAAGAATCTCGACGATGGATTAATGTCACTTTGCTGGCGTGATTGGTCAGGTAAAGGGCCTCTTCGACGGCAGTGTTACCGCCCCCAATGACACATACCTCTTTTCCTCGGAAGAAGAAGCCATCGCAGGTTGCGCAAGCAGATACGCCAAATCCCATGAATTTTTCTTCTGACTCCAAACCGATCCAGCGCGCTGATGCACCTGTCGAAATGATCAAAGAGTCCCCTGTATAGATATCTCCGCCATCACCGATGCAGGTGAACGGGCCTGAACTTAAGTCAACAGAGCTGATGGTATCTTGAATGATTTTGGTCCCGACATGTTCCGCCTGCTTTTGCATCTGTTCCATCAACCATGGACCTTGGATCACATCGGCAAAACCAGGGTAGTTTTCAACATCGGTTGTGATCGTCATCTGGCCGCCAGGTTGCATTCCAGCCACCAAAATAGGTTTTAAGCTGGCGCGTGCAGCGTAAATAGCAGCCGTAAGGCCTGCAGGGCCTGATCCAAGAATAAGTACTTTTGAGTGGTGCTCGGCCATAAGTCGTGAATGCTTTCTAATAGAAAAGTGTAGCAAAGGGAGCGGTAACATAGGTCTCGGTCAGGGGAGTGACAAGACGACAGTGGAGCAAAGAGGGGCGGTTCTTTAGGGATTCTGTATCTTGGTGTGCGCGTGACTATTTCGGTCGCAATTTTTCCTATTTGTGTAATATTATTACGCGTAAAGTCTTAATCATCCGAACTATATCGTTGTCGGGAGAGATCATGCAGCGTGTAAAACTAGATCGAATTGATCGACAGATATTAAGTGATCTCCAGTCTGATGGTCGCATGACAAACGTTGATCTTGCTAAAGCAGCGGGCATCTCAGCCCCACCTTGTTTGCGTAGAGTCAGAGCCTTAGAAGAAGCAGGATTCATCAAAGGGTATCATGCAGATTTAGATCCCGTATCGCTCGGGTTTAATGTGTCTGTCTTCGCGCACGTCGGTTTAAATAGCCAAGCAGAAGTTGATCTTTTGGCGTTTGAAAAAATGGTCGATCTGTGGCCCGAGGTCAGGGAGTGTCACATGCTTGCCGGTGAGACGGACTTTCTACTCAAGATCGTTGCCCGCGATTGGGACGAATACCAAAAATTCATCACCTCAAAGCTGACCGCAGCGCCCAATGTTGCGCAGGTTAAGTCAGCCTTAGCTATTCGCAGTTCAAAGAAGCTCTCTGGTGTTCCAATTACGGTGCGGCCAGATAAGGATGTGGCTTAGAATTCACGCCAGAAGTCTTACTTAAATTTTACGTCAATGATCTCGTAGCTTTTAACGCCACCCGGGGCTCTCACCTCAGTGGTATCTCCAACAGTTTTGCCTATCAACGCGCGTGCAATAGGAGACTGAACAGAAATGCGTTTTTTATCCAAATCGGCTTCGTATGGACCAACTATTTGGTAGGTCGTTTCTTCATCCGTGTCTTCGTCGGCAAAACAGACCGTGGCGCCAAACATCACGACAGACCCTGAGAGTTTCGAAACGTCTATAATGTCAGCACGGCTGATGACGTCTTCAAGCTCCTGAATGCGGCCCTCGATAAAGCCCTGTCGTTCTTTGGCAGCGTGATACTCTGCGTTCTCGGAGAGATCTCCGTGCTCACGCGCCTCCGCAATGGCCTTAATAACAGCTGGCCGTTCTTTCGACTTTAGTCGTTTCAACTCGTCTTGCAGCGGGGCTAATCCCCCAGCCGTCATAGGAACTTTTTCCACGACGCACCCTTTATTCTATCCGTAAATGAAAAACGCCTGCTCTTCCAAGGTGAGCCAGGCGCTTAACGTCAGGTTCTTGAAGTTATCTAAAATAGGATTGCAGGGGGGCGACATCAAGTGCGCCGTCTCTTAAAGCTGAAATTGCATCTACGGCCGCTTCAGCCCCCGAAAGGGTTGTATAATGACAAATCTGACGGGTTAGCGCGGTCCTGCGGATATCGTAGCTATCCTTAAGCGATTGTGCGCCTTCCGTAGTATTGATCACCAGTTGGATGTCTCCTGAAATCATAGCATCCACGCAGTGCGGTCGTCCTTCAAGAACTTTGTTAATAACATCAACATTAAGACCCTTCTCAGCCAGAAAAGCCTGGGTTCCTGAGGTTGCAATAATCTTAAAGCCAAGGTCTGTGAGTTTGTGAGCCACTTTGAGGGCACCGGCCTTATCTTGATCTTTTAGGGATAAAAATGCAGTGCCTGAGAGCGGGAGTCGTGTTCCGGCCCCCATCTGCGACTTTGCGAACGCCCTGGGGAAATCGACGTCAATCCCCATAACTTCACCGGTTGACTTCATCTCGGGTCCTAAAATGATATCAACGCCTGGGAAGCGGGCGAAGGGGAACACGGCTTCTTTTACAGCAATGTGATCCTTGCTTTCTGCGCGCGTGTCGAAATCGTATCCTGATAAACCCAAGTCAGCGAGTTTCTCACCTGCCATCACCCTGGCAGCAATCTTAGCAACTTGTATGCCAGTTGCTTTGGCCACGAATGGAACCGTGCGACTGGCACGCGGATTGACCTCAAGAATATAAATCTCAGAGTCTTTGACGGCGAATTGAACATTCATCAACCCGACCACATTAAGGCCCTTAGCCAAGGCGCGTGTTTGAATTTTTAAGTCTTCAACAATCTCTTTAGACAATGAGTAAGGCGGCAGCGAGCAGGCTGAGTCTCCAGAGTGAATTCCAGCTTCTTCAATGTGTTCCATGATGCCGGCGATGTAGATGTCATCTCCATCCGATACAGCATCAACGTCAACTTCAATCGCGCCGGATAAATAGGAATCAATCAGAAGAGGATTGCTCCCCGTCACTTTGACGGCATCACGGATATAAGAGCGAAGTCCTTCTTCCTCATGAACAATTTGCATGGCCCGTCCACCCAAAACGTAAGACGGACGGATGACGACGGGGTATCCGATTTTGTTTGCGCTATTTACGGCATCTTCTTCTGTGAGGGCAGTTCCGTTGGCGGGCTGACGGAGCTTAAGATCGTTTAGCAAATGCTGAAAACGCTCACGATCCTCGGCGAGATCAATGGCGTCGGGTGATGTCCCTAAAATAGGAATGCCTGCGGCTTCAAGGGCCTGTGACAGCTTTAGGGGTGTTTGACCTCCCAACTGCACAATAACGCCTTTTACCGTCCCTTTACGTTGCTCAACGCGAATTAATTCAATTACTGATTCTGGCGTTAACGGCTCGAAATAAAGCCTATCAGAGGTATCGTAGTCAGTTGAGACAGTCTCTGGATTACAGTTGACCATAATCGTCTCATAGCCAGCATCAGACAGTGCAAAGGCCGCATGACAGCAACAGTAATCAAACTCGATGCCTTGCCCGATCCGGTTTGGACCACCACCTAAAATGATGATTTTTGTTTTGTCTGTTGGGTCTGATTCGCAATGAGGCTCAACATATCCATCGCCCTCATAGGTGGAATACATATATGGCGTCTGTGAGGCGAATTCTGCTGCGCAGGTATCAATGCGTTTATAGACGGGCAGAATTCCAGCTCCGCGGCGCTTCTCAGCGACCACGAGCGGGTCTGTATTTGTCAGTTCGCCGATCCGTTCATCTGAAAAGCCGAGACGTTTGAGGCGAGCAAACGCTGGCGGGTCAGTAGGAAGACCATCAGCTTTCAGTTGGGTCTCAACATCGACAAGGGCTTTGATCTGAGCCAAAAACCACGGATCGAACTTGCTTGGCTTCTGAATCTCTTCAAGCGTCATTCCAGCACGGAAAGCCTGGGCGATCACGAGCAACCGGTCTGGGCGAGGTGCAAGCAGTGCTGCCGTGAGGGTGCTCAAATCGTTTACCGGTTTTCCTGCTTCCTCAAGGTAGACTTCGTTCAAGCCAGTTAACCCCGTTTCCATGGATTGCAGGCCTTTTTGAAGACTCTCGGCAAAACACCGTCCCACCGACATCGCTTCGCCAACCGACTTCATTGAGGTGGTGAGCAGCGGTTCGGTGTCAGGAAACTTTTCGAAGGTAAAACGTGGAATCTTAGTGACCACGTAATCAATTGTCGGCTCAAAGGACGCTGGCGTTACACCAGTAATGTCGTTGTCAAGTTCGTCCAGCGTATAACCGACGGCCAGTTTTGCGGCGATCTTGGCAATCGGAAACCCTGTCGCTTTGGAAGCGAGCGCTGATGATCGTGAGACGCGAGGGTTCATTTCAATAACGACCATCCGCCCGTCTGTAGGGTTGATGGCGAACTGTACGTTGGAGCCGCCTGTGTCCACACCAATTTCACGGAGGCATGCAATCGAAGCGTCACGGAGAATTTGATATTCTTTGTCAGTTAAAGTGAGTGCCGGTGCGACAGTTATGGAATCGCCTGTGTGGATGCCCATGGGGTCGACGTTCTCAATCGCACAGATGATAATGCAGTTGTCTGCGCTGTCGCGCACGACTTCCATCTCAAATTCTTTCCAGCCTAATACAGACTCTTCAACCAGAACTTCCGTCGTTGGAGACGCAGAGAGGCCGGTTCCGACGATGGTCTCGAATTCTTCTGTGTTGTAGGCAATGCCACCGCCTTCTCCGCCAAGGGTGAAGGACGGTCTAATAATGGCCGGTAAACCGATATGTTTAACAGCGGCCCGTGCTTCTTCAAGGCTATGAACCACTTGGCTGCGTGGGCTCTCTAGTCCAATGGCTTCCATCGCTTCGCGGAACAGCAGTCTGTCCTCAGCTTTGGCGATGACATCTCTTTGTGCGCCGATCAGTTCAATACCAAGCCGCTCAAGTACGCCATCGTCAGCAAGCCTCATGGCTGTATTCAGCCCTGTCTGTCCACCCATGGTGGGAAGAATGGCGTCTGGACGCTCTTTCTCGAGAATCTTTGTAACGGTCTCCGGCGTGATGGGTTCAATGTAAGTTGCATCTGCCATCTCGGGGTCGGTCATGATGGTCGCCGGATTCGAGTTGACCAGGATGACGCGGTACCCCTCCTGACGCAGGGCTTTACACGCTTGCGCACCGGAGTAATCAAATTCGCATGCCTGACCGATAATAATTGGGCCAGCGCCGATGATTAGAATGCTTTTAATATCTGTACGTTTGGGCATGGGTTAAGCGCTTCTTGCCGCATTGGTTTTTGCAGCCGTCATAAGGTCTGCGAATCGTTCAAATAAATAGTAGCTGTCTTGAGGGCCTGGCGACGCTTCTGGGTGATATTGCACCGAGAACACCGGCTTATTCTCGACTCGTATGCCTTCTAATATGCCATCGAATAGAGAGCGATGGGTTTCGATGACACCATTCGGGAGGCTGTCCCGATCTACACTGAAGCCATGATTCTGGGAGGTGATTTCAACTTTACCGGTTTCCAGGTCTTTGACCGGCTGATTAGCACCACGATGACCAAATTTCAGCTTGTAAGTTTTTGCACCGAGGGCCAGCGATAAAATCTGATGCCCAAGACAAATCCCGAAAATCGGTTTACCAGTTTCCAGCAGAGACTGCACAACTGGAACTGCATAGGCGCCTGTTGCAGCGGGGTCTCCGGGGCCATTGGAAAGAAAGATGCCATCAGGTTTGTGGGATAATATATCTTCTGCTGATGCAGTTGCCGGAACAACCGTGACCTTGCATCCAGCATTGGCCAAACATCTGAGAATGTTGCGTTTAGCGCCAAAATCAATTGCGACAACGTGATGCTTTGCCGTTGCACCATCTTTGCCTATCGCCCCATATCCCTTGGCCAGATCCCATCGGGTTTCTGTCCATACCTCTGAAGATTCCCGCGTGACCGCCTTGGCGAGGTCCATACCTTCAAGCCCAGGCCATTGCTTTGCTTGCTTGAGAAGGGCCTCAAGATCGAGCTTGCCATCGGGAGAATGAGCAACAACTCCGTTAGGTGCGCCATTATCTCGAATAAGCCCTGTTAAACGCCGCGTATCAACACCTGACAACCCAATAAGATTATGGTCTTTTAGCCATTCGTTTAGATGTTGACTGGACCGCCAGTTGGCGGGCTCGGTCACGTCCATACGCAATATGCAGCCAAGAGCGGCAGGGCGCGTGCTCTCCATGTCCTCGTCGTTGGTGCCCACATTACCGATGTGAGGAAATGTAAACGTGATAATTTGTGCTGCGTAGGATGGGTCGGTCAGTACTTCCTGGTATCCCGTAAGGGACGTGTTGAAGACCACTTCTCCGACATGGGCGCCGATGGCGCCTAAGCCTTTACCCCAAAAAACAGATCCATCGCTGAGAACCAATACCCCCGTCGCACCTGGTGGCTGGGGAGGAAATTCTTTGGCACTCGCCTCCGGCATAAGAATCCGTCTGTTTTGGGGCCTAATTAAGCCCTGGGTGGTCGCCCATCTAAGCGTGTTTACCCGGTCCAGTTGTCCTGCTATTCCGTCCCCAGTCTGATGACCTGGGTCAGCATCGCAAAATCTCAATATTGTGGCGGGGTCAAACCCGGGCTTGTAAAACGACCGAAACCATCTCACATAAGTACTTAGAATAAGCAAAATTTTGCGGTTGATAAGCAATCATATGGATCAAGTCAAGTCTCTGGTGTGCCAGATTTTTGTTAGCGAAAACAATAACTTGATCGCATGCGAGAAGGCTTTGCGTTAGTCCGTCTAATAGGTTATTTTGATCCCTTAACTTCTATTTAGGAAGTTCTTTTTCCATGTTACGTAACCAACTCTCCGACGCGCTGAAAGATGCGCTGCGTGGCAACGACAAAAGGTCCGTCGCCACAGTTCGCCTTATTCTTGCAGCGCTCAAGGATCGCGACATTTGTGATCGTGGGCGCGGCAATACCGACGGCATAGATGATGCTGAAATCCTTGAAATGCTTCAGTCCATGATTAAGCAACGCCGCGATAGCATCGACATGTATGAGCAAGGCGGTCGCTGCGAACTGGCTGAGCGGGAACAAGAAGAGATTGAAATTATTTCCCGCTTTATGCCGGAGCAACTCGATGAGGATGAGATTCGTGGCGCTGTCACGGATGTAATTGGTGAGCTTGAAGCCTCCAGTTTAAAGGATATGGGGCGGGTGATGGCGGCCCTTAAAGAGCGCTTCTCTGGTCGGATGGATTTCGGTCAGGCCAGTTCGGTGGTTAAGGAAAATCTTGCCTGACGCACCATTGTTTGGGCGATTCATAAGGGCCAGGTTAGGGATGCCATATGTCCTACCCTCCTAATTTTCTTGATGAAATCCGCGTGCGTGTGCCCGTGTCGTCGGTGGTTGGACGTGCGGTCAAACTTCAGCGCCGTGGTCGGGAGTTCATAGGCTTAAGCCCGTTCACATCTGAAAAAACGCCGTCTTTCACGGTCAATGATGAGAAAGGGTTTTACCACTGCTTCTCGTCCGGTGAGCACGGCGACATCTTTACGTTCCTCATGAAAACCCAGAGCGTGCCATTTCCAGAGGCTGTAGAACGACTGGCCGAAGAGGCTGGCTTGGAAGTTCCTCGCGCTACGCCAGAAGAAGCGCAGCGGGCGGAACGCCGCACCACGCTTCAGGATGCTGTCGAGTTTGCTTGTCGATTTTATGAGCAAAAATTGCGATCACCAGAAGGGCGTGAGGCTTATGACTACCTCCGCAACCGTGGCTTAAGTGACGCTGTCATCAAAGCCTATCGTCTGGGTTACGCACCCGGGAGCAATGCCCTTAAAGCGGCTTTATTACGAGACTCCATAGGTGAAGATATTGCTATAGAAACGCGTGTTCTGAGCCCCGGCCAGGATGGGCGACCCTCTTTCGATTTTTTCCGTGACCGGGTCATGTTTCCGATTCTCGACGCACGCGGGCGGCCAGTGGCCTTCGGAGGTCGAGTCTTGGGGGATGGCGGGCCAAAGTATCTGAACTCACCGGAAACACCCCTTTTTCACAAGGGGCATATTGTCTACGGGTATTCACAAGCGCGAAAATCTGCCGCAGAGCAAAGCGAAGTGATTATTGCCGAGGGCTACATGGACGTTATTGCGTTATCCCAGGCCGGTATCACAAACGCTGTTGCGCCTTTAGGAACGGCCCTCACTGAAGAGCAGATCGCTTTACTTTGGCGCATATCCCCTGAGCCCATACTTTGTTTTGATGGCGATAGCGCGGGGCAAAAAGCTGCTCTGCGGGCCGCCGACCGGGCGCTGCCAATGCTGGAGCCAGGGCGATCACTGAGATTTGCGATTTTGCCAGCAGGGCAGGACCCAGATGATCTAATTAAGTCAGACGGGAAAGAAGCAATGCGCGCTGTGCTTGATGGTGCCCTACCGTTGTCCGAAATTATCTGGCGGCGTCTTATCGAGGGGCGGCGCATCAATACGCCTGAGCGTCGGGCAGCGCTAGAGAAAGAAGCAGATGAATTGATTCGGGTGATTAAAGATGGCTCGGTTCAAGGGCATTATCGGCGCTTGCTTCGTGAGCGCATATATCAGCTGTTCCGGGGGCAGAGCGGTGGCAATACAACTCGGCCAGGCCGGGGCCTGCAAACTGGCTCAAGACCACCTCATTTTGCGGCAAAACAGTCCGCTATGGACGTGGATACTTTACGACATCGAATCTTGTTAGCCACGCTTATCAACCATCCAGAGCTCCTGGATCATGTTGAAGAGCGGCTTGGAGCTATGCCGTATGCCGATTCGCGCCTTGACTCACTTCGACAATCGGCCTTAATGCACCTCTCGCAGTCGTCGAACCTTGAATCCCAGGTCTTAAAGGACCACTTATCAGAATTAGGGTTCTCCGACGAACTAAAGAAGCTAATCAGTTCAGAGGTTTACATACACGCCGGATTTGCACGTCAAGAGGCTCAACTTGAGGACGCAACGAAAGGGTGGGATCACACGTTTTCGTTATGTCAGCGCGGCGACTTAGAGGCAGATGTCCGGCGTGCAGCAGATGATTTGATCAATGATCCGACCGACAATGCCTTTGCAGTTTTTCAGTCTTTGAGAACTGAAGGTCAAGAGTCAGACGATAATGATCGGTCGTAAAGATAGCCCAGACGGGCTGTATGAAGAGGCCCGACGGGGGAAGCGACGCATTGCTAAAGCGTGAGTCGCTGGGATGGTTTAACGAAGGGAGAGCGTAGCTCCATGGCGACTAAGGCCGCAGCCAAGACTGAGAAAAAGGAAGAACGGGAAGAAGGCGATAGCCCGCTTCTCGACTCCACCAACGCATCAGTCAAAAAACTGATTCAGAAAGCCAAAGAGAAAGGCTACATCACTTACGAAGAGCTCAATAGCGCTCTACCGTCTGAAGAGATGTCTTCTGAGCAAATCGAAGACACGATGTCGATGCTCTCGGAAATGGGCATTAACGTCGTCGAAGAAGACGAGCAAGAAGACGAGAACTCTGAGACAGAAGCCGAAAAAAAAGCCACCGAAGTTGTAGCCAGCGGCAATGTTGGTGAAAGCGATATCGGTCGCACGGATGATCCTGTTCGCATGTATCTGCGCGAGATGGGCTCTGTCGAGTTGTTGTCCCGTGAAGGCGAAATTGCGATTGCCAAACGCATCGAAGCTGGCAGGCAAATGATGATTGGCGGTATTTGCGAGAGCCCGATGACCATTCGTGCATTGCTGTCCTGGCACGATGCGTTGGTCGATGGCAAAATGCTGCTACGCGATATTATTGATCTCGATACTACCTATGGCGGTAACTCGGCCACAAACAATGCCAAAGTCAACCCAGCCGCGCCTGGCGCTTCAGTTGCAAAGCCGCCAGAATCGAATAATGACAACGCAAAGTCTAGCGGCTCTGATGATAAGGCTGATGAAGATGGCTCGGAAACGGAGTCTACCTCTGATAATTCAGACGACGACGACGATGACGACGACGAGGGTGCAGTATCTCTGGCCGCTATGGAAGCTGAATTGATGCCGAAGGTGGTCAGTGCCTTCGAAAAAATTTCCAGTGTCTATACTAAGATGAAGCGCGCGCAAGATCAGCGTTTGACGTCTCTCAATACTGGTGAAGAAATCGCCAAGACCGTTGAGAAGCGCTATCAGAAATACAAACAAGAACTGATTCAGATGATGGATGACATTCATCTGAACAATGCTCGTATTGATTATCTGGTCGAGCAGATGAACGACCTCAATAAATCTCTGATGATCATGGAAGGCCAACTTATGCAGTTGGCAACCAAGGCTAAGGTCAAGAGAGACCAGTTTATTGAGCAATACTACGGCAGTGAATTAGATCCGAAATGGCTTGCCCGGGTGCGCCGGTTAACCGGCAAAGGCTGGAAAGATTTTGGTGCCAAATACAAAACCGAAATTGAAGACTTGCGAACCGGCATCGCTGAGGTCTCGGAAATGGCAGGCTTGTCTATTTCTGAACTCCGCCGTGTCGTCTCTACCGTTCAAAAAGGCGAGCGCGAGGCCTCCAAAGCGAAGAAGGAAATGATTGAAGCCAACCTTCGTTTGGTGATTTCTATCGCTAAAAAGTACACAAACCGTGGCCTGCAGTTCCTCGATCTTATTCAAGAAGGCAACATTGGTCTGATGAAGGCCGTTGATAAGTTTGAATATCGTCGTGGGTACAAGTTTTCCACCTATGCCACGTGGTGGATTCGTCAAGCGATCACGCGTTCCATTGCGGATCAGGCGCGGACCATTCGTATTCCGGTCCATATGATTGAGACGATCAATAAACTCGTCAGAACGTCCCGCCAGATGCTGCACGAAATTGGCCGTGAGCCGACACCTGAAGAGCTTGCTGAAAAGCTGCAGATGCCGCTGGAGAAAGTGCGCAAGGTTCTCAAGATTGCAAAGGAACCAATCTCGCTTGAAACGCCAATTGGTGACGAAGAAGACAGCCATTTGGGCGACTTCATTGAAGATAAAAACGCCATACAGCCAATTGATTCGGCTATTCAGGGCAACCTGCGGGAAACCACGACACGCGTTCTTGCAAGCCTCACTCCTCGTGAGGAGCGGGTGCTCCGCATGCGTTTTGGCATCGGTATGAACACGGATCACACCCTGGAAGAAGTTGGTCAACAGTTCTCGGTTACACGTGAACGTATCCGGCAGATTGAAGCCAAAGCGCTGCGTAAGCTGAAGCATCCAAGTCGCTCGAGGAAACTTCGAAGTTTCCTCGACAACTAAAAGGTTGGAGCGGCCGGTGCTAGAAGCGCCGGCCAAGGCGCACACGGATTTCTTCGTCGGGGCTGGCCGCGGTCACACCGACCAGTAGAATGCCGTATACGGACCACTCACGTCCCAAACGAGCGCTTATGAAGGGACCTGTCTGGTGGACTTGGTCTTTCAAAGCTGGAATCTCCACAGTCGATCCGTAAGTGTTGTAGGATTCAATGCCGAGCGTTGTCACAGTTGAAGCAGCCCAGTCGATGCGGGCGCGTGTCTGTAACAACACACCCTTGCGTCTGCCGTTGCCTATATCTAAGGCGCCTTGCCCAATGAAACGAAGATATACGCCGTCAGAGAGCTGAACTTGATTGGCCCAGTTCACCGCAAATGAGCCATTCTCGTGTCTGTTATTGTAGCGGGCATCTATCCGAATGCCACTCTGCCAGGGCGCCGCATTATTTGTGATTTGCCATGTTAGCTCGACGCCGAGATGGTCGAGATAGAATGACGCACCCGACGCATGGCGCCCTTGTGCTGAAACGCGCCACAAGACCGAGTCGTTTACTGCGCGCTGGTAGTGGAGGCGGTGGACGGCGCGGTCTCCCTCGGGCACGAAGCCCAAACGGTATTCTGCCGAGATATGACCTTCATTGACGACCGGACTAAAAACACCCGCAACGCTCTGGGTCAGTGCCGTAACCGGCCAAAAAAAGCCGATGATAAGCGGTAGGGCAAGGCGGATATGTGACGGACGTAATACACCAAGGGTCATATAGGTTCCGCCAAAAACCCCCGCACGATGTCAGCCATCTCTTCGGTGTGCATGTCCAGGTGCCCATGAGTCCATCCCGGCAAGTCGTGGATGCGACCGTTCTTTAGAAAGGGCTTTGCCCTGGGTGTTTGCTCCCATAGATCATCTTCAGGATTTAGGATCAAAATTGGCTGATCGACCTCCGGCAGTGTTTTTGTCAGGTCATAGGCAAACGCGGCTCGGAAGCCCCAGTTGCCCGTTCGGAAATGACGTAAACGCTCAAGACTAACATCCTCATAACGCTCATCAGTCATATCCCGAAACATACCGCGACCGTTCTCGCGTAAGTTTTTAGCTGTGGAAGCCAACACCTCATGAAGCGGTGGCACGGCGTCGTAGATGCGTGTGCTGTAATCATCAATGATTGCCTGATCAAAAATCGGGGCCGAGATCATCACGACTTTTCGAATGCGCTCGGGATAGCGCATTGCTAGATCAGCCGATGTGAAAGAGCCTGTGTGGTAGCCCATAACATCCACGGTTTGCAGACCAACCGAGTCCATAAAACCAATCATTAAATCGCCCAGGTCACCGATGAGTGGAGGCTCACTTGGTGTGTCAGATCCACCGTAACCTGGTGTGTCAGGTGCGACACAAAACCTATCTTTTGCCATTTCGGCCAGCCAATAATCGTAAAGAATTCCTGACAAGGGGCTGGCATGCAAGCACATCAATGGCGTTTCTGAGGAGGTTTTATCTCCGGCGTAACGATAATGAATCTGCCCATAAGGCCCATCAGCATAAGCTTTGCGCACTGTCGTTAGCTGCCTGTCAGAAGGCATAAGAGTGTCTCCTTGGTTAGAGGCAAGAGCAGGCTTCGAAATCAACTCACTGACAGCCATGCCTGCACCGATTGCGGTGCTGGTAAGAAGGCTTGCCGCTATCCGCCGGCTCATAAGTCGATGTGTTTTTAGTGGTCGTCGCTGGCTCATATCAGATCTCACTTTGGGCTGATGGCGATGTTCCATATTACAGGGAAGACTTACTGATAAAGCCACTTTAGGTGGTCGGCGTTCGCCTGAAGGTGGTTTAGAAATAATCTGTACGCTTGACCTCGGCAAAGGTAACGCTACTTTGTCGCCGTCCGCGCTAATATGGCGGGGCAGGTGGGGCCCGTAGCTCAACTGGTTAGAGCCGGCCGCTCATAACGGTCTGGTTGCAGGTTCGAGTCCTGCCGGGCCCACCACTCCTTTTTGCTCGAACTCACCGCCAGAGAATTTCTGCCCCGGAATGGCGCAGAACTGGCCGGTTTTGGCTGTAACGGAGACGCTTGCAGACTTCGATTCTCTGCCGAATCGCCCCAAATCCCTAAAAGTCTCTGTGGCCGATTTCCTGCATCCAGAACGTTGAACGTTGCATGACGATAGAGCTAAATGATGCTGAGAATTTAGAGGGAGAAGCCCGGGACGCAGCGTTGCCCTTGCTGGTCTGTCGGAAACGGGCTCAGCCGTTTGAGGTGGTTTGTGGTGAGGTTCACCGTCCACATCGTTTTGTTGTCTTGAATCTCGAATCCATCTTAGAAACATATTTAAAGCAGGTGGGTGCGAATGGTCTCAGTTTTTCTTTCTGAATCATTACCATCGTTATGAGAGAGTATTGTCATGGGGAATCTAGATGATAGGAAATCTAGCTAATAAAGACCATTTTTTCTGTGATAATAGCTTAAAATAAATCTCGTTTACTCGAAATTGATGCCGCTGAAATCACGCTTTTGCTAATCCAGACCAGTTTACGATATTGTTTCTTTGAATGGACGAGGTGCCGCCGATGATGGGCATGAGTAAACTGTCCCGAACGTAGCGCTCTGTGTCGAACTCTTTAGAATAGCCATAAGCGCCAAGTATTGTCTGAGCTTCTTGGCAAACCAATTTACATTGCTCAGTCACAAACAACTTAGTCATAGAGGTCTCAACGCCAGCACGCATGTTATTGGTGGCCATCCAAGCCGCATTATAAAGCATTAGCCTGCTGGCATGCAGCGCCGTTTTCATGTCTGCCAGTTTATGTCGGATCGATTGATAGGTTGATACGGCTTTGCCGAACTGGATGCGGTCCTGGGCATAATTCCAGGCATCATCAAAGGCTGCCTGGCCGAGACCGAGCGCCATAGCCGCCACTTCTAGTTTTTCGACGTCCAAGCCAGGCCCGGCAATCATCTTCCATCCCTGGTTCCACCCGTCCGGTCCACCGAGAATGTGATCTTCTGGTACCTCCACATTATCGAGCGTGATATCAGTCGTTCCTGCGCCCTTAAAGCCCATCATATCCATGTGTTTTACTTCGAAGCCTGGCGCGCCTTTGGGTATGAGGACGATCGAAAGATTTTTGTAACGCTCACCATGAGGGTCTGAGTTGCAGACGGTATAGAGGTAATCGGCAATGCCACCACCGGTGCAAAACCGTTTAGACCCGTTGATGATGACTTTACCATCCGTGCGCTTGGCCGTAGTTTTTACGGATGCAACGTCGGAGCCAACATCTGGCTCAGTCCATCCATAAGCAAACATAATCTTCCCCTCAGCAACCTTTGGCAGAAGGTCTCGCTTCTGTTGATCAGATGCCGACTCTGTGAGGTTCATACCAGCGTAACAGGCACTCATAATGTACGGTACGGCGACAGCCATGGAGCGCTTTGACAATTCCTCGATGACCACCATACAGGCCAAAATGTCTCGACCCGCGCCACCATATACCTCTGGGACAACCAGAGACATCATTCCAGCCTCACCAAGGGCTTTAAACACTTGCTCTGGGAAATGATCATTCTTGTCCCACAGCCGCGCTTGTTCACGTGGCATATGTTTCGCCGTGAAACGGGCCAGTGAATCCCGAAGAAGTTGGATATGCTCTGGTTCTGTAAAATCCATTTTACTCGCCTGTAAAAGTAGGTTTCTCACGGTTGGCGAAGGCGGTGACTGCCGTGAGATGATCCTTCGACCTATTGGTGATGGTCTCATAGGCCAGGCTGGTATCGAGAATTGAATGAGCAAGCTGTTTCAGACCGATATTAATGGAAACCTTAGTGTATTTAATTGCCAGTAAAGCGCCTGCCAGCAGGTCGTCGCAAAAAACATCTACGGCTGCATCTAGCTCGCCTGTCGGCACTGCGTGATTAACCAGACCGATCTCCGCTGCTTTAGAGCCGGAGAGCCGTTTACCGGTCATGAGATATTCCTTTGCGCGAGCGTATCCGATTAACTGAGGCCATATCACGGCCCCGCCATCGCCTGCCACAAGGCCAACACTGACATGAGGATCAGAAATCACTGCATCTTCTGCAGCGAAGATGATGTCTGAGAAAAGGGCTATGGTACACCCAAGGCCGACTGCGGGACCGTTGATCTTTGCGACGATTGGTTTTTCGCAATCTAGCATCGAAAAAATAATGCGCTTGCCGTGTGCACGAACAATGTCAAATTCAGCGGTGTTTGCTGTCATGCTTTTGAGCCAACCGATATCGCCACCTGCTGAAAAAGCTTTTCCCGATCCTGTGATCATAACGACGTCTGACTCTTGATCGTCTTGAGCATCAATGAACACGCGAGAAAGTTCTTCGTGCATTTCACCATTCACGGCGTTGAGGGCCTCTGGGCGATTTAGGCTGAGTATTAGAACTCTGCCTCTACGCGTTACAGATATGGTCTTGTAGTCTTTAGGATTCATGGTGGCTCCGTGACGTTTCTTTTTAATTACTAGGCCAAGCTTGTCGATTTGTTCTCCATAGACACACTAGACGCTTCCTGGGCGAAGGGCACTTCAGATAAGTTTTTTTAATATTACCTCTATCAAGAGCTTAGATGCCGACTTTTATGGGAAGCCTGTATCATGAATGAAATGTTCGTTTTCTAAGTCGTACCTGTTAAATCTTTGTGCGGTTCTTAAGTTCCCTTTTGAGCACCTTGCCGGCTGGATTTCTCGGGAGCTCTGTTTCGAACATAACCTCTTTAGGAATTTTAAATCCTGCCAGCGATTGCGAGCAGTGCTTCTTAATCTCATTAGCGGTGACATTTGCTCCGTTCTGCAGAACGATATGTGCGACAAGCTTTTCACCCCATTGGGCATCCTCAACGCCAACGACAGCGGCTTCAGTGACACCAGACAGTTCTGAAATGACTTCTTCAATCTCTCTTGGGTACACGTTCAGGCCACCGGAAATGACCATATCCTTTTTGCGATCTACGATATAAATGTAGCCTTCGTCATCTTTGACAGCCATATCACCAACTGTAACCCAGTCTCCATAGAAGGCTTCGGCGGTCTCTTCGGGTCTGTTCCAGTATCCATTGAAGAGCGAGGGCCCGGTAGCAAAGAGCTCTCCTACTTCACCATTTTTGACTTCATTCCGATCTTCATCCAGGAGATTTACCGAGGTTGAAAAGAAAGGGTGCCCGACGCATTTCTGTTTTCTGAGTTGATCAGCTGGCCTGAGATTGGAAACTATCCCAGCTTCTGTAGAGCCATAACACTCAAACAGCTTGTCCGATCCGAAGTAGTCTACAATTCTCTCCTTTGAGGATTGTTGTAACGGGGCAGCATTGGAAATGATCGACCTTAGTTTGGTGCCGCGATACTTTTCCAAGGTCTTGTCGTCGAGGTTAAAAATCTTATGAAATTGAGAAGGTACAAGAAAGACGCCGGTCGCGTTTCCGTGGTGTAGCTTTTCGAGCGTGTGCTCAACATCGTACTGTCTGATGAATTCACCGGTGCCTCCAAAGAACAGGCTCGCATATAACATTGTGAAACCGGCTCCATGACACATAGGCGTCGTGCCAAGGAAATGATGGTCTGGACCATAGCACCCATATTCAACAGCCATTGCATAGATGTTAAGTGTTCGGGCGCGATGGGGCACAAGAACGCCCTTAGGTTTTCCTGTTGTGCCAGAGGTGTAGGGAATGGAAAACGTTGTCCATTCATCTGCAAGTGGTTTACGAGGGCGATCGGATGCTTGATCAATCCAAGCTTCAAATTCAGCGCCGAAGGTCATAATTTTGTGAAGCTTTGGCAGTGCATCTGCATTAATCAAATCCACAAGTTCAGGCTCGGTGAAAACGACTTGTGCCTCGCAGTCTAAGAGTATGTCATTTACTTCAATAGCGGTAAGGCTTGGGCTTGGAGTCGCAACTGCAACACCCAGATCAGAAATGCCTACCATTACTTCCATGAATTCGAAGCGGTTTCTTGCCAATATTGCAACGTGATCGCCAGGCCCTAAATTTAAGTCTTCAGCAGCGGCATTGATGATTTTGTTCATGCGACTGACAAACTCGCGGTAGGTTCTCACTTCGGAATCTATCATAAGGGCTGGTTTGTTTGGATTTCGAACCGCAGTCGACCGAACACCGTCCGAGATCAATAGTGAAATAAATGACGAAGGAGGCGATGCTGCTGCTCTATTTTGATGAAGGCGTGTTTGCATGTTTGAGATCCAAATACGTTTGGTGCGTTAGTTCTTGTGTCTGAAGTTATCTTCAGAAAGTTTAGAATATGATCTGCGAAATATGTGAGTCAGTGCGGCGACATCAGCAGGTACTTGTTTGACAAACTCTAGGTAATCTCTAGCGCTTTCCTTTGGATTCTCATAAGTAACATTGTGTCCAACGCCTTCGTATGTCACCGTTGTAACGGGCGCGTTTATCAATCGACTTTTGAATTCATCAACCTGACTCAAAGGTAAATTGCCGTTAGATTCACCCCACATCAGCAGGGTGGGGGAGCGTATCAAATTAAGTTCTTCAGTGGTGCGACCGATTGTGAATTGTCGATTGCGTTCTATCTCTGCTTCCCGTTGACCTTCAACCATATTGAAGCGGTACCACTGATCGACCACGTCATCGGAGATGCTCGCCGGATCGCCAGCAACGTTGCGCAATATATTCTCTACAATTGATTTCGGGGTGTAGTAGGCAAGAGCGTCAATCCACCAAGCCATCTCATAACGGTCGTCTGGTCCCCTAGTAGGGTTTTTGAGGCCACCAGAATTGATCAGCCCAAGACTTAAAATTCGATCGGGGTTAGCTGCAGTATATTTGTAAGCGATCATTCCGCCAATTGAAGTCCCAGCTATGTGAAATTTTTCGAGGTTTAGCCGGTCGGCAAGCTGTTCCAGCAACCAAACGGCACGTTCATTTGTGTAGTCACCAGTTGGATCAACACCAGTTAAGCCGTGGCTTGTCAGGTCAAACCGCACAACGCGATGGTTCTGCAGAAGGGTTGGCATCCAGAAGTCCCATTGAAACAGGCTTCCCCAATGTCCGTGAATAAGAACAATCGTTGTACCATCACCTTCGTCACGATAGTGGATCCGAACGTCGTCAATCATCATGAATTGTGATGGCGGCTTACCATAATCCGCTTCCAGAACTTCAACTGGTATGTCGCGATAAATCCAAAGTGTTGCAAGTAGACCGGCAACACAAATTGCTGCGGTAACGCCAGTCAGATACTTGAGGGCCCTCAGCAGCGCAGAGAATTTCATATAGTAGGGTTTTCCTGCTTGTGGTGCCGGTTAATGGACGATTATTCGCTTACTAAATTTGATTACGAAAGTAGAAAGCAACAGAATTATCCCCACAATTGGCAATCCCGTTTTCGCACGCATTACGTGCGTATGCTGCGTTGTGTCTGGAGATTGTGTTTGATTTGCCCAAAGTTAGAGAGACGTGATGATCAAGTTTTTCATACCGCAAGGTCGATACGAACAGGGAGTAGCTGCTTTCTTCACAAGCAAAAATTGATATGCCGAATGCACCGAGAAATGAAACCAAATCCAATACTGCGGACTCATTTAGATTGGCAATGCGCGGTCTTGCAAAGTCCGTCGTGCTCATCTCGAGCGTAGATAAAAACGGGCAACGCCACGTGATGGCAGCAACCGCAGTAACACCAGTAAGTATGGCACCGCCTTCCATGCTTTTCTGTATCAACCGTGATGCATCATCCTATCCAGCGCTCAAGGAGGGAGCCGATTTTTGCATAAATGTTTTGGCCAGAGATCATTTGTTGCTGGCTCATGTCTGCAGTGTTGGCGCAAAGGGCGAAGCGCGTTTTGATCAAGGCGCGTGGACTCAAGACGAATTTGGCGTTCCTTATCTTGATGATGCACAATCATCAATAATTTGTGAGCAAGATCTTTGTCAGTCGTATGGTTCTCATGATATTTTTATTGGCCTCGTGAGAGATATTCATTTCGGCCATGAAATAGAGCCGCTGGTTTACGCAAACGGCGTATATGATCGGCTCGTTGGCGAAGCGCTTGTTGTGTGATGTTTAGGATTAATTGTTGAACACACATAAGTGATTAATGAGTATTCTTGTAACTTCCAACATTATGTAATTGCGAAAAAAGATCGTTTATGGCTGAAATGCCATATCCTCAAATTTCAGGCCGCGTGATCCCATTTTGACGTTTGTAAGTTTAGGGTTGGACGCAGTGATTTGAGCCGTGTTGGTAAGCCAGATGGCTGGCGCTAATTCACGCATAGCCGACATGATCTGTTGAAGCGTAGCATCTCTTATTTCTGGGTCAGCTTGTGTCCGGCTTAAGCGGATGTCGTCAGCCAATGCTTCATCACAGAAAAACGGCTTTGGCCGAAGGCAGGAAAAGTATTCCAATGCCCTACCAACATCGCGCATCGGTTCATTATTCCAGAGCAACGAGAACGCATCGTACTCACCCCAGTCATTGCTAGTAAAGCGCCGTAAGAATTCTGCTCCGGGTAGAGCTCTGACTTCCGCTGAAATGCCGACTGCGTTTAAGTCCTGGGCAACTTTCTGGTAAGCTAATTCTTGTCCCGATCCGGCAGCGCTCAAGACACCTATCGTCAGCGGAAAGCCAAGCGGATATCCAGCTTTAACGAGAAGCTCGCGTGCGGTAGAGGGATCATAAGGATAGGGTGTTAAGTCAGGGTTGAAGCCGACTGTTCCGCGAACAGCTCCTTGACTTGCCGCTTCAACGAATCCCCCAAAGATATGTTTTGCGATGCTCGGTCGATCAACAGCAAAGTTAAGAGCTTGACGCACCAAAGCTGAGTTCAATGGAGACGATCCCCGCGTCGCATTCGGGAGTGCAACCGATAACACCTGCGAACGCGAATGTACCTGCACGTTAAAGCCAGCGTTCTGCAATCCCTCGTACGAGTCGGAATTGAGGTTGTCGATGAGGTCTAAATCACCAGACAGTAAGGCTTGTTCCCGTGAAACGTTATTAGGCACCTCAGTCAGAATCAGAGTCTTTATTGCAGGTGCTGATGATATAGAATTTATTGACGCTTCTAGGGTGGCAGAGTTGTTGCCACGGCCCCATTGAACCAATGCATAGGGACCTGTGCCGACTGGTGCCTGAGCATAATTCTCTGGCCCAAGTTCGGTCCAAAGCTTTGGTTCGATCATCATGATAAGGCTGAGGCGACGCGGTAAGATAGCATCCGGCTCGATGGTGACGATTTCTACGTCATGGTCCGAGAGGGCATGAACGCTATCAATATTCTTGACCTCAGTGGCCAAAAGGTAACGAGCAGCTTCTGCACTTTTCAAATAATTAATTGTCGTTGTAACGGATTGGGCATCAAAAGGAGCACCATTATGGAAAAGCACATCACGACGCAAGCTAAACACCCATCGTTTCGGCTCTGTTTGTTCCCATTTCACCGCTAAAGACGGAGCGACAGTCCCATCTTCAGAGATCTCAGTCAGGGGGTCGAAAATGCTTGCCCAGAAATGTCCAGATGGAAGCCCCATAGCTGTATAAGGATTGCCAAGAGAGGGCGGTAGCTCAGCGATGCCCACGTGCAAAATGTCCGGCTTAGCAAAGCTAGGTCCAGTGCTCCAAAGGCCGAATAGTAGAAAGGTACTTGAGAGAATAAGTAGCCTTTTCCGCTTCTGCTGAAGCCAGAATAGCTTGAGGCCATTACACCGGGCCTGGACTTTCTGAGTTCCAAAGTCGGTGTCGAATTTTATTGTATTTTGTGACATGGGGCCTCTTGTCGGTCAGTCGGTGTAAAAGAATGAAAACATGCGATCCCTCTGCCTGCTACAAGCTAACTTTTCGATGGCACGCATTGCGTGCTTTAATGGTGGCTGGTCTTGTGAAACGATTATTTAGCGTCACTCTAAACACATCCCATAAACCGAAGTGAACTCATCAGATATGGAGCAAAAAAGAATAGTACAAGCTTTTGATCGGGGTCTGGACGTCTTGGTCTATTTGAACACGCACGATGGCGCGTCCATCGGTGAAGTGGCCAGTGCCACAGGAATTAACCGTGGGATTGTTTATCGCCTCTTGGAAACGCTTCGCAAGAAGAACTACGTCACAAAAAAGGCTGAGTCCCCTAAGTATTGGCTCACAAATGCTGTGCGTAATCTGGCAGATGGCTTCAATGATGAGGAATGGGTTGAGACAATTGCCAAACCGGTGGTGAATGCACTTGGTCGAGATTTGATGTGGCCAATATCGCTGACCACATTGTCGGGTAATTCCATGCTGGTGAGAGTTTCGTCAGACTCACAAAGCCCTCTGGTTTTGAATCGGTATTCCAGAGGATTTAGGTTTTCTATACCTCAGTCAGCGTCAGGACTTTCCTATCTAGCGTTTAGCACGCAGCAGCAACGTGCTTCGTTAATTGAAGTGCTGCTAAGATTGTTGGATGACCCCGATGATTTGTCCATCTTGAGTTCTGCGAATTTATCCTCGCGTCTTGATAAAATCCGCAGCCAGGGATACGCGTCTGTTCGAGGTCAGTTGGCCAACACAGGTGCTATTTCAGTTCCGATTAGATTCGGAGACATAATGTTTGGAGCGTTATCTCTTCGGTATTTTCAATCAGCTCTGAGTCCTGCGAAAGCGGCAACACAATTTTATCAGCCCCTGACCGACAGCGCCGATAATATTGCCGAATCACTTGTTGGAGTTGATCAGCACAGCATCACGAGTTCTAAAAAGAGCGACCAGCGATGAGCGAGTGCTTCGTTGAGATTAAGTCCTGCTGCCGGGTTCACCTTGCCAGCTCAGCTGCAACTCATAAGTTTTTTTTACAGAGGATAATCCATGCTTGACAACGCAGACCTTATGATTCCTGGCCCCGATGGGAGAATCTCCGTTCGAACACGCGGTATGGGCGACAATAACGGCAACGTTGTTGTGCTCGTCCAGGGTGCCAATGTTTCGGGGCAGGCCGGGTATGATTTCAAGTTTGATGGCGGCGCAGATTATTCGTTTATGGATGGCCTGTCAGCGCGCGGAATTGGCTCTGTTACATTTTCTATTCGCGGATATGAAAAATCAGAATTAAAAAGTGCTCCGCTATCTGTACAAACAGAGCAAGCCATTGAAGATCTCGCCGCCGTTGTCAATTGGCTGAATTCAGAAGGCATAAAAAAACCGCACCTTCTTGGTTGGTCTTGGGGAGGTAGAATCTCTGGGCGCTATGTTGAAAGCAATCCGGATCGCATAGACCGGCTTGTGCTGCTGGACCCTGCCTTGGGGGGCGGTCAATTGGTTCTTCCTCATCCGACAGAGGAATGGTGGGATAATACCTACGACTACTTCTTCAACCGTTTGGAAGAAGAATACACCGAGTTACAAGCCCGTAAGGCGTTTGCCGCCCTTGTTTCGTCTACTGAACCAAAGGCACCAAATGGCATTCGGCAGGAAAATGCTAACGGAAGCATACCCACTAATCCGGCGGCCATAACACGCCCCACAATGCTGCTGTATGGTGATGCCGCGGGCGCAGCAAACTATATGCATGGCAGCCAGCGGCGTGGTGATTTCTTTGAAAGTCTAGGCACTCAAGATAAATCACTGATGGTCATTCCAGGGGCTGGCGATTATGCGCACATTCAGAATCCGCGTATTCGTTTCCAGAAGGCAGTTGCTGACTTTCTGACAGTGTTTTAAGCACGGCATCAAGTGAATCAGCTTGGTTCAGTTACACAAGAAAATTACCAATACAGAACGAGTTAAATAGGTAACACATGACCCTCGTCGATATTGAAAATAAGGCAGGTCTGTGCCGCATCACATGCGGCTGGAAAAAACCTGAATTACCAATTGACTGGGTGCGGCGTTACTGGCGCGACGTGCACAGTCCTGCTATCGCGCGGCGCGCTGGACTCTATGATTACCGCCACTATCAATATGACCCCGTACGTAAAGATGTATTGGCTCCGATTGTGAGCGTTGAATTTGCTGCCCCCCCTCTCGAACAGCTGATGTGGACGTCGGATGTTCGCTATAGAGACGAGGCGGCTTTAGCGCTTTTCGATAAGTCGCCTGAGGGTAAAGCGAAATCCGATATCCTTGGTGATATTGATATTATTGTGGATCAGAGCACCACTTACCGTGCTGTAAATGGAAATGCGTTTACCTATGTAGACGAGACAGGCATCGCTATGCCGCAGGGGCCATGTGCCGCGCCGACATTCGCGCTCTTCATTCGCAGCAAATCGAGCGAAGAAGAGTTCCGGTCTTGCCTGCGCCAAATTGCAGAAAGCTGGTCAAAAATAACGGGTGTTCTCCGTCTCCGGCTTAGCTTGTTTGACGCGCCCGATATGGAGAAAGAGCGTCAGGCGGGTTACCCGGTTAAGACTCATCCCGTGGAACGGCAATATCAAGCCTGTATAGAGATCGCTTTGGACACTGAAGCGCGTGGTAAGACATTGGTCTGCGACGATGATGGGATTGATTATGCGTCTCACATCTCGGTTATTCACGCTTACCCCGTACGTGTCATCTACACCAGCAACTACAACGGAAAACCGACATTGGTGGGCCTGCGTGGATATCCTGCTTACGAAGCTTTGACCGCTCTAGATGCCGAAAACCAGCGGCAAACAAGCCTGTTGGAGTGGATGTATGGCGATATTGCTAAAAACGGAACGGCAGAGGGCTCCTAATGCTAGACAGATCAGTATCAGAGAGATTGATTGATTTCGCCTTTGAATGGAAAGAGCGTGGGGTTCCCGAGGATGTGACGCACGAAGCTAAGCGGCTTCTTCTTAATCAACTCAAAGCGTCGGTCGGCGCAACCCAAACTGAAACCGTTAGAATTCTTCATGAGTCTATCGCGCCACCTCGGCCAGATCAAAAACTTGCACACGTTCTTTGGCTGGGGACTCAAACCACCCAAGAAGACGCCGCACTGGTTAACGGTGCTCTCTATGAAGTCCTTGATTTCCACGACACCTATATCCCTTGCTACATGCATGCCACATCGGCGGTTTTACCAGCAGTTATGGCTGCCGCTGAAGGGAGGAGTAAAAGTGGCAAAGAGGTCATTGAAGCGCTCGCGTTGGGCATGGAAATTGAATTGGCCATCGCGACGATACTCATGCCGACGGCCTATTTTCGTGGCTACGTCCCAGCAGGTTTGACAGGCAGTGTCGGAGCTGCGGCGGCCTGCAGTATCTTGGCAGGATTGAGCAAGGAACAGATGCGTAACGCGATCGGCATCGCCATGTGCACGGCATTCGGGCTGTATGTCTCTGTTGGCAGTATGACGCTCTCCTACATCACCGGAGCAACCGCACGATCCGGCTTGACGGCTTTCAGTCTTGCAGAGAAGGGGTTCGACGCACCGAAGACGGCCTTTGAAGGCGACAAGGGTATGTTGGTGACTCACTCCGATGAAGATGTGAAAAAAATTGATGAGGTGCTTGGCACATTAGGTCAGAGTTGGCGCATTCATGGTCAAACTTACAAAGTCATACCAACTGAAACCATTACCCATGGACCAGTTGAGTTAGTCCTAGACGTTCTGCCAAGGGCCAAAGGCCGTGACGTCGAGAGTCTCGAGTTTGCAGTGTGTCCGATCGTCAAAGAAATTTGCGACGAGCGGATGGAGCGGTTTGGTGATCCCGACAGTGAATTGACCGCAAGGTTTGATCTTTGCTTTTGCGCTGCAGCTGCCTGGCAGCGTGGCCGGTTCACCTTGGATGAAATGCGGGAACCAGCCTACACAGATAAAGATATTCTTGATCTGCGATCACGGACGCGTCTCGTAAAGGATGAAACGCGCGAGACCTTTGAAGGCTGTTCTTTGACCGTTAGATTTACGGACGGGACCACCGAAACCGCAAACGTCGATGCATTTTTGGGCAGCCCAGGCAGTCGCATGACAGACGAGCAGCTTTCTGATCTGTTCCGCATGTCTTCAGCTGATGTTTTACCTCAGGGCCGTGCGGATCAAATTTTAGATGCGGTTTGGACCCTCGAAGACGCTGACAGTATCTCTAACCTCATATCGCTTCTGACTCTCAAGCAGACGGTGTGAAAATGACAACTGTTACCCTAAGCCAGGGCGAGACCTTCTGGTATAAGAAGACCGGATCAGGTCCACCTTTACTCCACATCCATGGCTCAGCCTTTGGTCACCGTAACTTTGAAAAGCTCACCCCGCGTGTTGCAGAAAAGTTTGAAGTGATTGACTTTGACCTACCTGGATACGGCCAAAGCGTTGGGGCGTCCAGGCCAGGCGGTATGGAGGGTCTCGCGGAGCAGGTGTATGAGTTTATCCTTCGGACTGGCTATGAGCGGGTAAACTTACACGGCACATCATTTGGGGCCATGATCGGTTTTTGCCTTGCCGCACATCATCCCGAAGTGATTGATCATCTCATTCTGAGTTGTTTCCTCGCGAGATATGATAACGCGGCCCGCATGATGCGCGGAACCTGGAAGCGTGCGGCGCGAGACAGCGGTATGGAAGCTGTCGCTGACTTAACATCAGTTGCTGGATTCGCCCGCAGTTTCTACGATCTTGATGGTGCACGAGCACAACTGCAATCCATGCGCGATGCCTTTAACAATACTGACCCTGAGGCATTCATCGCCGGCACCGAAACCATTGAGAAGACTGACCTTAGTCATCTGACTTCGAAGATATCAGCGCCTACGCTCCTGCTCGCGGGTGATGAAGACAATATGACTCCCTTCAGTCCCTCCGAGAGCGGTGTTGGAATGTCTAATATTTCCGAGGGCCTCAAGACCTGTGAAACCAAAATACTAGATCAATGTGGGCACTATCTCGTCATTGAGCAGCCTGAATTGGCGGCAAAATACATTGCTGACTTCATCAATAGATAGAGGTTGGTCGGAAGATGGCAGAAATAGCAAAAGAGGCAGAGCTGCCATTTCATTGTAGCGGCAAAGGTTGGTGGATTTGGTCCGCGCTTCATTTCTATCTGGCCTCACGTGCCATTGAGCGTGAGTTGAAATGACCAGAACGTCTGCTCTTAGAAAGTCCTATGTTGATGGCCTCTATGGCCAAGTACATATGTTAACTGGTGGGCAAGAGCGGGCTTCCAAACCGCCCTTATATATGCTTCATGCCACTGCATATTCAGGCCGAACGTTTTCTCCATTGATGGAAAAGCTTTCTGACAATCGGATTGTGCATGCACCGGACACACCCGGATATGGTGGCTCAGACCGTCCGTCTGAACTTCCAGACCTTGGCGGCTATGCTGAAGCATTTATTGACCTCGTATCCAAGACAACCAATTCGGAGTCTGGTCCCGTTGATGTTCTTGGATATCACACAGGTGTTTTTATTGCGCTTGAGGTAGCTGCTCAACGCCCTGAGTTGTTTCGATCTGTAATCCTCATTGGCGTGCCACATTATCTCGGAGCAGAGAGAGAAGAGCGGAGGGCGGTGCTGGCTGAGAAAACCAAATTGACGGAAGACTTTGAACAGTTCAGAGCGCGTTGGGAGTACTTTATTCGCGACCGCACACCAGGCTTATCTTTGTCACGAGCCTTTGAATGTTTCGTTGACGAATTACGCGCTTATCCTAATCAATGGTGGGCGCATGAAGCCTTATTTACTTATGACACTGTTTCCAGCTTAGAGCGGGTTGATTGCCCTGTTTTGATATTAAATCCGAACAACCCGCTTTCTGGTCCGTCCAGGGCTGCTGCAAAAATACTCAAAAATGTCGAGTTCATTGAACTCCCGACATTGTCAGGTGCGATTTTTGACCTCGGAGTTGAACAAATTACCGAACGCGTGGAAGACTTCTTGAATCGGCAAGATCGTTAAAGCGCGCTTGGCCATTGTTTTGTTAAACACAAAACACAGAGATAATCGTTCACGGTGCACGCATTGCGCGCTTTCTATGCATGACAACTTGTCTGCATTTCTGCGTGTGAAATAGGTTTTTGTTCTAACCAAAGCGAATAAGTCTCATAAATCAAGCTGTTGCTGACGCATTGAAACCCGGAGTTTTCACTTGCCACTTAACAAGATAGGGACTCGCTTAATTATTGCTGGTGCGGGTATTGGCGGTCTGGCAGCGGCTTTATCCTGTCAAAAGATCGGGCGGCAGGTTCGTATTTTCGAGCGTGCAAAGACGCTCGGTGAAATTGGCGCAGGCATCATGCTCACGCCCAATTCGGTTAAATGCTTAGAATACTTGGGCGTTGGTGAAGCATTGGCGGCGGCTGCGATCGAACCTTCAGAGTCAATCTATCGTAAATTCGATACTGCTGAAGTTATTATGCGCGCTGGGGTGAAAGACAGAATGCGCGACACTTATGGTGCCGGTTACTACCTGATCCACAGAGCTGATTTGCACTCTATTCTGATGCAGGCTGTGCTGGCTTATGACCCTGAAGCTATATGTCCGGGTTACGGGGTTACCGGAATAGATCAGAGTGATGAGAGTGTTGCTGTGCGCTTTGAAAATGGGGAGTCCGTTTCCGGCCATCTCCTAATTGGCTGTGACGGCATTCACTCTCAGGTGCGCGCGAGTTTGTTTGGTAAGAGCAATGCGCAGTACACCGGGCAATCTGCCTGGCGCGGCATGGTCCCAACTGAAGGACTGCCTGAATCTGTGATTGAGCCAAGCATGATCTCCTGGATTGGTGAGGACAAGCACATCATACAATACCCTGTCCGGCAGGGACGCTTGATCAATTATGTTGCGATTGTAGCCCTTGAAGATTGGGCAGAAGAAGGTTGGAATAGAGCTGCGCCTGTTGAGGAGGTCATTGCGCAGTTTGCTGAGTGGCACCCAGATATCTTGCAACTTATTTCCTCCACGCCGTTAAAGGATTGTTACAAGTGGGGACTGTTCGTTCGAGAACCTTTGAAATCTTGGACTGTCGGTCGTGTAACGTTGCTTGGCGATGCCGCGCATCCGACACTCCCATTTGCTGCGCAAGGTTCCGCGATGGCGATCGAAGATGCTGTTGTATTAGGTCGTGCATTGGCTGACCAAGATAATGACGAACGTGCGCTAAAAGTTTATCAAAACACACGCCTTTCGCGCACCACGTGGCTTGTCGAGCATGCTCGACAAGCCACGAAACTATATCAACGTGTTCACGGAGATAAGTCTAAAGAGCGAGCTGCGAGTGTAGAAGAGATTTACAGCTACGATGCGATTCAATGTCCTCTCGCAGCATAATCTTGTCGGCGCAGGTATGACACCAAACCTAAGTTAGGAACATAATTATGGTTACATTGGTATTCGGCGGAACCGGTAAAGTAGGTTCGGCGGCGGTTAGGCGTTTGGTCGAGAAGGGCCGAACCGTTCGTGTGTTTACACACTCTCCAGACAAACTCTCGATTCTTCCATCTGGTGTCGAGGCTGCGCAAGGTGATCTCGATAAACCTGAGACTATCCCGGCAGCCTTTGACGGCGTTGATGAGGTGATGCTCATCTTAGCGGTTAATCCGGCAGAGCAAGCGCGGGGCTTGGCCGTGGTAGAGGCAGCTAAAGCTGCCGGTGTTAAAAGATTGGCCTTTTTGTCTCTGGTGCATGGGCCAGGAACAGAGAAGGTGCCCTTCTACCAAAGCAAGCTTGCAATCGAAGCGGCGTTCAAACAGTCGGGCATGGCGTGGGCCATTGTCAGGTCGAGCAGCTTTTTTCAGTCGGATGCTGGTTTGAAATCAGAAATTGTTGATCAAGGTGTGTTTAGCGCACCAATTGGATCGGTGGGCGTTAATCGCATAGATACGCGCGATGTTGGGTATGCGATGGCAGAAGCGTTGACCAAAGAGCCTTTTGAAACAGGTGAATTTCGTGTTTTTGGACCGGACTCTCTTACTGGCGATAGCATTGCTGAAATCTATTCAAAACTCCTCGGAAAACCGATCCGCTACTATGGAGATGACCTTGATCAATGGGCGGAATTTAAAAAGGGTACATTTCCTCCGTGGTCGTTGAATGCGCTGCGTCACATGTATGCTGCGACTCAACAAACGGGAATGAAACCCGAAGAAGGCGAGGCAAAAAGCAGTCTATTGCCAGATGAATTAATTACCTTCGAAAAGTTTGCGCGCGAGCTTATGAGCACGGGTACGATATCCGTTAAATGATCTGGTTATTTAGTAGGATCTCAAACATGAAAGTGCCATTTGGGTACCTCGCTATTATTATTGTTTGCGCCGTCGCAGCTGTAACGCCTGTGTATGCGCAATTAAAAAAAATTGACGGTTTCTATGTCGGGGAACTGATGTTTTCCTCCGAAGAGGAAGCGGAATACCTGGAGCGTCATAAAAAGGCTCAGGTGCGAGCAGCAGCGGATGAGATCTACGTTGATCAAGAAACTATTCTCGGAGCCCCGAACTGGGAACCGCTTCCGACTGCCTTGCCGGACGAGCGAACGATCTCAGAACCAGCTCTGCAGGATGCGGTCACATATGTGGCCAAAAATAATTCAAACGCTTTTATCGTTTGGCGGAATGGTAAAGTTGAGTTGGAAAGCTACTTTGGTGACCATACGCGTTCCACACCGATCATTTCTCATTCTCTTGCAAAGCAAGTCACGGCATTCGCCATTGGGCGCGCACTTTCCCTCGGAGATATTAAATCGCTTGATCAGCCAGTAGCTGACTATGTAACAGAATGGAGAGACGACCCTCTACGCAATAAGATACTTGTTCGTCATTTATTGGATATGCGCGCTGGGTTTTTACCGCAAGGTGGGGGCGCTGATCCGAGGGACGTCATGTCTCGAACCTTCTTACATCCAAGGCATGATGAGATCATCATTGCGGAATATCCGGTAATAAATGAACCTGGCACGCGCTACGATTACAACAATGCAGCAAGCGAAATGGTTGCTGTATTAATTGAACGTGCCACTGGGCGGCGGTACGCAGAATTCGTAGGGACTGAAATTTGGCAAAAGATCGGGGCCATGGGCGGAACGGTTTGGGTTAATCGGCCCGAAGGTATGGCCCACGCTGGATGCTGCATGATGGTGCCTGCTGAGAATTTCTTGCGCCTCGGTATTTTAATGCTGCAGGACGGCGTTTGGGGCGGGCAGCAGCTTTTGCCAGAGGGTTATGTTCAGAAAATGATAACGCCGACCAAAGAAAACCCATACTTTGGTTTGAGTATATGGGTGGCTGGTCCCTATACTGACCGACGCGGTTTTTCAAATCCGGACAGCGGATTGCCGCAAATTCTTCACAGCGAGCCCTATTTTGCGGATGATCTTTATCTGTTTGATGGCAATGCAAACCAAGTCGTTTATATCGTCCCTTCTCAGAACCTTGTCGTACTTCGAACAGGACTGCCGCCAGCGCGTGGCGAGGGCATTGAATGGGATAATTCATACCTTCCCAATGCAATTATGCGCGGTATCTATAAGGATCAGCGGGTGTCGGTCCCGCAATCGGGTTTATTGAATAGTCAGTAAATTTAAAACCATCGCTGTCCCTTTGGGAAATCTCACTCGCTTGAATAGGTCATGGATCATCTGTCATCGGATTGGGATGATCTAATTCGCGGCGTTTTCATTGTGGCAATTTTGGCTCTGAGCAAGACACAGAAATGCCTTGCGGCAGAGAACATCGCACTGAGGCATTTCCATCGGCATCAGAGACCGCGCAACGGCATCTGGATCTCCATGATAAAATGGATATATCGGGCGCGTTATCGATTCAATGTTCAGAAATGTCTTGGCCACAAAACCCTATTTGGAGAGGTCCATCTTCGTTAGACATTGAAGAGCTATGCCCGATATTAAGATCGTGTTCGGACTCACCTAAATCTCTAAGTAAGAATTCCCCAATTCCGCAGCCTCTTGAGCATGAGGGTGCTATTGTAAGGCGATAATACTTAGACGGATTACATAGCAAATACCGGCGATAAGGTAAAAAGTCAGGGGGAGGCCGATATCTATAATTTTGTGTACAAAGCGCTATTTTTTGACCTGTATGAGAAATTTCTGATAGGAACGGCCTTCAAATCTTTAGGCCATCAACTGTAATCACATCAATCGGAGCCAGGACACACATGAAGCACAACGAACCGGACCATGCCGAACGCATGAAATCAGCAGCAAAGGCGAAGCAAGCGCTGCTGGAACGGGCCCGTGCTAAAGCTCCGGAGAACGATCCTGACTTTGAAAAACGCCAAGAAGAACGCCTGGCAAAAGCCAAAGAGCGTGAAGAACGCATAGCAAAAAAGGCCGCTGAGAAGAAAGAGAAGCTGGCCCGTGTTGCAGAAGAGCGCGCGGCCAAGAAACTCGAGCGTCAAAAAGAGCTGGAAGAAGCCGAAGCGGCAAAGGTGGCTGATGTCGAGGCCCAAGCGGCCGCTGAAGAGGAGCTGAAGGCCAAACAAAAAGCGGCGCGTGACGCTAAGTATGCAGCGCGCAAGGCCCGCCGACGTTAATCGTCTTGTCTTAGACCTCCCTAAAATCGACGTCATTTTTTATCAACTGCGGCGTGACGCCCGCAGCATAGACTGCCATGCTAGTGCTACGATTCGTCAACTGACCTGGGTGAGACATGGTTCGTTTCTCGATCTTAAGCCGCTGGACACGCGCAGTGGGACTCTTTACCGCGCTGACTATTGGCCTCTTCTTTAGCCCCGCCATTCACAAAACTGCCAATGGCGAGCAGATTTTACGTGTTGGTGTCACGAGCTTGCCAACCTCGCGGGGTAATCCGTTTAACACCACAAGTGGCCTGCCCAGTCTCTATACCTATGCGGCTTTCTTCGAGGGGCTGACTCGCGTCAACAGTGTCGCCGCGCCGGTGCCCATGCTTGCAGAACGATGGGAGTCAGAGACGACGACGTCCTGGCTTTTTCACCTCCGGCCAAATGTCTTGTTTTCTAATGGCGAACCACTAGATGCGGCTGCCGTAGCGGCCACGTACGCGATTTTACAAACAGAGATCGGCGTTACTTATCCCATTGCTCGTGAGTTGGCGGGCATTACGGCTATTGAAGTTGTCGATGAGCGAACGGTGCGTGTGCGCACTCAAGCGCCGGACATCCTCCTCCCAAACAAAATCGCGGCCCTGAAAATTGTTCCACCGCGCTATTGGGCTGATGTCGGTGTGGATGGTTTTGCCTCGGCACCGATCGGCACCGGACCGTTTATGATCACAGAGTATAGATCGTCCTCCATGACGTTAACCCGATCTCCAACCGCATGGCGTCAGCCACGTGTTGATGGATTGGAAATTATTGCGGCAGCTGAGGCCATAGCCCGCGTGCAAGGCGTTTTGTCGGGGCGTTTGCATATAGGTTTGCAGTTGGGGCCTGATGAAACACCGATGGTGGAAGCCGCCGGACATCGCATGGTTGTCGGTGTTGACCCCAGCATGCAGGTGCTGGCCTTTATCACCGAGAAAGAGTCTCCACTACAAAATCTCCAAGTGCGCCGCGCGCTCAATTATGCGGTAGACCGCACGGCAATCGCTGAGGGGTTGCTTGGTGGCAGCGTTAAAATGGCGACCCAGACCACGCCGAGCTTTGCGTTCGGCTGGGACCCGGAGATCAAACCCTGGCCCTATGATCCTGATCAAGCAAAAGCCATGCTTGCCGAAGCTGGTTATCCTGATGGGTTTTCGTTTTCGGCAGATATCTTACTCAATAGTGCGTCGTTTGCACCGCAGGTCTATCAGCAGGTGGCGGCCGACCTGGCCCGCATCGGTGTGACCCTCTCTCTGCGTCAGATTCCTGCTTCTCAGTATGCGCGTGGTCTCTATCAGGGTGACTGGGGCGGCGAAGCGTTTGGTGTGGATTACGGCATTAACCCAACGCTGGATGCCTTAACGCCGTTGGTGCGTCATTCCTGCCTATGGGTTCAGCCCTGGTTCTGTGATCCCTCTGTGCCGCCGCTCATGGCTAAGGCCGAGGCTGCTTTTGATATAGAGGAACGCCGTAAGCTCACCCAGGCGGTTATGCGTCATCAGTTGAGTTTAGCACCGGCTATTTTACTGTATGAAACATCACGGTTTGATGCGGTCAGCCGGTCTGTGCAGGGCTATGAAATTGTCATAGGACATATCGATTACGATAAGATCACCATTGATGCTAATTAAACTCAGGGGTGAGCAAGAACAAACAGTCATTCAGTGTGCATCATCGCGCTTTTTGAAGTCAGTAATGATTGTTAATTTATAAGGTCTTCAAGCGTACGCGCATCAATAGATTAGAAAGTAAGGCGGGCATGAGTATTTTAAGTCCAGAAACAGCGAATTTTGACGGCGAAGTTGATGTTCTGGTGATTGGGGCTGGCGGCTGTGGTCTAACAGCGGCGCTCTCTGCTCATGAATCAGGCGCTGAAGTTCTGGTTCTTGAACGGGATTCTTCTGCCCTTGGGACGACAGCCATGTCGACCGGTTTGATTCCGGGGGCAGGCAGCAGGTTCCAAATAGAGAAGGGCATTAAAGATTCGCCAGAACTCTTCACGGCCGATCTTCTTCGTAAAACACATAATGAAACAGATCATGATATGGCGGCTCATATGGCCAAGGTCTCTGCACCAACGGTCGAATGGCTTACTGAGTCTTGCGGTGTACCTTTGTCCCTGGTTGACTCCTTCGACTACCCCGGTCACACCAAACGCCGCATGCATGGCACACCCAACCGCACCGGGTCTGAACTGATGGGTGCGCTGCACGATGCGATGGCGCGCAACAGCCTGGATATCGTGTTGGAAGCGCCTGTAACGGCTTTGTTTGCGGATAGCGCAGGTTTGGTCAAAGGTGTGCGCATCACTCGTCCAGACGGCACGGTTGAAGACCTCGGCTGTAATGCCCTGATCCTCGGATGCTGCGGTTTCGCCGGCAATCAGGAGATGCTGAAGGAATATATTCCTGAAATCGTTGCGGCGGAGTTTTTTGGGCACCCTGGCAATAAGGGCGATGCCATCCGTTGGGGGCGAGGTATGGGCGCAGCCATTGGTGATATTCATTCGTACCAAGGTCATGGCGGTCTTGCCTACGGTCAGGGGGTTCCCATCCTTTGGGCGCATATTATGGAAGGCGGCTTCCAGGTGAATGCTCAGGGGGAGCGGTTCTCAAACGAAGCCAAAGGCTATTCGGAACAAGCTGTACAAATTGTCGCGCAACCGGATCATTACGCCTGGAGCATCTACGATGAACGTTGTCATAACGTCATGAAAGAATTTGACGATTACCACGATGCCTTGAAGGCGGATTGTATTCGTAAGGCCGAAACACTGGATGATCTTGTCGCGATCACAAAGCTGCCCAATGCTTTGAAGAAAACAGTCGCAGATGTGGAAGCCATGACACGTGGCGAGGCTGAAGACTCCTTCGGGCGTGATTTCACTGGTCACGCGGTTCTGAAAGCACCGTACTATGCCGTGAAGGTCAGCGCGGCCTTGTTCCATACTCAAGGCGGTTTGGTTGTCGATGGCAACGGTCAAGTTAAACGGGAGGACGGTTCGCTGTTCCCGAATCTGTTTGCCGGGGGAGGTGCCGCGCGCGGTATTTCGGGGCCAGGGGCATCAGGCTACATGGCTGGCAATGGCCTCCTGACAGCCACCGCTTTTGGCTGGCTCTCTGGTCGCGCGGCGGCCAAGATTGTTACCTAATATTATAGAGTTATCATTACCTGTAAGCCCCAGCAGAGACTCTGTCTCAGAATTTAAGCTAAGCTGTGGTTCTCTTTAAAGATCGGCGAGGGGGCCGTTTTATGTCAGAGCAATCCATACGGTCCTTGGATGAGTTTCGCGCCGGGTGGCAACCACTTGTTGGCGCGATCTTTGGTGTTGGTGCGGGCCTGACCGGAATTGTCTTCTATACCCATGGTGTCTTCGTCATTCCGTTGACGGAAGAATTTGGTTGGACTCGAGGTGCAACCCAATTCGCCTTTTCCTTTGTTATGATCAGTGCGTTGGTTACAGCCCCATTCATTGGGTTTTTGAGCGACAAGTATGGTGCACGTAAATTGTCACTCATATCGCTGATTACCCTCAGCGCAACGTTTGCCGCCCTGTCTCTGACAACGGATCAGATTTTCGTCTACTACGCTTTGTGGATCATTATGTCGGTCTTGGCCGCGGGCACCTTTCCGGTGACCTGGACGCGGGGTGTAAACACCTGGTTCAATGCCAACCGTGGGCTGGCACTTGGTCTGACGATGATGGGCACAGGCTTGGTGGCGGCTGTGGGGCCTGCGTTTGCCGCGTCGCTCATAGAAGACTACGGATGGCGAGATGCGTATCGCGTCTTAGGATTGGCACTTCTTGTCTGCACCTTTCCGATTGCCTATTTCTTCTTTTACGAAAAGGGCAGTGCAGATACAGACCGCGCAGATTTAGGCGTAAAGCCTAAGGGGATACGGCTGCTTATCATGGCCGCCGCAGTATTGTTTGTTGTGTATGTGTTTTGGGGATTGCTGTCTAACCTCGCCCTCAAGATCATGCAGGACATGACCGTTGGCTTGGTGCTGGTGGGGTTCGGCGTACTCGTGGCACTCTTCTATCTGCGTGAGCGCGGCAAAGGCATCTCTGATTCGCATGCGCCAGCAGGTGACCAAGGTCTGAGCCCTAAAGAAGCGCTTTCAGGATATCGCTTTTGGGTGATGGGGATTGCGCTCTTCTTCGTGTGTTATGGCGTGGCTGGGCTGATTTCTAACCTTGTCCCGCTCCTTATGGACAAGGGATATCCCGTTGCCGAAGCGGCAAGCTATGCCGGTTTTGTGGGGGCGATGGTTGTGGTTGGTCGACTGCTCGTGGGCTATCTCATCGACCGCATTTGGGCACCAAAGGTGGCGTGCTTGTTTTTGATATTGCCGGCTGTGTCTTGCATCCTTCTCGCACAGGGCGAATTGACGCCGGCCATGATCACCATCGCGGCCTTAGCTATTGGCCTGGCTGCTGGCGCTGAACTTGACCTGATTGCGTATTTGACCAGCCGCTACTTCGGGATGAAGCACTACGGTCAATTGTATGGCGCGCAGTTTATTTTCTTTGCCATTGGGTCTGGCGCCGCACCGGCCGTGTTTGGATTATCATTCGATGCGTTTGGCAGCTATGAACTGATTCTGTACTCAACGGCTGGCCTGTTTGTTTTGGGCGGCTTAATGATGCTGGCCTTAGGCCCATATCCCGTCTTTGCAAAGTCTGAGGCAGAGTGATCTTTGAAGGCAAACGGGTGCTGTAGGGTGGTCAACTGGCTTGTGGCGGGGGCAGGGCAAGCCGGACGGTGTCATATCGCTGCGATCAAAAGGTGCTCCGACGCAGTTTTGGTTGGCGTGATTGATCCATCCCTGACCGATGATCTGGCGCGAGCTTCTGGAGCTCCCTCTTTTTTTAAGGATTTTGAGTCTGCTCTGTCAGCCGGTCCAGCAGATGGTCTTATCATCGCGACGCCCAACGATGTGCAAGCGGCGATAGCCCAAAAAGCGATCGCGGCTGGCCTCCCTGTTTTATGCGAGAAGCCCGTAGGCGTCTCATTGGCTGAGGCTAAGGCCTTAAATCAAAAAGCGAGGACTGCGGGTGTGCCGTTTGGTGTGGTTCTAAATCAACGCGCTCAGGCGCACACACGCTGGGTAACTAGCCTTATGCAGAGTGGCCATCTGAACCCAACGCGCGTGACCTTCACGGGTGATCTGGCACGCTTAACGGGCTGGCATGCTGATCCTAGTCGTTCCGGGGGCGGTGTGCTCCGCACCATCGGTTTGCACTACTTGGATCTGTTGTTGTGGTGGTTTGGGACGCCCACACAGGTTAAGGTTCAACTGAGGGGGCAGCCTCAGGATCATGCGTGCGATTTAGCCTTTGAGTTTGAGTCCGGATGCCAGGCGTCTGTGTCCCTTCAAGCGATTAAAGAACGGGCGGCTGGACCTGTCGTTTGCATTATCGAAGGACAAACCGGTGAAAACGCCCAACGCGTCGAAATGCACGGGCATCAGATCGTAACAGCATCAGGTGTTTCAGACCCGCCAGCCCCAGAGCCAACGCATTCGGATTTCTTTTTCGGGCCAGGACACGGCACACTTGTGGCCGAGGCGACACAGGCACTCTCACGCGAAGAACCGTTTCCGGTCACACTGGAAGATGTGTTGCCAGCTTTAACGCTGATTGATGAGCTGTATGCGGCTGCGTGAAGCGACCGCAGGGTTCGCTCAGGGCTTAAGCCGCTTGGGCTTTCTGACCACCAATAGACTGCAGCGCGCGATAGACATAAGCGCAGGCAAGCCAGATGGGAATGGCTAGCACGAAGGCCATAACCAAACTGACCGAGCTAAGAACAATAGAGGTCAGAACAACGAACAAAATTATGAAAAGTAGGTCCACAAGGGCGCGTCCCAGAACTTTCAAGAGTTTTAAAATCCACATATGTCTTACCTGTGTTTAACTCGGCAGTGATTAATCTACGGTATTTCTGTCGCCTTTTTGGCACCAACGCAAGGTCTCGCCGACCCAACAGTGGTCATGCCACATCATTTACGCTCAAACGCATACATCGCCTCTGTCTGTCCGGCCTCGCTTAGAGCCTCCAGATAAACGCGGGCGGCGTCCATATCCAGGGCATACAGGTCCATAAAGGCCAGAGTCGCCGCATTCAGGGTCGCCATTTGCACAGGCATCGGTTCGCCACCAACGTCGCCACAGATGAGACCGCCAAAGCGGTGATCAGCGCCTTGCACCACAGCCAAGTATTTCTCGCTGGGCAAGGCGTCTCGGTACGTGTCCGCGTGAACTTCCCAAGTCGGCATCATGGGTGGAGTAAAATCTTCAGTGCCGGTGGTCACGATCATCGGTCGGTCAATGGACAACGAAGACTGCTCGTCGACAAACCCAGGCATCCGGCCAGGGGGGGAAACCGCAACAATGGCCTTGAAGCGGCCGTCCGGTTCGTGAACCAGCACATTTGGCTCGCCGCGTGAATAGCTTTTTAGACCGCCTGCGGATTGCGCCGTGAGGCCGCCATAGGAATGACCTGCGGCGACCACGGTAGACAGGTCGAGAGAGTCACTTAGGCCCGGAATGGCAGCGTCGATCTGATCCATCAAGTCCAGGCTGCGCTCCAGGTCACGCCGCCGTTCTGTCCAAATAACCTCTTGCGGGTAGGCTTCGGCTTTTGAGTCCGGTTCGGCATCCAGATGGCGCGGTTGAATCACGGTATAGCCATAGCTGGCCCAGTGGGCGACCAATGGGTCGTTGCCGTCTAATTCACACTTAAAGCCATGCGAAAAAATAATCACTGGCGACTCAGATTTATCAACAGGCCGCGTAACCTGTACAACAAAGGGTTCAGGGCGGTTGGGTGCAACCAGTTCCAGATCGCGCACGTAGCTCACTTCATATGGTCCTGGATTGCCCGTGTATCGGTCCGCATCGGCAAGGGCAGATGCTGAGGCCGCCACCAGTGAGAAAGCTGTCAATGCAAGGCGCAGGGTCATGATTTTTCATCCGAATCGTTGAGACGACACTTCAAGGGTATTTATAACCTCTTTTGGGGCGGTAAAGGTCATTTTCTCTGACCCGCCCAACCTTAGAGCTTTTGAGCCTCTCTCAGGCCAGCTAAGGTAATCGCTATGAAAGTTCATAGACTTTACCGGAGCATTGCTACATGTCAGCTTTAAAACATAGAGGGTTATTATCTCTAGCGTGCTGCGTCCTGTTCGTTTTCGCCGGAGGCTCTGTTCTAGGGGCGCAAGAAGAGGTGGAACGCCCTCTGGCCAAGATGGGCTCTGTCGGATTCGTTACCGATGATTTAGACGCCACCATTCATTTCTACGAGACCGTTCTCGGCTTTTCTGTGGTGGGAGCTACTGATGTAACGGCGTCAAAGACACGCCAAGTGGTCGGTGTGACGTCTGGTGAAGCTGTTCGCTATGCTGCTCTGGCACCGGATTCCTGGGTCAAAGGTGATAAGTCGCTCGCGATCCTTAGTTTCTTTGAAGTGCCATCAGCGTCGTCGCGCCCAAATAGAGGAAACGCAAGCCACCCTTCCTTTGTGGGGGATGCCATACTGGGACTAAGCGTCAACAACTTGGATCAGGTCGTCGCACGCGCCCAAGTAGCTGGCGCGCCCCTTGTCGCTGATCTCGGTGACTCAGGTACAACGCGGACCAGCCGATCCATCTCCATTCTAGACCCCAATGGTCTCCGGCTTGAGATTTACGAGTACTAGAAGACTCAGACAAAAAGTACTGCCCCTTCGGAGAATAAAATGAAAAAATTTATATTTCACATGTCTCTTCTGGTCACGTTGACCTGGTCGGCGATCGCGTCAGCCGATGTTGAGTTTATGACGGTCGAAGGCTATGGCGGCGTGCCATTGAACGTGATGACAGCGGGCAATCCCGACAATCCGGGGATTTTATTTATTCACGGCATGGCGCAAGCCTCACAGGCATTTCGTCTTCAATTTGAATCCGGCCTTGCGGATGAATTTTATCTGGTTGCGTTTGACATGCGGGGTCATGGTTTGTCGGGTAAGCCATGGCAACCTGAACTCCTAGGACCCTCTCAACCCTGGGCCGGTGATATCGCAACAGTCATGGCCGTCACGGGCCTAGATAAACCGGTTGTCGTCGGCTGGTCCTATGGCGGCTTTGTGGTCGCGGATTACGTCCGTCACTATGGCGTGGGTAATGTCGCCGGCATCAACCTGGTTGGGTCGCTTGGCGGTTTGGTGCCGCGCTCACCTTTTCCCCAGACCGATGATGTCAAAGAGATTATGGAAAACTCTGCCCGCACGCGGTCCTTGAATCTCGTGGAAAACGTCATCGCCGCTGAGAATGTGGCGGCATCGTTCTACACGGACAACATGACCGAGACCGATAAAGCGGCGCAAGTGGCTATGGGGCTGATGATGCCCGCTTACGTGCGCCGTGCTATGGCGGGCCGCAAGTTGGACAATATAGACATCGCGATGCAGATGACTGTGCCCATGCTGTTAACACGCGGTTCGGACGATCTCATGATGCCTGATTCAGATACGACGTTGGCGCTGGAAACGCTCCCCAATGCGATCTTGTCATTCTACCCGGACACAGGCCACTTGCCGTTTTTCCAGCGCGTTGATCGCTTTAATGACGAACTGTCGAAATTTGCCAAAACCGTCCAGATGACTGAATAAGCTAATCGCGCTCAAACCTTAATGTGTTGCCAGCGGCCAAATTGCCAGAACCCGGCAAAGATCAGCGTTGTGAGCAGGCGGTAGGTGATGAACCACGTCCATACGCCCATCAGTCCATAGCCCATCACCGGTCCGATTACATACGCCAGGGGTAAGAACACCAGCCACTGCAAGCTGATCGACATCTTAGCCACGATCTTGGCCGCGCCAGCACCTTGCAGACCGCTCAGGAGAATCATCGAAACGGCTTCAAACCATATCGTTGCCCCAACCAAAATGAGGGCCGGTCGTGCCAGCGCAATGACCTCAGGGTCGGTGAGAAAGATCGACAGGATCGGCGTTGGCAGAAAGACCATGGGAATGCCCAGCACGCCCATAACGCAGATCCCGATTTTCACGACATCCCACCCCCAGGCTTTGGCATCTTCCGGATCGCCGCGCCCCAAGGCTTGGCCGACCATGGACGCGCAGGCAATCCCCAGCCCTAATCCCGGCAAAAATGCGGTCTGAGAGACATTCATCAAAACGTTTGCCGCGGCCAATTCTGCGGTCCCAATTTTTCCAATAATCAAAAATAGGGCGGTAAACCCGGCGGCAAAAAAGAACTGCTGAATGGAAGCTGGGATTGAGATGCGCAGAATACCTACAAGAGTTTCGCGTTTGGGCAGGCGGTCCATAAAGCCCCGGTCGCGGGCCAGATGCCAGGCTTGAGTGGCGTAGAGGACAGTCCCCACAAAAATTGAAATCGTCGTCGCGATACCGGCGCCTTCAGCCCCCAGGGCCGGGGCTCCCAGATTGCCGAAGATGAGAACCCAGTTGAGGAAAATATTGACCACATGCATCACGATCAGAGTGCGCATGTAGACCAACGACATGTTGATTCCGTTCCAGAACCCGCGGAAGGAATAGTTCATGGCAATCGCAACTGTGCCCAGAAAGCGGGCCTGTAAGTAGGGCACACCTTGCTCAACAACCTCCGGATCGCTGACCAAGAGAGGGAACCCATAGGGGGTCGCATAGTAAAATATGACCGTCAGCGGCACGCCGATAATGAAGGCGAGGAATAAGCCGCCGTTTAAAGGAATCGCGGTTTCGTGCTCCTTGCCTTCGCCTTTTCGGCGCGACGCAATGGCTTGAACGCCGGTGCCCAACCCTAGAATGATTGCGATCGCCATAAAATTTGTAAAACTGGCGATCCCAACAGCTGCTAGGGCGGTCGGACCAACCCGTCCGACCATGGCTGTATCGACCAGATTCAGGATGTTTTGCGAGACCATGCCGGCAACAATTGGCAGCGATAGCGTTAGAATTGTCTTAAGCCGACTTGCGGGCAGTGGTGTTGGCGTCGCGTCGGTCATATAAATCCCTGAACCCCAAAATCTCTATGAGGACACTCTACGCGATAAAATTGGCTATGGGTTTGACAAACACGTGACCGGCTCACACTTGACCATTGACGCGGGGGAGGCTCTTAGCCCTACGATGATCAAGGTGAAGTCAGAATCAGGGGAATAAAATGCGACATTGGCCAAAAGTCCTACTGCTATTTTGTATCGGTGTGCTGATGACGAATGCATCTGATGCACAGTCAGCCACAGAGGCCCAATGCCAAGCGCTCCTCAATCAGGACTTTTCAACGGTCATTGATGCCCCCACTCATCTTATGGGCAGCAAGGCTGTTCCGGCATCAGCGGATGGTGTGCCTGCGCATTGTCAGGTGCGTGGCTATGTTGCGCCTAGCATCGAGTTTGAGATCCGGCTGCCCCTGAATAACTGGAACAGCAAATTTCTGAAGCGCGGCTGCGGTGGCTTCTGTGGTGGCGTTTTTATCACCGCGTGTAACAATCACTTGAAAGATGGCTATGCCTGCATTGCGAGTGATATGGGCCATACCTCCACCGGCACCGACGCGAAATGGGCCTATAACGATGTCCAGTCCGAAATCGATTTTGGCTATCGTGCCACCCATGTGGTCACGGTGGCCGGGAAGGCAATAACGGAGTCCTTCTACGGCACCGCCCCTCAGCGATCCTATTTCATGGGCTGCTCCACCGGCGGCCGTCAGGGATTGGTCGAAGCCCAACGTTTCCCCTACGACTTTGACGGCATTGTTGCGGGCGCACCGGTGATCAATGAGACCGGTGCGGGCATGCAGCTGTTGTGGAACGTTGTGGCCAACCGTGATGACGACGGCAAGCAGATATTGCCCGCCAGCAAAATCCAGATGATTCATGATGCGGTGATCAAGAAATGCGACAGGAATGACGGCCTTGAAGATGGTCTCATCGGTGATGCCCGCGTGTGTGATTTTGAACCCAATGCGTTGCAATGTCGTGGTGGGGATCGGGCCTCCTGTCTTACCGCTGCCCAAGTTGAGGTGGTGAACAAGATTTATAACGGCCCGGTCAATGCGGCTGGGGAAGCGCTGTATACCGGCGGTGCGCAGCGTGGGTCTGAACTAAACTGGATCGGCACGTACATCAGCGAAGATGGGGGCCCGTCGATCTATGAAAATTTCATGGGTGATCTGTGGCGCTATCTTGGTTTCATGCCGGACCCTGGTCCTGCGTGGCAGCAAACCGATTTTGACTTTGATTACGACTACAAACGGCTTGGGTTGATGGAAACCTTTTACAGCGGCTCAAACCCGGACCTGCGCAAATTCAAAGCCAATGGCGGAAAAATTTTAGTCTATCAAGGCTGGAGTGATCAGTCCGTGGTGCCACTGAATATCATCGACTACACCGACACCGTTACCAATACCATGGGTGGTCAGGCTGCGACGCAAGAGTTCTTTCGCCTGTTTATGATCCCAGGCATGAATCATTGCACCGGGGGAGACGGGGCTTATGCGATTGATTATCTCGCCTATATGGAAGCATGGCTTGAGCAGGGAACAGCGCCAGACAGACTGACCGGTATTCACCCAAAGATAAGCGTTGATAGCGCGGGCACCGATTTACCCTTAAGCGCGGACCAGGTCGAGTTCAGCCGGCCGGTCTTTCCGTATCCTGCGAGGGTTCAATACGATGGAAGCGGTGACCCAACGCAAGACAGCAGTTTTATCCGCGTCGATCCATAGTCACGGAGAGCATAACTAGACGGGCTTAAGAATGTTCTTTTCTAAGTAGTCCACCATCTTTGCCAACGACTCATCTAACGAGAGTTCTCCGGTGTTAACGTCCAAGTCGGGAGACTCCGGTGGTTCCCAAGGTGACGAGACGCCGGTGAAATCGTCGATCTCGCCGCGTCGCGCTTTTGCATACAAACCTTTAACATCGCGAGATTCACACACGTCCATGTTGGCGCTCACGTGAACCTCGTGGAAATGTTCGCCGATGATCTCCCGTGCTGCAGCACGTGTAGCTTTGGTCGGCGCAATAAAGGCTGAAATCACAATCGTTCCCGCATCGGCAAACAGCTTTGCGACTTCAGCCACACGGCGAATGTTTTCAATGCGCTCTTCTTCGCTGAACCCAAGGTCCCGGTTCAGGCCGTTGCGCACGTTGTCGCCGTCCAGCGTGTAGACCTGGATTTTACGGCTGAACAGTTCCCGTTGCAGCGCCATCGCCAAGGTGGATTTTCCGGCACCGGATAATCCAGACATCCACAATACCGCGCCTGGATACCCGTTGGCTTTGGCGCGTTCTTCTGCTGTGACGGATTGTGGGACAGCCGTTAAGTTGCGTGACACCACCTCTATATCGCTGCCGCCTTCAATGATGCAGCCACCGACGACATCGTATCCATCCAGCAAAACACCACGCCCCATGGTCGGCAGGTCGTGAAACAGATCATAAGTAATGTCGCTGCGGGACCGGAGTGTCACTTCTGCGACCCCATTTTGCGTCACTTCCGTTCCACGGTGCCGGCTGAGGTCCTCGACATCAATCACAGTGTCGACGGAATCAACAGTCACATCGTAACTGGCCGTCGCGAGCTTAAGTGTCAGGGATTCGCCCTGACGCAGCGGATCTTTGCTGAGCCAAAACAGGCGCACAGATAACGCGTTAGAAAGTTTAGGACTCGCTGTTGGAAGTGTGAGGACATGGCCTCTCTCAATAAACAACTCATCGTCTAAGTTCAGCGCAACAGATTGGCCCGCCTGGACAGATTGAATAGGGGTTGCGGCTTTCCAGCTTCCAAATGCCAATACTTTGGCTGACCGGCCACTCGGCCAAACCGAAATGGCGTCGCCTTGATTTAAGGTTCCGCTTTCAACCCGGCCAACGATGAAGCGTTTGCCGTCCTGTCGATACACATCCTGAACAGGCATGCGAAAAGGGCGCTCCGTCGGTGCGGATACTCTTGGAAAGGCATCCAAGGCATCGGTAAGGGTTGGCCCGTCGTACCAGGGCATGCTGCAAGAACGGCGGGCGAGATTATCGCCGTGCATGGCGGCCACCGGAATAACCGCTTGAGCGTTCAGACCAATATCTTTGAGATACATGCGCATCTCTGCTTCAACAGTTTTGAAGCGTTCTTCTGAATGGTCCACCAAGTCCATTTTATTGACGGCGACCACCACCTGCGGAATACCGATCAGGTGCAGCAGGTAGGCATGGCGTCGAGTCTGTTCTGAAACACCTTGCTTGGCATCAATCACGATCACGCCCGCGTTCGCACTGGCCGCACCGGTGACCATGTTGCGTAAGAATTCCCGATGGCCGGGTGCATCAATGATCACATATCGGCGGGTCTCGGTATGAAACCAGATTTGTGTGGAGTCCACGGTAATCGCCTGGTCACGCTCAAGCTGTAATGCATCCAACACAAACGACCATTCGAAGGGTACCCCGCGTCGATCAGAACTGGCTTGCAGCTCCTCGACTTTCCCGGTTGGCAATGCGTTCGTGTCATGGAGCATGCGACCGATCAAGGTCGACTTGCCGTGATCAATATGCCCGACAATAACAATGGGAAAAGCGCGTTCCCTAACCAAAGGGAACCCCATCAGAGATACCCCATCGTGCGCAGGCGCTCAAAGCTGTCTTCCGATTCATGATCCATCGTCCGTCCGGCACGTTCCGGATCTTTCGTGGCCTCAAGTTCGATGATGATTTCTGCAATTGTCGTGGCTTCAGATTGTATCGGCTCGGTAATGCCAATCTCGCCCAAGGATCTATAGCGCTGACCATTCTTGGCGTAGTACAAGGGCACCATGGGGATGTCTTCCCGCTCAATGTAACGCCAGATGTCCACCTCGGTCCAATGCAGCAAGGGGTGCACGCGCACATGGGTGCCGGGTGGGAAGTCGGTGTTGTACTGATCCCAGAACTCGGGCGGCTGCTCGCGAAAATCCCACGAATTATCTGTACCACGCGGGCTGAACACGCGTTCTTTGGCACGCGTCGCCTGTTCATCCCGGCGAATGCCTGTAATCAGCGCCTTAAAGCCATAACGCTCAATAGCCTGCTGCAAGCCGAGCGACTTACGTGCGGCAAACCGGGACGCGGGTGGCAGGCTGGCATCAACGTCTTCGATGGGCGGGCAATCATCTGCGATTAAGTTTAAATTCCACGCGGCACTGTATTGGTCGCGAAAGGCATAAGCCTCGGGGAATTCTTTACCCGTATCTAAGTGTACAGCAGGGAAGGGCATGCGGCCCAGAAAAGCTTTTTTGGCCAGCCAGATCATGACGCACGAGTCTTTACCGAGGGACCACAGCAAGGCCAGGGGATCGAACTTGTTATAGGCTTCGCGCAATATAAAGATGCTCTGAGCCTCAAGTGCGTCCAAATCGTCCATGAAATCTCAACTTTCAATCACATTACCGGCTTTCTAGCGTGCCAGATTTCCTTTGTATATCAGCTTTTCCGTGTCGTCGTGGCTTGAGGGCTTGACGGGGGACCATCGTCTCAGGCCCAATCATACACCAGATGAGACCAATGAACTGCCGGGGGCATGATGACTAAATTTTTAATATCAGACGAAAATAAAGAAGGATTTCGTTTAGAGGATATTCTGCACGCCATACGCAAAGACGTTATTACCCGCAGCTTAAAGATTGCGGATGACGGTCGCCCAGAGGCACAGCATGTGTTGAATAACAATATAAAAGTATTGAACTACTTATCAGAGGCCATCGCTTTGGCCGAAGATTCGACACGGACATTGGACAAGGCTTTTGGTCCTCATGGATCAGAACCGCGTATCGGCAAAGAATAAGAGCTTTCTCCGTTCTCCTCTGATTGCCCTGTCGCAAAAAAACTCCTAAGTAGCGCCGTAGATTACAACAGGGTTTTTCATGGCGATCACTCATATCGAATATGCGCTCATCCAACGTCTGGCGGATGAAAAATTATTTCCGAGCACGCCATCCATTCTCGAACTCGGCCAATCCAATTGGTACGGCGATGTTCCACTCGACACACTCGCCCAGGATGCCAAGCAATTTGCAGCGTCTCCAGAAGAGTCAGGGGCACTTGTCGAACGCCTGCGGCAGCTATCTCAAGATAAACCGAAACACCTCTTGTTCAAAATTGCAGACGTGTTCTGGGAAACCTTTTTAGGGCCGCATACTTACATGGCGATTGATTTGCATGGTGTTGATGAGCGGGCTCACAAGTTTGACCTGAATGAACCGGTGCCGATAGAAGACCAGTTTGATGTTGTTTGTAATTTTGGAACAGCAGAACACATTTTTAATGTCTATCAAGTCTTCAAGACGGTTCATGAGCGCACCAAGCCCGGTGGTTTGATGCTGCATGGCCTGCCGTTTCAAGGTTGGGTCGATCACGGCTTTTACAATTTTCAACCGACCTTCTATTTCGATTTGGCTGCCGCCAACGAATACGCGCCAGTTTCTATACTCTACGCTGAAGTGTCACCGCCGAACATTATCGCTGTGGTTGAACGTTCAACCATCCACGGCATGGTTGAACGTGGAGAAATCGGAGCCAACGCCATGATGTTTGCCGTGTTTCGAAAACCTGAGAACGAGCATGCTTTTGTCGCGCCCCAGCAGGGATACTATGCGCGCACCCTAGATAAGGACTCAGCCGAACGCTGGCAAAAGCTCCGCTAAGAATATACCCGAATAAGTGCTGTTCCTGGTTCCCTTGCGAACGGCTGAACAGACAGCTCCTTTAACAATTGCCCGATCTCATCTGGCCATGCACAATGGGAGTACGTTGCGGTTGCAATTCATCAGCATGGGGAAAGCCAGCATGGACAATTATAAAATCTCACGACGAGGCCTTGCGTCCACGGCCGCAGGCTTGGGTGTTGCAGCGGCTGGTCTTGGTGCCAGCACCCGCGGGCAGGCAGCGGTCACCGCTCTGCCAACGGACCCGGTCGAGCAATTGCACGCCATGGTGAAGATGATGGGAACGCGCGCCGAAGAGCGTGTGATTTGGAAAACCAAAGGCAAGATTTTTGCGATCATGCCCGATGATGTGGTTCTGCTGTATGGCATGCGGGGCAGTGAGAGCACGTGGTGGCGGCAAATCGATGATACCACCTACGTGCGCTACAACTCGACCATGTCTTTCTTCACCGATCCCGAGACCGATGAATTCATCGACACTTACACAAGTCCGTTTAACGGCGAGACCATCACGCTGCCCGCAAGCTATATCCGCCACAAGGAAGGGGAGTTCTTTACGCCAATGGGCAGTTACTATGGCTCCATGAAAAAGGCATTTCCTGAAAAATATAAAGATGAGCCATTGCACATGGATTGGACGTTGGATGGCGATGTCATCCGCCGCCAGGAAGGCGACAACTTTCCACCGATCATCCCGCAACCCTCTATCGAGTACGCTTCAATGTTCGCGTGGGCTTCGGAAGTCTTTGATCCAGACCTGGATCGGGCCAGCGGTGTCTCTAGCGGCTGGAACATTATGGCCGGTTCCCGCACGCCTTACACCGAGTTGGGAATTCCACCAGGCAACGTGAACTGGCATTTTGACGCCGTAAAAATCGATGACGCCGATCAGCTGGACGACGATTACCTGGTCCGCGCGCGAGCCCACAGCGATCGGTTCGATGTCTCACCTGAGCTTGATGAGGGGCCGTCCTTCTTCGAGCGCATCCTTCAACTGCGCGGCCTCTCTAAATAAGCCTGCTCCAAGGTTAAGAGCCGTCTCTAAAAATGGCGGTATTCTGGGTGCACATGGGGTTCTCTTTTTAAGAGAGAGCCCCATTCACATTGATGCGCTTGTTTCAGGGCTTAAATCTGGGATATAGACGTCGCTCAATCGCGCTTTTGAACAGATTTGCTGAGAGCAGTGATTTTATCACTTTCGCGCTCAGGCAATGCACATCGACATTGGAACGAAAGACTTATGGCAAGCTATCAATACGTCTACACCATGCACAAACTCGGCAAGAGCTATCCGGGTGGTAAAGAAGTTGTCAAAGACGTTTCCTTGTCGTTCCTCCCGGGGGCGAAAATTGGTGTGCTTGGCTACAACGGCTCAGGTAAGTCGACGCTGCTCAAAATCATGGCTGGTCTGGATACCGAGTATACCGGCGAGGCCCGGGCGGCCGATGGTCTTAAAATTGGCTACCTGGAGCAGGAACCCGAGCTCAATCCTGATAAAGACGTGCTGGGCAACGTCATGGAAGGGGTTGGCGAAATCAACTCTTTGTTGCAACGGTTTGAAGAGGTCAGCGGCAAGTTCGCCGAGGAAATGACCGACGATGAGATGAATGACCTCATCGCCGAGCAAGCTGACTTGCAGGAAAAAATTGATGCGGCAGACGGCTGGGATGTCCAGCGTGGCGTCGAGATCGCCATGGATGCCTTGCGCTGCCCGCCAGGGGACTCAGGCGTCGAGAAGCTCTCGGGGGGTGAAAAACGCCGGGTGGCTTTGTGCCGCCTTTTGCTCTCTAAGCCCGATATGCTGTTGCTTGATGAGCCGACCAACCACCTGGATGCGGAATCGGTCGGCTGGCTGGAACACTTTCTGGAAGAATATCCAGGCACGGTCGTCGGTGTCACCCACGACCGTTACTTCCTTGATAATGTCACCGGCTGGATTCTTGAACTCGACCGTGGCCGCGGTATTCCCTACGAAGGCAATTACTCGTCTTGGCTTGAGCAAAAACAAAAACGGCTTAAGCAGGAAGAGCGCGAAGAAACAGGCCGTCAACGGACCCTGCAAACCGAATTGGAATGGGTACGCCAAAGCCCATCGGCCCGTCGCTCCAAGAGCAAGGCGCGTATCTCAGCCTACAATGACTTGGTGGCCCAGGCGGCCGAGCGTGCACCGGATCATGCGCAAATTGTTATTCCGCCCGGCGAGCGTTTGGGGGGCTTGGTTATTGAGGCCAAGGGCGTTTCTAAAGCCTACGGCGACCGTCTCCTGATCGACAACTTGAACTTTAATCTCCCACCTGGCGGTATTGTCGGTGTGATCGGACCCAACGGGGCCGGAAAATCGACCCTGTTCAAAATGATCACGGGTATTGAAAAACCTGATTCCGGCGAGCTGCGCATCGGAGACACCGTTAAACTAGGTTATATCGACCAAAATCGTGAGGCTCTGTCTGCGAATAAGACCGTCTGGGAGGAAATTTCAGACGGTAATGATGAAATCATGTTGGGCAAGTTCCCCGTGCAAAGCCGGGCTTATGTGGGGCGGTTTAACTTCAAGGGCTCCGACCAGCAGAAAAAGGTCGGACAGTTGTCTGGTGGGGAGCGTAATCGTGTCCATCTGGCCAAAATGTTAAAATCCGGCTCCAACGTCATCCTCCTCGATGAGCCCACCAATGATCTGGACGTGGATACCTTGCGGGCGTTGGAACTGGCTCTGCTTGAGTTTGCCGGCTGCGCTATTGTGATCAGCCACGATCGCTGGTTCTTAGACCGGATCGCCACACATATCCTCGCTTTTGAAGGCGATAGCCATGTGGAGTGGTTTGAGGGCAACTTTGAAGACTACGAGGAAGACAAACGTCGCCGTCTGGGCACAGATGCCACCGAGCCACATCGTATCAAGTACAAAAAGATTGAGCGTTAAAACCACGCCGGCCAGGCTAAACGGTTCTAAACAGTCTCCAGATCACTGCGGCGGATGAGAAACCAGAAAGCCGTGACATTTTTGCACTTTTTCGCTGCAGGAAGCTTAGGGGCACGTTTGTGATTGTTGAAAAATGACAGTTTTCCTAGATGCACAGTAGCGCACAATGGCATGGACTTCAGTTTTAGACCGCAGTGAGACTTTGTTATGAACGCGAATTGAACGCTATAAAACTACCACTCTGTGGACGCTAGAACGATCCCAGTTTGGGGCAGTCTGAACTTTCTCCCATGATCGCCTCGGAGAAAGCTATGCCATGTGTATATAGGCATCATCCAAGTTAATTTACACCCAGGGGAGAACTACCTAAATGAAACGTACGTCTGTATTGGCCGCGTCGACAGCTTTGGTCACGTCGCTACTTTTGCCGCATGTGGCACCGATGGCCCAAAATTTGGCCCTCGAAGAAATCGTGGTGACCGCCCGTAAGGTTGAAGAAAACCTTATGGAAGTGCCGTTGGCCATTACCGCCTTCTCAGCGCAAGATATTGAGTCGCGCAACATGAAGGACCTGAATGACATCAGTGCCTTCACGCCAAGCTTCAGTTTCTCCAATCAGCAAGGTGGTTCAGGTCGTAACGACCGTTCGACGAACTCCCTTACGTTCCGTGGCTTGTTCCTGGGCAATAACGCCGGCTTGTCCGCTGGCGGTCAGCTTTTCATTGATGGTGCGCCGGTTATTGGGGCCCAGACCCCGAGCATCAGCGACGTCGAGCGTATTGAAGTGCTGAAAGGCCCTCAGAGTGCTTATTTCGGTCGCTCAACCTTTGCCGGTGCGATCAACTTTGTAACCCGCGATCCTGGCGATGAATTTGCTGGCAGAATCAATGCTGAGTACTCACAGTTTGGCTCACATGATATGGCCCTCAGTCTTGAAGGCCCTATTGTAGAAGATAAGCTGGCCATTCGTGTTGGTGCGCGAAGTGTCCACGAAGGTGGATACTATACGAACTTCGCTGATCCGACGCAGAGTTTTGGCGAACGGGACACGACATCACTCTCGACATCGATTGTGTTCACGCCCAGCGACAACCTGAAGGTCAAAGCCTTCGTCCAGTACTTCGAAAACAAGGACGGTCCGCCGGCCCAAGCGGCATTGAAGCAAGAATCTTTTAACGGGATTGCTGGCCGCGACGGCACGTGTCGTCCGAGCACGCCGTTACCTGCTGATATCACGCCAGGAAGCACTGCGGCCCAAGGGTACTACTGCGGCACGTTGCCGAGCGTCAGTGAAATTGACCCAAGCCTGATCTCGGGTGATTACGGAATCAATTCTGTGTTGCGTGAGACGCTGTTTAACCCGAACCCAAATTGGCTGACGTTCGATCCGACCTTTGTTGAGGGCTATGCCCATCGTCGTAACGCGTTCCAGGCCAATGTTCGGGCCGATTACGACACCAATGGTGGTTACACGTTCAGTTCGTTGACGGCTTATCATCGGGACAAATCTTCCAACCTGATCGACTTGAACTACCGCGATGCTAGAGATATCGCGAACCCGTTCTTTGTTTCGGAAGCCGTGACCCCAACACGCCTGCCATGGCGGAATACGCTCCTGCTTAGCCAAGCCCGCTCGCGGGACTTTAGCCAGGAATTGCGCATCACATCTCCGCAGGACGAGCGTCTGCGGTGGACAGCGGGGGTGAACTACCTTTGGGCGCATTCGCCGGGTGGCACGGTTTACGGCAACCTGATTCTGGGTCCGTTCTTTACGGCGGCCATCACCAAGCAATGGGCTGAAACGCCTTCCGTGTTTGGGGCTGTTTATTATGACATCGCCGATGATCTGACGCTCAGCGTAGAAGGCCGTTACCAGTGGGATAAGATCAGCCAACAGCCGATCATTGGCACAAATGGCCTCCCCACCACCGGCGTCGCCGCGCAGAAGCTCAAAGAAACCTACAAGAGCTTCTCACCCCGTGTTTCTATCGATTACAAATACGCGGAAAACTCGACTGCCTACGCCTTGTTCTCACGCGGGTATCGTCCGGGTGGCTTCAACGCCGGTCTCGTGACTTCCACACCTGAAACGCTTGCAGCCTTGCGGGCGGTTGTGCCGGATGCCGGTATTGCCTATCAGGAAGAGCAGATCGATAACTACGAGCTTGGTTTAAAATCCACGCTGCTCGACGGTCGTGCCCGTACAACCATCGCCCTGTATTATATGGACTGGTTGAATGGACAGGCTCAAAACAGCATCCCTGTCGTCGCCAATGGCGTTGCCAATCTGATCGGCTTAACCGTCAACAACGGTGCAGCCAAGCTCAAGGGCATCGAGTTTGAAGGTCAATTCCAAGCGACCGAAAATCTCACGTTGACTGCAGCTTTCGGTCTAAACGATACAGAGATCGAATCGTTCAACTGCTCTGAGTGTAACAACGCATACGGCAGCTTTGATGCAGTCGGAAACGAACTTCCAACTGTTCCAAAGTATACGTGGGCACTCTCAGGTGAGTATACCGACCAACTGACCAGTGAATTTGATTGGTTCACTCGCGTTGACTACACCCACACCGGTGCGAAGAACACTGACTTCTCGAACGTGGCGCAAACGGCCAAGATCGATAACGTGAATGCGCGCATTGGTATTCGCAATGACACGATGTCTTTAGAAGCCTTCGTCGTGAATGCGTTTAACCATGACGAAATGATCCATGGCTTGCAGGGGACAGACGTGTTCAACTTCATTACGGGTCCGGCCCCAAATGCACGTGAAATTCGTTTGTCATTACCTAAGCCACGCAGCTTTGGCGTGCGGGCGAGCTACAACTTCTAAGTTTTCGCTCACATCAACAGTTTGGCAACGGCCGGGGTTTTTCCCCGGCCGTTGTTTTTTTAGCGCTATTTTTTGCCGTGATTTTTTAACAAGACATTTCCTGGTTTTATTCCGCTGAACGATTGTCGGGATATCTTTGCGAAATGGGTCAGGCTGCTGTATGTCCTGAAGACCTTCAACGTGAAGTTTTGTTCATGCCCTTCTACAGTCGCCTTCCTGTTGCACTTTCCCTGGCTCTTTCTCTCGCTTTTACAGCCGTTCCGCTGTCCGTTACGCTGGCGCAAACTGCCGCTCAGATAGACACGCAGCCGCAGGTGTCTGAGGATGGCTCAAAGACGGTCTATCCTGCCGCCTACTTTGTTCAGTATGACCCCTTAACCCTGCAGGATATGCTGCAACGCATTCCGGGCGCATCAATTACAGAGTCCGTCGCCACTGAAGAACGCCGCGGTCTGCGTGGCAACGAAGATGCCATTCTCATTAATGGGCAGCAGATCACCGGAAAAGATAGCGGCGGGGCTTCCGAACTGCAGCGCATCGCCGCCGCTCAAGTGGAACGCATTGAAATCCTGCGCGGCTCCTCCAGTGAAGTGCAGAGCACAACCCAGCGCATTATCAACGTGATCTTGCGGGCGGATGCCGGGGCGACGACAACGCTCACATTTGCGAGCCCGTACTATACCAATGACGGGTCAGTGCGTCCCATCGTTGGCGCGACCTACAGCGTCAATGAACCCACCCGCAACTACACGGTGTCTATTAACACCAACCCGATTTACCGCCCCTGGGAACGGACCAAACTGACAACCGACTTGACCGGTCAGCCGGTGCTGTCCAGCGTCGAGTCAGAGCAGTCGAACAACTATACGATGCAATCCACCGGTCGGTATGAACAGAGTTTTGACTCCGGTTCGCGCCTGCAATTCAATGGTTTGGCACAATGGCGGATTCTTGATCGCGAGCGTCGTGAGGTGCTGCGGGATCCCATGATCCCGCGCCAAAGCAACCAACTGTCAGATATCCTAGAGGTTGACGAGCGGGACCGCTTTACGGCGGAATTGAGTGCCGATTACAGCTTTCCTGTTGGCGAATCTGACACGGTGACGCTGCTCGGTTTGGTCAACTGGGAAAAAGAAAACCGCGACCGCGAAGTGTTTGATTTGGCACCGGAGGATGAGCCCGTTCTGGTGCGTCAGGCGCGTCAGGATATTAAAACCGAGACCATCGTGCGCGGCACCTACGACCGCACAGTCAGTCCCACCATCGGGGGGCAAATTGGCTTGGAAAGTGCCTTGAACACACAAGATACCGAATTCGATTTGTCGACCTTGGTCAATGGGGTCCTGACGCCTCTGCAAATTTTCAATAGCGACGGCAAGGTCACTGAGTATCGTTCCGAGGCGTTCTCGACCCTGCGTTGGCGGCCCTTTGATAAACTGGAAACCGAGACCGGTCTTGCTGTTGAGGCTTCGCGGATTACCCAGGTCAGTGGTGATGTGGATAACGCCCGCACGCTTGTGTTCGCAAAGCCAACCTTCAATGCCTATTGGGATATCACGCCGAGTGATAAGATCATTTTCTCTGTCGCCCGAGACGTCAAGCAACTTAATTTCCTCGAGTTTGTTGCCACCATCACAGATCGCGATCAGGAACTGGAAGCAGGTAATCCTGACCTCAGACCAGAAAAATCCTGGGATACGGAACTTGGTATCGAGCATCGCATCGCAGACGGCGGTGGTGTGCTCTCTGCCTCCGCATTCTATCGCGCCGTTGAGGATGTCAGTGGCCGCACCACCTTCAACGGACTGCTCTCTCAGCCCGGAAACATTGGTGATGGCACAGAATATGGTGTGGAAGTCGAAGCCAGCTTGCAATTTACAAGGCTTGGGTGGTGGGACGGCGTTCTGACGGCCAGTTATCTCCGGCGTGACACTTCTGTCACCGATCCGTTTGATGGCCGCACCCGGCGCTTTGGTCTAACGCCCCACTGGGAGACCCAAGTTGAATACCGCCACGATGTTGATTTCATCATTGATGGACATGTCAGCTTTAATTTTTCTCAGAGTGGCGCAACCTACATTTATGACTTGGATTATATCGAACGCATCAAGGAAGGCGGGTCTCTCACCCTCAGTGTCGAGCACCGGCTGAACGATTATTTCCGTCTGAATTTCTCGACCAATAACTTTTTGAACCGCCTTCAGAGGCGGGACCGGCAATTGTTCGTGCCCGGCGGAACCATCGGAACGCGCACGCTTATTGGCGAGCGTAAAGAGCGTCACAAATGGGGGCGTATTTTTAATGTCTTTATTCGTGGTACCTTCTAAGCAGCCGATGCGGCAATAAACTTAAAAAGAACGCTTTAAGAAGCGCTGGCCACCTGCTTGCGCAGTTGGGTCAGCAGTCCCTCCAGGCCACCTTGTTGACGAATAGCCGAGGCGTAATCCTGGCGATAAGTAATTGCCATGCTGACGCCTTCCACAATCACGTCGACAATGCGCAGGCCGTCTTCACGCAACCGCAGGCGCCATTGCACCGCAATGTTTTGCCCATTGGTGTCAACGATTACGGTGTCCACCACGGTGCCGCTGTCTCCGTCCGGTGTTGTGCCAAGAATCTTAATCGTTTGGCCACTGTATTCGCTAAACCGACGCGACCATGTGGCGACGATCACATTTTCGAAAACACTGATAAATTCTTGCTGCTCCGAGTTGCTGGCCGTGCGCCAATTGCGCGCGAGCACAAAGCGGCTGATGGCAGGGATATCAAAGCCATCATTGAACAGGGCGCGAAATCGTTTTGCTTTCTCTTCTTCATCAATCTTAGCGGTGAGAATGCCGTCAATGCCAGCGGTTGCGAAATGATTGATGAAGGCGGTTGGGTCCGTGCGCCAGGCGTCCTCAGTGGCACTTGCTGTTCCACTGAAGGAGAGTAAAACGAGAAGAAAAAAGGCGCGTACCATTACTGTGTTAGCCCTTGCGCTGTTTCTGTGGTGATCTCTTCGTTTTCAAGTCCTGAGAACGGGTCACCATCGTTGTCATCATCATAGTCGTTATAGTCTGGGGTCGGGGCAGGTGCTCCATTACGAATGGCATTCCCGCGGTTCTGACGATAGGCCGAGCGCAAGGCGGCATAATAATCAACCGAAGACGCTTTCAGTTCGTTTAACACAGGTTCCGCATTGCTTTTGGCATCGACGGCGAGTGCTCCGAAATAGGCCACTTGCCACCAGAAAGGGTTATCGGCGCGGCCAATCCAGGCCATGGCATCAAAGCCCATACTGTCAACTGTATATCCGCCGAGATCACGAACCCCAGACGGGCCTAGAATTGGAACGTAAAGATACGGACCATCGCTGACGCCCCATACGGCGAGGGTTTGGCCGAAGTCTTCAGAGTGATAGGGCAATCCCCAGCGGGAGGCGACATCAAACAAGCCAAACAGGCCCATGGTAGAGTTGATCAAAAAGCGCCCCAGGGTGGTGCCCGCGCGATCCCCTTCGCCTTGCAAGATATCATTGACCAAAGTGATGGGGGTGCGGAAATTACGAAACGCGTTGGTTACGCCGCGCTGTCCTGGCTCGGGCACCACAAACTGATAAGCCGAAATCGCCGGATTAAAGAGGACCGTGTCCAGGCCCTGATCCAATTGCAGCATGGAGCGGTTCCAGGGCTCTAACGGATCATTCAATTGCGTGTAGGCTTTGAGCGCGTCCGGGTCCGATGCGGGGGGTTTCGAGGCACACGCCGATAACGCAACAACAGCGAGCAGCGCGCCAGTAATATGTTTGGTATAAGCTGAGAAAAAAGAGGAACGTGACATCAACTAACCTGAACCAAATATTCGCAAGAAAATCTATGAGTTCCGCAGAAAACTGCGCGAAATGACAGTTATTTTGGTAACATAACAGTGTCATAAACGCCAGACACGTTTCTGCGAAGATACCGAGCGCCAACGGCATATCTTAAGCATTCCTGCGGTCTTCGTTTGCGAATGACGGTAAGCCTGATAGAAAGCAGCGTCACATTGTGACATTCAGAACACAGGTCGTTGAGGGTTTCGTGTCGAAGGTTAAAACATCACCGGATCGTGGGTCGCCGCTCATCGATCTCTTGCCCACAGATATTCAGGTTTCTTTCGAGTTTTTTCCGCCCAAAACGGAAAAGATGCAGGAAAAGTTATGGACGGCCATTGAACGTCTGGCGCCGCTGAAGCCTAATTTTGTGTCTGTCACCTATGGGGCGGGTGGTTCGACTCGGGAGCGTACTCACGACACGCTGGTCCGCATACAAGAAGAAACAGATTTGGTGGCGGCCGCGCATCTGACCTGCGTCGGTGCGTCCCGTGGCGAGGTTGATGATGTGGCCCGCCGGTATTGGGATGCGGGCGTGAAACATATAGTCGCATTGCGCGGCGATCCCCCGGGGGGCGAGACCGGTTATACCCCCCATCCAGATGGCTATGACTACGCATCTGATCTGGTGGCCGGTCTTAAAAAAGTTGCTGACTTTGAAATCAGTGTCGCGGCCTATCCGGAAACCCATGTTGAGGCGACAAGCGCCGAAATCGATTTAGATAACCTGAAGCGGAAAATTGATGCCGGGGCGACCCGCGCGATCACACAGTTATTTTTTGATCCTGATATCTATTTCAGATTTCTCGATCGCGCGGCGGCGGCGGGCATCACCGTCCCCATCGTGCCGGGGTTAATGCCGGTCACACACTTCACCCAAAACGCCAATTTTGCGCAGCGGTGTGGCACCAGTGTTCCGCCTTGGATGCATGATCTCTTTGCGGGGCTCGACGATGATCCTGGCACCCGGGAATTGGTTTCCGCCAGTTTGGCGGTCGAGCAGGTGAAGCGACTTGTCGCTGGGGGTGTCTCGGCGTTTCACTTCTATACCCTTAACCGCGCGGATCTGAGCTATGCCATTTGCCATGTGCTCGGCATTCGGCCTCAGGAGCCGTCAAAGGAACCGTCGTCAGCGGCCTAGACTAAGGAGGCGTCAAGCACGTGAGTGGATACGGCAAAGTGAAGGGGAAAGTGCTCGCCGTTGTCCGTCACGACAATCTCATTCTCGCCGTGCTGGCGCTTGTGGTCGGCGTTGCGGTTGGTTGGGCTGTTTCTGGCTTTAGAACGGCGATCTCGCTTATTCAAACCCTGTTTTATGGCGATGGCGGTCAGAACCTCGCCACCATTGCGGATGGTCTTCCGGCCTGGCAAATCATCGCGGCGCCCTGCATCGGCGGTCTTCTGGTCGGTTTGTTTTATCGTTTTGTGATGCCGGGTGGGGCTCCGCAAGCGGTTGCTCAGGTGATCGAAGCCAGCGCTTTGAAGTCTGGCCGACTGCCGTTGTGGCCAGGGTTTGCGGCGACCATCGGCAGTGCGGCGTCTCTCGGCGTGGGCGCATCGGCAGGTCGTGAAGGTCCCGCCGTGTTGTTGGGGGCGACGCTCAGTTCCTGGCTCGGTCAGCGCCTGAACCTGGGCCGGCCCGTGGTGCGGACCCTGCTCGGCTGCGGCGGCGCAGCCGCCGTGGCGGCGTCTTTTAACGCTCCCATCGCCGGGGCCTTGTTCGCCCATGAAGTGATTGTCGGGCATTACGCTTTGAATGCGTTTACGCCGGTGGTGTTGTCGAGCATCGCAGCAACCATGGTGTCGCGCGCGATTTATGGCGACTATCCTGCCTTCATCATTCCCGCCTTTGACGTCATTGAATGGATCGAATTCCCAGCTTTTGCACTAACCGGCGTGGCGTGCGGTTTAGCGGCTGTGATCCTGATGCGCGGGATTGCCGTCCTCAAAAAAAGCGGGGACTCCTTATCGATCCCATGTTGGATCCGTCCCGCCTTGGCCGGGCTTGCCATTGGCCTCATAGCCCTGCAACTGCCGGATATTCTAGGCGTTGGCTACGAACAAACCGACCGCGCTCTGAGAAATATGTATCCACTGACCACGGTCTTGATGTTGATTGCCGCCAAGCTGGTCGCCACCACTTTATGTTTAGGTTGGGGCTTTGGCGGTGGTATCTTCAGCCCATCTTTGGCGTTGGGGGCCCTGGTCGGTGTCGCCGTCGGAACAGCGGCCACTCTGGTCGGCCAGGAGCTGTCGTCCGGGCCGGCGGCCTATGCCCTGGTGGGTATGGGCTCCTTGGCCGCCGCTGTGCTCGGCGCGCCGATCTCTACAACACTCATTATTTTTGAAATGACAGGGGATTACACGCTCACCATTGCGGTCATGGTCGGCGTGGTGATTTCCACCTTGGTCAGTTCACAGTTGTACGGTCACAAATCGTTTTTCCTCGGGCAATTGTCGCAGGCGGGCATTCACCTGGGGGGCGGGCAGGATGTCAGTGGCCTTAAGGGCACTTCGGCCGCTGATTTTCTGGCCCCTAAGGTGGCGACCTGCATCCCGGAAACGCCAATCGCCGAGGTGCAGACCATGTTGCACGCGCGCAACATCGGTGAAGTCTACGTGGTTGACGACTCTGACCAGTTTTTGGGCGTCGTCGCAGGGTCCGATGTTGCAGAAATACGCGGCGAGGCCGCAGATAAACCCGTCAAGCCCTTGGTTCACAGCGCAGCCTCCCTGGTGACCTCCACCGACACGGTTGAGAATGCTGTACAGGCATTGTTGGCTGCTGGCATGAACCGCTTACCCATGGTCCGCAGCCTTGAAGACCGCACATTGATCGGAACTGTGGAAGCAAGAGCCCTGCTCAGGGCCGTAAATCTGACCCTTTTGGATGCCGACGCGGAAGCGCGTGGCAAGCCGCCTCGGCGATAACAGGCGCGCATTTCCGCCAATCACCAACACGACCAAACTTCGGGCTTTTATCCCGGGTGAGACTGCGTAGGATGCGGTCATGACACACTCCTCTTCACACTCATCTTCAAATTCGTCTTCTCCAACTCCATCGGATCCCTTCGCGCTGGACGATTCACCGCCGCCGGCTTCTTCGGAACCGTCCTCTTCAGAAGCTCCTGTCGCACAAGATCCACCTTGGCTGTCAGGGCTTAATCCAGAACAACGCCAGGCGGTCGAAACCACCGATGGTCCGGTTCTGGTCCTCTCCGGGGCGGGCACAGGCAAGACCCGCGTGCTGATCACCCGCTTGGCCTACATTCTGGGCAAGCGTCTGGCTCAGCCCTGGCAAATTCTGGCGGTGACCTTCACCAACCGTGCCGCCAAAGAAATGCGCGAGCGGGTTGGCGGCTTGGTCGGGCCGATGGCGGAGTCTCTGTGGCTTGGCACCTTTCACGCGCTTGGGGTTCGTATTCTGCGTAAGCATGGCGAGCTTATCGGTCTGAAGTCCAATTTCACGATTTTGGATTCCGACGATCAAGTGCGCCTCTTAAAGCAGGTGATGGAGGCTGAAGGCGTCGATCACAAAAAATGGCCAGCTGCTGCGGTGCTGGGCGTGATTCAGCGCTGGAAAGACAAAGGGCTCACCGCTGACAAAGTCACCTCGTCCATGGCCGGTGATTTGGCCGCGGGCCGCGCGGTTGACCTCTACAAGGCTTATCAAGCCAGACTGATTACGCTCAATGCCGCTGACTTTGGCGATCTTCTGCTGCACTGTCTGACCTTGTTTCAAGATCATCCGGACGTCCTCAGCGAATATCAAAATAAGTTCCGCTATATTTTGGTCGACGAGTATCAAGACACCAACGTTGCGCAGTATCTCTGGCTGCGCTTGATGTCTCAGAAGCATCGCAACCTGTGTTGTGTCGGCGATGATGACCAGTCCATTTACTCCTGGCGCGGTGCAGAAGTGGGCAACATCCTGAAGTTCGAAAAAGACTTTAAAGATGCCAAGGTGGTGCGCCTTGAGCGCAACTATCGGTCTACGCCAACCATCCTGGCGGCGGCCTCTGCGCTGATTGATCACAACGAAGACCGCTTGGGCAAAACGCTACGTTCGGCAGAAGAATTGAAAGCAGATGTGGGGGCGGTCGTCACCGTTAAGGGCGTTTGGGACGGCCCCGAAGAGGCCCGCTGGGTGGTCGATGAAATCGAAGCACTGCACAGCAAAGGCGATAGCCTGTCGTCTATGGCGATCTTGGTGCGTGCGGGTTTTCAAATGCTGGAATTTGAAGAACGCTTCATCACCACGGGCGTGTCGTATCGTGTGGTTGGTGGTCCGCGCTTTTACGAGCGCATGGAAATCCGGGACGCCATTGCCTACCTCCGCTGCATCACCACGCCCACAGACGACCTTGCGTTTGAGCGCATCGTCAATAAACCAAAGCGCGGCATCGGCGAAACCACAGTGCAAAAAGTGCATGTCTATGCAAGGTCGGCTGGCATCAGTTTGATAGAAGCGGCCTTGCGCTTGTGTGAAACCGATGAGTTGCGGGCCCAGACGCGCGCGGCCTTGCGTACACTCGTCGAAGATATGTCCCGCTGGCGCTCGCTCAGGGAGGGATTGTCTCCGGCAGACCTGACAGCCCAGGTGTTGGATGAATCCGGTTACACCGAGATGTGGCAGCGGGATACCTCGCCGGAAGCCCCCGGACGTCTTGAAAACCTCAAGGAATTTGTCGGTGGTCTGGAAGAATGGGACACCATTGGGGCGTTCTTGGAACACGTCAGCTTGGTCATGGAAAATGATGCCAAGGCGGGCGAGGAAGCGGTCACGGTGATGACCCTGCATGCGGCCAAGGGTCTTGAATTCGACACCGTGTTTCTGCCCGGTTGGGAAGAAGAGATCTTCCCGCACCGGCGTGCGTTGGACGATGGCGGCGGGGCGGCGGTCGAGGAAGAGCGCCGCCTGGCCTATGTTGGTCTCACCCGCGCGCGCCAGAAGGTGAATATTTCCTATGCCGCCAATCGCCGCGTTTACAATCAATGGCAGGCCAGTCTGCCCTCGCGTTTCATTTCTGAACTGCCCGAGAAACACATCGAACATATTTCCGACAGCGGCCTGATGGGGTCATTTGGGGGCGGCGGTGACGGGTTTTCCGACGGCTGGGGCAGCACCTCCAGTTGGCAGACGCAAAAAGCACGTAAGTCGCAGATTATTGAGGGTGAAGGTTGGCAGGTGAAGGCCCGCGAATCCTCAGGCGGATATGCCATCGGCATGCGGGTGTTTCACCAAAAGTTTGGCTACGGCATCATTCAAGACATTGATGATACGCGCCTGGACATTGCGTTTGATAAGGCGGGGCAAAAGAAGGTCATCGACAGCTTTGTCGAACCGGCATAAGCGGCTTTGCAGAATCAATTAAAGTTAATGAGATAATCTCGGAAGAAGAAAACTCGGCGACGAAATCGCACTCTTGGGGGAAGAGTTTGGGGGAGGGGTCGCGTCTCCGTCGCCGAGAAACCGGTTAGCCTGAGGGGGAGTCAGTATTAACCGGGCATTTTTCCTATCGTCACCATATTGTGATGACTTACTATATTATTTACGCCGTCTTCGCACATTTGGATCAGTGCCGGACGCTGGGTTGGAACCGCGCGGGGTGTTTCCTCTTCCGCACTGGAGGAGAAGGCGCGGGGCCTTTGCAAATTCAATGGTTTAGTCATAAAGGCTTCGCCATATCTCTCTGATCCTTTGTCGCTTAACATGCTCATAGTATTTACGTTTGGTGTGTCAAATGGTTCCATTTTTTTTCAATACGAGGGCGTGTCAGTGCATAGCTGAGATGACCAGCGTGCATAGCGCCGGTGGCACAGGTGGCACAGGTGGTACGTGTGGCGCTGGTGGTGTTCGCTTGGTGATGAGTTGATGTGGGCGGTAAGGTTCCAAGTCTCCGCCCACGCTGTGGATGCGTTCGCCAAAGCGTTGGAGCCTGACGCACTTGCCCTTTCCAGTTTTGAACTGGTGGATGAGGACGGACGCCAGATTGATGATCTGTGGACAATTGATCTGATCTACGCGGAGGAACCAGCCCCTGCCGGGGTTTCTGCGCGCATCGCTCTTATTGCGGCCTCGGTTTCTATTGAGGCTCCGGAGATCACCATAGCCGCAATCCCCCAGACCGATTGGGTTGCTGAAACATTGTCGGCGTTTCCTCCCATTTCCATCGACCGGTTTTGGGTCCACGGCAGTCACGATATATCGACCACGCCATCGGGACGGTTACCCTTGTGTATCGACGCAGCGACGGCGTTCGGCACCGGCGAGCACGCCACCACGGCGGGCTGTTTGATGGCTTTGGCGGCTTTGGCGCGGCAGACACATTGGCGCAGCAAGCTGGCCGCATCTGGCGCGACCGGTGTTCTGGACATTGGCTGCGGTACGGGCATTCTGGCCCTCGGCGCGGCGCGGTTGTGGCCCGGTCATGTTTTAGGGTCCGACATAGATCCGGAAGCGGTGAGGTTTGCCACCCATACGGCGCGGCTGAATCATCTGCACACCCGTGTCCGATTTGTGGTTGCCGACGGCATCAACGCCAGATCCATCACAGCGTCCGCGCCCTATGCCATCATCACGGCAAATATTCTGGCCCGGCCATTGTGCCATCTCGCCAAGGGTATTCCGAAGCTGCTCAGCCCTGGCGGCGCGCTCATTTTGTCCGGCTTGTTGGTCACGCAGATTCCAATGGTGGCGAACGCCTACCGGGCACAGGGTCTGGTGATGTCGCAGCAGTTTAACATTGGCGCGTGGTCGACGCTGGTGCTGCGCTAGGGGCCTGCCTTGCCTGTGAGGCGGCCTGTGAGGTCACCTGCGAGTCCGTCTCTGCGTTCGGTTGCAAGTTCAGGCGCAGCCCCTTAGCTTCTCCTGACACTCACAGATCCAGGTTTTTCCTATGCACATGACTCCCGCCGAACGCCTGACGGCGCTTCGTACACAGCTCACAACCCAAGGCGTTGATGGCTTCATCGTCCCGCGCGGCGACGAGTTCCAGGGCGAGTTTGTTGCGCCCTACGCGGAACGTCTGGCCTGGCTGACAGATTTTACCGGCTCCGCCGGTCTTGCGATTATTCTGCCAGAGCAGGCCGCCTTGTTTATTGATGGCCGCTACACCCTTCAGGTGAAAGATCAGGCTGACGCCAGCTTGTATGCCTTCAAGCAAATCCCAGACCAGTCTTCGGTGAAGTGGCTGAAAGACGTGCTGCACGCAGGCCAACGCCTCGGCTTTGATCCGCATCTGCATACGCCCGAGCAGATTAAAAAATTCCGTGACGCCTGCACCAAAAACAAGGCCGAACTGGTGCCCTTGGCCGCGAATCCGATCGACGAAGTGTGGCAAGATCAACCCGTTCGGCCACAAGCCCCTGTGGCGGTGCATCCGCTCTCTCTGGCTGGCCAGCCACACACTGAGAAACGATCCACCCTTGGCAAAGGTCTTAAAGAAGACGGCTATGACGCCTATTTGGTGACTGCGCCCGACTCTCTGTGTTGGCTGCTCAATATCCGTGGTTCAGATGTCGAACATACGCCGTTGGTGTTGGCGACCGCTTTGGTGTTCGCCGATGGGCGGGCGTCTTTGTTTATCGATCCCGCCAAGATGTCTGACAAGGTTGTTACGCATCTGGGCGCAGACGTTTCAATCGAGCCGGCAGATGGATTGGGCGCAGCCGTGGACGGCTTGGGTGGATCTCTCTCCTCGGTGGCCGTCGACAAAGCAACGGTGTCGCAATGGGCTGTCGATCGTCTGGAAGCGGCAGGCTTGAAGGTTCATGTCATTGAAGACCCGTGTTCCCTGCCCAAGGCTTGCAAAAACGACACCGAGGTCAACGGCATCCGCGCGGCCCATGTGCGCGATGGCGCGGCCCTGACACAGTTTTTGGCGTGGCTTGATCAGGAAGCCCCGTCGGGCCACCTCACCGAGATGTCCGCCGCCGATCAACTGGAACAGGTTCGCCGCCGCGATGATATGTTACGCGGTCTCAGCTTCCCGACCATCTCTGGCGCGGGTGCTAACGGCGCTATTGTGCACTACCGTGCGACCGAGGCCACCGATGCGCCGATCAAAGGCGATATGTTGTTCCTGGTCGACAGCGGCGGACAGTATCTCGACGGCACGACAGACGTCACCCGGACGATTGCGATTGGCACACCGACGGCGGAACAAAAACGCCGGTTTACCCAGGTCCTGAAAGGCCACATTCGGCTCGCCATGGCGCGTTTTCCAGAAGGCACCGCAGGTGGCCAATTGGATGGTTTCGCGCGCGAGGCGCTCTGGGCCGATGGCGTCGATTATGATCACGGCACCGGCCATGGCGTCGGCGCCTATCTTGGGGTGCATGAAGGCCCGCAACGCATCAGCAAGGCGAGCCTTGGGCCGCCGCTCAAACCCGGCATGGTGATTTCCAACGAGCCCGGTTATTACAAAACCGGTGAGTTCGGTATCCGCATCGAAAACCTGGTTGTCGTCCACGAAGGCGACAAACCCGCTGGGGCCGAACGGGCGCTGTATGAGTTTGAAACCATTACACTTGCCCCCATTGATCTCCGGCTGGTTGACCCGAACCTCATGACCGGCGACGAGATCGCGTGGCTCAACAGCTATCACGCCCGTGTCCGTGAGACGCTGATGCCGCTCCTGAAGGACAATGGGGTAGGCGATGAGATTGGCCCGTGGCTCACCGCGGCCACGCGGACGATTTAGCGCGGCCACGCGGACGATTTAGCGCGGCCACTCGGACGATTTAGGAGGGACACCCGCGCGCTTTAAGCGTCGAACATGAAGTGATCGTGTTGGTCTGTAGGGCCCTTTGCGGAAATCAGAGCAAAGGCATGTCTATGGCTGGGTAATATCACAAAGTTAGATTTCCGGCTTTTTCTCATATTTTAGTTGAGTCTGGGCCAGGTTGTATTTACCCTAAAATATGTACTTTTGGGGGAGATTAAAATGCAATATGAGCCGAGTAACGACGGCGCGGTTGCCGCACCTGTTGGGACGAAGAACTCTGTTGAAAACAATGGATCGATTATTCCTTTGTCCTATGACGGCTCTCTCGGGCGCGTCTATGGAATTTGGCTACTCAACCTGATCCTGACAATCGTCACCCTCGGTATTTATATTTTTTGGGGGAAGACCCGCATGCGCCGTTATGTTGCTGGCGGGTTTAAGTTGTTGGGAGATCGCTTCGCCTATACCGGCACCGGCAAAGAGCTGTTCCTCGGGTTTTTAAAGGTGATGCCATTCATAATCGTCTTATACGCGCCGCTGGTTCTTTACTCGCCTGAGGTTTACCCCATAACGAACTTACTCTTTGTCGTGTACTACTTCCTATTCTTAGTCGCCATTTATGCGGCTCTGCGCTACCGTCTGTCTCGCACCACTTGGCGTGGCATCCGTGGCAGGCTGACTGGCTCTGCCTTTAAGTATGGTGCCATTGGCATGGGCGTTGGTATTCTTAATGTTCTTACACTTGGCATTTTTATTGCCAAAGGCGATCAAATTTTGATGCGCTACAAAATGAGCAACGTCTGGTTTGGTAATACGCAAGGTGTATTTATTGGCACAACGGGACAGCTTTGGAAATCGCACCTCATCACCTTAGTGCTGGCGCTCCCAACATTGGGGCTTTCGCGTGTGTGGTACGCTGCGACCGTCTTCAGATTTCAGCTTAATAACTTTAGTGTGGGTGGCATAAAGTTCAATGCGGATGCCCAAGGTTGGGATCTCTTTGGCCTGTTCCTAGGAAACTTTCTGATCGTTATCTTTACGCTCGGCTTTGGCACGCCCATCGTTATCCAACGCAACATGAAATATATGGTTCGCTTTGTTAGCCTGAGCGGTGACATCAATGCTGCGGCTGAGAAAATTTACCAGTCTCAGGAGGATCTCAAGAACTCTGGTGAAGGGCTTGATGGGGCGCTGGGCGTGGATAGCGGATTGTTCTGAGCGTGACGCCGACTGGTCGATATTTCGATGGCCAGACTGCGCGGCCCTATGTGGTCGATATCCAGGTCGCGGGGCTGGGTGTTGAAATTCGCGGCGTTGACTGCGATCTTAAAACCACCTGGCGTTTCGTAGATGTGCGCTTGCTTGAAGCCCCGGAAGAAAACCGACCGGCTGTGATTACCAATGAGACCGTAGAGGGCGCGCGCCTAACCTTTACAGACGCCAAGTTGTATCGCGCGATTGCTGCTTATGCACCGTTGTCCGCACCGGGCCGAGTCTTCCTCAGCACCGCATGGCAGGCTTTGATCGGCTGGACCATTGCTGCTATTGCCGTGGTTGGCATCGTGGCCTGGGGTTATCCCCGTTTGGCCGAGCCTGCTGCCTTTTTTGTACCGGATACCTGGCGCGCAGCCTTGGGCGCGCAGGTGATTAAGGCGATGACGGCGGACAGAAAGGTGTGTTATGCGCAGCCAGGTCGAACGGCTCTGGATGATTTGACCGCCCGGCTTGTGGCGGCAGCACCGAGCAGAGAGCGCCTGAAGGTCAGAGTGATTTCGGGAAAGCCCGTGAATGCGTTTGCTGCGCCCGGCGGAGAAGTTGTTCTGTTCGAAGCGCTGATCTTGCAAGCCGAAGGGCCTGACGAAGTGGCTGGTATTCTGGCTCATGAAATTGGTCACGTTGTGCATCGTCATCCAACGGCGGGTGTGATCCGTGGTATCGGTTTAGCAACGCTGGTGCAGTTTATGTTTTCTGGTATTGGGTCTGATAACATTGCTGCAGCAGCCCAAATCTACGCGCTGACATATAATCGCGAAGCCGAGACTGAGGCTGACCTCACAGCTGCTGAAATGCTACGCCGTGCGGGCATGTCTCCGCATGGTTTGATCACTTTTTTTGAACGGCTTCAGGCAGAAGGGCGAAGTGGCGGTGACGAGGGTTTTTTCAAATACTTTTCTAGCCATCCTGCTCTGGGCGATCGCGTCGATCGCCTTTCATCAGAAACGCAGCAAAAGAAGGCTCCGGCATTAACAGATGATCAGTGGCGGTCTCTTCGTGCGATTTGCGGTACGCCTGAGGGCGAAGAAACCTAGTTTGATGCATGCATTCTCTGCTGCAAGTCTTTTGTTCTCTGGCTGAGCATTGTATGGGTCGCGCCCTGGTCAAAGGACGATAGACGGCGCATTGTTAGGCTAACAGATGATCAGTTGAGGGGCACGCAACATGAGCAATAATTCTGACGACTTTTTGGATGGCCCGGAAATCGACCGCCGCGATTTTTTTGCCGGTATGGCGCAGGCATTCGGCGCCGGAACAATAGGCGCCGGTGCGGTATGCTGTTCATGCCTCATGAATGACCATTCATGAAAAAATAACATATTTTTACTTACTGCCAGTGAAAATCAGGATGCAAATTGTCCGCGCGATAGTGATCCTGCCTGAAAATATAACTATGCGACCAAATATATCTATTTGTACTATTAAAAAAATTTGTATCGTTAACTATAAAAATTTGTACCATTAACAAGATTATATCAAACTCAGAAACGGTTACTGCCATATTTACGATAATGGCAGGCTTGGGAGGGCCAAAGAAATGCTGTCACGTAAGAGAATTCTCAAAACCACAGGCGTGCTGTTTGCCGTATCGGCGATCGCCGCATCACCTGAGGGCTTTATCGCGTCTGCCAAAGCCCAACAGCTTGCCTTAGAAGAAATCGTCGTCACCGCGCGTCAACGCAGTGAGTCGATTCAAGACATTCCCATTTCCATCACGGCCTTTACCGCTGCTGATATGGATAAGCGCGGCATCGTCTCGATGACAGATGTGGCCTTATCCACCCCCGGTTTCAACTTCGAGAACTTTGGCAACTCCGGAGCCACAGCGCCTGTCATTCGCGGTGCCACTCAGGTGGCGGGAAGCATTGAGCAGAATGTGTCGTTCTTTTTCGATGGCATTTATCTGCCACGGAACTACGTGACCGATCTTGGGTTTGGCAACATTGAGCGGGTCGAGGTCGTGAAAGGCCCACAAAGCTCGCGCTATGGCCGTAATGCCTTCATGGGGGCGGTCAACTACATTTCCAAGAAGCCGACAGAAGAGTGGATGGCCGAAGGTCAATTGACGGCGGGTAGCTTCGGACGGTTTGACGCCGCGGCTGGTGTCTCTGGGGCGATCGTCCCAGACGTACTGCGTATGCGGGCGTCTGTTGATTACACCGAGTTCGATGGCAGTTGGAAAAACAGTCATCCATTCGCAGATGTTGATCTTGATCCGGGCACCAACCGCCGCCTCGGCGGCTGGGAAGACATGACGTATAGTGCTGCGCTTCAGTTCTTGCCCACCGAAGACATACAAATTGACGTGTCTTATATGAATGTCGACAAGAACCGTGAACATAGCGCTCAGAATTGGTTTGGTGAACTCAACGCCGACAGTCAGTTGATGAACTGTGGTCAGTACAACCCGGATGTTCGTCCGGCCGGCTCTGGTCTGGGCGGCGGTGGCGACTGGTTCCGCCTCTTTTGCGGTGAGTTGCCTGTCCGGTCCATCCCGATTGACCCGCGTGGTTATGCTCAACAGCTGGATACAGATTTCATCCGGGCCTCCCTCAGCTGGGAACTGACCGATGATTTCACCATGGAGTATCAATTCGGCCAGATCAAAGCTGATACCAAAACCTTTGGCTATAAAGACACGCTGCCCGGTTGCACCTTCTTCGTGCCGTTCTGTGTGTTTGAAAGCGGCCCGATTGGAGATTTCAAAACAGACTCCCATGAAGTCCGGTTTGTGTTTGATAACGACAGCAATATCGACGGTGCCTTTGGTGCGTACTATTCCAAAAGCACGGACTTCAGAACGTCTAACTTTGCAGCGCTGCCTCTTTTAACCGCAGCCCCTACGGCACCTGTTGATGTGAACGATCCAAGCGAATTCGTTTTCCAGGTCCAGTTGCTCAACATCACGACCATCACCAAGACAGAGTCCGTCTTCGGGGAACTCAACTACTCCTTCATGGAAGACCGCGCCCGCATTGGTGTTGAGGCCCGCTATTCCCGAGACAAAAAGGAAGAAGGGGAAGCCGCTTCTGGCGGTGGCACTGGTGGTTTGGGGGCTTTTGCCGGTGCGATCTTCTCAGACACCTTCACGAGCTTCACCCCCCGCGTCACGTTTGAGTACGATGTGAACGACGACAGCTTGCTGTTTGTCTCGGCTGCTAAAGGGGTCAAGTCTGGTGGCTTCAGTGCGGCGGCAACCTTGCCTGAAAACCGTACCTATGACGACGATCAGAACTGGACCTATGAAATCGGCTCCAAAAACACATTCAACGATGGCAAAGTCCAGCTGAACGCCACGCTGTTCTATGTAGATTGGACCAACGTGCAAATTCTGGCCGCCGATGAAGGCAACGTGAACCCGCTGTCCCGCAGTATTATTCGCAACGTTGGGGACGTCAGTTCCAAAGGCTTTGAATTGGATGGGGCCATTGCGGCCACAGAAAACCTCAGCTTATACGGCACGCTGTACTATGGTGATGCCAAATACAAGGACGGGACCATTGATGGCCGCTGGGGCCGCGACCCAGCCGTCTGTGATGATGTTGTGTGTAACAGCAACGGTGATATTGGTGGCAATCAGATGGAACGCCAATCCAAATTCCAAACCACGCTTGGTGGCGAATGGTCTGATGAGTTGTCCGCCGATATGGGCTTGGACTATTTCATCCGCGCTGACCTTGCTCACCAATCTAAAATGTACGGCGAGGCGGTCAACCTCTCTATCGTGCCAAGCCGCACCATCGTCAATGCAAGTGCGGGTATAGAAGGCGACGGCTACAGCGTTCAGCTGTGGGCCAAGAACATCTTTGATGAGAAGTATGTCTCTAACGCTGTCGTTCAACAGCCTAACGTGGCCTATAACGCTTACCTCGGCGAGCGGGCCACCTTCGGTATTACCCTAACGGCACGGTACTAAACGATGGTCCGTCAACGGACAGGAAAGATCGTCCGTCTCAATCGGACCGCAAGACTGATCCTGGGTGGTGGCCTTTTGGCTGCCACCCAGTTTCTTTTTGTGGCCCCCGGCACCGCGCAAGATGACTCCCAGGATGACTCTAAGGTCGTCCCGCTCATGGAGCGGGTGGTCCCCACCTCCAATCCTACGGTTTTTCAAGAGGGCATGAACCTTGCCCCGCTCGCGCGGGCCACGATTTTCGTGCGGGATATGGACGAATCCCTCAAGCTCTACCGCGATATTCTGGGCCTCAAGCCCATGTTTGATAACTATTGGAGCGGCACAGGCATCAACGCCATCATGGGCACCGAAGGGGTGGAACTGCGCGCCACCGTACTCATGGCGGGGGAGTCTGTTCAGGGTAATCTCGGGATTTATCAGTTGCACAAAGACCCAACAGAGCCGCCAGCGCCGCAACAAACAACCGACACCCGCACCGGTGATTTTGCTTTGGTGTTTCCCACCAATGACATTCATCGCCTCACGGCCGAGATTACAGCGGCGGGCTATCCCATCGTGTCACCGCCCGTCCCATTGATTATTCGCGAAGAGTACGCGGTCCAGCCGGTGGAAATGATGTTCCGTGATCCCGATGGTGTTTTGGTGAATCTCGTTCAGGCTGGCGTGCTGAAATAGGTGTAGCGATGAAGGTCCGCCCCATACACACAAGAATGTTCAAGGTAACATTCTTGTGTGTGAGTCTGCTCCTGTATCCGGTCCTCTCTGCGGCACAAGAGGTCCCCGAGGGGTATGCGGTGTCGTCGATGACCCGCGCCACCATCTTCGTGCGTGATTTGGATGAATCGCTCAAGCTTTACAGAGATCTGCTTGGCCTCACCACGCGTGTTGATACCGTTGTGGAAGGCCCGCGCATAAATGAAATCATGGGCACTGAGGATTACAGTCTAAAGGCTGTCATTCTTCAAGCGGGCGATAGCATCATCGGTAACATAGGAATTTATGAAATTATCGGTGATGACCGTGCGCCATTGCCGCCGGCCTCAAGCCGTGCTGATACGGTCACCGGCGATTTTGCCGTGGTTTTCATTACGGATGACATCGACGGCATTACGGAGAAGGTCGTCGCAGCAGGCTATCCGCTTGTTTCGCCGCCAATGGTTTTGTTTCCTAACCCCGAGGCTGAAGTGCAAACGCGGGAAATGATGTTCCGTGACAACGACGGTGTATTGGTTAATCTTATTGAACTTGGAACTCCGCGACCCTGGTAGGGTCGCTAAAAAGGACACAGGGCATGACTGATCCATTTGATCCCATCATCGACCGCCGCGATTTTTTTGCCGGTATGGCGCAGGCATTCGGCGCCGGAACAATAGGCGCCGGTGCGGCAGGTCTGCTCGGGGCGACCATGCTCGGTGGTAAAGAAGCCCATGCCAACTGGGGTCTGGTGGCGCCGGGTCCGGTTCCTGGTGAAGATTTCGATGGCCGCTCGTTGGTCAACAAGGCCCGCGCCTACGAGATTATGGAACGCGAAAACATAGATGGCATCGTTGCCCTCAATCCGGTCAACGTGTTTTATCTCGGCAACTACTTTTCCTACGAGTTACAAAAGCTGCGCGCCATTCCCAGTTTCGCGGTGATGCCACGCGATCCTAACAAGCCGTCCTTCCTGGTCGTGTCCTCATCAGACCTGTGGTTCATCGCCAATGCCGCGCGCGAGCATCCCGAGATCATCCCTTACGGATTTCCTGGTGGCTGGGAAAACTATCGCAATCCAGACCTATGGAGTACCGAGCCGGAATCCCGCAATTACATGCGGATGCCGGAAAACATCGAAGCCCTTACGGATATCGAGAAGGGCTGGTACGAGATGGAGAAGCGCTGGGAAAGCGGCAAGGCGGCCACGCCCGAATGGGGCTTGGTCCATGCGCTGCGGGAAGCGGGTCTGATGAACGGCAAAATCGCCGTCGACGATATGCGCATCGCAGATATTCTCAACACTCTGGGCCAAGACACGGTCACCTGTGTGCCGGGCGACAATACATTCCGAAAAATCCGCATGATCAAATCCGAGGTCGAATTGGGTCACATGAAGCGTGCCGCCAAAGCCAACGAAGAGGCATGCAAAGCCATGCTGTCGCAAATTGAACTCGGCATGACCAAAAACGATTTCGATAATATTTTTCTGGTTGAGGCCGCGAAGCGTGGCGCCAAGGCGATGTGGATTGCTTCGGGCACCATTGGCGGTTTCCGTCATGGTGAAGTGGTTGAAGGCCAGGCCATGATGGTGGATGCGGTCAGCCAGATTAACTTTTACCACGGCGACTTCGGTCGCACCTGGTGTGTGGGTGAGCCGCCGAAAGAGCTGCAAGAACGCATCCGTCTCACCAGCCTGGCCCGTGAGGTCGCCCACGAGGCCGTGCGCCCCGGTGTGAAGTACTCTGAATTGCAGAGCACGGTGACTGATGCTGTGAAGAAGGCCAGTCCGTCAGGCTGGAGCATGGGCGTCGGGCCGCACTCCGTGGGCCTGCAACACACAGATCAGCCTTATCGCGATGGCTTACCCTTCGTGGTGGGCGACGATCTCACGTTCCAGGAAAACATGACCCTGACCATTGATTTACCGCAGGTCGAAATTGGCTGGGGCGCGACCCATCTGGAAGATCTGATCATGGTCACCAAAGACGGTTTTGAGCCGTTGGGCACGATGGATGATCCCTTAATCATTTTATAGGTGATTATTTTGTAGGGGGTTCCATTAGGTATGCAGCGTTCAAGCGCTGCGATTGATTTTCGGCTTCGGCTTACTAGTTGCGGCTCCGGCAGGTGAGTTCGGGCGTGCCGCGTTTGTCGCGGTCGACTGTGACGAAGACGATCCATCCAAGCCAAACAGCATGGCAAAGAAGCCGGGTTTCTTTGTGTCACCGCCTGCCTTGTGCAGGGCATTGGCCTCCGAGCGGTAGTTCTGCATCGCCTTGGCCGACACTTTACCACCGAGCGCTTTCACAATGGCGGTTTCCAAGGACCCGGGGGCGACCGGCTTACGCAGAAACCCGTTGATGTCGAATTCCGCCGCCTTTTTATAAACCTTCATGCTGGTGTAGGACGTGACCACCACCACCGGCAATTTTTTTAAGCGTTCGCGCTTGTGTTCGCGCATGGTTTTAATCAACGACAGACCGCTGGCGCCGGGCAGCATCAGGTCGACCAGAACGAGGTCGACCTTGGTTTCTTCATCATCTTCCAATTGATACATAGCGTCTTCCGCATTGCCCACGGCCACGGCGCGCCGGATGCCAATTTTTTGCAGCAGGGCGCAGATGACGTCGCTGATGACCTCTTCGTCTTCGACCACCAGCACGGTGATGCGTTTGAGGTCGATGTCGATCTCGTCAGTTGAGGGGGTGTCAGTGGGAGAGAATTCAGACGGCATTTATATTATTTCGTGTTGTTAACGTGTTCATATATAACGCTTTAAGTCGCCATTTGGGCGCATATCAAGCCTGTAAAGAGACAGTTTACTCGACCTGACAAAATCGTTCACCCCTAAATGGATGCCAGATTTGATCCCGGTGTAAATCTGATTTGTAGAGGGAGGGTGATCCTTTTACGCTTACCCTGGGTGCCCCTAAAGCTACTCAGACTCCGGCCCGTGTCTCAAGTTTGGCGCTCTAACGAAATGGTCTTGGAATTCACTCCACACCCTGCGATTCTGTTAACCGTGCTTCAAGCTGTGCAATACGCGCCTGTAACGGTTCAATAAGGGCGCTGACCTCCGGTTCCGAATACCGCCGCGTGATGTGCTGCGGGCAGTTCACGTCCCACGCCTTGACCGAAAAAACAATCACTTGCTCGGGGTTGCCCTTGTAATCCGGGTCGGTCAGCCGCTCCGTCAGTGCCGGGTCGTCCTCAACCACCTGCGCTGTCCCCCAAATCTTTATGCGGCGACGGTTAGGATAGTCCATTAAAAAAATATAAGCCTTGTCGTTGTCTTCCAAATTGCCGGTGCTGATGTACTGCCGATTGCCTTTGAAATCGGCAAAGGCCAACGTGTGTTCATCCAGCACTTTTAAGAACCCGGGTTTGCCGCCCCGATGCTGAATATAAGGCTGCCCCTCGGCGCTCGCTGTCCCCAGATAAAGAGAGTCCCGCGCGCCAATAAACTGGGCTAGATCATCCGTAATGGCATCTTGCCACCCGCCTTTCTGTTCCATCTTGGCGTAAGAGTCGCGTGAGCCATTTCGGGTTTGAATGTTCTTCACTGTTGGGGTGAAGGCGATGTCGCTGACAATGTGGGTCATGATGTACTCCTGATATGCGGCCAGAGAAGAGGGGCGGCGGATGACAAACGCCAGAGCCGCCCGCTCTCTTTAAGCGGCTTCGGCGGTTGCGGTTCGTTGCATGGCTAGGAAGCCAGGCAGGTTTTCAACGCGCCTCAACCAGGTCTGAATGTTGGGGTAGGGGGTGAGGGCGACTCCCCCTTCAGGCGCATGGGCGATGTAGGTGTAGGCGGCAACATCCGCGAGGGTTGGTTTTGTATCTGCCAGCCAGGAGCGGTCCTCGAGATGGGCGTTGAGTCTTTCAAACAGAGCCGATGTCGTGGCCTTGGCTTTGTCATGATCGAGCCCGGCGCCAAACACGGTCACTAACCGCGCATCACAGGGGCCAGTTTTGATGTCTCCCGCAGCCGTCGATAGCCATTTTTGAATCTCGGCCCCGAGGATCGCATCATCCGGATACCAGCTTTTGTCGGCGTAGCGGCGGGCCAGGTAAACAAGGATTGCATTTGAGTCAGTGAGGATCAGTCCGTTGTCATCCAGCACCGGAACTTGGCCTGCGGGGTTCAGTGATAGAAAGTCAGGCGTTTTATGAGCGCCAGTGAGCAGGTCAATGTCAATGCGTTCAAAGTCCTGTCCAATGAGGGATAGAAACAGTTCAACACGATGGGCGTGTCCAGAGAGAGGGTGACGGTAAAGGGTGATCATTGTGGAAGTCCTTTTCCTTGGTTTGAGCGTGTCCGGCGATCACTGCGATCTCCTGGGGAAATGGAGTACACAATTTCTATTTTATGTATTATCCATATTAATTAGACAATATTATCAATAAAACGTAGAATATAATCATGGACACCATTAATGGTATGCGAACATTTGCCCGGGTTGTTGATACGGGCAGCTTTACCGAGGCCGCCTCCCGCCTGGGCATTTCCACGGCTTTGGCAAGTAAATATGTCCGCCAGTTGGAGTCCCGCCTCGGAGTGCAACTGCTCAACCGCACGACGCGCAGCGTTAGCCCAACAGAAGTCGGGCGCGCTTACTGGGAACGCTGTGCGTCTCTTCTGAAAGACTTTGAAGAGTTGGAAGAGTCTGTTGGAGAGCAACACGGACAGCCGCGCGGTGTTCTGCGGGTAGCGGGCTCGCGGGCATTCGGTGAAGACCTTTTGGTTCCAGCCATTGGCCGCTTTATGACCTCATATCCAGAGATATCCCTCGATTTGACCCTGGACGAACGGATGATCGATATCGTGTCCGAAGGGTTTGATGTGGCTATTCGGGTCGCCGATCTTGCGGATTCGTCGCTGATCGCGCGGCGCCTGATGCCATATCCCTATTTCATCTGTGCGTCGTCAGACTATCTCGCTGTCCACGGCACGCCCACGACACCGCAGGATTTGCTTTCCCATCGCTGCATTATCAACACTGGCATTTCCCCGGCCAATCAATGGCAATTTTCTATTAATGGTCTCACGAGTCAGGTGACGGTGCCCACCACGGCCCGCGTTAATACGGCCCGGGCAACTGCAACCCTGGTCAAAGCGGGGCGCGGTATTGGGCTCTGCTTGTATTCAACGGTGGAAGACGATCTCGCGACGGGCAAATTGGTTCGTCTATTGCGCAACTTCGAAGCTTACGACCGCACTGTTTATGCTGTCTATCCGCACAGCCAGCATCTCTCTGCTAAGGTCCGCGTGTTTGTGGATCATCTTGTCGAAATCTTTGGAAAACCGCGACCTTAAGCATGCCTTGGAACATTCTGTCGCTGTTGAGTCACAATGTTGTGCATGGGCTCGTTTCGCATTGTATTAAGTCATTGTTTTTATTGAAAAAGATAACTCGTGCATGGGCTCGTTCCAAGGTCAAGGGGGCTCGCTTTTTTTGCCGACCTTAAAAACCGCAGAAATCAGAGACTATTAAGCTTTGCCGATGAGGGCCAAATACGCGTCTTCGGTCTTGATCTTGATACCCAGTTCTTCGGCTTTTTTGAGCTTCGACCCTGCTCCCGGACCGGCCACCACCAGGTCGGTTTTAGCGGACACAGAGCCCGCCACCTTCGCGCCCAGGGCCTGTGCTCCCGCTTTGGCTTCGTTGCGGCTCATGGTCTCCAGATTGCCCGTAAACACGATGGTTTTGCCAGCAATCGGCGAGCTGCCCGTCTCCGGGGCCTTGAAGTCTTCGATGGTCAGTTTCGCTGCTAGAAGACCTGCCAGGACATCCTGGTTGTGTGGTTCTGCAAAAAAGCCCAGCAGATCATCGGCCACGGCGGCACCAACGCTTTCGATGTTCAGCAGGTCCGCATAGGCTTCGCTGTCGCGGTTTTGTGCTGCGGCCATGGCCGTTTGCAGGGCGTCCAGTGAGCCATAGTGTTGTGATAACAAGCGAGAGGTCGCCTGCCCAATTTGGCGGATCCCCAAGGCATAGAGAAAGCGGTCCAGGCCAATTGTGCGTTTGTCGTTAATCGCCGCGAACAGATTTTCGGCCGATGTTTTGCCCCAACCTTCCCGGCTCCGCAGGGGCGTCAGATTATCGGTTGCGCTATCGCGTTTTTCGAGCGTGAAAATATCCACCGGGCTTTTGATTGTGCCGTCTTCGTAAAACCCTTCGATATTTTTTGCGCCCAGACCCTCAATGTCGAAGGCAGTGCGTGAGACAAAATGCTTGAGGCGTTCCACCGCTTGTGCCGGGCAAATCAGCCCGCCGGTGCAGCGGCGCACTACTTCGCCCTCTTCGCGGATAGCGTGGCTTTTACAGATAGGGCATTTGTCTTTGAAATCGTAGCGTTCACTGTTTTCTTGTCGTTTTTCAGTCAGCACTTTAACCACTTGCGGAATTACATCGCCCGCGCGTTGAATCACGACCGTGTCCCCAACTCTGATGTCTTTGCGTTTGATCTCATCTTCGTTGTGCAATGTGGCGTTTGACACCACCACACCGCCCACGTTGACCGGTGTCAGGCGGGCTACGGGGGTCAAAGAGCCCGTGCGCCCGACCTGAATTTCGATCTTTTCAACGATTGTCTGGGCCTGTTCGGCGGGGAACTTATGCGCTGTCGCCCAGCGTGGGGCGCGGCTGACAAAGCCCAAGCGTTGCTGATAGTCCAGGCGGTTCACCTTGTAGACCACACCGTCGATGTCGTAGGGCAAGGACGCCCGCTGTTCACCGATTTTGGCATAGGCGGCCAAGGCTTCTTCCACAGAGGTACACAACTGCGTCAACGGGTTGGTTGAGAAGCCCCAGGCGTTGAGACGCTCCAGAAACACCTGCTGGCTGTCCCAGGTCAGCGGTTCTGCCTCGCCCCAGGCATAGGCAAACAGGGTGAGGGGGCGGGACTTCGTAATGCTGGAATCCAGTTGGCGCAGGGAGCCCGCGGCTGCGTTGCGCGGATTGGCAAAAACCTTCGCGCCTTTTTCTGCTTGGGCTGCGTTCAGGGCTTGGAAGTTCGGCTTGGTCATAAAGACCTCACCGCGCACTTCAATGACCTTGGGCACGTCTTTCGCAGGCCCCATGAGCATATCGGGCAGGTCAGGAATGGTGCGTAAGTTAGCGGTGATGTCTTCGCCCACCTGACCATCGCCTCGGGTTGCCCCCACCACAAAGCGTCCGTTTTCATACCGGGCCGAGAAGCCCAGGCCGTCGATTTTTGGTTCTGCGATCACCTCGACCGGCGCGGTGTCGCTGAGGCCCAAGAAGCGGCGGATCCGGGCAAAGAAATCGGCAACATCGGATTCATTAAAGACGTTGCCGAGCGAGAGCATCGGCACCGCGTGTTTGACTTTCTTGAAGCCGGACGACGGTGATGCACCGACTTTGAGGCTGGGGCTATCCTCGCGCACCAAGGCCGGGAAGCGTGCCTCGATGGCCGCGTTGCGCGCCTTCAAGGCATCATAAGCAGCATCGGAAATAACAGGGGCATCGTTCTGATGATAATGCTTGTCATGCGCGGTCATCTCAGCGGCCAACCGGGCCAGTTCAGCTTTGGCATCTTTTTCGGATAAGTCTGCGACATCCGGCAGCGATGAGTCGTGCGCCACGCGCCTAACTCCCCGTCATCAGAATTGAGGCTGCGGCCCGCGCTTCGTCGGTGACGTTTGAGCCGGCCAGCATGCGCGCGATTTCTTCGCGGCGCTCGTCGGCGGTCAGTTGCACCACGCGGGTGGCTGTAATTTTGCCGTCCGTAACTTTTGCCACACGCCAGTGGTTCCGTCCCCGTGCCGCCACTTGCGGCGAGTGTGTGACCACCAGCACTTGAACGTCTTCGGCCAGCCGCGCCAGCCGCTCGCCAACCGCGCTGGCCGTCGCACCGCCGATGCCGGAGTCCACTTCATCGAACACCATCACGGCTGGCGGTTGACTATCCGCCAGCACAACTTTCAAGGCCAACAGGAAGCGCGCTAGTTCCCCGCCCGAGGCAATTTTGTTCAGCGGGCCAGGGGGCAGGCCCGGATTGGTGGCCACTTCAAACACGGCGTGATCACAGCCGAGGGCCGACCACTCGGTGTCCGGCAAGGTTTCCAGGGCGACTCGGAATGAGGCTTGGTCCAGTTTGACTGGGGCCAGTTCCTTCGACACCGCTTTGGCCAGCGCTGATCCAGCCTTCGCCCGCGCCTTAGACATAGCTTTGGCAGCGGTTTCAAAGGCATTGCGGGCAGTTTGGTCTGCTTTGGCCAAACGAATGAGGTTGTCTTCTCCGCCTTCAACCGCAGCCAGTTTCTCTTCCAATGCGGCCAGATGATCTGCCAGATCATCGACGCTGACCTTGTGCTTGCGGGCCTCGGCTTTGAGGGCGAACAAGCGTTCTTCTGCTGCTTCCAATTCGCCGGGGTCGATGTCAAAGGCGGCTGCGGCCGCGTCCAATCCGGTTTGTGCTTCCGCCAATTCAATCGAGGCACGTTCTAAGGTGGCACAAACCGCATCCAGGCGCCCTTCAGCTTTGGTCGCCGCGCGTTCCAACTCACCTTGGGCCGTGCGCACCGCGCCATCCACATCGGCGTGTTCGGTGAGGGCCTGGCGGGCTGTTTCGATGGCCGTCAGGATCTGTTCGCCATGCCTGAGCAATGCACGCTTGGCAGCCAGGTCTGCTTCTTCGCCTGCGATGGGAGCCAGTTTGCTAAGTGTATTTACAGCGGCTCTCAGGTCTTCTTCTTCTGCCTTGGCCTCTCGCATCAGCCGCTCAGCGGCCTGCCAGGCTTTATGAGCTGCGCGCCAGGTCTCCCAGTAGCTGCGGCAGGCATTATCGTGCTCAGCGCCGCTCGTAGCGCGCCTGAAGCGGTCTAGAACACTGATATGGGTCGCTTGATCCATCAGTCCGTGGGCATCGAACTGGCCATGGACTTCAACCAGGACATTTCCGGCCTGACGCAACAGACCGACACTCACGGATTGATCATTAATATAGGCTCTGCTGCGACCGTCTTTGCCCACACTGCGGCGCAGGACAATCAGGTCGTCGTCGAGGCTGATGTCGTGTTCCCCGAGCACCTTGCGCGCCGGGTGGTTTGCAGGAATATCGAAAACTGCGGTGACTGTGAGTTTCTCGGCTCCGGGTCTGACCAGTCCGGCATCGCCGCGTTCGCCTAAGGCCAAGCCGAGCGAGTCCAGTAGAATCGATTTGCCAGCGCCAGTTTCCCCGGTAAGCACACCAAGACCTTCGGAAAACTCAAGATCGAGCTTATCTATAAGTACAACATCGCGAATGGTCAGCGAGGCAAGCATGATCCAGGCGTCTTACCAGATACTCCACCAGGGTTTTTCGTCTTCAGCGGCCTGAACCTCTGCAGCTCGGCGAGCCTGACGCAGTTCCCGCTCAACACCAGCCAGAGCGAAGGCATCTTCGTACCAGTCACTGCCCGGGTAATTGTAGCCGAGGATGGCGGCCGTCCGCTTGGCTTCAGCCCGCAGCCCCAAGGCTGTGTAGGTCTCTGTTAAACGGTACAGAGCTTCTGGGGCATGCGTGGTGTTGCCATAGGACTCAACCACGTTCTTGAAACGGTTGATGGCGGCCAAATAGTGCTGGCGGTTTAAATAAAACCGTCCCACCGCCATCTCTTTACCGGCCAGGTGATCGCGTGTGAGATCGATCTTCAGCCGCGCATCGCGCGCATAGGCGGTGTCAGGGAAGCGGGTAATAACATCTTCCAAGGCGACCAGTGCCTGTTGCGTCATGTCCTGGTCCCGCTGCACGTCGGAGATTTGCTCGTAGTAGCAGAGCGCTTTGAGATAATAGGCATAGACGACATCACGGTTGCCAGGGTGCACTTGAATAAAGCGGTCTAAAGACGCCGTGGCGTCGTCGTATTTGTTGTTCATGTAATGGGCGTAGGCTGCCATCAACTTGGATTTTGTGGCCCAGACTGAATAGGGGTGCTGACGCTCGACTTCATCGAAATACAGAGACGCATCCCGGTAGCGGCCATCTTCCAGATATTCTGTGGCCTGACTGTAAATTTCGTAGACCGTCAGTTCCTGGTACTCAAGCTCGTCATCTGAGGCGCAAGCTGCCAGGGCTAAGACGGCAACAGCCGCCGCAATCTGCTTTAGTCTGAATGGTGTGTCACAAAGGGCCATAGTCTTCAAACGCGCTCGTAAAAGGGAGGTGAGTATATCATCGCCACTGACCATGTCAGCAGCTTAAGAGTCCATGTCAGTCGGTTAGGGTCCCAGCCACCAGATTAGGATTATTGGGCTGCGGCCTGGCGCTCTAGGGCTTGGTTCCACGTTTTTGGGCGATTAATGCGCCCGTTTTCCGGCATATCCACCAGATCCCAGTTGCTGTCTTTGGCAAACAATTGACGCAGCAGATTTGCCGTGTCCGCATGGCTCGAGCAGGTGCCGTGGAAATGACCGATAATTCGGTGCCCAGTGAGATACAGGTCACCGATGGCATCCAGCATCTTATGGCGCACAAATTCATCATTATGGCGCAGGCCATCTTCATTGAGCACGCGCTCGCCATCAACCACGATTGCATTCTCAAGGCTGCCGCCGCGGGCTAAGCCGGCTTCACGCAAGGCGGTCACATCGGAGAGAAACCCGAAAGTGCGGGCCTTGCTGATTTCGGTTTTGAAGACATCCGTGTCGATATCAAAGGTGCACGACTGCCGTCCAACAGCTTCAGCAGCGAAGTCAATTTGGAACTCTAGCGTGAGTCCATCTTCTGAGGGTGCCAGCGAAACTTCTTTGTTGCCATTGCGATAAACGATGGGCTCAAGGATACGCAGTACTTGCCGCGGTACATCTTGGTCGGCCACGCCGGCGCATTCGATCAGAAAAATAAACGGTGCGGCGCTGCCGTCCATCGCGGGAACTTCAGGTCCGTTTAATTCGACCAGGGCATTATCGACTCCCATCCCATAAAACGCGGCCATAAGATGTTCGACGGTGGCAACGCTGATACCATTTTCATTGGCCAGCACTGTGCACATGCGGCTGTCTGCGATCCGATCCCAGCGCGCTGGAATCTCTGCACCGCCGCCGACGAGATCAATGCGTTTGAAGACAATGCCTGTATTGATGGGAGCCGGGTGTAACTTCATCGCGACCCGTGCTCCAGAATGCAAGCCAATTCCACTACACCCAATAGGTGATTTCAACGTGCGTTGGAGATTGGTGGCTTTCGGGAGGTCATTGGGCGTCGCGTTGCCAAAGGCACCAGAAACGGTGCGAAGTGCGCGGACGTCAGGGGACATAGATCACCGGTATTAATTGCAACAAAACGATATTGAGGCACACGTCTGCGCCCGTACATCCACTATATAATGTAGTAGCAACCCCAATTAGTCCCTGCAACTCAATCATTGTTGCAGATTGTAATGCTTTGACAAGTAAAAACTTTTTGGCTTTAGGCTTCAAAAAAATGTGGCATTTGTATGGATATATTTAGCGGGTGCCAGGCAAGGGGCTAAAGCCTTAATAATCATAAGAAAAGGCCCGCCTTTCAGCGGGCCTTTTCCCCTCCCGTTGGTGGCCCGTCCCCCTCAGAGGGCCACCCCCACGGATCGTGCCGGTTTTGTCTCAGTTGGCCTGCCGACGGAGAAAAGCAGGGATTTCCAGCTCTTCTTCATCATGTGAGGTGACAGGCCGATCTGCCGGATTAACCGAAATCGCCAAGTTCGACTGAGGTGCTGGCTCTGGCCGGGCAATCGTTTTTGCCAGCGGTTTTGGCTCAGGCGCTGCTGGAGCAGTCGCTTGTACCTCAGATTCTGGCTTGCCTTTGGCGAGGCTGCGATAGCGGCTGAACAAGCTCAATTTGCCACCGTCCTGCTTTGGAGTGCCTGACGTCAAAGGTTTTGCTGCTGTAACGGGTGCTTCAGCTTTTGAAGCCGCGAGTGGCGCAGGCACTGGAGCAGGTTCAACAGCGGGCATTGCCTTTGGCATAACCGGTGCCTTCGGAATGAAGGTATCAGTCGGCAAACGAGGCTGTGTTGACGTTGGTTTCGGCTTGACCGCTGGGGCACTTGCCATGGCTTCGGCAATCTCATCTGTCTGAGCGACCGGAGCGCTAGGCGTTGCACCTTGGGGCGCGCTTTGGCGGGTCGATTGTGCAACCCGAGCGGCCAGGTCCAATTCTTCAGCTGGGGGATGGGTGGTTGAACTGGCGGGGGCAAGTGTTGCGCTCGGGGCGGCTGCGTAGTTTGCTGCCGGGGTCGCAGCAGGTGCGGTCGCAGATCCGTGTGCGGTTTCGCCAGCGGACGCTATCTGACCACCACCAAAGATCGCATTGGCCATGGCTGCTGGCCTGTGCGCCGGCGTTTCCGTTCGAGAGTGCACGGTCCGATCAGATACCGCTTTGGTTTCATCGCGGATCAACACGGGCTTAGGCATGTGTCCTGACATCGCTTCGATGCCGGTGGCCACAACAGATACGCGGATACGGCCTTCGAGGCTTTCATCGAAGCAGGACCCGAAAATGATATGGGCTTCTGTTTCGACTTCGTCTCTGATGCGATTGGCGGCTTCATCGACTTCAAACAATGTCACATCAGACCCGCCGGTGATGTTGATCAACACACCTTTGGCACCGCGCATGGACGTGTCTTCCAGAAGGGGATTCGCGATGGCGGCTTCTGCTGCTTCAATGGCGCGTTTTTCGCCTTCAGCTTCACCGGTGCCCATCATGGCTCGGCCCATTTCCATCATCACCGTTTTGACATCCGCAAAGTCCAAGTTAATCAGACCCGGCATCATCATGAGATCGGTGACGCTGCGCACACCCGAGTACAGAACGTCATCAGCCATCTTAAAGGCATCGGCGAAGGTCGTCTTTTCGTTGGCCACCCGGAACAGGTTTTGGTTCGGAATAATGATCAGGGTGTCAACGGATTGGGCGAGTTCTTCAATGCCAGCTTCGGCGATGCGCATGCGGTGCACACCTTCGAACTGGAACGGCTTGGTCACAACGCCAACGGTCAGAATGCCAAGCTCGCGGGCGATGCGGGCCACCACAGGCGCTGCACCTGTGCCGGTGCCGCCACCCATACCAGCGGTCACGAAGGCCATATTTGAGCCTTCGAGATACTGGCCGATCTGCTCAATGCAGTCTTCCGCCGCATGACGACCGATGTCAGGGCGCGCCCCGGCACCAAGGCCAGACGTAGTGTCTGGGCCCAATTGAATGCGACGATCAGCCCGCGACAGCGATAGAGACTGCGCGTCTGTATTTGCGACAACGAATTCAACGCCGTCTAGGGCGCTCTCGATCATGTTGTTCACGGCATTTCCGCCACCGCCACCAACACCGACAACAGTTATCTTTGGTCTCAGGAGCGGTTCGGCCCCTGTTTTCGGAACACTAATGTTCAAAGTCATACCTTCCTCCAGGTTTGTAGTCTTAAGCTCGAATGGACGTTGATGGTCGGTTTCCCCGATCCTTTTCTAGGACGTGTATGCGGATATGTTCCCGCTTTGATGATCCTAGTTTGGCGTCCTCTCCTCATTAGAAATTCTCCCTTAGCCATTGACCGATACGGCCAAAGCCCCGTCCCTTACTGACGGCTTCCATGGCCATCAGGTCGGGTAACATCACTTGTTCGTTTACGGCGTAGCGCAGCAGTCCTGCGGCGGTTGCAAAAGCAGGTCCGGACACAGATTCCGGCAGCCCTTTAATTTGTTTTGGGCGACCTAGGCGCACCTGTTTGTCGAGCACGAGCTCTGCTAAATCGCGCACGCCTTCTAATTGGCTCGCGCCACCGGTAATGACAACGCGGCGTCCAGCGATCTTGCTGTAACCGCTGGCGTCCAGCAGACCGCGCACCAATTCAAACGTTTCTTCAAGACGAGGCTGAATGATCTGCACCAACATCGATTTTGGGACTTCGTTGGCGCTGTTTTCATCATCTTCACCCACCAAAGGTACTTTCAGCAGTTCACGCGTGTCTGATGGCGTTTGCACAACGCTGCCGTAGACCGTCTTAAGCCGTTCCGCTTTGGCGACGGGCGTGGAGAGTCCTTTCGCAATGTCGCTGGTGACGTGATTGCCGCCGATGGGAACGGACTCTACAAATTCAATATGACCTTCTTGGAACACGGCGACCGAGGTTGTGCCGCCGCCCATGTCAATCACAGTGACACCGAGATCTTTTTCATCTTCAACCAGACATGCTAATCCTGACGCGTAGGCCGAAACCACTTTGTCTTCGATGTCTAAATGGCAGTGCTCAATAACGGTCGATAAGTTGCGACTTTGTCCGAGGGCGGCTGTAACCAAATGAATATTCACACCCAGTCGTTCGCCATACATGCCACGTGGATCAATGATGCCGTTGGAGCCATCAATGGAATAGCCTGTTGGGATGCAGTGGATCAGGTCACGATCTCCGGCGTCGAACTGGCCGCCCGCATGCTCCATAATCCGCCGTACATCGGTGTCGCGGATTTCATGCCCGGAAATGGCAAGCTCCACTTCAACTTGAGAGGACCGAGGGCTGCCGCAGGTCACATTGACAAAAACGCGGTCGATGCGTTCATTTGCCATTTGCTCAGCCGCATCAACAGCCGCTCGCACGGAAGCCTCAACGGCATCCATGTTGACCACTTGGCCGTTGCGCATACCGTTGGCGCGATGATGACCGACGCCCGCGATTTGTAATTGGCTGCGGTCATCTGTGGTTGCAATGAAACAACAGACTTTCGTTGTCCCTACATCAAGGGCAGCAATGACGCTGTTGCGTGAAGGACCTTTAGACACCTTTTGAAAACTCCTCTTGGCCCACGTTCTGGTTGCCCAAATCTTGGGCACCCGTTCGTACATCCCGTTTTAAGGGACTGTTGTATTGGCTCTGTTGTGGCAGGGGCGCATAGCCCTCTTTCAACTGGACGGTAAGACGTCCCTCAATGCGCAGATCGATTTCAGCTAGCGCCCGGCTCAACAATTGATGTTTGGCATCCAGGGAAGCCAATCCACTCCAGGCATCGGCAACGCCATGCTCGGGCAGTTTGATCATGACCCCGTGCTCGACATCATCCAGAGTGATGTTCCAGCGACGATTGCCGAACCGAACAGCGGCTTTGACGCGTGCAAAGAGTTCTGGGTGCTGCTTTAGGGCTTCAAACAAGGCTTGCGTATGGCCAGGGGCATCCTCGCCGACAACCACAATCAGGTTGGCTGGGGCTGAGTCCACGTTCACGATGGATGTGCCATCGCCGTCAATAAGAGTGTATCCGCCGTTATGTTGCCAAAGCGCGTAAGCGTCATACTCGTCGATATTGATGTGCAGGCTGCCGGGCAGATGGCGGACGATTTCCGCAGACCTCACCCAAGGCAGTGCTGTAATCCTGGCCTTAGCCGCAGGGACATCAATCTCCAGGATCGGTGTGCCGCGCACAGCTCCCAAGGCATCGAGAATATCGGCAGCTAGAGTTTTCGTACGACCCGTAACCAAGACTTCTTTTACGTTCATGCCCACGGCGGAGAGTGACTCAGCGGCTTGATTGGGAACGTCTGTCCAGTCGGCAGGAGTGACAACAAACTGAAAGGCCCAGAGACCGCCAACAATCAATGCTGCGCCGCCAGTCAGAGTTAGGTATCTGATTTTTATGCGTCGCATTGCGCGTTCTCCACCATCCAAGTGACAAGATCGATAAAGGCCATACCGGCATGTGCGGCTTGCTCAGGAACCAGGGACGTGGGTGTAAGCCCGGGTTGAGTATTAACTTCCAACAGGAACAGCGCATCCCCATCAAGCCGGAGGTCAGCACGTGTCACACCTCTGCATCCCAGCGCCTCATGAGCGGCCAAGGAAATGGCCATCGCTCTGTCGTAGACAGATTTGCTTAAGTCTGCCGGGAGAGTGTGTGTTGAGCCGCCCTCTGCATACTTGGCATCGTAGTCATAGAAGGCGCGGTCGGTGGTAATCTCCGTAACGGCGAGGGCTTTGTCACCTAGAACAGTCACTGTTAATTCTCGTCCAGGAATGTAGCGTTCGACCAGCACGGGGCTATCGTCGGTTCCGCCTATATCATCGAGAGGGGCCTTGGTGTCGCCCTCACGAACAATATGAACGCCGACCGCAGACCCTTCGTTCAAAGGCTTGATGACATAGGGGCGGGGCATGGGATCGCTGCGTTCCGCATCTTTGCGGGAGACAACCACGTCTTCGGCGATGGGCAGTCCAGCTGCCGCGAAGTGACACTTGGCAATGGCTTTGTCCATGGCCAGGGTAGACGCAATGCGCCCAGAATTCGTGTACGGAAGGCCCATCATATCCAACAAGCCCTGGATGCAGCCATCCTCGCCGTAGCGTCCATGCAGCGCGTTGAAAACAACGTCAGGCGCGGCCTCTGCGAGTACTGCAGTAAGTGCGGGCATGTCGCGTGGCACATCAATGCGCACAACAATGTATCCTGCTTGCTCCAACGCATCGGCAGCATCACGCCCGGTGACCAAGGAAACCTCACGTTCTGCCGAGAACCCGCCGTACAACACAGCAACGCGCTTAATCGCTTTTGCTTTCGCTGAGGTCATGCCTGCGCCTCCATCTGGTGGAGTGGTGCTGTGGCATCTTCGGCCGAGACACCAACACGGCTAATTTCCCAGGTGAGGGGGATACCAGACGTATCGCGGACACGGCGGCGGACGTCTTCGCCCAGGCATTCCAAGTCGGCGGCTGTGGCTGAGCCTGTGTTGACCAAGAAGTTGCAATGTTTTTCAGACACCATAGCGCCACCACGCACCAAACCACGGCAGCCCGCTTGATCTATTAGTTCCCAGGCTTTGGCTTCGGAGGGGTTGGCAAAGGTTGAGCCGCCGGTGCGGCTTTGCACGGGCTGCGCCTGTTCCCGTTCGGTACGAATGTCTCGTATGCGCTGGGTGATAGCGTCTTTGTTGCCCGCGACACCCTTCAGCTCTGCGCCAATAAACACCCAGTTCTTTGGTGTGGCGCAATGACGATAGCTAAAACCTATGTCTTCGCGACTGAGTTTGCGGACAGTGCCTGCTTCATCAATGGCGGTTGCACTAATCAGGATATCTTGGATCTCGCGTCCATAGGCACCGGCGTTCATGCGCACCGCACCACCAATGGTCCCCGGGATACCTGTCAAGAATTCAAGACCTGCAATGCCATGATCACGGGCGTTGGTCGCAACTGAGGCATCGACGGCACTACCACCGCACCGCAGGGTCATGCCGTTGACGTCGATGGTGTTAAACGCGCGGCCCAGCTTAATCGTGACACCTGGGATACCGCCATCGCGGATTAATAAATTCGAGGCCAGACCAATGACCGTGACAGAAACACCCTTGGGCTTGTCGCGCAGAAATGTGCAGAGGTCTTCCGTGTCCGCTGGCGTATAGAGAACTTCGGCAGGGCCACCCACACGGAACCACGTCTTAGGGGCGAGCACAGCATAGGGCTCGTAGCTGCCACGGATTGAAGGCAACTGCGCGATAAGGTTCGGGGTTTTGCGCTCTGCTGCCATCATGAAGCCGCGTCCTGAGATGATTTGGAACGGATTGCTGCAAGTTCATCAGGGAGCGACTGCGCCCAGGCCGTAATGTTGCCAGCACCCAGGCACACCACCACGTCACCCGCATTGCCGATGTCATCAATCACAGCAGCAAGATGTTTGGGGGACAGAAGACCAGTCACTTGTGTGTGTCCGTGGGCATGTAACCCTTCGACGAGACCGTCGCGATCCATGCCTTCGATGGGCGTTTCGCCAGCCGGATAAACATCAGCGACGACCACATGATCGGCATCGTTAAAACAGGTGCAGAATTCTTCAAACAAAGACGCGAGTCGCGAGTATCTGTGGGGTTGTACCACGGCAATGACCCGGCCAGAGGCGGCGCTGCGGGCAGCCTTAAGCACCGCAGAAATTTCTACCGGGTGATGTCCGTAGTCATCAATAATTGTGATGCCGTCGACCTCTCCCGTTTTGGTGAAGCGGCGTTTGACGCCTGTAAAGCGCGCTAGGCCGTCGCGAATTGTTGCATCGTCGACGCCCAGCTCTGCACCGACGGCAATGGCGGCGAGGGCGTTCAAGACGTTGTGGTGGCCAAACATAGGCAACTGAATGCCTTCAATGCGACGCGCGCCCCCGGTGATGCGATCCGATATCGCAACGTCGAATTTGGCACCGCTCATGTCCAGGCTGACATTCTCGCCACGGATGTTGGCAAGAGGACCAAGGCCATAAGTGATGATTTTGCGGTCGGACAAATGGGGAATCAACGCCTGCACTTCAGGGTGGTCGATGCATAGAGTGGCAAAACCGTAGAACGGGATCGCATCTACAAATGTGCGGAAGGCGGCTTTCAGCGTTTCAAAATCGCCGTAAAAATCCAGATGTTCGGGGTCAATGTTGGTGACCACCGCTATGGTTGCCGGAAGTCTAATGAACGTGCCGTCAGACTCATCGGCTTCGACAACCATCCAATCGCCTTCGCCCAGGCGGGCGTTGGTGCCATAGGCGTTAATGATGCCGCCATTGATCACGGTGGGATCGAGCGCTGCGGCATCAAGCACAGCCGCAATGAGAGATGTTGTTGTCGTCTTTCCATGGGTGCCACCAATGGCAATGGCCCATTTAAGACGCATCAGTTCGGCCAGCATTTCAGCTCGGCGGACCACCGGCATCATGGCTTTACGGGCGGCGGTCACTTCTGGGTTATCTGATTTGACCGCTGAAGATATGACGACCACGCGCGCTTCGCCGAGATTCTCGGCCCGGTGGCCAACCTCCACTGTAATTCCCAGCGTTCGGAGCCGGTCTACATTGGCGTTCTGGGCGATGTCGCTGCCTTGCACCTGGTAGCCCAGATTATGCATAACTTCGGCGATACCGCTCATGCCAATGCCGCCGATCCCGACGAAGTGGATGGTGCCAATGTCTAAAGGCATCGTGCGCATCAAGCGGCTCCCCGCACATTTTGAGTCGTGTCATTGTTGTGGCCATTACGATGACCGTTGCTTCCCTTGACCAATCCTTCAGCAACATCCGCAAGCCGGTCTGCTGCATTGGGAACAGCGAACGCTTTTGCATTTGCGGCGGCTGTCGCCAGGGCTTCTGGTTCTAACAACAGCGCCTCTATCTGTTCGGCGAGACGGTTCGGCGTGAGACTTTCTTGTTGATAACACCATCCGCCCCCGGCTTCGGCTAAAGCTTCCGCATTGTCGGTTTGATGATTGTCAGCGGCGAAAGGATAGGGAACATAAATTCCCGGCCGACCGGAGTACGAGACTTCACTTGTTGTCGACGACCCCGAGCGGGCAATGACCAAATGTGCGCCAGCGAGGAGTTCTGGTACATCGTCAAAGAACGGCATGAGCCGCGCTTGGACTCCGCAATTCGAGAACGCCCGGCGTGTTTGGTCAATAAGCTCGCTACGGCATTGTTGATCGATAGTAATTTTTTTGCGTAGGGATTCGGGTAAACGTTTCAAGGCGCTTGGGATGAGGTGACTGAACACTGCTGCGCCTTGGCTGCCGCCCATCACAACTAAGCGAATATTCTCGCCTTCAACCGGAGCCACATAAGGTTTTGCTCGCACCGCACCGAAGGCACTCCGCACGGGCATACCCGTATGAATCGTTGTGACGCCCTCTGGTATGTTTCGGGTGGCTGCAAAGCTTGTACACACCTTATTGACGCGTTTGGCGAACAGCTTGTTTGCCCGGCCAATCACCCCATTTTGCTCATGAAGTGCTGTCGGTAATTTGAGATGCGTCGCCGCCATCATCGTTGGCGCTGCGGCATATCCCCCGAAACCAATGACAGCGGCGGGGTTAAGTTCTTTGAGCACGCGTCTTGCTTGAAAGACACCGACCCCAAGGCTTAAGGCACCGGTCAGTCGACCGAGCGTGCCTGACCCCATAAGGCCACGCGCGCTGATGATATGCTTCGGTAATTCTGAAAGTAGGCCAGTGCGCGCAGAGCCGCGTTCGTCTGTAATCCAAACAAGACGATGTCCGCGCTTCATCAATACTTTCGCTAAGGCTTCCGCCGGGAACATATGTCCGCCAGTTCCACCAGCAGCCAGAACAATCGGAGTCACTAGGTCAGTCATGCGCGTAGGCCCTCCGTGTCTCGGCGACGGCGGGTTAGGCCCAGGATCATACCCATGCCAATGGCGAGGGCGAGCATGGATGAACCGCCATAGGAGATGAAAGGAAGTGTCATGCCTTTGGTCGGCATCATGTGCAGGCTAGATGCCATGTTAATGATGGCTTGCAAACCAAACTGCACGGAGAGGCCGCCGACGGCCAGCAAGATAAACAAGTTGTCTTCGCGTAGCACTTTGATCATGGCGCGGAGCACCAGAAAACCAAACAGGGCAACGACAAAGAGGCATAGCAAGACGCCGAACTCTTCCCCGGCCACGGCAAATATGAAATCTGTGTGTGCATCGGGCAGGGTTTCTTTGACTCGGCCTTCTCCAGGGCCACGTCCAAACAATCCTCCGTTTTGAAACGCGCGGATGGCTTGGCTGATCTGATAAGTGTCACCGGAGGCTGGATCAAGAAAACGGTCAACACGGCTGGCGACGTGTGGGAACATGAAGTATGCGCTAACCAATAAGCCGAGGCCGGCAAAGGCAATCAGCACGACCCAGAAGATTGGCAGGCCCGCCATAAAGAATTGCGCGCACCAAACCGATACAACCACTAACGTCATCCCAACATCGGGTTGGGACAGAAGCACGGCGCAGACCGCCAAAAGGCAAGCGAATGCGATGAGATTTCCAGGAATGCCATCTTGATTACGGTTCAAGGCAAACATCCAGGCGGATACAACAACGAGGAAGGGTTTGATGAACTCTGAGGGCTGAATAGAAAACGCACCAAGCCGCAACCAGCGTTGGGCACCATTGATTTCCTCTCCGATCAGCAGCGTACCAAGCATGAGCAGGAAGCCCGACAACAGGCCAAAGGCAGCAAAGCGTCTGATCCAAAGCGCTGGCATTAGAGAAATGCCAAGCATCACGGCAATCGCTACGGGTAAGAACACGGATTGCTTGCGGACAAAGTGATAGGTGTCAGCACCAATACGGCCCGCTGCCGGCGGACCTGCGGCCAGAGTGAGGATCATGCCGATGATGATGAGGGTGCCCGCCGCCACCAACAGCCAGCGGTCTACGGTCCACCACCAACGTCCTACGACGCTCGTATCTGATCGGGTAAAGGCGGTGCTCATGCGACCACCTCTGACCAGTTGTTTTGCACAGCCGTACGAAATGCGTCGCCGCGCTCTTCAAAGTTATTAAACATATCGAAAGACGCGCAGGCTGGCGACAACAGTACGACTGCGTCCTTAAGTCCGTCCGCAATCGCCATACGACCTGCGGCTAATGTGGCCGCTTCAAGGGACGTGTACGTTGAAGTATTGACCTGAGACGCCGTTAGGTCGGCGCTAAAGTCTTTGGCAGCTTCGCCAATCAGAAAAGCGTGGCGAATACGTCCGAACAGCGGCCCGAGCGAGGTAATGCCGCCTGCTTTTGCGACGCCGCCCGCGATCCAATACACACTGTCATAGCAGGCGAGGGCTTTCTCAGCCGCATCTGCATTGGTCGCCTTGCTATCGTTAATAAAAGAGACATGCCCAGCAGATCCAACAAACTCTTGGCGATGGGCGAGACCAGGAAAAGTGGCAAAAGCCTCTACGATTTGGCCTCGGTCAAGGCCGTGATTGCGTGCGATTGTGTAGGCTGCTGCCGCGTTCTGCCAATTATGTTGGCCTGGCAAAGTTTTGAAGCCAGTGAGGTCAATGGTGTCGTCTCGACCAAACGCTGTATCTGTCAGTATACCGTTTTGAACGTAAACACCGTTCTTAACCGGTGTTTCTGCTGACACGGAAATAAGCGTGTGCCGGCCAGCTGAAGAAAGATGCTCCATAATACCACGGCAGGTGGCATCATCCTGCCCGATGATAGCCGTTGCACCGTCTTTCTGGTGTTTAAACAATTCGGTTTTGGCAGACACATATCCTTCAAAGCCGCCATGACGATCTAGGTGATCAGGCGTGATGTTTAGAAGGACGGCTGTAGCGCAGTGCAGGTTGGGGGTCAGTTCCGTCTGATAAGACGATAACTCAAGAACATAAATACCGTTTGCTGAGAGCGGGACAAGATCCAGAGCAGCAAAACCGAGATTGCCGCCGACCTCTACCTCTTTCCCGGCTTCCGCAAAAATATGTGCGGTGAGAGCCGTGGTTGTTGATTTTCCATTGGTTCCTGTGATGCCGATGTACGTGGCATCAGGTTGCGCTGTTGCCAGGTAATCCACATCGCAACGCAATTTCAAACCTGCTGCATGGGCTTTTGTCGCCAGGGGGTGAGGGGCCGGGTGCGTGTGCGGCACACCTGGGCTCCACATGATGTCATCAAGGGCTGATATGTCTGCGGTGTCGGCATCAAACACCGTAAAGCCTTCAGCGGCGGCTTTCGTCCGTTGATCGGCTGAATCATCCCAAACCGAGACATGAGCACCGGCAGCGGACAGGGTGCGCGCGGCGGACCGCCCGGACTTGCCCAGTCCGACCACTAAGATGGCGTCGTCACGATGAGAGGTGAGAGGGATCATGCGTGCCTTACCTCAACTTCAATGTGCTGAGGCCGACGATTGCCAGGATGCAGGCGATGATCCAAAAGCGGATCACGATGGTTGGTTCAGCCCATCCCTTTTGTTCAAAGTGATGGTGCAAGGGCGCCATGCGGAAAACACGCCGGCCAGTGAGCTTGAAAGAGATAACCTGAACAATCACGGAGACTGTTTCTAAGACAAACAATCCACCCGTAATACCCAACACAATTTCGTGTTTCGTGACGACGGCGACAGCACCAAGCGCGCCACCCATGGCCAGCGACCCTGTATCGCCCATAAATACCATGGCCGGTGGGGCGTTGAACCACAGGAACCCAAGACCGGCTCCGATAATCGCGCCGCAAAACACGGCTAGCTCCCCCGTTCCCTTCACGAAATGAACCTGAAGGTAATCGGCAAAAAATGCGTTACCGATGAGATAGGAGATGATCAGAAACACGCCCGCGCAGATCATCACCGGAACAATGGCCAGACCATCTAAACCATCGGTTAGGTTCACCGAGTTTGACGCGCCAACAATAATGAAGGCTGCGAATGGGATGTAGAACCAGCCAAGGTCGATCAGAAGGTCTTTGAAGAAGGGGAGCGCCAACCCAGTCGGATTAATATCGGTTGTAATGCTTACAACCCAAACAGCCACAGCAAGAGCGATCGCTGCTTCAAGTCCCAGTTTTACACGCCCCGGTAGCCCGCCAGAGTGTTTCTTTGTCACTTTCAAATAATCATCGGCGAAACCAATGCCGCCAAACCCAAGCGTAACGGCAAGCACGGCCCAGACGTATTGGTTAGACAAGTCAGCCCAAAGCAATGTTGCGACAGCAATGCCAAGCAGCATCATCATGCCGCCCATGGTTGGCGTTCCTTGCTTGGTGAGCAGGTGGCTTTGCGGGCCATCTTGACGGATCGGTTGCCCATGCGCTTGGCGACTTTTTAACCACCGGATGATGGCAGGACCAAACACGAAGGCAATCAGCATCGCCGTTAAAACAGCACCGCCGGTTCGGAACGTGAGATATCGAAAAAGGTTCAGAATTGCGATATCGCCTGAGAAGTTTGAGAGCCAAAACAACATGGGTCGTTAAATCTCCTTAAGCGCCGTTGGCCATGGTTGGCGCAGGCGCCTGACCAAGGTCTTTAAGGGCATTAACAACAACCGACATTTTACTGCCGAGCGAACCTTTGACCGCGATTACATCACCGGATTGCACCGCTGAAACAACTAAAGGTGCTATTTCTGCGGACGTCTTTGCATGACCTGAAGCCTGATGTTTTGGCAGAGCATCGTACAAGTGTTTCATTGCAGGGCCTGCAGTAAAGACACTGTCTATTCCAGCTGCAATAATTGGAGTTGCAAGATCTGCGTGGAGTTCTGGCGTTTTCACGCCTAGCTCAAGCATGTCCCCCAGCACCAACACAACGCGGCTACGTTTACGCGTCGCATTGAGAGCTTCGACAAGCGCCGCGACGGAGGCGGGGCTAGCATTGTAGCTCTCATCAATAAGGTCAATCGCACCTTTTTGGGTTTTGATGATTGACCGCGCACCGCGACCAGGCGGTGGAGTGACATCATTGAGGTCACCGGCTGCCTGCGCGATATCTCCGCCTAAGGCTTCAACAGCGGCAAGAACAGCGAGGCTATTCAGCGCCATATGTTTACCAACCATACCGATATCGTAAACCAACCGCCGTCCATCGATGTCTGCGGCAACACGCGTGCCAGCTTCGCTGACCGACCAGGCGATCAACCCGTATGCCGCTTTGTTATCGGTACCGAAAGAAACAATTGATGCAACACCCGCTGCTTCAGCTGCACGCGCCAGCCGCTCGTTATGGGGATTATCTGAGGGAATAACCGCAATGCCACCGGGTTCCAATCCAAGGAAAATCTCGGCTTTTGCATCCGCAATCCCGGCAACCGAGTCAAAGAACTCTAAATGGACCGCTTCGACGGTCGTAATGACAGCCACATGTGGGCGCACAAGTTTTGTTAGTGGAGTAATTTCGCCAGCGTGGTTCATGCCAAGTTCAAACACACCGAATTCGGTGTCGGCAGGCATTCTCGCCAAGCTAAGGGGAACGCCCCAATGATTATTCAGGTTTCCTGTTGTGGCATGCGTGCGACCTTGGCGGCTCAGTGTAAGCGCCAGAGCTTCTTTAGTTGTTGTCTTGCCAACACTGCCAGTGATGGCAACAACTTTACCAATCATGCGTTTGCGTGCGGCTACAGCCAACGCGGTGAGAGCTTCTGTCGTGTCACCGACGATCAACAAACGGTCTTCATTAATGGTTTGTTTGCCTCCGTCCGGTGCTTCGCTGACGATAGCGGCAGAGGCACCGCGTTCCAGCGCTTCGACAACAAAATCATGGCCGTTGAACTTCGGGCCCACCACCGCAATGAAAAGGTCGCCAACCTCGACCGCACGACTATCTATAGCGATGCCATCGACATCCCATGTGCCTGATGTCTTTCCGCCCGTCGCTGCAACGATGTCCTCACTTGTCCAGAGCGCCGTCATGATACGCCCCCCAGTTTTTCAATGATTGCGCGGGCGATTTCCCGATCATCAAATGGCAGAACGTTATGACCGATAATCTGGCCGGTTTCGTGTCCTTTACCAGCGATCAACAGAACATCACCGTGGCCGAGTGACGCAATTGCGGCTTCAATGGCATCACCACGATCACCGATCTCTGTCGCGCTGGGGCATCCGGATAGAACAGCTTGCCGAATTAACGCGGCATCTTCTGACCTTGGGTTGTCGTCAGTGACATAAACTTTGTCTGCGCTATTTCCCGCAGCTTGTCCCATGAGCTGGCGCTTGCCGGTGTCCCGGTCCCCTCCGGCACCAAACACAACACAGAGATTGCCCTCAGCATGCGGACGCAAAGCATTCAGAGACGTGGTTAGAGCATCGGGAGTGTGGGCATAATCGACAAAAATACGCCCCCCATTCGCTTTCGTGCCAACATGCTCCAAGCGTCCCGGCACGACTTCTAGCGTAGCCAAAGCTTTGACAACGTCGCTGACTGATATGCCTGTTGCCAAAGCTAAACCTGCTGCGCAGAGCGCATTCATGGCTTGAAAGGCTCCGGCCAACGGCAGGGTTAAGCGCTCTACCTTATCGAGTATGATAAGCTCAAGCTCCTGTCCCTTGTTCGATGGCGTCAACCGTAAAATTTTAATCGCGTCACCAGCATAACCGTAGGTGATGACCGAGTGCCCTTTGGCGGCACAGACCGCTTTTATGTTCGCGCACTCTGGCGCATCTGCGTTGATGACTGCAACACCGCCTGGAACCAATACATCCGCGAACAAACGCATTTTAGCGGCGAGATAGACCTCCATAGACCCATGATAATCGAGGTGGTCGCGGCTTAAATTGGTGAAGGCTGCGGCGCAGACCTTAACGCCGTCGAGGCGATATTGATCCAGACCATGGCTTGATGCCTCCATGGCTAAATGGTCCACACCATGATCTGAGAGATCGGACAAAAGCCTGTGCAGCGAAACTGGGTCCGGTGTTGTTAAGCTGCCCTTATCTTTGAGAACATTTGACGTCACGCCTAACGTGCCCAGCGATGCTGCTTCATGACCGGCCTGTTGCCAAATTTGACGGACGAATTGTGCGACGGATGTTTTGCCGTTGGTGCCCGTGATTGCAACGGTGGTCTCTGGCTGACTTTTGAAATATTTGGCAGCCAACTGAGCGAATACGCGTCTTGGATTTTCATCTGTAATCAATTGAATATCTGTGACGTCTAAATCAGTTCCGTCAGGTGCTAAAATTGCCGTTGCGCCACGCGCCAGTGCCTCCGCAATGAAGGCACGCCCGTCTACTGCGCTGCCTGGAAGGGCTGCGAACAAGTAGCCTGGCTCGACTGCTTTCGAATTTGCAGTCAGTCCCGCAATATTGAGGTCGGTCAGGCGGTGCATGTCTTTACCTGTATCCTCCAATAATTCACTCAGCCGCACGGTTACCCCCAAAGCCGGTACCGGCTGGGGCTAAGGCCATATCGGAAATCCGGGCGTTTGCTTCGATTAAGACACCAAGTTCAGGTGCCATGGGTTTCTCTGTCGTGGGATACACCCCGAGCATGGGCGCAATTTCGGCAATAATGCGGCCAACTGTGGGCGCGGCATTCCAACCCGCAGTGGCGAAGTTGAAGGTTTCTTTGAGTCCTTTAGGTTCATCCAGCAAAACCAAGACCACATATTTTGGGTCATGCATTGGGAAGGCCCCAACAAATGAGGTGCGGACGCTGTGTTCGCTGTACCCGCCAGTATTAGAAGTTTTCTCTGCAGACCCTGTTTTGCCACCGACGAGATACCCGGGCACCTCAGCCTGCTTGCCGGACCCTTCTGTTACGACCAGGCGCATAAGCATACGCATTTGTTTCGACGTGGCTTCGGAGATGACCCTCGTGCTCTCTTCGCTGGGCACGGTGTCTCGCTTAATCAATGTGGGTCTGTGAAGGATGCCTCCGTTGACCATCGCTGTGATTGCTGAGGCAACATGTACTGGCGTTACGGCGATGCCATGGCCGTACGAGATCGTGACCGTGTTAATCTCGCGCCAAACGGCGGGATACATCGGGCGGCCAACTTCAGGCAATTCAAGCTCGAGCGGAGACAGCATACCAAGTTGCTGCAAAAAGGCTTGTTGCGCTGGTGTGCCAGCATCTAAGGCAATCTTTGCCGCGCCGATGTTAGAGGAATGAATTAAAATTTCAGGGACGGTGAGCCAGCGTTTCTCAGCGTGATAATCATCAATTTTGTAGCGCGCGACGGTCAGCGGCGTCCGAGCATCATACACACTGTCCATGCCGATAACCCCCATCTCCAAAGCCATCGCTGCGGTGAACAGTTTGAACGTTGAGCCCATTTCATAGACGCCCAATGTTGCCCGATTAAACTGTGTGTCTGCATTCGACCAATCGTTTTCTTTCGGATCAAAGTCGGGCAGTGAAACCAAGGAGATTATTTCACCCGTATGGGCATTCATCACAACACCAGCAGCACCGACAGCACGAAAGCGTTTCATTGCTGCAGAGAGTGTTTCCCGCACTGCATTTTGAACGCCGGTATCTAAAGATAACTGCAACGGTTCAGGACGCTTTGAAAGAGCGCTCTCGAACGTCAACTCAACTCCAGCCTTACCTTTGTTATCTGGATCGGTAACGCCAAGAACATGCGAGAACAGATTGCCGTATGGGTAGATACGGCGTTCGGAGTCTTCAAAATACAGACCTGGAATACCCAACCCATTGACTGTGAATTGCTCATTCGGCGTTAAATGTCGCCGTAGGTATACGAAACGCTGGTTAGAGTTGAGACGCGTTTTGAGGGTGTCGGCGGTAAGCTCGGGAAACAGTTGCGTCAGAGCGTTTGCAGCGGCAGTAGCATCAATGACTTCTGTTGCGTCTGCATAAAGATTAGCGGTCGGTAATGTTGTTGCGACAACCCTGTCGTTGCGATCTGTGATATTCGAGCGGAATTTTTGTAAGCTGCCCTCAGCATTCGTCGCGTATGATGGCCCAGTATCGAGCGCGCCATTCAGTACCATAAGATCAATAAGACGGACCGAAATCGATAGGAAAGCGAACGTAAATAACCCCGCAGTGACGAGAAGGCGTGCACGACCAGTCTCCACGGCCCGTTGGTTATCTCCAACAAGCGTGACACGTGTTTTTGATGTCGCTTGAATATCTTCGCCAGGGTAGGTGAAGCTTGCTTTGCGCGTATTCCGGTTCCAAACAGCCATCAGCGCGCTCCCACTTCGGCGCTGGACGTTTTTTCGTCTTCGTTCTCAACGCGCAGGAACGGCAATACATCGATAGAAACTATTCGGGCGGGCTCAACGGGAGCTAGTTCAAGGTGTTCCAACCCGAGGCGACGTAAACGGGAAGGATCGTTCAAGAACGTCCATTCGGCCTCAAGAACTTGGATGGCCTGGGCGTGTTCGTCTATTTCGGTTTGGCGGCTGGCTAGCGTTTCTTCTAGGCTCTGCACTTCATATTTGAGAATAAACAAAGCGATGGCGACGATAAGCACCAAGCCGACCCACATGACATCCATTAATCTCATGCGACACCGCCGTCAATGGTCGAGAGAACGGGCACTGAAGTGCGCTCTGCAATGCGAAGCCGCGCAGATCGTGAGCGTGGATTGTCTCCTATTTCACGCTTGGAGGGCGTGATAGCACGTGAATTTACGGTGTTGAAAGTCGCTGTGACTCGCCCTTGATTTGGTGCCGGTTGATGTCGCGACGGGTTAGGGCCTCGGCCACTGCGATCTCTAATGAACGTTTTGACAATGCGATCTTCTAGGGAGTGAAAACTGACGACAGCCAGACGTCCATTTTCGCCTAATATGCGTTCTGCACCGGCAAGACCACGCTCTAACTCACCAAGTTCGTCATTTACATATATGCGCAGAGCCTGAAACGTTCGTGTGGCCGGATCAATTCCGTCTTGAGAACGACGGACCTCTGCACGAATGGCGTCAGCTAAATGTATTGTGCGTGAAAATGGCCGTTCTTTGCGTGCATTTACGATGGCATGGGCAACGCGACGAGAAAACCTTTCTTCGCCGTATTTATATATGATGTCGGCTAGTTCTGATTCTGGCAGCGAGTTAACAGCATCCGCGGCACTCATGCCGGTTTTTTCCATCCGCATGTCTAACGGGCCATCTCTCAGGAAAGAAAAGCCTCGACTGCGGTCGCCGATCTGCATGGAACTGATACCAAGATCGAGCGCAATGCCGTCAACAGCAGTGACGCCGTTTTCTATGAGTAATTCTGCAAGGCTTCCGAAGCGGCCATGAAGTAGGTTGAGACGCCCAGGGTAGGCATCAGCGATTGCTTTGCCTCGGTCCAATGTTTCTGGGTCACGGTCAATGGCCCACACGGTGCAGTCAGCGGCCCGCAACAGGGCCGACGTGTAACCGCCAGCACCAAAGGTGCCGTCGACATAAAGTCCCCCATCCTTAGGTGTGAGACCTTCGATGACTTCGGAGAGGAGAACAGGAATGTGGTCTGGATCAGTAATCGGGGCGGAGGGGGGGGGCGCCACGGATGCCATCATACAGCCTCCGTCCTTGCTTTCGACCCTATGGCCTTCTCCTTCACTTGAGCGGCACGCTCTTCCATAGCGCGACTAAACATCTCTGCTTGAACTGCTTCTAAGGCAGTGGGGTTCCATATTTGAAAAGTACGCCCCTTACCGACGAATGCACCTTGATCTGTTAGGTCTGCTTTTTTGAGAAAATCAGCCGGTAAAACGATACGCCCGCCGCCATCAAAGGGCAGATCGCGCGCAGAGGCGAATATCAGATGGGCTATGGCGTCTTCATCAACGCTAGGGATGGGATCGTCTGGGAGCGTTTCAACCATGGCCTCGATCCGGTCGAGACCACACCCTTCAATGCAGGGTCCCGTTAGCGCAGGGTAACAGGTCACGCCGCTCAGAGATTTGGTCTGGAGAACAGCACGAAACGGCGCCGGAACGGAAATTCGCCCCTTCGCATCAATCTTATTCACAAAGGTCCCGATGAATGACTTCATCGCTGGACCACCCCTCAATCCCGCCAAAAAAATGTCAGAACCGAGGCGCACGTCGTGCACCTAAATTCTCAACCTTTCTGGTATGGCATGGGAATTTATGGGCGTCAATGGTACTAAGGTTCCATTTCAGCCATATGTTCCTCATCTGTTCTTGTTGTCAAGAGGTTAAGTGTCTTGATGTGGGGTTTTAGGTTTGCAACGGAATTTGTGGAGAAAAAAGCGCCAGATGGTCTGTAAGCCGGGTTCTGTTCCTGAAAATCAGGAGACGGCCATTCATCTAGGATGTTCGTTACCGAACACCTCATGCGACCGACCCGGGCAGCAGGCTGGAAACCCACTTGCATCGCCGAAACGATGCTGCTGCCCCTATTTGGTCTTGCTCCGGGTGGGGTTTACCGTGCCGCCTCCGTTACCGGACGCGCGGTGCGCTCTTACCGCACCCTTTCACCCTTACCCATTCAGGCCAAAGCCGTGTGGGCGGTTTGCTTTCTGTGGCACTTTCCCTAGGGTTGCCCCCGCCGGGCGTTACCCGGCACCCTGTTTCCATGGAGCCCGGACTTTCCTCTCCCAGCCGAAACTGGCAGCGACCGTCCGACCATCTGGCCAAACGTCAATAGATGACAAATCTATAAAGAACAATCATTTAGGAGTAAGTCGCGGCGACAGCGGTGATCCTGCCTTTTGTTAAGTCGTCGAGTGAACCTGTGAGGTGATGGGCCAGAAACCGCTGTTGAAAGGCTAAAATGACATCTTTTTCGCCTGTGAGTGGGTCTAAGATATCCCCGCCGCAGTCAGAGTTACCTGGCATAGGGTAGCCAATTGACGCCAAGTTATCCCAAGGAGCACCAGTACTCAGTTTTTCTTCCGACTCTTCTGGCCATAGGCCAATGCCTTCAGATGCTAAGAGCTCCCATGGAAACCGCTCGCCGGGGTCGGCCTTACGTCCAGGGGCAATATCAGCATGGCCGACAATACCGGTTGGTGGGATATTGTGCCGCTCTGTGATGTCCCGGGCGATGGCAGTGAGAGATTTGATCTGAGCGCCTGGGAAATCTTGATAACCAAATTCATGGCCTGGATTCACAAGCTCTATACCAACCGAGACGCTATTGATGTCCGAAACACCACGCCAATAGGACCGCCCGGCATGCCAAGCCCGCTGGTCTTCTTCTACAAGTCTGTAGACCGATCCATCTTCGTCAATGAGCAGGTGAGCGCTTACCTTGGCATCTCTATTGCACAGACGTTCTAAAGCTTCTTCACAAGATTGCATTCCAGTGTAGTGAAGCACCAGCATTGAGATTTTTGCTTGACCTGTGACGTCTCGGCGGTGGTCGAAGTTTTGAGACAGTCTTTGTTTGACCTTAGGAAGCATCTTTCGTGCCTTCCTCAACTGTTTTTCGTGCCAGCCGCAACTGTATCACAGCTACGCCGGCCAGAGTTAACACTCCCCCCATAACTTTTTGCCATGTCAGCGGCTCACCTAGAACAAGTATTCCAGCAGCAACACCGACAATCGGAATCAGCATGTTGAAGGGAACGACAGTATTCATCGGATATCTCTGGACCAAGCCATACCATGTCGCATGCGCCATGATGGACGCGGCAATCGCGGTATAGGCGAGAGCTCCGATGAGCGGCCAGCCTGCGTTCGATATTGCGCTGAGTTGACCCGTTTCAAACACCATTGAGAGGGCGAGCAGTTGAGGGGCCGCGAACAATGACAGCCACCCGGTAATTGCCAGAGGCCGAACGTCAGGCATGCGCTTAACGAGGACATTCGACCATGCCCAGAATACAGTACACACAACCAGCATAAAGAATGGTACCGCAGACGTGTTGCCTGGCTCACCGGCAAGAAAAGCGACACCGATAAAAGCAAAGCCCAGTCCGATAGATCTTCGCCACCCAAAATTTTCCTTGAAGACTAGCCACGAGATCAGAATCGAGAAGGGAACACCGAGTTGCAGTGTGATTGCCGCCGTTGCGGCATCAACACCAGATAGCCCAACAAACAAGAGGCCAAAATGTCCTGTACCAAAGCATACGGATAAGATGATGAGACCACGCCAGTGTTTGCGGTCTACAGGACAAAGCGGGACAACCAACGCGGCTACAATTATGAAGCGTAAGGCGGTGAAGAGAAGAGGTGGTGCAGCCTCAACGCCGATTTTTCCGGCGATAAGATTAAAGCCCCATAAGACGGCGGCCAACGTCGCAAGGGCTGTGTCGCGGCGTGACATAAGACCAGACCAGCCCCCAAAGTGAAACGCGAGAAGACAGACTTAGCAGGACTGGTGAACCGGCGGCAATGCTGCCGCCGGTTCAGAACTCAATTTACTTAGAATTTTCTATCTTCTCAGGCGGCTCCAAGGGCTAAGTTGGGAACGTCTGGCGCGAGAGTGGATTTGAGTTTTGCAATTGCACCCGACTCAATCTGGCGAATGCGTTCTGCTGTAACACCATAAATGTTGGCCAGAGCGGACAGCGTCTTAGGGCGGTCCGTTAAATATCTTTTACTGACAATATCCCGTTCGCGCGGGTCCAACCGGGTTAAGCCACGTTTGAGAGCTTGTTTTCTGAGGCGTTCCATCTCTTGTACTTCATAGGACTGCTCAGGTGTTTCGTCGTCACAGGCGATGGTGTCCAGCATCGTTAACGTGCTGCCATCTTCTTCTGATACGGGCTGCTCCAATGATGGATCAACCGCCGACAATCTGGTGTCCATTGCAATAACGTCCTCTCGTGAGACGCTGAATCGCTCGGCGATGGCTGTGACGTCTGCATCAGTCAGGTATCGCGTACCTTCTAATGACATATCCCGCTTGGCGCGCTTCAAGTTGAAGAACAGCTTCTTCTTACTGGCACTGTTGCCAACCTTGATTAGCGACCAAGTTTGCAGAATAAAGTTCAAGATTGCCGCTTTGATCCACCACCGTGCGTAGGTTGAGAAGCGAAAGCCTTTCTCAGGCTTGAAGCGCTCAATGGATTGCATCAGGCCAATGTGGCCCTCGCTGATCAGGTCATCGACATTAATGCCATACCCGCTGAATTTACGTGCAATGCGGGGAACAAGACGAAGATGACTTTCAATCAGGCGGTCAAGGGCTTTGCGGTCGCCGGTTTCTTTCCAGCGGCGCACGAGATCTTTCTCGTCTTCTTCAGACAAGACCGGAAATGAGCGCGCATGCAGCGCGCTCGGTACATTTGTCAAGTGACTGACAGCACCTTTGAGAGCCTGTGTGGCGGACTTTTCGGACATTTTGAACCCTTTACCTTCCTTGGTTAAGTGGCTGGATGATTAAAGTAGGACTAGTTTGGTCCTGTTTACAATAAAAACCCGACTAATTTGGTACTGTATATACGTAACAAGTTCGTGATTTGGATTTCCCAAAGGATTTCTGGGGTTTTTATGCTTTTTCTGGGGTATGCCCCCTAGGTTCGCACCGTTGACCGGGAGCCTGAAAACTTTAAGTTACGATCAATTGTCACTGCCGACTTACTGGGCACCCATCTGCTTTAACCTGGATCGGCCAACACAAAAAAGGATCGTCAATGTCGGCTTACAAAGCTCCTCTTCGCGATATGCGTTTTGTCACCCATGAAGTGTTCTCTGCCGCTGATAAACTGACGTCCCTTTCCGGTTTCGAAGAAGCCTCTCAAGACCTGATCGATGCGGTTCTAGAGGAATGCGGAAAACTCTGTGAAGGTGTATTGGCACCGTTGAATCAATCTGGTGATGAAGAAGGGTGTCAGTTTGATAACGGTTCCGTCACAACCCCTTCTGGCTTTAAAGCAGCTTACAAGCAGTTTGCTGAAGGTGGCTGGTGTGGTTTAACCGCTAGCCCGGAGTTTGGCGGTCAAGGCTTGCCAGAAACGTTACAATACTTAGTTGATGAAATGGTGGGGTCCGCCAACTTATCCTTTGGGCTTTATCCCGGCCTAACGCAGGGCACCATCATGTGCCTCACGGCACATGGCACAGAAGACCAGCAACAGACTTATCTGCCCAAACTGATTAGCGGTGAATGGCAGGGGACCATGTGCCTGACGGAGCCACATGCTGGGTCTGATCTTGGGTTGCTGCGCACTAAGGCTGAACCAAACGATGACGCGACTTATGCCATTACCGGTACGAAGATTTTCATCTCGGCCGGAGAGCACGACATGACCGAGAATTTTGTGCATCTGGTGCTGGCTCGTTTGCCGGGAGCGCCGGAAGGCAGTCGCGGCATTTCCATGTTTTTGGTCCCTAAATTTCTCCCACAAGAAGACGGCTCACTTGGTGATCGTAACGCCGTCTCTGCAGGTTCGATCGAACATAAGATGGGCATGAAGGCGTCGGTGACCTGCGTCATGAATTTTGATGCCGCACAGGGCTGGCTTGTGGGCAAAGAGCATAAGGGCTTGGCCGGCATGTTCACGATGATGAATAAAGAGCGGCTTTTTGTCGGTACCCAAGGAATCTCTCAGGCCGAAACTGCCTATCAAAATGCGGTGGCTTATGCGAAAGATCGTATTCAGGGTCGCTCTGCCGAGGGGGCAATCCAGCCCGATAAGGCGGCTGACCCTATTATCGTGCATCCCGATATTCGCAATAAATTGCTGTTCTCCCGATCGATCATAGAAGCTCAACGGGCCTTAGCTGTGTGGACGCAACTCAACGTCGATATGGCGCATGCACACGCTGATGATGCCGTGCGTCAGCATGCTGGAGATATGGAAGCGCTGATGACGCCGATTATAAAATCAGCATGCACAGACTTTGGAACAGAAATCACCAACGCCTGTCTTCAAGTGTTCGGCGGTCATGGTTACATCCGGGAGTGGGGCATGGAGCAATTGGTGCGTGATGTCCGGATCACTCAAATCTACGAAGGTACGAATACCATTCAGGCTTTGGATTTGGTTGGCCGCAAGCTCTCCTTGCATGATGGTCGCCTGTTTGCGGGGTTACTCAAAGAAATTGATCAGTCACTTCAGGCGATAGCCGGGCGCAATGATTTGTCTGAGTTTGTTGTTCCGTTTGAAGAGTCTTTAGACCGTCTCAAAGCCGCGACTGAGTGGCTTAAAGAGGAAGCACAAAAAGACGTCAATGCGCTTGGTGCAGCAGCGAATGATTATCTAAAGCTATTCGCACTTACGTTATATGGCTGGATGTGGCTGAAAATGGCTGAGAAGGCTCTAGATGCGCGCGCGAGTGGCGATGACTTCTACGACACTAAGTTGGCTGTCGGTCGTTACTTCATGACGCGTGTTTTACCTGGAACGTCTTCTTTGGATGCGACAATGCGGTCAGGGTCTCGTGCGATGATGGCACTTCCAGAGGCCGCGTTTTAATTAGAGAGAGACGCCTGCATGAAACGCTTCGGCGCGATTACATTTGGCGTTGTTATCTTGCTGTTGGTAGGCGTGCTAATAACGCCGTCTTTTATTGATTGGACGCCGTATCGGAAAATCTTTGAATCTCGTATCTCTGCCATCACGGGCCGTGAAGTCACTGTCGAGGGTGATTTAAGTTTTTCTTTTTTGCCCCGTCCGGCGTTAAACATGAAAGCGGTGCGTATTGGCAGTATTGATGGTGCAACAAGTTCTGATTTCGCAATTGCTGAGGTTGTAAATGTAAATCTTGCTTTTCGTCCTTTGCTTGTCGGAGGCATTCAGTTCACTTCAGTTGCGCTTGTCCGACCGCTGATTTTTGCAGAGGTGCTGCCCGATGGACGAAATACCTGGACACTCAATGCATCGTCATCTGTCTCAATTGACGGCGCGCATCTCTCCGAGAGCAAGACTTCATTTAATTTGCGCATTGATAGTTTGACAGTGATCGATGGAGAGCTGATTTATAATAATGCTACTGATGATCCAATCTACGCTGTAAGTGGATTCAATGCAGACATAACAGCTGAAAGTATCACTGGACCTTACGCCGCAAATGGTGAGGCAAGAGTTATTGGTATCGACTGGAGCTTTCAGGCCGCTGTTGGCGCGGTAAACTCAAACGGTTTGAGATCAGTTGCAGTAGACCTTGATACACCCAAAGGCAGCATCCAGTCGCGATTTTCAGGTCAGATGATGCCGAGCTCTGGAATGTCTTCTGTGAGCGGCAGGCTGGCACTCAGTGGAACAAACGTAACCGAAGGTCTTGCTTCATTTGGCATTGCTGTCGGTGATAGTTTGACGCGAGCGTTAAGTCGGCCATATGAACTCGCCGCGAAAGTTGACGTTACGGAGTCATCTGCGCGTGTGTCGAATATTGAGCTGCGCTCTGGTGAAGTTCGTTTAAGTGGTGCTGGAGAAGCAAAATGGGACGAATCTCATCATATCGAACTCTCTTTGAAGGCTTCACGTTTGGACCTCGAGTCGTGGCTGACATGTGGTCTTGATCGTATCGTTGATACACCTTTCTTTGACTTTGACGCTGCCACAACCGCGAACACATTGGCCGAGGGTGAGGTCTCTTATGTGCTTCCACGGACGCTTTCAGCACGGCTCGACTTTGGCGTAGACTTGATCGAATGGAACGATCAGGTCATGCGCAATGGCCTTATTTCTGTATCGTTGCAAGATGGCGAGCTTGCAATAAAAAATGCCAGGTTGGACTTGCCTGGTAATTCGCAACTTTCGTTTTCAGGATCTCTAAGAAACCATCAGGATGGCGTGTTCTTTGACCTCAAAGCGGTGGGGCAGAGTCGTAACGCGCGCAGTTTATTGTCGTGGCTTGAGTTTGATTTGCCCGAGGGCCTTGCCTCTTCGGGTAGAATGAATGCGCTGTCGTTTGAGAGTCAAATCATTGGTACGCCGAGCGATATTAAGCTGAAAAACATTCAAGCTGTTCTGGATACAATGCGTCTTACAGGAACGGCCAATCTTGCGCGTGCAGAACGCGTTCAGCTTGGGCTGGATATTAATGTTAATCAGCTCGACTTGGATTCTTACGCGCCTGGCTTTTCTGACCGGCTCTTCAGTAAAGCTGATAGAGCAGAAGATATTGAGCTGGTCTCAACAACTCAGCCTAAAGATAAGATATCAACACTAATTTCTACGTTTCCAATTGATGTCAGTATAACGGCGTCATTGGGTTCGGTTGTTGTCGCTGGTAAAAGTGTTGAGGGCATGTTGTTGAGCGCCAACACAACCTCAAACGGTGTTCTCGTTAAGAATTTTAGCCTGTCAAATTTCGCGGGTGCCTCTTTGCAAGGCGCGGGACTCATAAAAAGCATTTCCCCGGTTTTCAGCGTTGAAGATTTTAAAGTTCAAGCAAAAACGAATGATTTCTACCGCCTAGTGCGTGCGCTTAATGCCAACGTCCCTATTGTTCCGCTGTTGAGTGCATCTATTGATTTGCAGGGCGAGATCACGGGCACGCCATCATCCTTGTCGCTCAACGCCGAGGGAAGAGCTGGTGATTTGGTTGTCAAAGCATCCGGCACTCTTTCAGATGTTTTTTCCGGCTTTGATCAAGGTCTTTCGTTTGAGATCAAGGCCAGCGCTGATCACCCAAGTTACTCGAGTTTTCTGTCCGGTCTGAACCTGGACCGAAACGATGACTCAATCATAGCCGAGGCGAGTAGTTTGTCGGTGAACGCTGAAGGAGGAGACTCCCTCATCACGCTGAACTCACTGTTGTTAAATGTCGGCGTAAACGGCGTTGAAGGTAACGCGATTGTTGATCTGTCTGGCGTTCAGCCTCAGGTGACAGGCTCATTACATGTATTAGACCTAAACGTTGACGATGTGATTCCAAAAGATTCTACAGCGCGCTTGATGCGATCCAGTTTGGCTCGTGGCATAAGTAACTCGGGTGATGTTTCTGGGCGGTGGTCATCCGCACCTATTGATCTATCCTTGATATCTAAGTTTGATGGCTCACTAAATCTCACCGCAAAGAGTCTGAGCGGCTGGGGAGTTTTGATTGAAAATCTGGAGGCTCCCATCACGCTTCAAGACAGTACGCTCTCGATCACAAAATGGTCTGGTGATCTTTTCGGTGGGCCTTCAAATGGCGATTTGACCATTACAGTGGGTGAAACACATCAGATTCAAACGCGTTTGGATGTTGTTGATGCAGAGTTAAATCAGAACACTGATGACTCGGCTTCATCTGGGTCTATGAGCTTTAGTGGTAAGTTCTCTTCTTCGGGTCAGAGCCAACAAGAATTGGTTTCGAATCTCTCAGGCGGTGGCGTTTTGACGATGAGTGGCCTTGATGCAACAGCCACTAGTGAAAATGCTGTCATTGCTGCGGCCCTGGTGCCTGTGCGTGCGCTCAGTCAACTGGGTGGGCTATTAACAGGTAATAGACCCGATGGTTCAGCAACGCTGGACTCAGCGTTTAATGTATCTACAGGAGTTGCAACCCTTGATGAGGCAAGTTTAACGTCCAATGCATACGCTGGAGAATTTACGGGCACGATTGATCTGCCGAGATGGACAATTGATGCCCAAGGCCGGATCAGACTGCAATCTAACACGCTTGCAAAATTGACTAATAATAGAGTGCAATTACCGGCCCTGATTCCAATTGAGGTTTTTGGTTCGTTAGACGCGCCAAACGTCAGGCTCAATGCGGGTGGTGGCTTAATCGCCAACTGAATCTGAGACAGCGTTAGCAGCAGTCTGTGTTCCGTTTTGCAGAGTTTTAAGGACGTGCAGTCTTAAAGCGCTTGATAAACCACCTGTTCTTTCTTTGTCGATTTTGGCCACTAAGTCGGGGAGGGAGCAGCGCTCGCCCTGCGCAACCTGTTTTAACGCTTCCCAAAATTCCTCTTCCAGAGAAATGCTGGTGGGATGACCTGCAATGTTGATGGAGCGCTTCAGAATGAGACTCATTCTGATGGACCTTTGGGGCCTAGCATGAGTTTAGGGTCGACAAATTTGTCGAAATCTTCGTTAGATATGTATCCGCTCTTTGTCGCGGCCTGCCTTAAAGTAAGCCCTTCTGCATGCGCCTGTTTCGCAATATCCGCTGCTCTATCATATCCAATATGCGGCGCCAGAGCAGTCACCAGCATCAAAGAGTTCTCCACGTGGGCGGCGATCTCTTTTGAGTTTGGTTGAAGTCCTTCAATGCATCGTTCTGAAAAACTGCTGCAGGCATCACCCAATAGCCGTATCGATTGTAGCAGGGCAGACGCCATTACAGGTTTAAAGACATTCAATTCCAAATGACCGTGCGAACCGGCGACCGTGATTGTCGTGTGATTGCCCATCACTTGTGCACAGACCATAGTTATGGCTTCGCATTGGGTGGGGTTGACCTTGCCCGGCATAATTGAGGACCCTGGCTCGTTTGCGGGCAAGTTCAATTCATTAAGGCCAGCGCGTGGACCGGAGGCCAAGAGCCGAATGTCATTGGCAATTTTCATTAATGACACGGCAATCGTGTTAAGACTTCCAGACATTTCAACCAGCGCATCATGGGCGGCTAGTCCCTCAAAAAAGTTTTCCGCAGATTTAAACGGATGCTGCGTCAATCGGTTTAACTCATCACAGAAGGACTTGCTGAAACCCACTCTGGTATTTAAACCCGTTCCAACTGCAGTGCCGCCTTGAGCAATGGCGTATAAGCGCGGCAAAGAGTTTTGAACACGGTCTAGGCCAAAGCTGACCTGCGTCGCATACCCCGAAAATTCCTGGCCCAAAGTGAGTGGTGTTGCGTCTTGTAAATGAGTGCGACCGATTTTCACGATGTCTGCAAAGGCATCCGCTTTGATTGAGAGTGAGTCTTGAAGGCATTTCAGTCCGGGGAGTAGTCGTTCATGTGTCTCAATGACAGCGGCAATATGCATGACTGTGGGAAAGGTGTCGTTGGAGGATTGGCCTTTATTAACATGGTCATTCGGATGAACCGGCGATTTACTTCCGCGTGCGTGACCAAGGATTTCATTGGCGCGATTGGCGATCACCTCGTTCGCATTCATATTTGTTTGCGTGCCTGAGCCCGTTTGCCATACCACCAATGGAAATTCATCATCGTGTTCCCCATTTGCCACTTCCGAGGCCGCCTTTGCGATGGCATCTGCAATCTCATCCGATAATTCAGAGAGGGTTTTGTTGGCTATTGCCGCAGATTTTTTTTGAATCCCGAAAGCACGGATAATGCTGAGTGGCATGCGATCTGTGCCAATGGGGAAATTTTCTATGCTGCGCTGTGTTTGCGCCCCCCACAGCCTGTCAGCAGGAACTTCAATAGCGCCGAGACTGTCGGTTTCTGTACGGGTCTCAAGCATGTCTGCGAATCCTCATTAAGATAAGGTTTTGAGAAAACGTTCTACAGCATCAACGGCTTCGTTCCACGACTGTTCCTGCGTCCGCCCAGATTTCTTACGCGGCTTTAAGGAATGATCACCGTCTTCCGACCAGTAAAAGGTAATTGCGCTTGATAAAGCTAGAGCAGAGACAGTGTCATATGCCCCCATGGCGTCGCGGGTACCTTGGCATATGAGCGTCGGCGTTTGGAGTGTTTTAAGGTGTTCTATGCGTGGCTTATCGGCCCGGCCCATGCCATAAAATGGATAGCCTAACGCCACGACGCCGCGCACATTAGCAGAGTCAGCAATCATGGTCGCCATACGCCCTCCCATGGACTTGCCTCCGATGATCAATGACTCGGCTCCAAGATGATTAATAACGATCTGCCATGTCTCGAAGAGTTTCGGTTGTCGATCTGGCGGGCGTTTCTTTCCAGTTGCACGCCGGTCAGCCATGTAAGGAAATTCGAAACGCACGCAGCGGTGACCATTTTGTGCAATACTTTCCGCGAACACATTCATGAACTCGGAGTCCATGGGCGCACCTGCGCCGTGCGCGAGTGCAATTGTTAGCGGCGCTGACCCTGGCCCATCAACGAGAAGGTCGGGGAGAGTCACAGCTCAGATGTTAACGAAGAAGTCATTGCCTTTGTCGTCACAAATGATAAAGGCTGGAAAGTTCTCAACTTCAATGCGCCATATGGCTTCCATGCCAAGTTCTGGGTATTCAAGCACTTCCACTTTTTTGATTGATTCTTGCGCCAATCTGGCCGCAGCGCCACCGATAGAGCCGAGATAGAAGCCCCCATGTGTTTTGCAGGCTTCAGTCACTTGCTTGGACCGGTTTCCTTTGGCCAGCATGACCATTGAGCCACCGTTGGCTTGTAACAAATCAACGTAGGAATCCATACGTCCAGCTGTTGTCGGTCCGAAAGAGCCGGACGCCATGCCGTCCGGCGTTTTCGCAGGGCCTGCATAATATACAGGATGATTCTTCATGTAGTCGGGCAGGCCACGACCTTCATCCAAACGTTCTTTCAACTTTGCATGAGCGATGTCCCGCGCAACGATCATCGGCCCGGTCAGCGACACGCGTGTTTTGATTGGGTATTTTGAAAGTTCGGCGCGAATTTCCGACATCGGTTTAGTCAAATCAATGTTGACCACATCGCCAGGAAGCTTCTCATCCTTAACGTCCGGCATGTACTGTGCCGGGTCTGCCTCAAGTTGCTCAAGGAAAACACCCTCAGGTGTTATCTTCCCTTTGATCTGGCGGTCTGCAGAACACGACACACCTATCCCAACCGGGCAAGAGGCCCCGTGGCGGGGCAGACGGATGACCCGTACATCATGACAGAAATACTTTCCGCCGAATTGCGCGCCAATGCCAAGACCGCGTGTGATTTCCAACACTTGTGCTTCGACTTCTATGTCGCGGAACGCTTGGCCGTGCTCACCACCCTCCGTCGGGAGGTCATCCAAGTACCGGGCGGAAGCCAGTTTTACAGTTTTCAAGTTGGCTTCTGCAGAGGTTCCGCCAATCACGATTGCGAGGTGATAGGGCGGGCAAGCTGCCGTTCCTAACGTTTTAATTTCTTCTTCGAAAAACTTACGAAGACCGTTAGGGTTCAGAAGGGCTTTTGTCTTCTGATAAAGGAATGTTTTGTTGGCAGAGCCACCGCCCTTCGCCATGAACAGAAATTTGTAAGCGCCGCCAGCAGTTGCGTATAAGTCGATCTGTGCGGGTAAATTATTGCCAGTATTTTTTTCCTCAAATAACGATACGGGAGAAAGTTGGGAGTACCGCAGGTTCAGTTTGGTGTAGGCGTCGACAACACCAGCCGATAAGGCTTCTGCATCATTACCTACGGTCCATATGCGCTGACCTTTTTTGCCCATGATGATTGCCGTGCCCGTATCCTGACACATCGGCAGAATCATTCCTGCGGCAATGTTGGCGTTCTTTAGGAGTTCGAGGGCGACGAACCGGTCATTCGGAGACGCTTCCGGGTCGTCCATAATGGCGCGGAGTTGAGCCAGATGCCCCGGGCGAAGGAGATGAGACACATCTCTAAACGCTTCAGCCGTGAGGCGGGTCAGAGCAGAAGGGTCAACCACCAGAATTTTTTCGCCACGGAATGTATCTGTGGAGAGTCCGTTCTCGGTCAGTTTTCGATAGGGTGTTGAATCCGTTGAAAGCGGAAATATGTCGGAGAAGGCAGCGTCAAGCATGGCCCAGCGTCCTCATCGGTTATGGTCATCACGTACTTAATGGTTTTAGTGATGAGCCTATTTCTTTCGGAATGCGTCTAATGTGACCACCTTGCCCGACTCGTCCTCGTCGGTTGCTGTCTCTTGGTCCTCAGAATCAGCAGTTTCATTGCGCGCTTTGCGATTGGCTTTGAGTTTTTGTGTCACAGCAGCGCTGTCCATCGGGGCCACGTCAAAATCGTCATCTTCATCATAGTCGTCTTCATCCATGTCTGAGGTGTCGTCGTCATCTTCAAACTCGACATGGAATTGCAAACCAAATTTAGCGTGTGGGTCAGCAAAAGCCGTGACGGCAGCGAAAGGCACGAACAGATTCTGACTAACACCACTGAAACTGAGGGTAATACTAAAAAAGTCTTCCTCTACGGTCAGATCCCAAAATTGATGCTGCAGCACAATGGTCATTTCACTGGGATGCATGGCGCGCAAGGAATCCGCAATCCTGACACCGGGGTGCGTGGTGTCGAATGTAATATAAAAATGGTGCGCCCCCGGCAGTCCTTGTGCCTTGGTAATTTCGAGGGCCTGACGGAGGACACCACGCAGGGCGTCTTCCACCATCCGTTCGTAGATCAGCGTTGTTACGGTTGGTTCAGTCACAGTCATTTCGAATCTAAAGAAGAGGTGAAAACGAATCGAACCCTATTTTGGCGGGCAAGCGGACTTGGTTCAATGGCTGGTTCAGTTTTTTTGACGTTCTTTTGGCAGTAGCGTGCTGCGACGACGAGTCGCAAGAAGTGGGGGGCTTCTGTTGCCCGGTGCCCCCCGAACCGCGCTTGCCTCAATTAAGCGGCAGCGGCGTACGCAACGTTATCGTTGGCACTTTTCAAAATGGCCCGATGTCGGTGGTACCATGCCGAGAACAGCTACTATCTTTACCACGCGCGTCGATCCTGTTTCGCCCCCAAAATCAGCCAAAACCTTATCAAAATGGCTAGGTATGGTGGAGGCGCCGGGTACTGCCCCCGGGTCCGCAGCGATTATTTCATAGCAGGTTTAGCGCCATAGTCGCCGAAGCGACATTTCTAATATAATGCGTCTTGGGCGTTTTTGCTATGCTTTGACTTATTCGACAGCCAAAGCTTGTTCTCCGCTCCAGCACGGCTATAAATTCGCTGATGCAACAATACCTTGATCTCATGCGCCATGTTCTTGAACACGGCGAAAAAAAAGAAGACCGAACCGGGACGGGTACGCATTCTGTGTTCGGCTATCAGATGCGATTCGATCTGTCCCAGGGCTTCCCAGCGGTGACGACGAAAAAACTACACCTGCGCTCAATTATTTACGAACTGCTGTGGTTTCTGCGCGGCGATACCAATATTGGCTATCTCAAAGATCACAAAGTTTCGATTTGGGATGAGTGGGCTGATGAAAAAGGCGACCTTGGACCTGTCTACGGATATCAATGGCGCTCCTGGCCAGACCCAAAAGGGGGCACCATTGATCAGATCGACAAACTTCTAACCAGCCTCAAAAATAATCCTGACTCTCGCCGCCATATAGTGACGGCGTGGAATCCAGCAGATGTAGACTCAATGGCCCTGCCGCCGTGCCATTGTTTATTTCAGTTCTATGTCGCAAACGGGCGTCTGTCGTGCCAGTTATATCAGCGCAGTGCAGACATATTTCTGGGCGTTCCGTTTAATATTGCCTCGTACGCCCTGTTAACTCTTATGGTTGCTCAAGTCACAGGATACGAGCCCGGTGATTTTGTTCATACGTTCGGGGATGCTCACTTGTATTCAAATCACATGGAGCAGGCCAAGACCCAACTTGGAAGAACGCCTCGGCCACTGCCTGTTATGCGACTGAATCCAGATGTGACCGATTTGTTCGCCTTTGACTTCAAAGATTTTGAGCTTGTTGGCTATGACCCACATCCACACATTTCTGCACCGGTCGCGGTTTAAAGGGCAGAACGATGGTCGCGTCAAAGATTAAACTGTGCCTCATTATGGCCCGCGCCGAGAATGGGACAATCGGTGCGGACAACGCATTGCCCTGGCATATTTCAGCGGATTTGAAGAACTTCAAACAGCTGACGATGGGCAAACCTGTCGTTATGGGGCGCAAGACTTTTGAGTCCATTGGTAAACCCTTGAAGGGCCGCCCCAATATCGTGATCACCCGTCAAGCTGGATGGTCTGCGACCGGGGTCATTGTTTGCAATGAAATTAAAGAAGCAGTGCAAAAAGCCAAAACGCAGGCGGCAACGGATAGCGTTGATGAAGTCATGGTCATCGGCGGCGCTGAAATTTATGCGCGCCTCATAAACGAAGCCGATCGCCTTTATCTCACAGAAGTGCATCGACAGTTCGATGGGGATGCGTGGTTTATGGCACCCGACAAAACCCAGTGGAAAGAAATTTCCCGTGAGCGTTTTGCACCTGATGACGAGGGTGGCCCATCATATAGTTTTGTAGTGCTAGACCGCCGGGCCAACACTTAAATACGTTGCTGTTAGCTATCCCATTGAGATATTTGGGGCTGCTCTGTTGGGGTTCTTTGTTAGCTTTTCCGATAGTTTTACAGCAATATCGAGGTAAGCTTTGCTGTAAGCGCTTTCTGGCTCAGAAACGACAATAGGGGTGCCTTCATCGGAAGTTTCCCGGATGCGAATATCTAGAGGAATTTCGCCAAGCACATCTGCATTCAGCTCAGCTGCTGCCTTTTTTGCGCCGCCAGAACTGAAAATATCGTCACGATGCCCACACGAGGGGCAGATGTAATGGCTCATGTTTTCGATAACGCCAAGGATCGGGACCTCGACGCGTTTAAACATGTTGAGGCCCTTGCGGGCATCTAACAGTGCTATATCCTGGGGCGTTGATACAATAACGGCTCCTGACAAAGGCACGCGCTGGGACATTGTCAGTTGGGTGTCGCCGGTGCCCGGCGGCATATCGATGATCATGACGTCGATGTCACCCCATTCCACATCTTTAAGCATTTGTTCCAGGGCACCCATGACCATAGGGCCGCGCCATATGATCGGATCATCCTCTGCGACCATGAAGCCAATCGACATGACTTTCACGCCATGATTCTCAAGTGGGTAGACTTTGCGTCCGTCTGAATGCGGCTTTTTACCAGACAATCCCATCATGCGTGGCATCGAGGGGCCAAAGATATCCGCATCAAACAAGGCGACGCGTTTACCTAATTTGACTAGCGCCACAGCTAGATTGGCTGCTGTTGTTGATTTGCCAACACCGCCTTTTCCGGACGCTACCGCCACAATGGCGGCGATGCCAGGCAGTTCCAAACGATCCCGACCACTTCCGCTCTTGGCTTGAGGAGTTTTGCTGGCCGGTTTTTCCGCTGTTAACACGACTGTTGCAGAAATAACGCCTGGTAAATCGTGAACGGCTTTTTCTGCGTTAGCCCTTACAGGTTCCAGTTTGGGACCAAGATCTGGAGGTACCTGCAGGCTAAAGGCCACGTGTCCTTCTTTAATCACAATGTCTTGAACCCAGCCCCGCGCAACTACATCCAAACCGCCTGTACCTGAGTCCACAGCGCTAAGGGCTTCAATAATTTGATCTTTTGTCACGTCTGGCACCCTTGAAACCTCCAATTTATCAACCGATATGTACTTTTGTGGTCTAGACTCATCAAGACCAGTCCGGGGCTCGCGTTGCGCCTCCCCGGCACATGTCATATAAGGCCGTAGCACTTGATTTTCGGTCGCCAATGATATGGCAGACCAATGACAGGAAGGGATACTCCAGTGTTCTGGAAACAACAAGGTAGCGGCCCATGGGGCGGTGGCGGATCAGGCGGCCCCTGGGGCGGCAAGGGCGGCAAAGGCGGTCGCGGAGGAAATGGCGGCGGTGACGGGGGAAGTTCCTGGGGCGGCGGTCAACCGCCACCGGATTTGGAAGAGCTACTCAAGCGCAGCCAAGATCGGGTAAAGCAATTCATACCGGGCGGTATGGGCTCATCACGCGGTATATTGATCGTGATTGCTGCTGTCCTGGTTATCTGGGGTGCAAGCGGTTTCTATCGGGTGCAACCAGATGAACAAGGTGTTGAACTTTTATTCGGCAGTTATGTCAAAACCACTCAACCCGGCTTAAATTATTGGTTTCCAGGCCCAGTCGGTGAGGTGCAGACGCCGAAAGTGACTTTGACCAACCAAATCACCATTGGGTTTAGAGGTGTTCCTAACACAACCAACCTGCGCGATGTGCCAGCCGAGAGCCTCATGCTTACAGGTGATGAGAACATCGTTGATGTTGACTTTGTGGTGCAGTGGCGCATTCGAGATGCAGGAGATTTTCTGTTTAACATTCGTGCGCCAGAGCAAACTGTTAAGCTCGCTGCCGAGAGCGCAATGAGAGAAGTGGTTGGTCAAAATACTTTGGACTTTGTCACTACTGGCGGTCGTGAAGTTGTTGGCCAAACCGCACAGACGGTTTTACAGGAAATTCTTGATAGCTATGGTTCTGGTATCAGCATTCTTGAAATCAGAGTGCAGGGTGCCAACCCTCCTCCAGAAGTGATCGACGCGTTTAACGACGTTCAGCGTGCCAATCAGGACCAAGAACGTTTGCGTAATGAGGCTACTGCCTATCGGAACGATATCGTACCGCGCGCCAAGGGTGAAGCCTCCCGCATGATTGAAAACGCATCAGCTGAAAAAGAAAAGCTGATTCGTGAGGCCCAGGGCGCCGCGCAACGCTTTGATGCCTTCTATGAGACTTATCGTAACAATAAGGATGTGACGTCACGCCGTCTGTATCTGGAAGCGATGCAAGAGGTGTTCAGTAAGTCAGAAAAGGTCATCATGGATGATAACGGTCAGGGTAACGGTGTCGTGCCTTACCTCCCGTTGAATCAATTGCAGCGTGCTCGTGACGGAGGAACAAACTAATGAAGTCAGGAAAACTTCTCGCACTTGGTGTCATTGTTCTGGTTGGTGCCATCGCACTGACGGGCACTCTGTTTACGGTTCATCAAACACAACAGGCCATTGTACTACAATTGGGTGAAACCAAACGTGTGATTGTCGAGCCAGGGTTACATTTCAAAATACCGCTCGTGCAGAACGTCGTTTACTACGATAATCGTGTTCTCGATCTTGATCCGCCGAGCCAAGAAATGCCGCTGGTGAATCAACTGCGTGTTATCGTTGATGCGTTTGCGCGGTATAAAATTGTTGACCCCCTTAAATTCTATCAAGCAGTCAGAACGGAAATTGGGTTTCGTGACCGCTTTGGTACAATTTTAAACGGTAGCGTTCGCGATGCGCTAGGTCAGGCGCAATTGTCTGACTTGCTGACGGATAAACGTGTTGAGGTCATGCAAGAGATTACGCGCGGTGTTAGTCGCCGTGCGCCCGAGTTTGGGGTCGAAGTGGTTGACGTCCGCATTGGGCGCACTGATCTTCCGCCTGAAACCAGCCAGTCAGTTTACAACCGGATGCGCTCAGATCGTATTGCGCAGGCCGCTCTCTTAAGAGGCCAGGGGCAGGAGACCAAAGCTCGTATTGAAGCTGAAGCTGACCGTGAGCGGACCATTATTCTAGCTGATGCTGAACGAGAAGCTCAAATTCAACTCGGTCAAGGCGAAGCGGAAAGTCGTCGTGTACTCAATGAGGCCCATGGCAAGGACCCTGAATTTTATGGGTTTATGCGGTCCATGGAAGCTTACAGGGGCTCACTCGTTGAGGGGACAACAATGATCTTAAGTCCTGACTCCGAGTTTTTCCGCTTTTTTGACCAACTGCCAGCTGCTCGCGATTAAACTGAAACCTATGCTGGGCGCAGCAGGCGTCTGGCATAGGGAAGCCTCAAATCTACCAGGTCCATAAAGATTACGAAGCTGATAGAAAGCGACACAAACCTGTTGACGGAGTTGTTGATCGTTACCATTTCGGCCAAAGATGTATTCCATTGACGGTGGGGACAGTCACCTAGAACTAAAGGAGGCCCGGAATGGCCCGGACGACCAGTATTTCCAAAACTTTAAATGTAAAAAAACAACATATGTCCCCGCTCGGTGGTTCGTTGTTGTTGGCCTTGTTGGCCCTCACGCTGTTTGTTTTTTCAGCACCTGCTCAGTCAGCATCGACACCAGACTCTTTTGCCGACGTTGTTGAGGACATCATCCCAGCGGTTGTTAATATTTCTACAACACAGCTTATTGAACAGCGTCGTGGAAACTCCCGTAGCTTGCCGCAAATGCCACGAGGCGGGCCGCTGGAAGACATGTTTAAGGATTTTCTTGAACAGTTCGGAGACCAGCTTCAGCCAAACCAAGATGGCCAGGGCGATAGTGATCGTCCGACGCGGCGCGCGTCGTCATTAGGCTCTGGTTTTATCATTGAGGCTGACGGCCTAATCGTGACGAATAATCACGTCATCGAAGACGCAGACGAAATCACGGTTATTCTTGCGGATAACACTATCCTGAAAGCTGAGTTGATTGGCCGTGACCCAAAAGTTGATTTGGCTTTACTTAAAGTTGAAGCAGATAAGCCGTTGCCGACAATTAAGTGGGGCGACTCAGATGATATGCGTGTAGGTGATTGGTCCGTTGCCATTGGTAACCCGTTCGGTATTGGCGTAACTGTGACAGCAGGGATCATCTCTGCGCGGTCTCGCCAACTCAGCAACGGCAACGCCTACGATGATTATATTCAAACCGATGCAGCGATTAACCGCGGCAACTCTGGTGGCCCTCTGATCAATATGAAGGGCGAAGTTATCGGCATCAATACAGCGATCTTTTCGCCGACCGGTGCCAGTGTCGGGATCGGTTTTGCATCCCCCTCCAATCTTGCCAAATCAGTCATTGGCGACCTCAATGAGTTCGGGCGGACACGTCGGGGCTGGTTGGGCGTGAAAATTCAAACTGTGACGCCGGAAATTGCTGAGAGCCTTGGTCTCGACAAAGCCCGTGGTGCGTTGGTTGCAGAAGCTGTTGAAGATAGTCCAGCAGCCAAAGCAGGGGTTGAACCCAGCGATGTTATTCTAACCTTTGATGGCAAACCCGTTGAAGAAATGCGCCAGTTGCCTTTGATTGTTGCCGAAACCGATATCGACAAGCGCGTAAAAATGACTGTTTGGCGTGGTGGTAAAGAGCGAACACTCAATGTGCTTATTGGTGAACTCGAAGAAGAAGCGGTTCAGGTTGCCTCACGCGGTGATCGCGGGTCGTCAGATGGTCGCCCCGATAGCAAGCAAATTCGTGAGCTTGGGGTTACAGTTGCAGAACTGACATCAGCTGTAAGATCGCAATACGAGCTGCCGGATGAGATCAACGGTCTGGTGATTGTTGATGTCGATGGTGACAGTGATGCTGCTAAAAAGGGCCTTCGCAGAGGAGATATCATTGCAGAAGTCCAGCAGACCCCGGTTGAAACGGCGGATCAAGCTGAAAAAGTGATTGCGGAAGCAAAGAGTAAAGACCGCTCTGTCGTATTGCTTCGTATTCAGTCCGGCCAAGATTTCCGGCTGATACCGGTTAGGATCGGCGAGAGCTAATAGACCTATAAACACTGTGGTGCCCGAAGTATGAGAATTGACTTCTATCACCTGCAAAAATGGCCCTTAGAGAAGGCCTTACCCAAAATACTCCAAAAAGTCCGCCAGAACGGCCACCGTGCTGTGGTCCTGGCGGGCTCTGAGGAAAGGGTCGAGAGTCTCAGCAACGCGTTATGGACCTTTGATCCTAATTCCTGGTTGGCGAACGGCACGGTCAAGGATGGACAACCACAAGATCAGCCGATTTGGGTGACAGAGCATCCTGAAAATCCAAACCGTGCGTCCATTTTGGTGCTCACAGATAGTATGTCAGCGGAGACCTTGAACAGTTATGAGCGGTGCCTCGATATGTTTGATGGGAACGACGAAGACGCCGTAAGCCTTGCCCGTAACCGCTGGCAAGAGGCGCGTGGCAGCGGGTATGAGCTTCATTATTGGCAACAAACCGAGCAAGGGGGCTGGGAAGAGAAGGCCCAAGCCTAGGGTCTCGAATCGCAGTACTTCTGTTGCCTCTGGGTCACCCGTTGTCTATAAACCGCCCGACTTTGATAACGTATTCAGCCTGGATAGGCTCAGAGGCATCATTACCCACAACCACTAATTCAAACGGATGATTATATAATGGCTCTAGAACGCACTTTTTCGATTATTAAACCCGACGCCACCCGCCGCAATCTGACCGGCAAGGTTGTTTCCATGCTGGAAGAGGGTGGCTTGCGCGTTATCGCCCAAAAGCGGGTCAAACTTGATCGTGCTGCTGCTGAAGGTTTTTATGCCGTTCATAAAGAACGCCCTTTCTTCAACGATCTTTGCGACTTCATGACCTCTGGACCTGTTGTCGTTCAGGTTCTTGAGGGTGAAAACGCCGTTGCCCGCAACAGAGAAATTATGGGCGCCACCAACCCGGCTGACGCTGCGGAGGGCACAATTCGAAAAACTTTGGCAGAGAGCATTGAAGCCAATTCTGTACATGGATCAGACTCACCTGAGAATGCAGCGATTGAAATCGCTTACTTCTTTGAAGCTGACGAAATCGTCGGTTAGTTAATTTATCAAACCTGTTGCAGGAGAAACCGATGGCGCCGCTACCTAATCGCCCGCGCCTCGGTTTTTTCGTTTCTCACCGCGGGAGCAACATGCGCGCGGTAGTTTCTGCATGTGTTCACGGAACGTTACAGGCTGATCCTGTTCTATTGATCAGCAACAACCGAAATAGCCCTGCTCTGGCTTGGGCTGCAGAAAAGGCTTTGCCTCACATCCATCTTAGCCCAAAGACGGAAGGGTCTGAAGACGCCTTAGACAACGCTCACCTCTCAGCCCTGAAAGAGGCGCGTGTCGACCTTATCATTCTGGCTGGGTATATGCGTAAAATTGGACCCAAGGTTCTCTCGGCGTATCACAATCGTATCGTTAATATTCATCCGTCCCTTCTGCCAAAATATGGTGGGCAGGGCATGTATGGCGGTAAAGTCCACGAGGCTGTGATCGCTGCCGGAGAGCGCGAATCTGGTATTACCGTGCATCTGGTTGATGGTGCGTATGATACGGGTGCTATCGTTGATCAGACTAAAGTCCCAGTTTTCTCGGATGATACGGCAGAGGACTTGGCGGCACGGGTTCTTGCGAAAGAACATAAGTTTCTTTCAGAGACCTTGGTGCGGATTGTCGCCGGAGAAATCGACTTAGACGCCTTAAGTTAGGGCTTTTTTACTAATTGCCAGCCGTAATTCTATGCGGGCGCTACTTTAGACCCGAGCTACTTTAGACCCCATGTGGCTTCAACATTTTTCAGTTGAACCTGTTCGCTACCTTCGCGGGCTATGACGTGTCCCAGTTTTATGGGCTTTTCCCCATTTTGTTGCAGGGTTTCAAGAGCAGCGTTCTCATTTTTAGCTGAGACCAATACAACCATTCCAATCCCGCAGTTAAATGTACGGGCCATCTCCATGGTCGATAAGCCACCAGTGTCAGCAAGCCACCTCATCATAGGCGGAAGCTCAAAGGCCGAAGTATCAATTGTCACGGCTAGGTCATCTGGCAGCACGCGTGGTATATTTTCTGTCAGGCCGCCACCGGTAATATGAGCGAATCCGTTTACTAATTCATTCCGAACCAAAGCAAGGCAGGGCTTGATATAAATACGGGTCGGGGTCAGCAGCGCTTCTCCGAGCGTTATGGAGACGTCGAAAGGTGCCGTACTGCTGTATGAAAACCCGGCCACTGAAACGATTTTGCGAATCAGGGAATATCCATTGGAATGGAAACCGCTTGAAGGCAGGCCGATAACGGCATCACCTTCGGCAATATTACGGGGTAAGATTTGATCCCGTTCGACAGCACCAACGGAAAATCCAGCCAAGTCATACTCATTTTCGCCATATAGACCAGGCATTTCTGCTGTTTCACCGCCAATCAAGGCACATCCTGCTTCTCGGCAGCCGGTGGCGATACCAGCAATTATGGCGGTGGCATCTTCGACGGAGAGCTTTCCGGTCGCAAAGTAGTCAAGAAAGAACAGAGGTTCCGCGCCTTGTACCACCAAATCGTTTACACACATGGCAACCAAATCGATTCCAACGGTGTTGTGCTGGCCAGCGTCTATAGCAATCAGCAGTTTTGTGCCGACTCCGTCATTACCTGCGACAAGAACAGGATCTTTGTAGCCACTTGCTTTAAGATCGAAAAGGCCACCAAAGCCGCCCAATGCCGAATCAGCACCGCTGCGCATGGTCGATTTAGCAAGGGGTTTAATGGCTTCAACCAAGGCATTGCCCGCGTCAATATCGACCCCGGCGTCTTTGTAGGTTAAACCATTTGTCTGGCGGTCATCGGCCTGAGAGGACTTAGAAATGTCAGCCTCACATCTACGGGTTAAAAGAAGTCGTACCATAGCTAAAGTCGGCACCGTTGCAACGGGCTGCGTTACTTTTTGGTTGTGGTGTTTTGCAGTTTTCGCAGCGTGTTTTGCTGTTCCGTTCACGGCTGGGCCCGCAAACGCTCAATCTGATGTGTTTACTATTAGTGATGTTGCTGTAGATGTGACGGCTCGAACAACAACAGAAGCTCGGACCGAAGGTTTGCAGCGAGGCCAAGTTGAGGCCCTCAGCCGCCTATTTAAGCGCCTGGTTCCGCTGCGTTATCAAGCCAATATACCCAGTTTATCAGAGCGAGATATAATCGATTTAGTTCAAGATTTTTCGGTCGCTAACGAGAAAACGACGGCGCGAAAGTATATCGCAACTATACTGGTTCGGTTTAAGCCAGATAGCGTGCGAACAGTTTTAAGAACTAACTCAGTGCCATTCGCAGAGACCGTAAGCAAGCCCATCGTGGTTGTGCCGCTTTATCAAGAATCAATCGTATCTGAGCCGGTCATTTGGTCTGAAAATCCATGGTTAGATGCTTGGTCGCAGGTACCTCAACTTGAGGGGCTTGCGCCGCTGCAATTGCCGTATGGTGATTTGGAGGATCTGACAGGGCTTCGACCCGAAGATGTTGTTGCTCGGGATACAGACCGCTTAGTGACATGGGCTGCTAGATATGACGCGGATAATGCAGTGATCGCCAAAGCCTCTTTGATTGGAACTCTTGGGGCTGAATCAGTTCGCGTTAGCCTTTATTTTTCTCGGTCTGGGGCCGAGAGACAGTTTGATATTGCGGCCTCGGGAGGTCAAACGTGGAGCGAGTTGTTCAAAGCGGCGGCCATTCGAGCGAGCGTTCTGATTGAAGACGAATGGAAACTCGACACGATGCTTCAATTCGATGTCACCGGTCAGATTACGGCGCTTGTTCCACTTAAACGGCTTGAAGATTGGTTAACTGTGCGCGAACGTCTTGAGCGCGTGCCGTCTATTGACCGATATGATTTACAGGCCATAACGAGGGATCGCGCACAGGTTACTTTGTATTACTTGGGAGATGAAAACCAGCTCAAGTTGGCGATGGCGCAAAGTGATCTCAGGTTTTTATGGCAAGACGGAGCTTGGGTTATCGAAGACCGATCCGCTGTGTTAGATACCATTCAAACGATCGGTGCTTTACCGGCATCGCCTCTAACGCCTGTGCCAGCTGGTGGTTCGACTGGTCTTGTGAATGAGAGCCAGGTATTAAGTGCACCCCCTGAGCCATATCCGTCTGGGCTGTTCAGTAATAGTCAGCCCTCCCGATCACCCTGACTATAGCTTTCTAGGTAAATCTAGTGGCGCCACAACAAATACCCCTAGAACTTGGTCATAGACCAGCGCTCGGTCGTGCCGATTTTCTGATCACCGAGGCTAATCGTGAAGCTGTAAGCTGGATTGATAGCTGGCCGAATTGGCCAGCCCCTGTCGTTGGTCTTCATGGCCCGTCAGGCTGTGGTAAGTCTCATCTGGCAGCCGTTTTTTCGGCTAAAGCGAACGCTTATTTTTTAAATGTCGACGAAATTGAAAACGCGAATCCGCTTAGTTTGGTCAAGGCTCACGCTGCTCTGGTCTGGGATGGGGCTGAGGCAATTGTGAACGAGCCCTCATTGTTTCATTTGTTTAATGCGGTCCGAGAGCTCGGTAAGCATTTTCTGATTGTAGGGCTGACACCACCCTCTAGATGGCCTGTTAAGTTGCCTGACTTAAAGTCACGCTTGGCTGGAATGCCTCTTGTTGCCATGCAGGCACCGGACGATGCAACGATGTCAGCAGTCTTAATCAAAGTGTTTAGAGATCGTCAGGTCGACGTCGGTCCAGACGTGATCGAGTTCGTACACAAGCGCATTCCCCGGACGTTCTCTGCCATTCTGACTTTTGTAGATTTTATTGACCGAGAATCTCTGGCGAAAAATCGAAAAATCAGCGTTCCCTTTGTGCGCGAAGTGCTTAACACCAAAGCAATAGATTTTGACCAGGAGTAAAGCTAAAGCTTTACTGAGTCTCTTCGTCGCGCTCCAGATTCTTAGGTTTGACGAAACGTATCAGTTGGGCGGAGGACGATTTCAAACGGCTCCAATCCGCGGCTGTAAACGCCAACTGTGAAAGCCCTCCTGTTGGATATTTCGCGTAAGCGTCTTTGAGGCTTTTGTGTTGCGGCAATGAAGAGTCCACCAGCATACGCAAGAGATCCTCAGTTGTTGGGTTATGCCCCACCATCAACACGCGTTGGGCTGGGTCTTGTTGGCGCAATAGGTCAAGTGCATCCTGTGTAGAAGCGAGGTAGAGCTGCTTGTGATATTTGATCTCTACTTCAGGCCAGATAGATAATACGGCATCAGCCGTTTGGCGGGTCCGAAGCGCTGTTGAGCATAAAATTATGTCAGGCTTGAGGCTTTTGGACTCTAGGTAATTGGCTATTGTCATTGCATTGCGCACACCACGATCAGATAACGGTCGCTCATGGTCTGTACTGGTATTTTCTGACCAATCTGATTTAGCATGGCGCAAAAGTAATAGAGTTAAGGGCATGTATCAGCCTATTATTCGACATGAAGATATGCACCATGATACAATTATTGTGTTAGATTTGATTGCAGTTTCGTGAAATTCGCTCTGGTCATATTGGGTTTTCCGATAATTTGCGTTTCCCTAATGCAGGGTTTGCAATCAACCCAATTCCCAAATTTTAAGGAAGCTATGCGTGAGTTCGCAAGACACAGCACCAGCTATGGATAATCCGAAGGCTACAGAAATCACTATGAGCAGTAGTGACCGTTTTATTAATCGAGAGCTGTCATGGTTATCATTTAACACGCGTGTGCTGGAAGAAGCCCAGAACAAAAACCATCCGCTTTTAGAGCGTGTTCGGTTTCTCTCTATATCAGCGTCCAACCTGGACGAATTCTATATGGTTCGTGTGGCTGGCCTTAAAGGGCAAGTGCGCGCAGGGATTACCCAACGCAGTGCTGATGGCTTAACGCCAGACGAACAACTCACCCGCATCAATGCCGCGGTTAGAGAAGTGCTTAAACGTCAGGATGAGTGCTGGGAGAGTTTACAGGCTGATTTGGATAAAGAGGATATCCACGTTGTTACCTCAAATGAACTGAATGAAACGGATAAGACATGGCTGCGTGGGCGCTTCATGGATCACATTTTTCCGGTTCTCACACCGTTGGCGATTGATCCGGCACATCCGTTTCCATTTATTCCTAATCTTGGCTTATCTCTCATTCTGCAGCTGGTTCGCATTGACAATGGTGAAGCCATGCGTGCGCTGGTTCCCATGCCCTCACAAGTTAACCGTCTTATTCGTCTACGTGGGCGGCGGATGCGGTTTATCACACTTGAAGACGCTATCATGCTGTTCGTTGATCGGCTTTTCCCGGGGTACAAGGTGATTCAATCTGGCGTGTTTAGGGTTATTCGTGACAGCGAGATGGAAATTGATGAGGAAGCGCAAGACCTTGTTCAGAGCTTTGAGACGGCTCTCAAGCGCCGCCGCAAAGGCAGTTGCATTCGCCTCAAGGTCAGTGCGTCTATGCCAGAAGATCAGGTTCAACTGATTTGTGATGAACTGGAAACCTCAGCGAATGATATGTTTCGCATTGATGGCATGATTGGCTTGGCGGATATCAGTCAGTTGATTACGGGTGAGCGCTCTGATCTGGAATTCACACCTTACAATGCGCGTTTTCCAGAACGTATTCGCGATTTTGGCGGAGATAGCTTTGCCGCTATCCGTAAAAAAGACATTCTTGTCCATCATCCTTACGAATCTTTTGATGCGGTTGTTCAGTTCTTGCGTCAGGCGGCCAGAGACCCAAATGTGGTCTCCATCAAGCAAACGTTGTATCGTACCAGCAAGGACTCTCCGATTGTTCAGGCGCTGATTGAAGCCGCTGAGGCGGGGAAATCGGTCACAGCTATGGTTGAACTCAAGGCGCGGTTTGATGAAGAAGCCAATATCCGCTGGGCGCGTGACCTTGAGCGCTCTGGAGCAAACGTCGTTTATGGGTTTGTTGATCTAAAAACACATGCCAAGATATCTTTGGTTACGCGGCGCGAAGGCAACGCACTAAATTCCTATGTTCACTTTGGCACGGGTAATTATCACCCGGTTACCGCCAAGATTTACACGGATCTGTCATTCTTCACATGTGATCCGGCCTTGTGCCGCGACGCTAACCGGGCGTTCAATTTTATGACCGGCTATGCGCGACCAGACTCCTTGGAAAAGCTTTCAATTGCCCCAATTGGTCTTAAAGAAAAAATTGAAAACCTCATCGCAAAAGAAATTGAGCATGCGCAGGCGGGACGCCCCGCAACTATATGGGCGAAGATGAATTCGCTGGTTGATCCTGCAATAATCGATCAACTGTACTTGGCCTCTCAGGCTGGCGTGCAGATAGAACTGATTGTTCGCGGTATTTGTTGTTTGCGCCCTGGTGTTCGCGGTCTCTCAGAAAATATTCATGTCAAAAGTATTGTCGGTCGCTTTCTTGAGCACTCGCGCATTTTTGTCTTCGGTAATGGCCATCCAGTTCCCTCTCGTAAGGCAAAGGTTTTCATTTCCTCTGCCGATTGGATGACACGCAACTTGATAAATCGCGTGGAGACCTTCGTCCCAATTGAAAACCATACTGTACATCAGCAGGTTCTGGATCAGATTATGGTTGCGAACATTAATGACAATGTTCAAAGCTGGACTCTTTTATCGGATGGCAGATTCTGTCGTGATCAGCCAGAATCTTCGCCGTTTGGGGCTCATGAGTACTTCATGAACAATCCGAGTTTGTCCGGCCAGGGGACTTCAATAGATCAAGCGAAGGCTTTGGTGCCCAAACTGGTTCCAAGCCGGCGTTAAACCTGCTATCAGCGCACCTTAAGATTTTGGTGTGAGAGATCGTGTGCCAACCGACAGCACGACATTAGCGTTACGACATCGGCCTATTGGCGTCATCGATATCGGGTCGAACTCGGTTCGACTGGTGGTGTATAGCGGCGTTATGAGAACGCCCGTTCCTATCTACAACGAAAAATCTACCTGTGGTTTAGGTCGAGATATTGAAGCGACCGGTCGATTACATCCGGAAGGTATCGATAAAGCATTCCGCGCTTTAAGGCGATTCAAAGTTCTTGCGACAGAAATGGGCCTGGTTCAGCTAGATGCTCTTGGGACGGCAGCGTTGCGGGATGCTGAAGACGGGCAAGACTTTGTCGATACGGTTAAAAAAGAGATAGGTCTTGTCATTAAAGTTCTTTCTGGAAAGCAGGAAGCCAAGCGTGCCGGTTTAGGCGTCCTGTGTGGAATTCCTGATGCTGATGGCATTGTGGCTGATCTTGGCGGCGGTAGCTTGGAATTGGTCGACGTTCACAATGGCGAGTTTTCCAACCATGCGACGCTGCCTCTTGGCACTCTGAGATTGTCTGCGTCCTCAAATCAAAATATTGATAAAGCCGAAGAGATCGCTAACCATTATTTTGCTGCAGAGTCCTGGATTTCCAGTACCAAAGGTAGATCGCTCTATGCCGTTGGTGGCGCTTGGCGTGCTTTGGCGCGGGTCTGTATAGCCCACATGAATTATCCGCTGCATGTCCTGGATAATTTCACCTTGACCCGGCAGCAGGCCATTTCGGTTTTCGAACTCATTTCGAACCTCAGCCCCCAAACGCTTGATAAGATTCGTAGCATTGATAAGGCCCGCCTTGTTACCTTGCCGTTAGCCGCAATGGTTCTGCAAAGACTCCTGGAAATTAGCCGACCAGAGAAGTTGGTTTTTTCCATATATGGCATGCGTGAAGGTCAGTTTTACAAAGATCTGCCCGAGAAAATAAAAGTGACTGACCCTCTGATTAGCGCAGCTGAGGAACTGAGCCGCGGCGCCGGCCGAGACCCGAAGACGGGGCATGAGGCTTTCACGTGGCTCGACTCTCTTTTCCCAGGCGAAACACCGGCACAGTCCAAGCTACGTTTGGCAGCCTGTTTGCTGCGAGATGTTTGTTGGGCTGAACATCCGGACTACCGCGCAGAACAGGCATTCCTGCGCGTGTTGAGATTGCCGTTTATGGGCCTGGAGCACGAAGACCGCGCTGGTTTGGCACTTGCCATGTTTTACCGTTATCGCAGCGATGATACCTCGGAGGCCATTGAGCAGGCCCATGCCATGCTGGATGATAGTCGCATACATCGGGTGAGGACCATTGGTCTGGGTTTGCGCCTAGCGTATTCTCTATCCGGAGGAATGCCAGGCATATTGCCAAAAACAAAACTTGATGTTGGTGAGACGACAATAGTTCTGACGCTGCCAGCCGACGATCCTTCATTTGGCAGCGGTTCTTACCCGAAGCGCCTGTCGCGGCTGGCCAATCATCTCGGTCTCAACGATAATATTGAGCTGCTGTAAAACGTCTAACGTTCAACAACGTCTACTGTTTTACCACTTTTTGAGAGTGATAAGGCCAATTGGCCATGCTTCAACTTAATGGCATCCTCGCCAAATAACTGTCTCCGCCACCCTCTGAGGGCAGGCACGTCTGCATCATCATCAATGGCGATCTTTTCCAGATCGTCAACCGTAGCGACCAGTTTTAATGCGACGTCATTGGTTTCGCAGCGGGCTTTTAATAAGACCTTTAACAAATCGATTACAGGACCTAGACCGGAGGGTTTATCAGGAGCGCGCGGAAGCTTTGGGCAGTCAGAGTCCGGCATTTCTATGCCGCGCTTAATTGCTGCCAAGACGCTGCGGGCGTGTTTGCTGCGCGCAAGATGTTTTGACAGTCGTGTTTGACCAAGAGCGTTTTCATCTTTTGGTTTGAGAGATGCGAGTTCTATCAAGGCATCATCTTTAATGACGCGACGTCGCGGTGTGTTTTGCTCCTGCGCCGTGCGCTCGCGCCACGCGGCAACCTCTTTCAAAATGGCTAGAAAGCGGGGCTTTTTTTCTCGAGACTTTAGACGTCGCCATGAGTCTTCGGGGGTCAGATCGTAAGTTTCGGGATTGGTCAGGATTTTCATTTCCTCAGAAACCCAAGCTGAACGTTCGCTGGACTCAAGCTGAGCTTTTAAATGCACGTACACGTCTCGAAGATGCACAACATCGGCTAAGGCATACTCCACCTGTTTTTCTGAGAGAGGGCGCCGTGACCAGTCTGTAAATCTCTGGCTTTTGTCAATCCGTGCACTGGTGAGTTTGGACACGAGCGTTTCGTATCCAACAGAGTCGCCGAAACCACAGACCATCGCAGCGACTTGGCTGTCGAACAGGGGAGCCGGGATGAGATCTGCTTTGTGGTAGAAAATTTCTAAATCTTGGCGTGCGGCATGAAAAACCTTAACCACATTCTCGTTGCGGAAAAGATCGTACAGGGGGCCGAGGTCAATGCCTTCAGCCAACGGATCAATGCAATGGGCTTCATCCGGTCCTCCGACCTGAACCAGGCACAATAGCGGCCAGTACGTGGTTTCCCGGTGAAACTCGGTATCGACGGTCACAAACTCTTCAGACGATAAGCGCTGACAAAGGGCGGAAAGGTCCGCAGTCGTTGTGATTAAATCCATACAAGCGTTCTTATCGATTCTGCCCCCTCGCTGCAACCACCAGAGTGACTCCACCTATTCTTTTCCTAAAAGGCCCCAAAACCTTGACAAACGCGCTAGTTCGGTGTGGTTTCTCGACCCGCTCCCTCCGCTTTATGCAGGGGCTCATTCATTCCGCCATGGGGAACCGGTCATGCACCGTTATAGAACGCACAATTGTGGCGCTTTGCGCCTAGAAGACGCTGGTCAAGAGGCCCGTATTTCCGGTTGGGTCCATCGCAAGCGTGACCACGGAAACTTGGTGTTTATTGATCTCAGAGACCAATTTGGGCTGACCCAATGCGTTGTGGATACGTCCAGCTCTGTGTTTGCGCTGATTGATGGCGCACGTTCAGAGACAGTGCTGTGTATTACCGGTAAAGTTGTTGAACGCACCGAAGATACGGTCAACGAACGTTTGCCAACCGGCAAGGTAGAGCTTCAGGTTGAGGCCGTTGAAGTTCTATCGCAAACAGATACTCTGCCTATTCAAGTCTATGGGGACAACGATTACCCCGAGGAGTTAAGGCTCAAATACCGCTATCTGGACCTGCGTCGCGAACAAATGCGCGATAACATTATCTTGCGGTCCCAAGTCATTTCCAGCATCAGGCGCCGCATGACGGAGTCTGGCTTTATTGAATTTCAGACTCCCATCCTGACGGCATCTTCGCCCGAGGGCGCGCGTGACTTCTTGGTGCCATCGCGTCTCCATCCAGGACGTTTCTATGCGCTTCCCCAGGCCCCACAGATTTTTAAGCAACTGGTCATGGTTTCCGGATTTGACCGTTACTTCCAAATCGCGCCATGCTTTCGTGATGAAGACGGTCGGGCTGATCGCTCCCCCGGTGAGTTTTATCAACTTGATCTTGAAATGGCTTTTGTCACGCAAGATGATGTGTTTGCGGCGATTGAGCCCGTCATTGGTGGTATTTTTCATGAGTTTGCCAATGGTCGCGCCGTCACGTCTGACGAATGGCCACGTATTCCCTACGCAGAAGCTATGCTTAAGTACGGCAGTGACAAACCTGATCTGCGCAATCCTTTGTTGATTACGGATGTCACAGAACACTTCGCTGGATCGACATTTGGTTTGTTTGCAAAGAATATTGAGAAGGGCGCGATTGTGCGGGCGATTCCTGCCCCCGGCTCTGCTGGCCAGCCACGCAGCTATTTCGACAAGTTGAATGACTGGGCGAGAAGCGAGGGCGCAGGTGGTCTTGGTTACATCGTCTACGAAGCCGACGGTGGCGCGAAGGGACCAATTGCAAAGAACTTGGATGAAAGCCGCGTGGCTGCAATTCGCGATGCCGTTGGTGTCGGGCTTGGCGACAGTGTGTTCTTCGTTTGCGATAAACCTTCCGTTGCTGAAAAATTCGCTGGGCTAGTGCGCACCAAGGTTTGTGATGAACTGGATCTCTTAGCCAAGGATCGTTTCGATCTTTGCTGGATCGTCGATTATCCCATGTACGAGCGGGATGAAGCCACGGGCCAGATTGACTTTAGCCACAACCCGTTTTCAATGCCGCAAGGTGGCCTTGAAGGATTACAAGCCTCTGATCCTCTTGATGTCTTAGCTTACCAGTACGACATTGTGTGTAACGGAGTTGAACTCTGCTCGGGAGCGATCCGGAACCATCGGCCTGACATTATGGTTAAAGCCTTCTCTATTGCCGGCTATGAAGAAAGCGTAATTGAAGAGCGCTTCGGTGGCATGTTCAATGCGTTTAAATATGGCGCACCGCCGCACGGTGGTGCAGCACCTGGTATTGACCGTATCGTAATGCTGTTGGCTGACACGCCGAATATTCGTGAAGTCACCCTGTTCCCCATGAACAACCAGGCTGAAGACTTGATGATGCAGGCGCCAAACGTGGTGAGTGATAAACAGCTTAAAGAATTGCACATCAAGATTGATCTCCCGAAGGAGATCGAGAAAGGCAGTTCAGAGAAGGTCTCAGGCTAAGTTGTTGGAGAGATTGATGAAATTAGCGGCTGGTTTGTGAGGATGTCGTATAGCCAGACGGGCGACCATAGCTGACCAGCATTTCGTGAAACCGATCAAAGTACCGCACCATCAGTTCTACATCTCCAGGGGGGTATTCTAGAAGGTCTGGAGCATCATCAATCTGATTGAGCATGGTTTGGATTTGTGAAATCTGTAGCTCTCTGAGTTCGGGACTTACCGCATCGTTCTGCTCGTAGTGTTCCATAAAATACCCCAAAGCGCTGTGCTGATCGGAATATTTCAAGATCGAGTTGCGTAGCATAAAAAAGTAGCTGATTAGGTATTCACCTCTGCCGTTCGGCCATTGCTGTCTCTGGAATACATTTGCCTGCACGCCTCGTCGTATGGCTCTTTCTCCAGCACGACTGCCGCCTATTTTGCGGTACTCAACAAGAGCTGTGTCGACTTCTGCAAGCGCGATTGGCCAATCCGCTATCATTTTCTCGATTTCTGCAGGAGTAAAGCTAGAGTCTTCAACAGCTGTATCAGACGTGCTTAGTAAGCCCGTCCAGTTGGGTCCAAAAACGACCGCTGCGATGAGGGCTGCGATGGCACCGGACAATATAAAAGCAAACAATCCTCTGCTCATGGCGAGGTATCCAAATCTGGTGTAATGGCCGAATTAGTTTAGGGGCAACACAAAAACGAAGTGTTAACAAAAAGAACTGAAAACGCGGTCGCAGATCGAGCTAGGTGCGAGGGATAATGCCCTTTTTCGCTTTGCGCTCCATCTTAATTTTATACATGGCTTTGTCTGCGCTAGCGAGCAATTCACCAATTTCAGCGCGAGACGTGTACATGTGAATGCCACAACTTGCTTTAATTGGAATCTGCATGTCATTCCAAGAGGCGTAGGCGTTGTTGAGTTTTTTATCTAACTCTTCTGCGCGTCTAACACCATTTCGCTTATTTGAACGGGGAAGCAGAATGGCAAACTCATCGCCGCCAAGTCGCCCGACATAATCCGTGTCGCGAATCTGTGCCTGTAAAATCGTCGACGCGGCTTTCAACACTTCATCGCCTGCAGCATGACCATAAGTGTCGTTGATTGGCTTGAATTCATCAAGATCGACAAAGATCATAACGCCACCAACACCATGACGACGTGCAATAGAGAGTTCATGCTCAAGCTGTTGCTCAAAACCACGGCGATTTAGAAGCTGCGTGAGTTCGTCTGTGGTTGCCAAAGCTTCAAGTTCAGCAATACGTTTATCCTGTGCCTTAAGCGCGTCAGAGATTTCTGCCACGAGGGACTGAGCAAGTTTGGTTATTTTTTCGACTGCGGCTGACTCCACCGCGGCAGGCTCGACGGTTTCCGCAAACCGCACAAATTTTGACAATTTGTCCTCTAAGCTGTGATGGTCTGGCATATTTTTTACCAGTTCCAATTGTGCTTTTTGACTTTCTGACATGCGTATTAATATCCAAAAGTGCAGCGGGCCTGCCTCGCTACAAGCTGTATCGTCTTCGCAGCCGCTGCTCCAGTCAACCGTTCGTGTGGGTGGTGTAGAATAATACGAAGCTTAGGCCGAGTTGCTTATGGTTTGGGGACTCTGAAAAGCTCGAGCTGAACATTAAACATATTCTATTTTAGTCTAAAAAATCAATATAAATCAATATGTTATAATTTTGTTGTGGAGAGGGCCGGTTTTGGTGAAAGTGGCCTAATAGATTGGCTGCAGGCGGAAGAGTCAGTAAAACGAGTTATCCCATTTCACCGTTTGGATTGAAAAATTGTATATCCTCAAAACTATAATTGTACGACTCACGACCGTGTGCGTTGTATTTGGGTTCGGCATTGTTGAGGTCTTCGGGGCTCAGGTTACGCCGCATGCAGCCATTTACGAAGTCAGCCTGGGCAGGGCGACCGGCCAAAATGCGCCTGCTGGGTTGTCTGGCACCATGGTCTATGTGGTGAAAGATGTCTGCGATGGTTTTGAGCAGGACTCCTCTCTTGATGTCGCGATTTTGAACCGCAATGGTCGGCAGTCAACGCTTCGCCAGTCCTTTGCCTCTTACGAAGCGAAAGACGGCACGTCGTCCACGTTTGAAATGCAGATTACTTCGGATGACCGAATTGTAGATTCCTACAACGGTGGCGTTGATATTAGGGCACAGGACGGCACAATGACCTACGTTCGCCCCGAAGCGCGAGAAAAGGCTGATCAAAATCAAGTTTTTAATATCAAGCAGGATGCACAGCTATCTCTAACGTTCATCGCTGAAGTGCTTGAACAAGCACAGGCGGGTGGCTCTTTTGTCAGCCGTGTTGTTGCCGATGGCCTGCTTGAAGATGGACCAAACCGAATCTCTGCTGTTATCGGTCGCAGAGGCTCAGAAATAGGGAATGTCCGTGATCCAGATGGACTGCTTTCAAGTCCGCCGTGGCCGGCCCAACTTGCATATTATCCTACAGCCAGCTCGAATGAGTTGCCCTCTCAAGAACTCCGTGTAGAAATCTATGAGGGTGGAATTGTTGGCTTTATCGACCAGAACTTGGGAGATTATACGGTTCTGACCCGCCTGATTGATTTGCAAAGGGCGGGTGCGTGCGAGGATTAGTCCTCTATCCCTCATTGAGGGGCCAAAGCCACGCTGCGCCTCTCACACCGCTTGCGTCTCCGTGCTGCGGTGGGAGCAGACGTGTCGCCACTGTGTCGGAGAACACAAACTCTATCCAAGATTCTGGAACGCGCTCGTATAACGGCTGAATTTTAGAGAGCCCTCCGCCAAGAACAATGGCGTCCGGATCTATAATGTTGATGACCAAGGCCAAGCTTTTGGCTAAGCGGTGTATGTATCGGTCTAAAGCCTTAAGCGCCTGAATATTTCCGGTTTCTGCCGCCTGTGCAATTTGCTCTGCTGACCAATCCGTAAATATGCCACGGCCATGGTCAGCATCTAAGGCAAACCCTGGTCCAGATAAAAATGTTTCAATGCAGCCTGCACGGCCACAGTAGCAATCACGCCCCGGTGTTTCGTCCAGAATTGGGTCGGGCCATGGCAGTGAATTGTGCCCCCACTCGCCGGTGATGCCATTAGGGCCGCTGACCACACGCTTGTTAATCACTAAGCCACCGCCAACACCCGTTCCTAAAATGACACCGAATATGTTTGCGTAAGTTGCCCCAGCGCCGTCTGTGGCTTCCGATAACGCAAAGCAGTCGGCGTCGTTGGCGAGACGAACAGGACGACCTAGAGCCGCTTGTAAGTCGCGATCCAGAGGGTGCCCAATCAGGCAGGTTGAGTTTGCATTCTTAATTACCCCTGTGGACTTTGATAGCGTGCCGGGAATGCCGATCCCGACCCTGAGTTTTTCTTCGGAGGGTAGTAATAATCTGGATTCTGCTTCCGCAACCAAGCCCCTTATTGCGGCAATTGTGCCGTGATAATCGCCTGCCGGTGTTGGAACGCGGTGCTTGTGACGCACGGTTCCTTTGTGATCAAGTGCGATCAGCTCGATCTTCGTGCCACCTAAATCAATGCCTAGTCTTATGGTCATAACCTTGCCTCGTACGTCTCCTCAATTCTTCTAGACACGACCTTTATAGATGGCTTCAAACGCCTGGCTCAGCTAGCATTGTATAAAGATTAAATTTCTAGGCAGTTCAATGAAGACTGACTCATCCCCGCATGTCACGGCGTTTTTTGATGAAAAGACGTTTACGGTCACGTATTTGGTTCGCGAGCCTGATGGGCAGAAGGCTATTATCATCGATCCGGTACTCGATTTCGAGGTGAGCGCAGGCCGTACCACGACCGAAAATGCCGACCGTATTATGCAGGTCGTGTCCGAGGAGAATTTAGACGTTGCATGGGTGCTCGAAACCCATGCCCATGCAGATCACCTGTCCGCTGGGTCTTACCTAAAAGCCAAGTTGGGTGCGGGGGTTGCGATCGGCTCCGAGATCACAGAGATTCAAGGCGAATTCGGTAAAATTTATAATCTGTCGTCCGACTTCGAAACCGATGGGTCTCAGTTTGATCGACTGCTGAAGGACGGCGAAAAGCTTGAGGCTGGAAGCCTTAAGGTCACAGCCTGGCACACCCCCGGTCATACGCCAGCTTGTATGACATACTTGGTTGGCGATGCCGCCTTTGTCGGTGATACGTTGTTCATGCCCGATTATGGCACGGCGCGGTGCGACTTTCCTGGCGGAGACGCGGCTGTCATGTATCAGTCGATTCAGCGCATCTTATCTTTGCCGCCACAGACAAGACTGTTTGTCTGTCACGATTATGGTCCTGATGGCCGGCCTTATGCCTGGGAAACTACAGTCGCAGAGCAGACAGCAAACAATAAGCATGTGAAAGAGGGTGTTACTGAGCAGCAGTTTGTGAAGATGCGCACAGAGCGTGATGCCAACCTTGCTATGCCCGTGCTTTTGTTGCCCTCCGTTCAAGTCAATATTCAAGCGGGGGAAATGCCAAAGCCTGAATCAAACGGGGTATCTTATCTCAAGCTGCCGCTTAACGTGGTTTAAGTATACCGCTGCTTAAGGCTAGCACTAAATTTTCGTCTTTAATCCATAGAGCTTAAGTCTTGTCGCACATGACCGCCGTGAGCGCGCTCAGAAGGCCTGTAATCCGTCTGCTTTCTATAGAGTAAAAGATTGTTTGGGCATCTCGCCGGGTGATCACGAGGTTGTCACGTCTTAAACGGGCGAGATGTTGGGATACGGCTGATTGCCCGAGGCCGACGACGGCTTCAAGCTCTCTCACCGTGTGCTCTCGCTGACTCAACCGACAGAGGATCATCAGTCTATGGGGGTTGCCGATGGCCCGCAGCACCGCACAGGTATCTTCCGCGTCTTGTTCGAGTGGACTAAAGTCTTCGGCCAACTTTGGAGCTCCCCGTTTCCAATTTAACAATAGCGCTCTTATCCGCATATGAAAACGGTCGGACACGACTTGCGACCCATGAGCGTCAAGGTAAACTAAGACCTTGATTTAAGGTGCTTATTAATGACAACAACCCTCATAACAGACGTCAGTTTTCTTGATCACGATACTGGTCCGGGGCATCCGGAGAGCGCTAACAGGCTGCGCAGTGTTACGGCTGCGTTAGAGGGCGAAGCCTTTACTAACCTGCGCCGTCTGCCAGCTCGACCCGCAACAGAGGCTCAGATGGCGGCTCCCCACACGGCAAAAATCGTTGATGCGATCCTCGCTGCTGCACCGGATGAAGGCTTTCGTCATATAGATGGTGACACCGTGATGTCACCTGGGACAGGGAAAGCCATTCGCATGGGAGCCGGGGCGTTGGTGACTGCTGTTGACGCAGTCATGACCGGTGAGGCCCAGAACGTGTTTTGTGCTGTTCGCCCTCCTGGGCATCATGCCGAACGAGAGCGCCCAATGGGCTTTTGTTTTGTGAACAATATCGCTGTTGCAGCTCTATACGCCAGAGAGGCTTACGCGGTGGCTAAAATAGCTGTGGTTGATTTTGATGTACATCACGGCAATGGCACGCAAGACATTTTCTGGGATGATCCTGATCTGTTTTTTGCATCTTCCCATCAATACCCTCATTTCCCGGGAACTGGGGCGTCAGATGAAAAGGGTGGGTATAACAATGTGGTTAATGCGCCCCTACCGCCAGGGACGGAGGGGGCTGCGTTTCGAGCTGCATACGAAAAGCATATTTTGCCAGCATTGGACGCCTTCGCGCCTGATTTGGTGCTTATTTCTGCCGGCTTTGATGCCCATAAAGACGATCCTCTGTCTCATATGGGGCTCATCGAAGATGACTTTACCTGGGTAACCGAAAGAATTTTGTCTGTTGCGGCACAACATGCTGACGGACGGGTGGTCTCTACATTAGAGGGCGGCTATAACTTGTCTGCCCTTGGCTCCAGCGCAGCGGCGCATGTTTTGGCGCTAATGTCTGGCTGATGAGTACTTCACAAGAGAGATTCTAGTATGGCTGAAACTAAAATTCCTAAAGAGATCGCGGACCTTAATTTTGAAGACGCCTTGAGTCAGTTGGAGAAAATCGTGCGTGACCTTGAGGCCGGGCAAGTGAAACTCGATGAAGCCGTTAAGCATTATGAGCGGGGAGCCCTGTTGAAGCGGCATTGTGAAAATAAGTTGTCCGATGCTCGCATGAAAATTGAAAAAATCACCGGTCTTGATGACGCCATCAAATTGGAAAGCATGGAGTCCGAATGATTCCGTCTGGTGCTTCTGCAACGATTGAGCCCACCTGTTCTTTTCCAGAGCAGCTGTCCGCAATCGCTGATGCCACAAACGACTGCCTTGATGACATTTTGACTTTACCCGAGGGAAAAGAGCGGCGTGTTGTTGAAGCCATGCGCTACAGCACTCTGAATGGCGGCAAACGTCTACGCCCTTTTTTGGTCGTTTCCAGTGCAGATTTATTTTCCGTGCCACGCGCACAAAGTGTGCGGGTGGGGGCAGCGCTTGAGATGGTGCATTGCTATTCGCTGATCCACGACGACCTTCCTGCGATGGACGATGACGACTTGCGACGAGGTCAGCCAACCTGCCATCGGGCTTTTGATGAGGCGACCGCAATCTTGGCGGGTGACGCCTTGTTGACGGAGGCATTTGCCGTGTTGAGTGACCCTAAGACACATCCTGATGATACGGTCCGTGCGGCCACAATTGCAGCATTAGCCCAAGCGGCGGGGGCACGCGGCATGGTCGGTGGGCAAATGCTCGATTTGATTGCTGAAACCACAGACCTCACTGAAGATGAGGTGAAGCATCTTCAAGCTATGAAGACAGGCCGGTTGCTCGCGGTTGGTTGTCAGATGGGCGGGCTATTGGGGCACGCTGACTCCCATCAAATAGAGGCTCTGTTAGGGTTTGGTCAGTTGCTTGGTGCGGCTTTCCAGATTGCAGATGATCTACTTGATTTAGAAGCCTCTGAGGCCGACATGGGGAAGGCGACAGGCAAGGATCGTGCCGCCGGTAAGGCCACTTTTGTTTCCCTGTATGGTGTTGAACGTGCTAGGGATCATGGGAAAACCTTGGTTGATCAAGCGGTTGCAACTCTTCACACATTTGGTGAAGCCGCAGCCTCTTTGAGGGCCGCAGCAGCATTTACCGTCGCGCGGCGGTCTTAGGTAAAGGAATATCGACGGGTGGAAACGGACTCAAAGATGGTTTCTCCGACTCCAGAAACGCCGCTTCTCGACCGGATTGGCAGTCCTAAAGATATGAAGGGCTTGTCCATTGATGAGCTAACTCAACTTGCCAATGAACTGCGTGCGGATTTAATCGACTCGGTTTCCCGCACCGGTGGGCATCTCGGGGCTGGTTTAGGTGTGGTCGAGTTGACCGTTGCGCTTCATCATGTTTTTGACACACCAAAAGATCGATTGATCTGGGATGTTGGTCACCAATGCTATCCTCATAAGATTCTCACAGGCCGGCGTGATCGTATGAAGTCCATCCGTCAGAAGGATGGCATTTCAGGGTTTACCTGTCGTCCAGAAAGCGAATTTGATCCCTTCGGAGCCGGTCATAGTTCGACATCGATTTCTGCTGGGCTCGGTATGGCCGTGGCGCGAGATTTGTCCGGTGATGATAACCAAGTTATTGCCGTAATCGGTGATGGCGCGATGAGCGCGGGTATGGCCTACGAAGCGATGAACAACGCGGGTAGCATGGATCGCCGCTTGATCGTTATTCTTAATGATAACGACATGTCTATCGCCCCAGCTGTTGGGGCCATGAGTGCCTACCTCTCGCGTCTACTGTCTTCTCAATCCTACCTGAGCATTCGCGAGGCCATGAAGCAAATCGCCTCCTATTTCCCAAAGCCGCTCAAGACCGCAGCGCGTAAAGCGGAAGAATATACGCGGGGTATGGTTGCTGGCGGCACGTTGTTTGAAGAACTTGGTTTTTACTACGTTGGACCAATCGACGGGCATAAAGTTGAGCATCTTGTGCCTGTTTTGAAAAACATACGTGATTCTAAAACCCCTGGTCCGTTCTTGATCCATGCGGTTACCCAAAAAGGCAAGGGCTATGCCCCGGCTGAAGAGTCCGCTGACAAATACCATGGTGTTGCGAAGTTCGATGTCGTCTCGGGTGACCAGGCAAAATCGAAACCGAATGCGCCGAGCTATACGTCAGTCTTCGCGAAGGCCTTAATCGCTGAGGCCGAAAAGGACGAGCGTGTTGTTGCTATAACAGCAGCGATGCCAGGTGGCACAGGGCTGGATAAGTTTGGTGAACGATTCCCTGACCGCACCTTTGACGTCGGCATCGCAGAACAGCATGCGGTGACGTTTGCGGCTGGTATGGCAACTGAGGGTTACAAACCTTTTGCGACGATCTATTCCACGTTCTTGCAACGGGCTTATGATCAGGTTGTTCACGATGTTGCCGTGCAGAATCTTCCGGTTCGTTTTGCAATTGATAGGGCTGGGTATGTCGGAGCCGATGGCTGCACCCACCAGGGCTCATTCGATTTGGCGTATTTGAGTTGCCTGCCCAACTTTACGGTTATGGCTGCGGCGGATGAGGCTGAGTTGATGCATATGGTCGCCACGGCAACGGCACATCAAAGTGGGCCGATTGCACTCAGATATCCAAGAGGTGAGGGCGTTGGTGTTGACCTCCCGGAAAGGGGAGAAGTGCTGCCGATTGGAAAAGGCCGTGTTGTGAGGGAGGGAACGACGATTGCCTTGCTGAGTATTGGCACGCGTCTTGGTGCATGTTTGACAGCTGCCGATGAACTGGCGGCACGTGGTTTATCGACCACGGTTGCAGACGCGCGTTTTGTGAAACCCTTGGATATCGATTTGGTAACTCAACTGGCTGACAACCATGAGATATTAATCACTGTTGAAGAAGGGTCTCAGGGCGGCTTTGGAGCTCAGGTTCTAAGTGCGTTGGCAGAAACCGGAAGATTGGACCGTGGCCTTAAAATTCGCACCTTGACCATGCCGGATGCCTTTCTCGATCATGCTAAGCCCGAAGATCAGGTTCAGGCAGCTGGCTTAGATGCGAACGGAATTGTTCAAGCGGTTCTCGCCGGGCTGGGTCAGGATGCTGCTAAGCATCCCGCATGTGGCTAAAATCACCTCAGTTTGATGGCCACTCCTAAAACGCGAATCGATCAATTGCTGGTTGATAGAGGCTTGGTAGAGAGTCGCTCAAAAGCCCAAGCTTTGATTATGGCTGGGGCCGTCTATTCAGATCAAAAGAAGTTAGATAAACCCGGGCATCAAGTGTCTGCTGATATCCCATTGACGGTGCGGGCCAAAGACCATCCGTGGGTTTCACGCGGCGGACTGAAGTTGGAGCACGGGCTAGAGCACTTTGGTTTTGACCCTGCGGGACGCACCGCCATAGATGTTGGCGCTTCAACAGGCGGGTTTACGGATGTGCTTCTGCACAATGGCACAGCCAAGGTTTATGCCATCGATGTTGGTTATGGACAGCTTGACAGTAAGTTACGCTCAGATGAGCGCGTCATCGTCTTAGAGCGCCTCAATGCTCGCTATCTTACCCAAGAGCACATACCTGAACCTATTGATATTGTGGTCTGTGATGCCAGTTTTATTGGGCTACGCACGGTTCTGCCGGCGGCTATGAGCCTCACTCAGCCACACGCCAGTTTGATCGCTTTGATCAAGCCGCAGTTTGAAGTCGGCAAAGAGAGAGTCGGCAAGAAGGGTGTTGTTCGCGATCCGGCGCTGCACGATGAAGTCTGTGACACGATTTCTGAGTGGATGTCACAGCAACCAGGATGGTCTGTGTGCGGCATAACCGAAAGTCCCATCACCGGCCCGGAGGGCAACAAAGAATTTCTCATCGGTGCCCGGCGCAATCATGAGGTTTGTAACTAGCGAATGATCATTGGGGCGGCGTACAGCACGCTTGCTTCGGGACCACGTGTATAGGGTCCTAACCAGGTGTTTAAAGTCGCTGAGATTTTCAGTAGGCCCTCAATCGCGCTTCTCAGGCCGAAGGGAAGAGACCCATTCTCTAGTGCCTCTAATAAGCTTTGCAGCGGATCTTTCGGCGCTGGATACGGTACCAGGCGCACCAAGTCATCTGTGGTCAGTCCGATGGCCACTTTTGTGTGATCAATGGCATCACTCAGGCCCCCTAAACGATCCACAAGCCCAATACGTTGGGCATCAACACCACTCCAAACGCGGCCTTTGGCAATCGCCCGCATGTCCTCAATAGGCATGTCCCGCCCCGCCGCTGCCTTGGTTGTGAAGTCGTCATAGATGACATCCAAGGTCCGGTTCATACGGTCCAATTCAGCTTCGTTAAAGTCCCGTGCGATTGTGAAAATATCTCCGTTTTCGCCGTAAGTGAGTGTTGACCAATTGATGTCGAGTTTTTCCAGCGTGCCTTCAAACACCAGCTTGTTGACGATAACGCCAATTGATCCGGTAATCGTTCCGGGTTGGGCAAAAATGGTGTCTGCATCCATTGCGATGAAGTAGCCGCCAGACGCGGCCGTATTGCCCATAGAGACAATAAAGGGTTTACCCCGCTCTTTTGCACGGATCACTTCGCGCCAAATCGTATCCGACGCCACGTAAGACCCACCCGGGCTATCCACACGAAGAAGAATGGCATTGATGTCCTCATCCTCTGCCGCATCACGAATGGCTTTTGCTAAGGTCTCCGCACCAACGCTAGACGCTCCGCTGAACGGATTTTCATCGGCTTTACCGCGCTGTATCGCTCCAACCGCATGGATCACAGCAACGCTGCGTTCTGCGACGCGACTGTCGCTTGGGTTGGCAAAACTAAGGTAGCTGCTTATTGAGACGCGTTTACCGTCTTCGTAATCGTCTTCAAGTTTTTGTTCGAACTCATCCCGGTAGGCGAGGCGGTCCACTAAATTCCCACCCAGTGCTTCTGTCGCAGTGAGCGGTCCATTCGCCATCAGTTGTTCAATCTGATCTGGGGTGACGCCACGCGACGTTGCAATTCCTGTCACCAGTTGCTCGAAGATGGAGCCAAACAAAGCGTCAAGCGCTTCTTTGTTTGGCGCAGACATCTCGTTGTCGGTCAGGTTTTCAGCAGCGGATTTATATTCATAACGCTGTAACGCATTGGCACGAATACCAAGGTTATCTAAAAAATCTTTGAGGTAGGGCTGTTCAATAGCCAAACCCGTGAGGCCGACACCGCCAGAAGGTTGTAGCCAAATCTCATCAAAGGCGCTGGCCAGATAATAAGCGACTGTCGCATTACTCAGTTCTCCAAGCGTGTCGGAGTACACCAAGGTCTGTTTGCCGCTGGTTCGAAACTTAGCCAGTGCATCTCTGATCTCTTGCGTCTGCGCGAGTCCTAAGCTTTGTCCGCTGATGGTTGCGACGACAGCTTTTACTCTGTCATCATCCGCCGCGCGCCGCAGGGCGATAACGGCGTCTTGCAAAGAGGTCTGTGTGGAGACCCCAAAGGTGCTGAAGTCGGCACCACTCCGGCCTTCTGAAAATCCAGCGTCCAAGTTGAGGCTTAGGATAATTTTATCAGGCGCTTGTTGTGCTTTCTGCGAAAATCCATCTGCATTGAGAAAAAGATAAATCAGCACGCCGATCGACAACAAGACAACGAAGCCAAGGCTGGCCAGTATTCCTACAAAAAACTTACCGATGGTGCGCATAGAATATATGTCCGTTAGAGGGGCAGAGTGCGTTACCCGTTTTGGGCTTTATGTCTGAGCCAATGATCCGCCAGAACCACAGCCATCATGGCTTCGGCCACGGGCACGCCCCGTATGCCGACACAAGGGTCATGCCGACCCTTGGTTTGAATGTCGACGTTGTTGCCATGAATATCGACCGTCTTACGCGGCGATAAAATAGAACTGGTCGGTTTAATCGCAAGACGCGCCACAATAGGTTGACCAGAGGAGATGCCGCCGAGGATGCCCCCGGCTTTGTTGCTCAGGAATTCAACATCACCGGAATCTGTCATGCGCATCTCATCAGCATTCTCTTCGCCAGACAAGGCCGCAGACTCGAAACCGGCACCGATCTCCACGCCTTTGGTGGCGTTAATGCTCATAAGGGCGGATGTTAAATCGGCATCGAGCTTACCGTATATGGGGGCACCCAACCCTGCGGGAATACCGTCTGCGATAACTTCGATAACAGCCCCGGTCGACGAGCCACTTTTTCGCACACCGTCCAGATAATCTTCCCAAGCTTTGACCACTTTAGCATCCGGGCAGAAAAACGGATTGTTATCGACTTCCGCCCAATCCCAGTTGTCGTGATTGATCTTGTGGGGGCCGATTTGCACGAGTGCCCCACGAATGGAGACTTGATCTCCAAGCGCAGCGCTTAGGATTTTGCGGGCCACAGCCCCTGCGGCAACGCGCATGGCTGTCTCCCGCGCGGATGACCGGCCGCCGCCACGATAATCGCGGATACCATACTTTTTCCAATAAGTGTAATCGGCGTGGCCTGGCCGAAATTTCTCAGCAATATCACCGTAGTCTTTAGAGCGGGCATCAACATTTTCAATCAGCAGGCCAATTGAAGTCCCCGTGGTGACCCCATCAAAAACACCGGACAGAATTTTCACCTGATCCGGTTCTTTACGTTGCGTTGTAAATCGCGAGGTTCCGGGTTTCCGCTTTTCCAGCCAGACCTGAATGTCATCTTCAGTCAGAGGCAGTCGTGGTGGCGTCCCGTCAATCACACAGCCAATGGCAGGGCCATGGCTTTCACCAAAGGTCGTAAAGCGAAACAGCGTTCCAAAAGTGTTTGCTGACATCTTCGGCGCTAATCAGTGAGATTCGCGCCGTCTAACAGATCGGCTATGTCTTGGGATGATTCTGGGGCCATCATGCCAACCACGTGATATCCACAGTCCACGTGATGGACTTCGCCAGTTACGCCGCTCGAGAGGTCACTGAGGAGGTAAATACCAGCGCCACCAACATCATCCATCGTCACATTGCGATGCATGGGCGCGTTTAATTCGTTCCACTTCAGAATGTACCGGAAGTCGCCAATGCCGGACGCGGCAAGGGTTTTCATTGGGCCAGCCGACATCGCGTTCACACGTATTTTGTCGCGTCCCAGGTCTGTAGCCAGGTAACGCACACTCGCTTCCAAGGCCGCTTTGGCCACGCCCATCACGTTGTAATGAGGCACGACCCGCTCTGCACCATAGTAACTAAGGGTGAGCAAAGACCCGCCATCGGGCATTAAAGCGGCCGCACGTCGTGAGACGTCTGTGAATGAAAAACAGGATATATCCATTGTTCGCAGGAAATTCTCACGCGTAGTATCAGCATAACGGCCTTGCAGCTGTGACTTGTCTGAAAACGCGACCGCATGAACAACAAAGTCGATTTTATCCCAGGTGTTACCCAGTTGCTCAAACAGAGCGTCCATAGAGTTTGGGTCGGTGACGTCACAGGGTGCGACGAGTTTGGCATCAACGCTGTCCGCCAACGGTCTAACGCGCTTTTCCAACGCATCGCCTTGAAATGTAAATGCTAGTTCTGCGCCTTGTTCTGAAGCTTGCCGTGCGATCCCCCATGCAATGGATCGCTCGTTGGCCACTCCCATCACCAAGCCGCGCTTACCAGAGAGAATCCCGGCCTGCCCGCTCATATGACGTCCTATGTTCCGTAGTCAAAAACGTGTTAGATTTCGCCTACTTGCGCAGGTTTAGGGCATCCTACACCACTGACCACCAAGGGCAAGAGACTGACGCTATGAGGGAGGCTCGTATTTCTGCTGATCCAAGCCAGATTCCTGAACATCTTCTTAATGCTGCTCGTCGGGTGGTACGTTTCACACGTTTCGTTGTTGGGCGCATGAAAGAGGATCAGGTCAATCGCGTTGCAGCGTCACTCAGCTATACGTCTACTTTGGCTCTGGTGCCGGCTCTCTCTTTGGCTCTGGCGATTTTAGCGGCCTTTCCGGCTTTTGAAGGCTTGCGAGACTCAGTCCTTGATTTGGTGTTGCGCAACTTCATTCCGGACACCGGCATGCGGATGAACGAGGCTTTAGAAACGTTTATCTCTGCTGCCGCAGAGCTAACAACCATTGGTATTGTAGGGCTGATTGTCACGTCTGTGCTCCTCCTCCTGACAATTGAAAGTGCTTTTAACCGTATCTTTCGGGTGATACGGCCAAGGCCATTTATGGCCCGGATTATTGTATTTTGGACGCTCATCACGATTAGCCCGTTGCTCGTCGGCCTCAGTTTTTCCTTGTCCGGTTATTTCTTAACCTTACGCACGATGTTTGGAGGGGAAGAACCGGGCGCTGTATCCGTCCTTCTTGGAGCAGCGATGCCGACGGTGTTGTCTGCGGTTGCATTTACCCTGATTTATACCATGGTGCCCAACCGTCGGGTTCGTTTGGCCGATGCTGTCATTGGCGGTGTTATGGCCGCTTTGCTATTTGCGCTTTTGCGGTATGGTTTTTCATCGTTTGTCGCAGGTATGCCAACTTACCAGGCCATCTATGGCGCTGTCGCTGCCGTGCCGGTTTTTCTGATTTGGTTGTTCCTGTCCTGGAACGTCATTCTCGCTGGAGCCGTTATATCTGCCGCTTTGCCTGATTGGCGCCGCGCCGAACACGCGCGCGCGACCGGTCCTGGCGGTCGTTTGGCCTTGGCTGTTGATGTGCTGTCCGCGTTGTATGATATCGCCGGGTCAGGAACGGGTGTTGTTCAAAGTGCGCTGCGAGGCGATGTGGAAGTCAAAGAAGCAGCGTTAATACCGGTCTTAGAAGAATTGCGCGCAGGCGGCTTCATTGTGTTCGGGGATGATAGTGTTTGGCGTCTTGGCCGCGATCTCAACCGCACAGCAGTTTCCGATCTGGTGCATCTGCTTGGTTATGGGGTGCCTGTGACACCAAAGCTTATCGGTAAGTCTGCGGCTGTATCACGTTTGAGCACTTTAATGGCTGAAGCGCAAAAGACGGAAAACGATATTCTCAGTCAATCCATCGCCTCTTTGTTTGAGGAGCCAGCCGCATCTGAGTCTAATGACTCAGCTGCGCCGGAAACCTAAAACGTCGACCCAGTTATGTCGCCGTTGTGAATAGTAAACTTATCGAGCTTGGTTATTGGCTGACGATTTGCCAACTGCCATCTTCTTGACGACAAGCTGTGCCGTAACCTTTTTGCTGTTCGCCGTCGACAGTCACTTCAGTTTGGAATTCCCGGCAATACCGGCCTGAGTCGGTGTACCCATCCCGGACAGGTGTCACATTGCCATAATTGCCACTGTCCACATTGTTCCATACGATGGTTTCTCCAATCGGGGCGCTATAAGCATTCCGTTGCGCATCGGCGGCCTTTATGCGGTCAAGCTCATCCATGCTCCGCCCAACCTTGTTGCCAACCGCTGCACCAAGCATGGTGCCAGCCGCTGTTGCAATGATTTGCCCATCACCGGATCCAATGGATGATCCAGCCCAGGCCCCCGCAGCTGCGCCAAGCAGAGTGCCTAAGGTTTCGTTTTGATTGCTCCCATCTGCCGCGCAACCGGTCACGGCAAGTGAAGCGGCGATGATGGCTGCTGATATGTAGGTTTTAGGAGTGGCTCTGGTCATGGCGATATCCTGTTAATTTCTATAAGTTCCAATTGAGTGCAATAATTGGCTCACATTCTATAAACGCATTTCAATGAGAAAAGGTGGCAAAATAAGGGCATTCACGTTGGTTGGAGTTGACATCTCCGTGATCACAGACCACACCAGATTTCCCATATTTGGCTCAAATAATAGGTTGGAAAAGATGCCAAACGCAGCGCTTATCCCGAAGGTTGATAACCCCATAGCCTTGTTTGAGGCATGGTTTAAGGAGGCTCAAGGCACTGAATTGAATGACGCAGATGCAATGGCTTTGGCAACGGCGTCCCCGGATGGAGTGCCATCCCTGCGCATGGTTCTTTTGAAGGGGTTGGAGCCTGAGGGGTTTTCTTTTTATACCAATAAGGAAAGCCGTAAGGGGCAGCAAATCGCGGTGAACGCCAACGCGGCGCTTTGCTTCCACTGGAAGTCGCTGCGCCGTCAGGTTAGGGTTGAAGGCATGCTCACCGAAGTCAGTGCCGGGAAAGCAGATGCCTATTTTGCCAGTCGCTCCCGTGAAAGCCAGATTGGGGCTTGGGCGTCTGATCAGTCTCGCCCCTTAGAAGACCGCGAGACGTTTATGGATCGAGTTGAGAGTGAGTCTCAACGTTTTAATAATATAGACGTTCCGAGGCCACCTCATTGGTCGGGATTTCAGCTCAGTCCTGTTATGATCGAATTCTGGCTCGATCAGCCACATCGCATGCATGACCGACTTGTTTATTTCAAAGAAGGACAAGGGTGGAGAACGGAACGCCAATACCCGTAAAGCTCTGCTCACAACAGCTATGCCACACGACTCTCTGACTGCTGCAGCCCTCATAACGCCGCCCTCCAGGCTGATGCGTTTCGCGACCTATGCGGCTGTTGCTACGGCGCTCATGCTCATAGTCGTGAAAACGGCGGCTTTCTTACTGACCAATTCCGTCGCACTGCTGTCGAGTCTGATGGACTCTCTGCTTGATCTCATCGCGTCTTTGGTCAATTTATGGGCCGTTGGACATGCGCTGACTCCGGCTGATAAAGAGCACCGATTCGGACACGGTAAAGCCGAGCCGCTTTCTGGTTTGGCGCAATCTGCTTTTGTCGCGGGCTCTGCCGTTTTACTATTGGTCGAAGCGGCCTCCCGCATCAACAAAGACAATCAGGTTGTCGCGGGAGAAATAGGGATAGGCGTGATGGTCTTTACCATCATCGTCACGCTGGTTTTAGTCATGTTTCAAAAGTATGTTGTTAAGCGTACAGGCTCGGTCGCAATTTCAGCGGACTCTATGCACTATACGGGTGATCTTCTCTTGAACCTGAGTGTCATCATCGCATTGGTGCTAACGACGTACGGCGATATGACTTGGGCTGACCCCGTGTTCGCTATTGGCATTGCGATGTTCCTGCTTTGGAATTCGTCGAAGATTGCGCGCCGTTCCATTGCTGTTCTGATGGATCACGAGCTGCCAGAAGAGAAACGCCAAGCCATTAAAGCCATCGCGCTTAAGCATCCCAAAGTGCGCGATGTCCATGAATTGCGAACGCGCTCCTCGGGTTTGCAAACCTTTATCCAGATGCATATGGTTTTAGATCCAAAACTGTCATTGCTGGAAGCGCATCGTATTGCCGACGAAGTTGAAATGGCATTGATGGCGGATTACCCGGGCGCCGATATCATTATTCACCAAGATCCTGAGGGGGTTGAGGAGTACCATCCTCCCGTTGGCTCTACGCTGGTTTGATCACTTTAAACACCAATCACGCCTGTAGCCTGATAGCGTGCCTACTGCTAACCTCTCGCATCTGAATTGAGTCCGATAAGGGGATTAGGTCTCATGTCTGCTGTCAAAAGTATTCTTGCTGCCATTGCTGACCCAGACTCTGGGCGTGCATGTTTGCATACAGCTTTGCGTCTCGGGCAACAACTCAACTGCCATGTTGATGCTTTGCACGTGCTGGCTGATCCAACAACCGCTCTTCCCCTCGTTGGTGAAGCTATGTCCGGTGCCATGGTGGATGAAATGATGGGCGTTGCAGAGCGTGAAGCTGGCCACCGTGCCAAACAAACCCGCGCGATGTTTGATGACATGACTCAAGGCATGCCGGTGACCGATACAATTGGTCCAATCGACCGCTTTGGCGTCAGTTGGATGCAAGAGGCGGGTGTCGAAGAGCAAGTTGTCGCTTTGCGTGGATGCCGGGCTGACCTGATTGTTGTGGACCGGCCAAAAGTAGATAATGAAACCTCCGCCTTGATGACCTTGAATGCGGCATTGATGCAGAGCGGGCGAGCCGTGGTTGCAGCTCCACCGCTGCCGGACGAGGGGGCGCCTCCGTCTGGCCCGATCGAGCGCATTGCTGTGTTCTGGAATGGCAGCACCGAAGCCACGCGCGCGGTGCAAGCGGCTGTACCGCTTCTCGCTTCAGCCAAAGAAGTGACGGTATTGCGGGTCGAAGAAGAAGAGTGGTACGCGGGCACCGAAGACTTAGACGTCCATCTCACCCGTCATGGCGTTAAAACCGTAATCTCTAAGGTGTTGCCGCGGGAAGTCAGAACAGGCCGGTCTCTGTTGTTTGCGGCCAAAGACTGTGGGGCCGACATGATGGTGATGGGCGCGTATACCCGGTCGAAATTGCGACAACTGATGCTCGGCAGTGTGACCGGCTACGTGATGGAAGAAGCCATCTTGCCCGTTCTTATGAGTCACTAATCAAAAAGGCTGTGTTGCGCGGGTGGTTGAGGCTGTTGTTCAGAAATTTTAAATGGGCCTTTATAGGGCTTAAGCAAAGCTGCTAGTTGTCGAAAATCAAGGTCAGGGTTTAGCCATTCTTCCTCGCTGTCCGGGTTCAAAATGACGGGCATACGATTGTGAATATGCGCGACCGCAGTGTCTGGCGCGCAGGTCAAAATGACAAACCGGTCTTCTGACTGAAGCCCCGCCATCGCAAACAGCGGCTGATCTGCAAACCCAATATGTGTTTTTATCTTTGCAAGATCTGTTTTGCGCCACTCGTAGTAGCCGCTGGCCGGAACAAGTACCCGGCGATTTAATAAGGGCGCGAAGGTTGGCTTGTTGGGCGCTGTCTCAGATCGGGCATTGATCACCGGAGCAGGTTGCCAAGACACCTTCAACCCCCAGGGCAGGATCGCGGGCGTGTTGTCTTGAGCGACAGTCAACGCGAGGTCGGTCGGTCGAATATCGTTGGCGGCGATACGGGTCAGGACTTCATGCGCGGTGAGGCTTAAACCAAAGCGCGCGAGAATGTCCTCCGGAGGAGCGAGTAATCTATAGCGGGAACACACGTGCTAACAGTCCAATCAGACTCTGATGGAACTGGTATTAGCTTTGACGCTCAACTGTGCCTTCGGCCCCAATACGTTCCGCCGCCTTTTTGCGTGCACTCAAGGTTAAGCTGATGTTTGTGATGAGCACGTCATCGCCCGGGCTAAAGGTTAGGGCTTTATAGTAATCAGATAACGCCCGGTCGTATTGCTCGCGATAGAAATGAATGTTGGCGCGATTGTTATAAAAGCTCCATTCCCGTGGTCGTTTGCTGATGGCTTTGTCACAGGTCTCCATCGCTTCGTCGTAGTTGCCTTGTCCTGTCAGGCCAATGCACAAGTTATTAAGGGCTGCTGGCACATTGTTCGGTGTGAGTTCCCCAGATCTGAGAGCTTCCCGGGCCAGGCTGACTCCTTTGTCCCACTTGCTCCGGTCTAAGGCATAGGCGGAATCGTTCACCAGGCCGTTGCCACGGCTGAACATTTGAGCATCAGATGCGGGCACCAAAAACGCAACGCTTAAGCCAAAGGCCACCGCACCGGTTATAAAAAAGCGCATCATCAGTCTCCCTAAGGTTCGATACTGAAACTCGACTATACCACAGCCTGGACGTTGACCTCAAAAGGAACCGGCGTGATGGGGCCGTCAAGAAACCGTGATAATCCCTCGGCTGACCGGCACCGCACAGCCACCCACGCGGACCGTAGCAATACTGCCACTCCTGATGTCTGCTTCAAGTCTGAGCAGACTGGGCCGCCCCATTTCCACGCCTTGTGCAACCGTCCAGGTCTTCTCCCCATCTGCCGCAGGCTCCTGATCAACAAGCCAGCCTGCGAGCGCTGCGACAGCAGACCCCGTTGCAGGGTCTTCAGGTATGCCATGTGCTGGAGCAAACATACGCGCACGGACATCAATACCTTGCTCCTCTGTCTCGGTGGTGAAGACAAAAACGCCGCTTGTTTGGCGATCAGACAGGTAGTGCTGCCAAGCCGACATGTTGACTGATGCGCGGCGCAAATCGGTCAGGGTCTTCAGGGCAATAAACGAGAAGGGGGCCCCACAACTCCAGAGCCCTTTTGAATCGTTGTCTGGATCGAAAGAACTTATATCCAAACTCAAAATCTCAGCCCAAGCTGATTGTGATATGTGCTGTTCCAGCTGGATTGGCAGTTGCGCGACACTTAACTTTGCCGATAGAGCAGCGCTACCAGACCTGAAAACCGATACCGGCACGACCCCAATACCTTCCTCGAATGTGTAGTGGTATTGGTCTTGGGTGGCTTCATCCCTCAAGGCCAGGGCAACGGCTGTTCCTAATGTTGGGTGACCTGCAAATTTCAGCTCTGTCATCGGCGTGAATATGCGAACGCAGTGCGTGCTCCGCCCATCTTTTGGCGGCAGTACAAATGTGGTTTCAGACAAGTTAAACTCGCGGGCGACCGACTGCATCTGTGCATCGCTGAGCAACTGCCCATCGAGCACAACAGCGAGTGGGTTCCCCCCAAACACTCTGTCCGTGAACACGTCGAGCGTGACGAACGCACATTCCATACTTTTTAAAACTCTGGCGCGGCGTCTCTGTTAGACAGCATATGGCAATTCACCAGGATGAAGCCAAGATTCAGGCCAAGCCGTTCGGCGTCGGGTTGGGTGAAGGTGTAGCCGAAAAACGCTCCCGGCGTACCGTCCGTATTGCGCTCAAAAATGTACATCACCAGGCTGTCCCGGGTGTAGGCACCGACCTCATTGTTCATCGGCCAATCCACATTTCTGAGATTGATCTCAATGGTACGTGGGGTATCTTCGTTGGATGTAAACCGCGCCATGCCCCCTTGGTCGGTGATTTTAAGGTCGCCGTAACGGGTGAACGGAATATCGGCGCCGCCCGACACACCCGGCATATCGGCGTAGCAGGTGAAGTTCCGGGCCCGGTTCAGCTTATGATACACCTTGTCCGGATTGCCGGTGATTTGTGTTCCGTCCTCCAGGTAAGTGCCGTCGCGGAGCCACAAGGCATTTTCTGCCAGCATCATGTGATAATCGGTAATGGCCATGCCCTTGCCGGGCCAGTCCCAGCGGCATTCACCCTCTTTCATGGCGCCATGAAACTGTCCGGCCTCACGCCGCCAAAATACGTCACATCCGGGCAGAATCATGGTGTTTTCCGGTGTACGATCTTGAAGCAAGTCTGGTTCCAGATGAGCATCTTTATAGGTGGCGATCATGTCCTCGCCTTCGAGATAGTATATCTTCATCCGCACGGCAGCTTCTGCGTTGTCTGCGCTCAGAGAATAGAGGCGCAGGCGGTAGGGGTTGTCCGAGTCATTGTCACGATGGTCCCGCACAAAAAACACGTATTCGCCAAAGGCCGGCAGATCCACGCGCATGAATGTCGACGTCAGTCTTTCATGGCGCGCTTCTTCACGAACGCCCAAACGGCCATCAAAGTATTGTTGCTCACGGTTGTCGTAAGTTCCTGGCAACATCTCTGCGATAATCGTCAGATCCCGCTCTGCGGGTGTGCCGTCCTGACCCTGGGCCAGGGCTGAGACAGCCCACAATGGCGTAAGCGCAATGACAGCAAGCGTGAATACAGTAGCGGTTATGCGGTTGTGATTCATGGCGTTCTCCCTTTCTTGCTGGGTCCACTTTAGCACCCAAACCGAGTAGGGGAATACGTTACAGCGTATCTGTCAGCCGCCAGGGATGATCGTTTTCCAGGCCCGATAAGGCGATAATTGTAACCGGCTCGCAGTCTTGCATCTCAATTTGCAAGGTTGGTGCAAGCGCTGCCCAGGCATCTTGCGCAGCCTGTTCATCAGAAAACATCGCGACAATGATGTGACTGCCCGGCATCAGGTTTTCGAGCCGTTCAATGCCTTCCGGGCCAGAATCAGCAAGTACAGTGCCCTTGTGCCGCTCAATACCCTCAAGGAAGGGGTCGGCAAACCGTCGCCAGCAGCCTGGTGTTTTTGCTGCAGCCATGGCAACCAGATACCCACGTGCGCCGGGGATAGGGTCTTCCACTTTATCGACCCCCGCGAGCCCAACGGCAGCAAAGCGCCCAGCCTTTTTGCGCACCGTATAGGCGTCACGGTAGTCGTCTGACCACCAAAAGCCTGACACGTCCTCAGGCGAGGGGAACCGGGCCAGCATCACGGACAGGTTTTTGAGGCCGCCAGATAAAAACGACACACCACCGGTTTGCCCGCCCATGACCAGGCGGTAACCGCTGTGCTGCTTATAAATGGGCGGCAACAAACTTTGGTATTTGTCCATCCCAGTACGTTCAAGCGGCGTGCCGAGGACAAGCAGGTAACCATGGCGTCTTATCATGGCAGCACAATGCCTTTGCTGTGCTTAGTTTTCAACAGGTGAAAGCGATGTGCATTGACATGCCTTGAACCACTATGCATTATTACCTAGAACTACAATGTATTACATAAAGTGAAGGACTAACTCGGCATGACTCAGTCAAATCCCCCGTTTATGAGTGGTGTGCCAGAACTGCTTATACTGCAGCAGTTAGCGCGTCAGGACATGTATGGATACGAATTGGTCAAAGCCATTCGCACGGTGACAGGTGAAACAATTTCTTTGGGAGAAGGGGTCGTCTACCCCGCGCTCCACAGCCTTGAAAAATCCGGCGCTTTAAAATCGACACGGCGTCCTGTGAATGGCCGCACGCGTGTGTATTACGCAGTAACGGCTAAAGGCCGCCGTCGGCTTGAGACTCTAACCGAGAACTGGCATCGCATCAGAAACGGAATTGAATCTGCTTTAATGGAGACAACATATGCTTGATGCTAGCTTAATTAGTTTTTCGGCGATGACAGACCGTCTCCTTCGCGGCGGCGTTGCCCCGCGTCATGTGAGGCGGACCATCGCTGAGTTGCAAGACCACTTTGTTGATCTACATACGGAAGCCATGGGACGCGGTTTAAGTGCTGTGGAAGCTGAAGCTGATGCGCGGTCTCGATTGGGCAAAGAAGATGATCTGGTGCAAGAGGTTTTGAATAAACCTGAACTCAGGTCTTGGGCGTCACGCTGGCCATGGTTGATCTATGGATTCGGGCCGATGCTTGTGATGAGTGTGGCTGTGGTCTCGTCACTTCTCTTTTTTGCGGGCGGCATGACCGCCGCCAAAATTGTTACGGGCGCGCGATATATTCCGCCGGTATGGACACAAGACCTCATCGGCGGAGTGTTTTTTTCTGTCGTTCATCTCCTGCCTTTGTTGATCGCAGCAATGGTTTGCCGTGAAGCTGTTCTGCGGCGGACGGCACTTGTCTGGCCGTTCACTGGTGTTGCCTTTCTTTGCATCATTGCTGCTGCATTCGATATCGGAGGAACATGGCCGGCTACACCAGAGGCGGAAGGAGTCTTAGAGTTGGGCTTTGCCTATGCAGCCCCAGTTCCCTTACCCGTAGAGAATTATCTTCGCGCCGGACTTAACTTAAGTTTTGCGACAGCATTTCTATTTTGGTACCGGTCACGTCAGGGCGCTTGAATTCGGTAGCGGTGGAATTTATTTACCAAAATAAAAGCGGCGGCCCCAAAGGACCGCCGCTCGTTTTAGGTTCTGAATTTTGTAACGTTTAGAAGCGGTAGAGCACTTCTACGCCATAACGGGCTTTGTCACCCGGGTGGATAAACGATCCGCCAAACTCAGGTGCCGGAATAACTTCTTCCAGATATTCCTTATCAAACAGGTTTGTCGCAAAGCCTGTAATGGCCCACATGTCAGATTCAATGCCGACGCGCAAGTTGACTGTGCCATAGGCGTCACGCTCTGCCCGGCCGTAATTGGCGGGACCAAACAGAGAGGTGTTGTCCTGGTCTTGAACCGTGTGGAACCACGTTGGTCCGACGAGGCTGTAGTCGGCCCGGCTGACGAACTCGATTTCGTTTGTGATCGGGAACTGAGCTTGAATCCCGGCGTTGACCGTGTAGTCGGCTGTGTACGGGGCCTTGTTGCCGACCGTATTTGGCCGCACCGCATTGCCCTTGATTTCACTATCCAAGATGTTGAAGCCGCCAAAGATACTGAAGTTCTCAGACAGCGCCGCGTTGGCTGCAAATTCGACACCATAAATATCAACATCGTCGATGTTGTTGACGATACGCAGCAGGCCAAAGGCTCCGACAAAGAACTCGAAGAACTGCATGTCTTCGACGCTGGTGTAATAGCCAGCACCTTCTAAGGTCAGGCGATCCTCAAAGTAGCTGCCTTTGAACCCAAGCTCGAATGCGCTTGAGGTTTCCTTGCGGAAAAAGTCTTCAATCGAGACATTGGTGCCAAGGGCATCATTGATGAACAGGTCAATGGTTGCTTGCGACCCTGAGCTGTTAAAGCCACCGGATTTAAAGCCGATGCCCCAGTTGGCAAACAACGTTGTGTCGGTGCCAACATCCCAGGTCAAACTGATCTTAGGCTGAATTTCTTCAAACGCCCGCTCTTGATCGGGAATGATACCGGACGGGTTAATCGCCGGGTTCAGGCCAGGGTTGATGGGATCGCCGCCCTGGAAGCCATCGCTGGGATCAAAGTCGATATAGGTCGACCGTGCATCGGTTGGCACAAGGCTGCGGCTTTTCCGTTCTTCCCGGTCGTAGCGCAGAGCCACCGACAATTCGACATCATCATTGATGTCATAAGCAATGTTACCGAACACCGCGTAGACCTTGCTGTCGAATTTATCGTGAACCAACTGCTCGGTGGCATTGGGCTGACCCGCCGGGACGAACAACTGGGGTGTCACCGTGGTCACATCTTCAATACCGGTGTTTACGCCCACGCGACGGTTCAAATCCAGGAAGTACGCGCCAACCAGCCAGCGCAACTCCTGATCAGCCGGAGAGGCCAAGCGGATTTCAAAGCTGATGTCATCTTGAAAACGCTCTTGATACTGGGTGCCATCACAGGATGTTGCTGTGTAAGGTCCAAGAATTGAGGACGCGGCATCCGGCCCCAGGAACTGTGGTCCTGGCAAGGTCACGCCGGCGGCATTCAGGGCGTTAATACTGGCGATACAGCTTGGCTCTTGGAAGAAGAACCCAAAGGCTCCGGAGGTGCCGTCAGCGCCCAAATTGTTTTCAATGTCTGAATACAGCGCCCAGGCGGTTAAGGACCCCCAGTCATATTCCGCATCGTACTTGGCGGAGACTTCGATGGTTTTTTGCTCATTAAAAGAATCAATCTGGTTGACGAACTGGAAATTATGTTCGTTGACGTCTTCAAACAGCAGAGGATTACCGAACAGGTCGGCGAGGAAGCTGGCCGCAAAGGCCGGGTTGAAGGAAATCGCGGCGGCATCCACTTCGCCGTAGCGGGCTTTAACATCTAAAGTGGATGTGTCGCTGGTATCGAAGACGAAGCGGGTTGAGATGTTGTAGTTCTCAAAATCGTCGACATTCTTTTGGTTGGAGGTTTCATTAAAATAGAACCCATCCGAATCCCGCCAATCGACCTGGAAGCTTGCACCAATGGTGTCGCTCAGCGGGCCAGCCATGTAGGCGGAGGCGTAATAGCTGTCATCATTGGCACCAGAGACTTTGAGCTCGCCTTCAAACTCATCGCCGGGTTGCTTGTTGGTGATAATGATCGCACCAGCAGCGGCGTTACGGCCATAGATGGCGCCCTGCGGGCCTTTTAGAATTTCAATCTGTTGCAGATTGGCGTATTCGCGATTCAAGGCCGCTGGATTGGTATGAAGAATACCATCAATGATCAGCGCAAAGCTGTTCTCGGCGTCGCGGGCCCCGTTGATGCCGCGAATGTTCACCTGGGTGTCGCCCACTTCAGCGGCGTCCACGATGGTTACGCCTGGCGTTAAGTTAATGAAGTCTTCCGCGCGCTGCACACCGGCGCGTTCCAACTGATCTGCGGTGAAGGCCGTGATGCTGGCCGGTACATCCTGCAAGGATTCAGAACGTTGACGGGCGGTTACGATGATTTCTTCAATGGCAACTTGTTGCGCAAATGATGGCGCTGTCCAAGTCGAGCCCAACAGCAAGGCACTGGTGGACAGTAACAAGGTCTTTTTCAGCGGTGAGCAGTTCACTGTGTCTCTCTCCTAGATAACGGTTCCGTTTATCGGAACGCATAACACGGTTACGTCTGATGAGCGGGAATAGATGCCTCTCGGACGTCACGAGTGGCGTAGTCGCACCTGTGATAACGCATGAAAGCTACGCGAAAACGAGATCGTTGCAACGCACGGACCCTCGGAAACGGCTGAAAATAGCCGATTCCAAAGGACTGTGACAGTTCTGACACAGACAAATTTTTACCGCTTAAGCAGGTGGAATTAAGGGGAGCGCGTAAAAACTGTTCGAGAGTCTGGGTTTCTGCCCTTAACCTTCCTAAAATTCGGGGACACTATTCAGGGGCAAGGTCTGATTTGTCTGACGCAGCCCACAAGAATACGGGGAAGGGAAAGCCACGTGAGAAACCTTAAAGCAGCATCGCTCTCAGTGTTATTCGGGGTTTTGGCGAGTGTCAGCAGCGTCGCCGAAGACTTGGACTATTACCTGCCGTCTGGCGTTTCTTATGATCCGGCAATTCCCACACCGGATGCCATACTCGGATACGAAGTCGGGGCGTATGTCTCTAACCCGGGCAACGTGACCGCATACATTGAGGCGGTTGCCGCCGTTACAGATCGCATAAGTATCGAAGTGATTGGTCGCACCCATGAGCGTCGTCCGATCCATATGTTAACGATATCTTCGCCGGAGAACCTCGCACGCATTGACGATATTCACGCGAAGCACCTGGCGCTGAGCGCGCCGTCTTCATCGCAAGCCGTCGAAGACGATATGCCGGCCATCACCTGGCTCGGGTTTGGGGTGCATGGCGACGAGATCAGTTCCATGGAGGCGGGACTGTTAACTGTCTATCACCTGGCCGCCGCACAAGATCCCGCCACTCTCGCGCATCTTGAAAATACAGTGGTGCTGTTGGTGCCAGTGCTGAACCCCGATGGCTATAACCGCGCGTCAACGTCCTTGAACACTTATCGCGGCGAAGTACCGGTTGCCAACCTGCAACATGCAGAACACAACGGCACCTGGCCACGCGGGCGGACCAATCACTATTGGTTTGACCTCAACCGCCAGTGGATGGCGCGCACGCAACCGGAAGCCCAGGCATGGGGCGCGCAGTTTCAAAAGTGGAAACCCCATTTATTAGCGGACTTTCACGAAATGCTGATCGAGTCCACTTACTTTTTCAGTCCGGGAATCGCTGAGCAACGCAACCCGTATATTCCCGAGCGGGCAACGGAGCTTACTCGTATCATTGGCACCTACGCTCAGGAGTATTTGGACAGCGCGCAGGAGCTTTATTACTCCGAGGAGTTTTTTGACGATTACAACCCGGCCATGGGCTCCAACTATCCGTTGCTGCTGGGCAGTGTTGCGTTCCTGTTCGAGAACCGTGGTTTTGAAGGTTTGCTGGCAGAAACGCCCACTGGCGACATCACCTTGGGGTCCCGCGTCAAACGGCATTTTAACATTTCCCTGTCCATGGTGCGCGCTGCATCCGATTTGCGCGAAACCCTGCTCGACTATCGCCAGCAGTTTGGCTCCATGACTCGCGAGGCTGCGGCGTCAGACCGGGTTAAGGGCTATGTATTTACCGCCCATGGTGATGACGCGCGGATGTTCCATTTTTTGGACATGCTTGATCGCCTGGATATTGATGTGTACCGCCTTGCGCGATCCGTGCGGGACGATGGCGTAACCTTTGAAACGGCCAACAGTTATATCGTGCCGACCAATCAGCCGACCTACCGCCTCATCCGGAATCTATTTGAAACCAGAACGGACTTTGGTGATGTCGTGTTTTATGACGCAACAACCTGGACCAAGCCACTGGCCTTTGGCCTGACCTATGCCGGCTTAACCGCGTTTGGCACTGACCTGCTTGGTGATAAAATAGACCCCACATTCCCGGTCAAAGACGCGCCTGACCGCGCCGCCTACGCCTATGTGTTCTCATGGGAGGGGTATTACGCACCGCGGGCCGTGACACGTCTGCTCAAGGAAGAGGGGCATGCCAGGGTCGCATTGCAGCCCTTCACAGCCATGACCACACAAGGGGCCGTCGACTTTGAACCTGGCGCGATCATCGTTCCGGTCGGTGACGGACAGCCGCTCAGCGCAGAGGCATTGCACAGCGTGATAACAACGATCGGTAAAGAGGATGGTATTCAGGTCTATGCCGCCATTACCGGACGCACCGAACGGGGTATCGATTTCGGCGGCAACTATGCGCAGCCTTTGACCATGCCCCATGTGCTGATGCCCATCGGCGAGTCTGTACGCTTTTATGACGCCGGTGAATTGTGGCATCTGATGGATTACCGCATGGAAATCCCGGTCCTGATGCGCGACGCCGGGGTCTTGCGCAGCACCGATTGGTCCCGTGTGACTCACTTGGTATTGCCGGACGGCAGTTACGATCAATGGAGTGATGATCAGGTCAGACAGATTGATACCTGGATCAAACAAGGCGGCACTTTGGTTGCCATCAAGCGGGCGGCACTATGGGCGGTCAAGAACAAGCTCATGGATGTCGACATCATTGATGACTTTGCCATCGTCGGCTTCGGTGCGCCAACGCCCGCTAGCGATGAAGACGCTGATGCGCCGTTGCCCGAGCGGCAAGACTACGCCGTCAAAGAGAACGTCGAACAGGCCCAACGGATCCGCGGCACAATCTTTGAAACCGATGTGGACATCACACACCCCATTGGCTTCGGGTATACGTCCCGGTTGCAACCGTCCTTTCGAGAAAACCGCATCATTTTAGGCCGCTCGAAAAATCCGTTCGATACCGTCGCTCAATACACCGATACGCCGCTGATGAGTGGATTCGCTAGTGCGGATAACATCGCTAAGGTTGCGGGGGCGGGTGCTGTGCTGGCTGAACGGCGGGGCCAGGGGGCGGTTGTGCTGATCTCCGATAACCCGAACTTCCGGGCCTGGTGGTTCGGTCCGAACAAGATGTTTCTCAACAGCCTGTTTTTCTCAACGGCCATCAAGGCCGAGTTTTCACGCTTTGGCGAAGCGGCGGAAGAGTAAGGTTTAGCGTTCGCCCGCAGCATACGCCGTGCGTCCGGCGTTAATGGCGTCTGCGACGGCTTGGGTTTGACCGCCGATCTCACGGATCAAGCGTTGGTGTGTGCCGGCAGACGCGGCCTTCCAGGCCGCCCGTTGGTCTTTGGTGAAAACATGGGCGGTGAATCCTTCGCCACCCGCATTGGCCAGGGCCGTTGCGGTCATGCCGGCGATAATGGTCCGCACGCCTGCGGTGCTCGCAAAAGTGTCGATCACGGCGCGCCGGTCTGGCTCGGAGAGGCCGTCCAGCCAGTTGGTGTTGGCCAGCAAAAAGCCGCCCAGAAAAAAATGTTCCGTCAGCATAAAATGAGGCGCTTCCGGCACCAGACCCGTGCCCGTGTAGGCGATGGTCGGTGTTAAGCCCCCATCGATCAGGCCGGTCTGTAAACCGGGTATGGTCTCTGGGCTGGTGATATAAATCACATCCGCGCCGACCGACTCCAGGAACAAACGTGCGGCAATGTCTTGGGTCGCGCGCAGGCGCACGCCCTCCGCCTCTTGCGGCCACAGAATAGGACGGTTGGCGTAAATGTTCTGCCCACCCAGATCCAACCAGCGCAAAATCGTTAGTCCTTTTTCCGCCATTAACGGTGTGAACACCTCGAAGAAAACCGTGTCGACCACGTGGTCAAACTCGGCCTTGCTGTCGAACAGGAAAGGCGCACCCAAATACCCAAGTTCCGGCAAAATGTTGGACAGCACCAGGCTTGATAGGGATGCGACCTTGATGCGTCCGCGTCGTACGCCGGAAAGTATTTGTTCTTCCGGTCCGCCCTCGCCATGAATCAGCAGTTGCGGCGTTAAGCGTCCCTCCGACTGTGCCTCAAGGCGCTCTGCATAATCGTAAAACACGGTGGCGGCAGGCGAGCCGGGAATGACGAAGCCGCCAATCTCAACTTGCTCTGCCTGCGCCTGAAGACCGCCAAAACACCACAGTTCTACGGCAAAAAGTACGGCAAAAAGTATGCGTCGCATCAGTTGGCGTCTAACCACTTGGTCATGGCCGCGCTGATCTTTTCCGCGCCCGTGTCGAACACATCATCGACAATACCCGGTAATTCTATCATGTCCGCATCGGGCAGCAGTTCAGCTTTGGCTTTGCGGGTTTCCTCCAGCAGCAATTCATGGGGTTGCAGCACCAGAACGGGCTGTTTCACCAGCGGGAACCTGTCCTCGGGCGCATAAGTCCAGACCGCGTGATAGGCGTACCAGGACTTGTCGAGGGAATGAATGTCTTCCAGAAATACTTTCGCCGCGCGCTCCAGCGAAACGCCCTCCGCCCGCTTGATCACGATCAGGTACCAGCGGTTCATGATGAAGGTTCCGTCTTCTGGCAGAGGTTTATCCGTCGGTAATCCAGCCAGAATTTCGGCGCGGGTTTTTGCATCCCGATAGGCGATGCCCGATACCACCACGCGGCGCACCAGATCCGGACGTGTAATCGCCAGTTCCGTGGCCATGAACACTCCTGTATGAAATCCGAACACATCAACCGGGCCTTTGCCCTCCTTGCCGTATCCCATGGCGACCAAGGCATCCTCGAATGCGCCGGTGAGAGCGGCCATGTCTTGGGGTTTAGCGGGGCGGTCAGATTCCCCATAGCCCGGGGTATCGAAGGCAAGGGCGATACGATCTCGACCAACAATCTCTAGCAGGGGGCGGTATTCTTCAGCAGACTTTGGGTTCTGGTGAAAAAAGACAATCGGTGTTTTGCTGTCACCCCCATCCACTGGTTGCGCCATATGGTAATGAATCTGGCCGAACCGCGCGTCGACATAGCCTTTTTTGTAGATCACCTGATCCTCCGCTGCCGCTGATCCAAACAGGAAAGGCATAAGAGTTATGGCGAGGGCGGCTGTAAACGCGCCAAGTCGTTTGTCCCGCATGCTGGTCTCCTGAGCTGATCAGTTTTTATGAGGCGTTAACCATCGCGCCATTTAGGACGAAGTGCCACCACAAAAAAAGCGTGCGGTTTTCTAACGTTTTTTAAAACAGATTAAGTTGTGCCCCGCGTTGATCAGTCGGGACGATAAACTTCGATGTAGTCAACGCGGCCGAGTGTAAGTTCAGCCGCAGTCTTTTCGCCGCCAAACTGAAGCGCCGCGACAAAGCATCGGCGTAGGGGCCACGGCCAACCTGACGACTGCCCCAGGCCGGGTGATAATCGCGGCCCTCGTTCATAGAGCGAATCAGTCCCATAATGCGACCGGCGCGATTGGGGGCATTTTCGTTCAGCCATTCCTGAAACAAGTCTTTCACCTCCAGCGGCAGGCGCAGGACCACATACCCGGCTTCGCTGGCGCCGGCTTCACTGGCGGTGGTCAGAACATTTTCCAGTTCGTGATCGTTCAACCCGGGTATGGCTGGTGCAAACATCACCCCAACAGGAACCCCAGCTTTCTTGAGTTGACGAATAGCGTCCAGGCGGCGTCCTGGCGTCGCGGCGCGCGGTTCCATCGTGCGGGCCAGCCGGTGATCAAGCGTGGTCACCGACACCGCGACTTTCGCCAGGCCCTTTGCCGCCATGGGGCCGAGAATATCCAGATCGCGGGTGATCAGGTTTGATTTTGTGACGATCGCGACCGGATGATTGAACCGTGCCAGCACCTCCAGAATCGAGCGGGTGATTTTGCGCTCTTTTTCCAGGGGCTGATAAGGATCTGTGTTGGTCCCCATGGCAATCACGCGCGGGCGATAACCCGGTTTGCGCAACTCGTTTTCCAGCAAATGCGCGGCGTTTGGTTTGATGAAAATTTTGGTTTCGAAATCCAATCCGGCAGAGAGTCCCAAGTAGGCGTGGGTCGGGCGCGCAAAGCAATACACGCAGCCATGCTCACAGCCACGATAGGGATTGATAGAGCGGTCAAAAGGAATGTCAGGCGATTGATTACGGGCCAGAATGGTGCGGGTTGAATCCTGCAACACCTGGGTGCGCAGGGGCTCCGGCGGTGCGTCAAGATTTCCCCAACCATCATCCGCGGGGGTGAGGCGCGCGCGCTCATAGCGTCCGGTCCAGTTGCTAACCGTGCCACGCCCGCGTCTGGCGTCAGGGTGCACAATGGGGGGAACGGCGGCAGTGTGTTGACCGGCCGTGCGCAAGTTATGTGGGACTGTTTCCATATCCCAATCATACACAACAATTAGAACAAAACAAGAACATTTGTTATGAAGCGTTATTCAGAGGCTACAGCAGCGCGTTGACCACCAGAAACAGAACCCCGGCCAGCACCGCTGAGGCTGGCACCGTCACCACCCAGGCGGCGGCGATGCCAAGCAAATGGCGTCGCCTAACCAGCCTTCGCTTACGGGCTTTAGCCCAGCGGTTAAAGGCTAAATCCGAGCTGTCCGGGGCTTCCAGCATGGCGGGCTCTGTCCCCTTAGGGCTGGCGCGGTTGAACTGTCGATTGACGATAAATTCGCGCAGAAACCCAACGCCGAACACCCCGCCAACGGCAATGTGGGTTGAACTGACGGGGAGGCCGAAGCCAGACGCGATAATCACCGTCAAGGCCGCGGACAAGGCCACGCAAAAGGCACGAATGGGATCAAGTTTTGTGATCTTCTCGCCAACGATTTTGATGATCTTAGGACCAAACAAGAGAAGTCCGATCGAAATGCCTATCGCGCCGATGGCGAGAATCCAAAGCGGTAAGGTAACCTGACCTGCAACGCCTCCGCTCGTCACGGCATTGACGATCGCCGCCAGCGGACCGACGGCGTTGGCGACATCATTTGAGCCATGTGCGAAAGACAATAAAGCCGCAGCGCAGATCAATGGACTGCGAAACAACTGCCCCACCGCTTTGCGCGAATTTTCAATACGGCTGGTATCTCTTAAGGCTGAAAATCGAATCAGGCCATAGGCGATGCCAAAGGCAGTGCTTCCAATCAACACAAGAGCCCACACTTCAGGCTGCCATAATTTCTTTAAACCCTTAGTCACCAGATACACGGAAAACGCCGCGGCCATGATTCCCACCAACATCGGGATCCATCTCTGCGCCGCCGCCACTTTGTCTGTTTTAAAGAGCACTGCAAATTTGATGAAGGTCAGAAAAGTGGCTGCGATAACGCCTCCTAAAAACGGCGAGATAATCCAACTTGCCGCAATCGCTGACATGACGGGCCAATCAACGGCGGTGAGCCCTGCCGCTGCGATGCCAGCCCCCATAACCCCGCCGACAATTGAGTGTGTGGTCGACACCGGCGCGCCGATTAAGGTTGAAAGATTCACCCATAGGGCTGCCGCCAGCAGCGCGGCCAGCATGGCTGCGATGAAGGTGTCTTGATCTGCAAAAGACTCCGGACTAACGATCCCCTTAGAGATTGTATTCACCACATCGCCACCGGCAATCAGCGCCCCGGCCGCTTCGAAGGTGGCCGCAATAATCAAGGCGCCAGCCATTGTTAAAGCCTTTGAGCCTACTGCCGGACCCACATTATTGGCGACGTCATTGGCGCCAATGTTCATGGCCATGTACGCGCCGACAATGGAGGCAATAGCGATCACGGCGTAGCCGTCCGATGACCCCGATTGCAGGTAAGTGTAGAGCCACACGGCCAGAACGAACAGCAGCCCGAAGCCCATATCAAGGCTTTTCAAGCCGGCATAGTTCGCGGCCTTCTCTAGCTGGACAATGCGTTTCAGATCTTTATCGATCGCCGTTTTCTTGGGTGTTTTTTGTAGGGGCCCTGGGGGAGGCGTGAGCAATGACATCGGGGAATAATCGCCCATCTATACAGTGAAGATTTGGGGGTGAGTCATAAATCTGTAATAATTATGAAACAGAAGTTGCGATGTTTAGGCGGTATGGTCAATGTCCAGTCAACAAAACGGCCCAGAATGTTAGGATTACTTCGCTTTCGGCAGTGCGCCGCTTTGCCATTCCAAGAGGGAAAGGAGGGACGGAGGTTCTTGCTTATTACCTCGCTGGATACGCGCCGATGGATTATTCCCAAAGGGAATGTCGAGCCTGGGTTGTCAGCGCGCGAGTCTGCTGAATTAGAGGCCTTCGAAGAGGCCGGAGTGATCGGCAAGCTGCATTATGCCAGCGTCGGTTCATACACGTATCATAAAGAAATTGGCGACGAAGCGCTGTTGCATCGCGTCAAAGTGTTTCCGCTCGAAGTGAAGCAGGAATTAAAAGACTATCCCCATTTTCAAAAACGCGAACGCATGTGGATGGGGGGCGATAAAGCGGCCGGGCTGGTCGACGAACCAGATCTCAAAAAAATGATCTTACGGTTTTCTGATTGGTCTTAGCCAGCTTCACCCCAGCGTTGCGAAAGGTTTACCAACGTGTGCCGACCCCTACTCTGAACCGCGTGTCTTTCTGATCAAAGCCAAGCAGGCTCTCGCTGTAGCCGCTGATAAACTGGGCGTGCAGGTTTGGCGTGAACAATTTCTGGATGAAGGGAAACGGTGTCGTCGCGTCAATCTGTAACGTGGCTTTTTCCTGCGCATCGCCTTTGCGCAGGGATGCCATGAGACCTAAACCACTCTGCCGACGTTCATTCCGTTGCATCAAACGCACGGCTATTTCTGCATGGCCACGGAAATCGTCAATGTCTGGGTTGTCAGCCGTGCTGCCCACATACATCCATGTTTTTGGCTTCACGGATAATTCCCACCACTCGCACTCCCGGCAGCCTTGGGCGGGCCGTTCAAAGTCATATACAAATTCGGGCTGAACATAGGCGTAGTTCAAACTGCGTGAGGCCAGGCCGTCTTGTCCGTTGGACTCATGCATAAACCCGACGCGCACATGGCGCAGGCCGAGGCCCGGGAAAATGAGATCTTCCGGATGAGAGGGATCACCGATGTCGAAAAAAAGCTCTGGCTTATAAGAGGAATCCCGGAACGGCTTGGACGCGGAATCAAAGTCCCAAAACGACAATTGCGTATAGGCGACGTTCAGGTTTTGCAGCCAGCGCAAGGGGGAGGTGTCCTTAATATTGTGAAACAGCCGGTATTTGAAACTGATCTGGAATTTGACCTCGTCAGGATTGAGACCATAAACAAAGTACATCGGCTCATGGATGCCAAAGGGCGCATCCTCAGTGGGCTGGTAGACGTCATCGACAGCGGCCGAGATCGTTTCGATCACCGATCCCTCATCCGTGGCTGCGTTTGCGGAAGTCAGTGTCAATTCTGTAGAGGGCGCGCGCACAGCCCGCGCGGATTGCGTCGCAGGTGAGGCGACCTCGACCAGGACAACCGGTTTTTCCGGCAGATCGACTTCCAGTCTCGCGAATCCGGTCCAGGCGGCTGGCACCGTTAATTCGTAGGTCTGGGTCACGAAGGCTCCAGGAGAGAGCGTCTGAGTGGCGGGAGTTGATGCATTCACGCGGGTTAATTGGCCCCGTATGCTGTCCGTGCCGCCGCTCAGCACGTAAGACACGCGGCCAGGAATCTTGACCTCAAGCGGAGCATCTGACGGATTCGTAAACATCACGTCCACGGACGTGACTTCCCCGGGCCATAGCAGTCCATCGGGCGCGATCAAAATGGCCTTTGCTGTGGTCTCGGCGACTGCGGGATAGGCCATAAAGAGGCCAAACACCATACTTATGAGAAAGCGACGCATCTCATTGTCTCCAATTTTCAGGAAGCAAAGTGCTTCAGGATTTATGTGCGGCAAATAGTCGGGGACTATTTAAACGATGATGAGCGTTAACTGTTGCGTTAAATGATTATTCTTTTTTGGCCGCCACGGCTTCAAGCTCAATCAACACCTCTGGTAAGGCCAGCGCTTTGACATAGACCAAGGTGCCGGCTTGCGTGCCGCCCGGATTGTATTTCTGGCCTGCTTTGACAATCGCACCAATATCAGCCGGGTTGATCATATACAGATTGGTTTTCACCACATCGCTCCAGTCCATGCCTGCGTCTTTCAAGGTTTGTTCGACTTTGGCGTAAACAATATCTGCCTGGGTTTCGGCATCCGGCGGCGTGAAACCCTCAGCATCCGTCGCTGTTTGACCGCTGATGAACAGGATGCGTGAGCCTGGCGGAATTTCAACACTGCGCTGCGTGTAACCGCCGGTGGGATTGCGCACGATGTTTGTAGACGTTGTGTCGGCTGCTGACGCGGCACACGCCATACAGGTGACGGCCACTGCGGCAAGCGTTGTGGTGAGTGAAGAAGTCTGAGGCACGGCTTATCCTTTCAATAGGTTTTGAGATGCGCCAAGGATGACGTGTTCAAGGGTGAGGGAGCTTTGTCTGCCCGTCAACCGAATCACCTTGACACAAACGCCTGTCCAACCGGTATGGTTCGCCGCAACCCATCTTTCACCCTGCGGAGCGACTGCATGTTTGTCCTGCGATCTGTTTTTCTGGCTGTGATTCTCTCAATCGTCGGCATGAGTCCTGCGTTTGCCGAAGCTGTGCTGCATCGGGGAAATGGCACAGAGCCGGACACTTTGGACCCGCATCGCGCGGCCAGCGTTTGGGAACACGACATCATTGCCGACATGTTTTTGGGCCTCACCGCAAAAAATGCAAAAGGCGACGTTGTTCCGGGTTCGGCGGAAAGCTGGACCGTCAGCGAAGATGGTTTGGTTTATACCTTCACGCTGCGGGACAATCTGTTTTGGTCAGACGGGGTGCCGGTTAAGGCCAGCGATGTGGTGTTCGGCTTCCGCCGCATTCTCAATCCCATGACCGCCGCGCGCTATGCGTCTCTTCTCTATCAAGTCAAAAACGCCTATGCCGTTAACACCGGCGAGATGGACCCAACAGATGCAGGCGTGCGGGCCATCGACGCTCAAACCGTTGAAATAACCCTGGAGAGTCCGGCGCCGTTTTTGCCTGAACTCTTAACCCACTACACCACCTACCCCATCCCCCAGCATGTGGTCGAGGAGCATGGCGATGACTGGGTGCGTCCCGGCAACATGGTGTCCAACGGGGCCTATGTATTGCAGGAGTGGGTGTCGAACGGCCACGTTAAAGTGACCAAGAACCCGCTATTTTATGACGCAGATAACGTCGCCATCGACACGGTCTACTTTTATCCCATTGAGGACAGTCGCACGGCTGTCAAAATGTTTAAGTCCGGCGAACTGGACATGAACATCACCACCGGTGCGTTTCCGGCGGCGCAGCTGGAAGACCTGCTGAAAGAACTTCCGGGCGAGGCGCGGGTGTATCCCTATCTCAGTTCCAGTTATATGCCGCTGAACGTGACGCGTCCGCCATTTGATGACGTGCGGGTGCGCAAAGCCGTCTCCATGCTGATCGACCGCGGCATCATCAATCAGCGCGTGGTCGCCGTTGGCAATATCTCTGCCTATTCCTTGGTGCCGCCGCTGACCGCCAATTATCAGGCCGGTGCGCAACTGGATTTTGCAGGATTGTCTATGGAGGCCAGAACCGAAGACGCCAAACGCCTGCTCGCCGAGGCTGGTTACGATGATAGCAATCCGCTGACGTTCGATCTGATCTACCGCAATTCCTACGACAATGGCCGACGGATTTCCGCCATTGCGGCGATGCTGCGGCGTGCGGGTGTGATCGCCGATGTTGTGGCCATGGAAGCCCGCGTAACCTATGCACGGATGGAGCAGCGCGATTATCAGATGGGCGATGGCGGCTGGGTCGCTGACTACAACGATCCCTATAATTTCTTGTATCTGCTGATGTGTGAAGCGGGCCCACTCAACTGGGCTGGGTACTGCAACCCGGACTATGATGCGCTGATTAACCAAGCGGCGAAAACTTTGGATATGGTCGAGCGGGCGCGCCTGATGTCAGAGGCGGAGCAACTGATGCTCAACGACCACCCCATCATCCCGATGGATTTCAGCACCCATCGCAATCTGGTGTCCAAGCGCATCGCCGGCTTTGAAGACAACATCACCAACACCCACCGGACCCGGTATTTATCGTTTAAAGATTAGGTCCATCCCGGCCTTTCAAAACGCGGGTGGTCCGGACATGTGATCACGATCCTGTGTGATAGCGCGATGCTGATCGACCTTGCACCGGGACTCAAGCCATAGTGGAGTCCGCTTTTTTGAAAGATGAGGCTGCCATGATCCGCATGCTTAGCAAAACCCTTCCTGCAGTTGCTTTGGCTTTAGCGTTGGGCATGCCGTTCATGAGTCATGCGGTTGATGCTGAGATGCAGCGCGACGCCAACGAACGGGCCGCCCGTTTGGCCTTTGAATTGCGCAATGATCCAGGCACCCCAGTTATCGGCAATCCCAACGGCGACGTCACCATTGTTGAATTTTTTGATTACCAGTGCCCGTATTGCAAGGCGGCGGAACCGCGCCTGAAAGAGTTGGTCAAACGGGATGGCAACATCAAGTTTGTGATCAAAGACTTTCCCATCCTCAGTGCAGTGTCTGTTGTGGCCTCAAAGGCGGCTTTGGCGGCGGACCTGCAAGGCAAGCACGAAGTGATTCACAACGCGCTCATGGATCACCGTGGTCAGCTTGATGAAGACCGGGTGTTTAAAATTGCCGAAAACGTTGGGTTGGATGTCGCCAAGCTGCGCCAGGATATGCAGTCTCCGGCAGTGACCGACCAGCTCATCGAAAACTTCAATCTGGCCCGCAAGCTCAAAATCTCAGTGGTGCCCGGTTACATCGTTGACGATAAAGTGCTGTCGGGGCTGTCGTCAGACACCGTCACCTCGGCCATCAACTTCGACCAGGAAGTCGCGGAAGCCCGCGCCAGATAGCACCCACCAGATAACACCTGCCAGATAGAGCGTTTTCAGTTAGTCGTCCAAGCGCCGCACCCAGGACTGCCCTGGTTGGTCCGGGTCAGCAGTGCTGATCACCTTGACGTTGTGCCGCGCTCTGTATTCAGCTTGCTTAGCTTTAAAGTCAGAGCGCTCAATCCGTTTGTCCTGATACAGAATAAAGGCGCGCAGCCCGCCAACATCTTCGTCTTCATCATAAATGATCCCGAAGTTTTGCCGGAACCGGTGGTTGGGCGTCGTGAAGTTGAAATACATGCGGTAGGTGTCCACGCCGGTCTTTGCGCTGGGGCGCACGCGCACGCCATCGTCATCACCTAAGACTTTGTAAACCACAGACGGGTCATAAGCTCCTGAGCTATGGTCCATCTGGATCTTGCCCAATGTACCATCCTCATCAACCAGTTCGCCTGTGGTGATGATGATCAGCTCAATCCCTTCGTCCTCGGCCATCAGGCCCTTGCCATACCGTGTGGTGGCAATGCCTGCCGGATAAAACCGGTGTTCGCTTTCGCGAAACTGCGTTCCGTCCAACTCGATATGGACCAGACTGTTATAGGACCGCACCGTGTAGTCCATGTCCGCCGTAAAATAGGTGTTCTCGCTCGCCCACCATCCTGACATTTTTTGCCAGAACGGGAAGTCCGATAATTTTGCGTCTTGCGCAGAGGCGCTGCTGGTGAGAACCAGCAATCCAACTGCGGCGGCGTGAATAAATTTCATTCGAAAAACTTTCATTCGGCTAAGCATCTAAAAATTTGATGACAGCAGCAGAGCGTTCCTCTTCTCTCGCCGTCACCGGCAGCACCAGATGCTCTGAGTTCGGCACCAGGGCTGCGGCTTCTTCCACCGATACATGCAACGGGTCCGCCCGATGCGCCATGCAGAAGGTCGGCACCGTCACCAGAGGCAAGCGCTCATGGGTTTTGTGGCGGAACACCGCATTGTAGCCTTTGTAATAATGATCGATCGCTTTCATCACTTCCATCACCCCGTTGTGCAAGGTGGCCGCTGGCCAGGGTTCTTTGCCCAGATAGTGCTCGGCATCGCGTTTGTAGTGCGGGAAGTACACGCCCATGTCTTTCATAAAGTTCCACGCCCAGATGAAGTGCTCGCCGTTCTCCTGCGGCTTCACTTTCGGGGCGTAGTTTTCCAGCATGTCAGCGGCCAGATCTGGATCAAACAAGGCCACGCCGTCGAACACCAGTTTGCGCACCCGGTCGGGATGGGCGATGGCAATTTCCATGCCCACGTTGGCGCCGGTATGACTGCCGTACACATCCACCTTCTCCAGACCCAGCGCATCCCAAACGCGCACTACACTGTCAGCGTAGTACACCAGGTCCGGCTCTTCAGGCTCCGGTGGCACAGACTCGCCGAAGCCCAAGGTGTCGGCGGCAATACAGCGGCGGGTTTGGCCCAGGATCGCCACCAAGTCACTCAGGCCTTTTGAGGAGCCCGGTCCCGCATGCATCATGTACAGGGGCAGGGGGCTGTCGTCGGTGTGTTCCCCGGCGTGACGGTAATGCACCAAGCCCTCTTTGATTCTGACAAACGCGCGATCGACTTCCATGGCAGCATCTCCTGGTGTTGTATTCTGTTTTGAGTTCTGAGCAGCGGCGCGTGGGCTGACGGTGGTGGTTGCGGTGGCCGAGGTTGCGGCCGCCGCCGCTGTTGCCCCCATCATGGTCCGCCGTGTCAGTCGTGTCAGCATGAAACCCTCTCCTCGTGATGCCCCAGAATAGACGTATCTCTTGCGCTCAGGCCAGAGGTGGCTAGCTTGGGAACGTGCCGCGTTCATCGTGTGGCGCTTTACACGTCTTGCGCCATCAGCCTACAGTTTGTGTTTGATCGGGGGGAGGCCAGCTATGCTGCCATCAGATTTCACGACGGACTCAGTCCTGACACCCAGCGCCTCAAGGCGGTCTGTCTTGCGCGGGTTCGGCACGGGGGCGCTGACGATTGCCGGGGCCTCGGCGGCAGGGCTGCCGGCCTCAGCGCCGGTATCTGCGGCGGCGCCAGCCTCAGATGGCGGGCTCAACTACAACGACCCCAAAGACAATCTTTATGCTTTCGCGAAAATCTGGTCATCGTTTGAGAAGCCCATCATCGGCGGCTTTCACGGCCTGATGTATATCCGCAGTGGCACCAATCGCATGATCCCGGTGTTCGGCTATGAAGGCACGGGTGTTCTGCAAGCGCGCTGGGAGCCGGATGGCACCTTGACCCGCGTGTCCCGCGAGACCGGTTTTTTCACGGATCTGCGGACCGGCGATATTCTGGAAACCTGGGACAACCCGATCACCGGCGAAACCGTCCCGGTGTATCATTTCTATAATCCGTTGCTGGTGCGCAAGATGGATAACGAAATGTCTACCTTCAACTTTGGTAAGGCGACCGACGCACCGACCAAAATGAACGAAGGCACAGTGTTCCCTGACGAGACCGGAAAGATTCCGTTCATTCTGCCGTTCCAGCAATACGGCGATGATTTGATGCTGAACTGGGATTACACCCACGAATACACCAATCCCGTCACACCGGAAGGCTGGCCCAAAGCCTCAACGGGCGCGCGCATCTCACCGTCCGAACACTTCACCTTTCATATGTCGAAGACTGAACTTGAAGACCGCAGTTTGCCGACCGCGCGGTTTGTTGCCGGGTTCTCGCGCATCTCTCAGGCTTGGCCGTGGATGATGATGGGCGGTAGTGGCATGGAAGATCTCCAGATGTTTGGCCGTATGCACAGTCACAAGGGGTTGCCCGGCACCGCCGAAGTGCGCCCGAAAGTGCTCGCGTATATTGAGAAGCACGCACCGGACTATCTAACGCTGCCTGACACATGGGAGATGAAAAGTTTCCGGGTCGATACCTGGTCCTGTTACGCGGCGGACGTGCCCCCTGAAAATCCAGATTACGCCTGGGCGGAAAAACGCCCCGACAATGTGGCTGGTCCACCCACCGGGTCTGGGGCCTTATAAGCTAAAAGAGTAAGCCAAAAGAAAAGGGGCGGCTCAAAAGCCGCCCCTTTTTGCGTGAGGTCGTTAAGGGCTCTTAGCGAACCGGATGCATCCGGCCATTGTCGCGGTCAATGCTGCGGCGCACGACCAGGGAGTCATCGATGGTCAGGATTTCAACAATGATCGTGTCATCGTCGATGGCTTCCACAGACCCAACTTTTAAGCGGTCGTTGCCAGATAGGATCAAGCGAGACTCGGCCAGGGTGCGGGCTTGTGCAACGGTCAGACCCAAATCTCCATTTCTCGGTCCCATGGCCAGCGCCAGGGAAGAGAAATTACCGCCACGCTTGCCACGGGCAAACTGACCATGCGGTCCTTTATGGTCGCGTCCTGGGCCACGTAACTCACTACGGCGGCCTTCACGGTCGAACCGGCGGTCCATATCAGCGGGGCGTCCGGTGCGGGTGGAAATTTCAACCGTCTGCACCAAGGAGTCATCCTTGGTGACGATATCGACCAACACGGTGTCGTTGGCGCTTTCGGTGATGCCGCCAACTTTAAGATTGGTGTCGCCCATGCTGGCGATGCGGCCTTCTACAATAGCGCGCACTTGGTCGGCGGACAGATCCTTATCCATGCGCTCCATGCGTTCTTGTTGGCGCTCTTCAAAGCGGGCACGATGGTCAGCGCGGGGGTCAGAGTTGTCTTCAGCGGCAAAAGTCGGGCTGAGGACGGCCCAGCAGGCCAGCAACACAAAAGCGGTTAATGACGTTTTAATAGCGTTTTCGATGATAAAATTCTTGTTCATGATTTACGTCCTTTGTTCTTAGCCCCTGGGGGAGTCAGGGGAGGGTGGTCAGCGGTGGCCCATTGTGATGATGGGGGATCAGGCCACCTTCCGGACCCGGCTTAAGGGATTGGGGATTTTCCCAGAGGGAATTTCCTTAGGGGAGGATTTCGCCGGGCCCGGTGGGGGATGTAGCTGCCGTTAAAGGGGGCAAGCGGCAGCTACGGTCGAGGCGACAGTCGCCCAGGTGGTAAGAAGAACCAGGCTGGTGACTGCGGTGTTCAAAATGGTGTCCATCGTTTTCGTCCTTTTTTTGTGTCCGGGTCGCTCTGTCTGTTTGGCGGGGCCGGATGTTTGAAGCTCTGTAATTTCGTGCTCTGTAATTTTGATGGGCCCACTATGCCTGCCGTCTGTAACGCAGCGATGTCGCAAACCATGGAAAAGTGTAACTGGCGGTAACAGAAGGCCGGTTCGTTACCGTTTGTTGCGGGAATAGTGGTGTTTTTCAGTCATTCGCCTGTAATATCCTGGCCATGAACACAGTCACCGAAAATACCAAGCCTCATATTCTGATTGTCGACGACGACGCAGAAATTAGAGATCTCTTGTCCCGCTTTCTGGTCAAACACGAGTTTCGGGTCACCACCGCCCGCGATGGCCGAGAAATGAAGAAGGCCCTAGCCGACTGGCAGGTCGATCTGATCGTCTTGGATTTGATGATGCCGGGTGAAGATGGTTTGACCCTCTGCCGCAAGGTTCGGGCCGAGTCCAACATGCCGGTGATCATGCTCACCGCCATGGGCGAGGACGTGGACCGGATCATCGGACTTGAAGTCGGCGCTGACGATTATATGGCCAAGCCGTTTAATCCCCGCGAACTGGCCGCCCGCATTAAAGCGGTGTTGCGCCGGGCCGAGCAGGGGGGCGCGCCGCCCCGCACCGACGGCGAAGCTTCAGGGCGTTACGCCTTCGCTGGCTTCTCCTTAGATCCGGCCACACGGTCTTTGTACAATGGTGAAGACGAGATCGATATCACCGCTGGCGAGTACGACCTGTTGCTGGCTTTTGTCGAACACCCGCAACGCATTCTCAACCGCGATCAATTGCTGGATATGGCCAAGGGCCGTTCGGCGATTCCCTTTGACCGCTCTATTGATGTGCAGGTTGGCCGTCTGCGCAAAAAAATCGAACCCGACTATCGCGAGCCCACGCTGATCAAAACCGTACGCGGAGGTGGCTACATGCTCACCGCCGAGGTTGAACGGGTTTAACCGGATCATGAAACGCATTCTTCCTGACAGCCTTGGGGGGTGGGTCTTCTCTGTTGTCGCAGCAGCCGTGATCCTGATCTATGGCACATCGTTGTTGGCCTATTTTATTTTCAGCGATGACCGCGCCGCCGCCGTGGCTTCCAGTCAGGCGGCCGATCAGTTGATCGTGTTTAAGCGGGTGATTGAACAAACCGATCCGCGCGAGCAACGCGCTTTGATCCGGCGCCTCAACTCTCCGGGGTTGCGTATGATCATCACCAACCGTCCCATCGTCAGAGAATCTGATGACTCGTTTGTGTCTCGGATTGTGTTCCGCAAGCTGCAACGTGAATTCCCGGAAGGCACAGAAATCTATACCGACAGCCGCATCGTCGAAACTCTCGGTGATGAACGCTTTCCAACAGAGGAAGAAGTGCGACGCAATATGCGCCGTCATCGCGATGAAATGGACCACCCTCCGCCACCGCAGGAGAGTGAATTCGGCCCCCGGCCTGGGCCTGAGGGGCGCTTTAATCCAGACCGCCGCGGTTTTGAATTGGACCAAACGTTTAGAGACATCCGCGGCTTTCAGCCCTTTGTCCGCGCGTCTATTCGCTTCGGCGAAAATGCCTGGCTAAACGCCCGTGTTGACCTTGATCTTACGGAAGACAGTGCGCGCAGCCTGCCGTGGCTCTGGACCACGGTAATAACGCTTCTGATTGCCAGTCTTGCGGTGTGGGCCGTACGCCGGGCCACCCAGCCCGTGCTATTGTTTGCCGCCGCCGCCGAGCGCCTCGGCATGAGCCTCAATGCAGAACCCTTGGCCGAGACCGGGACCGGCGAAGTGCGCCGCGCCGCGCGGGCGTTCAACACCATGCAAAGCCGGTTGCAACGCTTTGTTCAAGACCGCACACAAATGCTAGCGGCTATTTCACATGACCTGCGCACCCCCATCACGCGCATGCGCCTGCGCGCTGAGTTCATTGATGATGACGCGCAGCGCGACAAAATGCTGTCTGACCTCGATGACATGGAAGCGATGATCAAATCCACGCTGGCTTTCGCGCGGGATGATGCCGCCAATGAGGCTGCGGACATCACTGATGTTGCGGCCTTGGTCGCGCGGATTGTCAGCGATGAAACAGAATCAGGGGTGCAGGCCACCTACAATGGCCCACAAAGTTTGGAGCTCTTTGTAAGGCCGCTGGGATTGAAACGGGCACTCACCAACCTTGTTGAGAACGCGATCAAGTACGGCGAAAAGGCCGAGGTTAAACTCACTCGCTTGGACGAGGTTGTTGAAATTCTGATTGACGATTCAGGCCCCGGCATACCCGACGATCAGAAAGAACAGGTGTTTAACCCATTCTATCGTTTGGAAACCTCGCGCTCGCGCGATACCGGCGGCACCGGGCTGGGGATGACCATCGCCCGCAACGCCATCCGGTCCATGGGCGGTGATATCGAGCTAATCAACCGCGCTGAAGGTGGTTTACGCACGCGGGTCACGCTGCCCATGCAGAGTTAGCGTAGATTATTGCCCTAGTTTCTAATGGTTCAATGGCTCTAACATCCTAAGACCAGTCATTTTGGTGAGGGCGGCATGTCTCAGATCCTGCAATCGCCAATTTCTTTGGTGGTAGAAATTTACCGATCAGATATTCGGCAACCAACAAGTTGAGCACCCAGGCAGATACCATCATGCCATCACGGAGCGGTCCAAGCGGCTCTGTTCCAGCAACGATAATCCAACCAATACCCAAGAATGTCTGTGTTGAAGCGCCTTGGCCGATTGCATAGGCTCGGACCATTGAAGCGCTGTGTTGGAAGATGTTTCCAGACATAATTGCGATGACCGCCCATCCGATCAAGCCAAACATCAATAAGCCCAGAGTGATCCGCGCCCAATACAGCATGTTCCCCTGGAGCTCGCCAGGAAACGCATAATAATGGGTCATCCACACTCCAGTTGCCGCAGATGCACAGCCTGCAATAGCTGTCACGCGGCCCATAGCGCGATGGGTTGCAGGGCGGTGGCGCTTTATGCTTGGCAAGAACTGCACTGCGCCTAAAAGGCAGAACAGGGAACTGCTTAAAATGTGCAGAACGATTGGCAAAGGAGCAGCCAAAGCGCGCGGGTTCTCAGGCGCAATTGCGGGTCCACCCGTAAGTTCGAGTATTCTGAACAATCCGCCAAAAGCTGGAATAAAGGAGTAGATAAGTATGAAGAGTAATATTGTCCATTCAGGTCTGCTCAATATTTTCATAAGGTGCTCTTTCGGTTGCCGCACTAAGGCGTGGCGTGCTGCTAGGGGGTGTCACTGGGGTTAAGCGGGTCGCGAATATTGTCGAGTGCCACATCTGTTCCCCGAATAGATAGGTGTGCGTTGGATTGTTTCACCCAGGCTTGTGCGCCCAAAAAGCAAGACTTGCCTGTCCTGCGTACGCCCCGAGCTTGACGGGCAGACACTCGATATTCGACAAGTGGCAATCGCGCAGCCACTCGACGCCTTGTCTTTGAGTGACGGCCCATGTCCGCCAACGGAGTTGAATAAGCGCGCCAAAAACCGAACGTCGCGTCATACAAACAAACAGCAGACCTCCTGGCTTCAACACGCGGACCATCTCGGTGATCGCCCGGCAAGGATCCGGTAGATGTTCAAGGACATGTGCGGCCATAACGAGATCAAAGGACTGATCAGTGTAGGGTATCGAAAGGATGTCGGCCTGTTTGAGTTTCGGTGAGAGTCCGGCCTGTTGCATTGCAAATTCTGCTGAGGCCAGCATTTTTCCGGATACGTCAATGCCGTGATAGGCGATCGGGTTGGATAGAATACGGTCTAGTGCGATCGAGAGGCTTCCGCATCCAATCCCACAATCAAGTACCTTTACCCCGGTCCCCGCAAGAGCAACCCTGGCACCGCTTGCAATCAGCGGTTCTTGATATGCGTCTTCAAGCCGAAAATGATGCGCCGTTCGGGCCCAGCTTCCGGCAAGTGCATCATACCGCTTAGCCAATTCCAAAGGGGTCCGAATACGTCTGCTGATTGCTACGTGCCAAGAGCCAAGCTGACGACTTGCCACCGGGATCGTTTTCATACCCGAGAGTCCAACTGAAGCGGCTTTTAATTGCTCAGGGACGCTCATTGCAACCAACCTACATGTGTGAGACTTGCCATGAGAGGGAAGCTAAATCCAAACCGAATCATACGAAATTGCATAATAGTGTTGTTCTGGTATGCTTAAATAATGGAGTGGAAAAGAACAGCATTCGATTGGAATCAAGCACGCGCCTTTCTGGTAACAGCCGAAGAAGGGTCGCTGTCTGCGGCGGCACGGGCGCTTGGGTTAACACAGCCGACCCTCAGCCGACAGGTGGCGGGCATCGAAGAGGCGCTGGGGGTTACGCTGTTTGAAAGAACATCGCGCGCCCTTCTGCTGACACAGGCAGGGACAGAGTTGCTGGAGCATTTTCGCAGCATGGGAAATGCAGCCAACAGCATATCCATCGCCGCTACGGGTCAATCTCAAAACATTACTGGAAACGTGGTGATCGCATCCACGGATTTGATGGCGACACATTACCTGCCATCAATCCTCAAAAAACTCAGGACCAAAGCACCGGAACTTCAGGTCGAGATTATTACATCGAACCACTTGAGCGACTTGCGGCGGCGTGAAGCCGACATCGCAATCCGTCACGCCCGCCCACAAGACGAAAACTTGTTCGCAAAGCGCATGCGCGACACCACGGCACATCTCTATGCATCCGCGTCATACGTCAAAGAGGCTGGCCGTCCGTCACAAGCCTCTGAATTCTCCACAATGCAATTCGTAGGGGTCGAGAATCCCGAGGGGATGCTTGGCCTCTTGGCCTCACGCGGGCTTAATCTAACCACAGCGAATTTCAACTTTTCTACGGCCAGTGGTCCCTTATTATTGGAGTTGATTCGGAACGGGCTCGGTGTCGGCTTCCTTCCGATAGAGATTGCCAAGAAATACCCCGAGCTTGAAAACATATGGCCAGTGTTCGAGCCAATACAGATTGAAACTTGGCTGGTTGCGCATCGCGAACTAAGAACGAGCCCGCGTATTCGCCTGATCTTCGATCTTTTGTCTGACGGCCTTGGCCAGTGAGCCCGCCGCTCTGTCTCTTAACAACGAGGGGCATAAGAAATCGAATTGAACAAAGCAAACCGTAAGTTTCAGGACACAGCAGTCTCGTCAGAGCCCTTGCTTCAGAGTAGTCTCTTAATAGCCACGCGGCGGGGAGGGCACCATGGCGAAAAAATCTCTTACGTATCAAAACGATCCCGATGGCATTCGGCTGCCCATCAAGGTCGACACCACGTCCAATGGCGAGTTCATGCCGCGTGCGCTGTCCGCAGCCAATGTCGAAGCCAATGCGCGGGCGCTGCATGCGGCGGATGAAAACGCCCGGCATGTCGGTAAGGGGCGGCGGGAGTTTCTCGTCTCCACGGCTGGCGCGGCCACAACACTTCTGGCTTTTAACGAGGTCAACGCGGCCACGGGCAAGCGCGGCAGTTCCTACGAGTTGCCGTGGGAGGCCGGCAAGGATGAAGCGGCTGCCGCCGAGGCTTTGGATGGCGATGAATTCATCTTCGACATTCAAGCTCATCACGTTGGTAACATTGAAAGTTGGGTCGAAGGCACACCGTTGTACCCCGCACGCAACAACTTCAAATTTTTCGCGCCCCAATCCGGGTGCGACTACGGCGGTGATGATCCCAACCTTGGTCATATCGAATGTCTGACCGGTGAGTCCTATGTCAAAGAAGTATTTATGGACAGCGACACGGATATCGCTGTGTTGTCCTTTGGGCCGGCCCCTAACAACGAGATGATGCCGCAGTATTCGGAAGGCGCGGAGACCATGCGCATTGTCGAAGCGCTGGGCACCACCCAGCGCCTGATGGTCCATGGCCGCTGTATGCCAACCTATGCGGAAGACCTCATCGCAATGGACGAAACGGCAGCCAATTGGGACGTCGCCGCGTGGAAGACCTATACCCAGCACGGCCCCAACGACACCGGCTATTTTCTCGATGATGATCTGGGCCAGACGTTTATCGACAAAGTGCGTACCACTGGCATCAACCGTATTGCCGTGCACAAAGGGTTGCCGTTTTTGCAGTACACCGAGAACTTAAAATACGCTGGCTGTCGCGACGTCGGACCTGCCGCTACGCAAAATCCTGACATCACGTTTATGATTTATCACGCGGGCTACGACATGCGCGTGCCAGAAGGGCCATACCAGCGCGGCTCTGGCGCCGGTGTTGACGACCTGATTACCTCGCTCGTTGACAGCGGTATCAAGGCCAGTGCGCCGCAGAATGTCTACGCTGAAATCGGCAGCACTTGGCGCTACCTGATGCGTGATCCTGACCAGGCGGCGCATGTCATCGGCAAATTGCTGAAGTATGTTGGTGAAGACCGCGTGTTGTGGGGCACAGATTCCATCTGGTACGGCTCACCACAGGATCAGATTATGGCCTTCCGGGCCTTTCAGATTTCCGAAGAATTCCAGGAAAAATATGGTTATCCGAAAATCACGCCGGAGATTCGCGCCAAGGTGTTCGGCCTTAACGGCGCGGCGGCCTATGACCTGTCACCGGAAGACGTGCGCAAACACACCAAAGTCGATCCGGTCGAAAAAGCCAAGCAAGAATACGCAGAGCGGCAAGACCCCAGCTATCTCACCTATGGTCCCAAAAACCGGCGTGAATTTTTGCGGTTTTTGTCGCAGCAGGACCGGTAGGCCGACATGCCTCCCGCATCGCTCTCACTAGCTGGACGCACAGTCAGGTCTATGCGCCATGCTCCATGTCCCTTCGCTAGTGTAGTTAAGGTATTCAAACGACACCGCCCTTAAATGGGCTTTGCTATCGCGTGGTTCAACACAAGGGGAGCTTGATGATGCCGATAACGCGCCGTAATGCTGTTGCCGGTGCAGCCGCACTTGCGGTAACGCCCGCGCTTGTTTCAACCCGCGCACACGCCGCCCTGGACCTCACCGCGCCCGAGAACAAAGTCGAGGTTTACCGTCGCATGCGTGCCGGCACGGAAGACGGTGCGTTGATGTTATGGTGGTGGAATGGTTTTGTCTGGGCCAAACCCAACAACGATATCGCCGTGCATATTCTCACTGTCGAAGGTCTGACCTTTCAGCGCTTGACCACCCAATCCGATGGAACCCTAACCGACGCCCAAGCTGGCCGCGGCACCTTTCGCGACCCAGAGACCAACGCACCGTTAACAACCTGGACCAATACGCTCAACGGCGTGACCGCCGCGCCGGATCACATTCGCTCGCTCAATCGCGGCGTCATTACGCCAGACGGGCTCGCGCGGCAGCACAGCGACCGGGTGCTTCACTTCGAAAGCGAGATCACCGCGCCGATGATCACGGGCAAGCAGATTTTCATGCGCGAGAATTTTCTCACCAAAAACAAAGGCCGTGCGCCCGGAGCGGTCAGCACCTCGTCCTCCCTGACCACCTACACCGCGACGGTGACCGATATCGCCGACGACGATGCAGCGTTCCGGCCCTGTACATTCAACTATCAAAGCCTTGGCGGGTTCCGTCCCTGGATGGGCATGGACGACAGCACCGGCGTGTTGTCGTGGCAGACCGTCGGTCAAAAACTGGAACGTGGCGCGGACGATGCCCCAGCCGGCATCAGAACCTGGGTGGACACCAACTATCCCGGCTTCTTGGAGGACCCGGGCATATAGGCCGTTGCGTCTCTGCTGTGATCACGCATCGTGGGACGCTGTGGGGCGAGGTCTGTTGCCCGAGGTCGGCATAGGGGACTCCTGTGTAATATTTGAACGGTAAGTATAACAACATAAGTTGTTATTTTCAATAAAATTGAGCAAGGGCTGTCAGCTTTGCATCATAGTTCGGCGTGCATGGGCTCGTTCCAAGGGGGCAGGCCGAGGCGGTTCCATGGGCTTGTTCCTTCGATCATACGTGCATGGACTCGTTTGATCTGAACCAGTCGTGCATGGGCTCGAACCCAGGGGGAGAGCCCCCAAAAAATCCCGAACCCAGGGGGAGAGCCCCCAAAAAATCTCGAACCCAGGGGGAGAGCCCCCAAAAAATCTCGAACCCAGGGGGAGAGCCCCCAAACAATAATTCTCGAACCAAGGTGAAACTCTGAATTTGGCGACCCTGGGCGGGGTTCATAGCGCTTGAAACTTCAACGAGTCGCCCCAGATTCAGTTGACTCATTGCCGAGACACGTTTAGGGGTCTAAATGTGACCTAGTTTAATCGGGGCTTCCCTGTGCCACCTTAGGGTGAAGCAGGGAGGGTAACCGTGTTTAACGTGGTTATTAATTGGCCTCATGCCCGTTGTGGGAGAGGCCCTACGTGTGTACGTACTACTGGAGAATATACTATGCCGAGCGGAACCGTTAAGTGGTTCAATGCGACCAAGGGCTACGGGTTTATCGAACCCGACGACGGCTCGAAGGACGCTTTTGTCCATATCTCAGCCGTTGAGCGCGCCGGATTGTCCGGTCTCAATGAAGGCCAAAAAGTTCAATTCGAACTCGTGCAAGGCCAAAACGGCAAAGCCTCTGCCGAAAACTTGGTCGTCGAATAAGTCTCGGCGATCTCAGTTGAGTACACCGCACTCACTTCGGTGAGTGCGGCGTTCTTTTAAGAGGTACACTAAAACCAACGGCTCCGTCAGGCTTGTTGGTTTTTTTGTGCCTGGAATTTGCAGATCGGACCCTATGCGTCAGGATCAACCAGCACATCAATCAGCGTCGGTCGTCCCCGTGCCAGCGATGCCATGGCACGCTCAAACGCGGCCGGTAAATCTTCCGGTAGAGCCACCGGGCCAACCGTCGCCCAGCCTTGGGCTTTGGCCAGTCCACACAAATCCGGCGGCGGATCATCCAGCCGTTGTCCCACCCACTTGTTCGCCCGGGGACGGTTTCTCGCCTGTGCCACGCGATCTTGGTGGCGTTCATCATTGTAGAACGAGCGGTTGTTGTTGATCACCGCCAGGACCGGCAGTTGCCGCTGTCCGGCAGTCCATAAGCTCGCCATACCAGACAGTAAATCCCCATCGCCAGTGGCACACACCACGATGCGCTCCGGGTCGGTGTCCTGCATCGCCAGCGCGGCGCCAATTGCAAACGGTGGCCCAGCGCCAATCACACCGCCGGCATCCGCGCCCAGATAGTCCAGCGGATGATCAAACGGAGACGCGTCTACCGGCCAGCCAAAGGGCAGGCAGGCGTAGCAGGTTTTATGAGTGCGCAGAGCGTGTGTTGTTGCCTCTGCCAAATGCGCCATAGAAATGGTTTTTGTTTGGGGGACTGATACCACGTCCGGTTTTACACGGGCATTCTCAGAACTGGCGGGTGCATCCAGCGCTTGAAGCAGGGCCTTGGTGGTGCTGTCCGGGTCAGCCAGCAGCATGATGTCGGCGCGCGGCAGGCCCAGGTAATCCATCACCGCGCCGGTATGCGCATAGCGGTCCAGGGAGGCATGAATCACGGTCAGCGCGTCGTCCTCGCTGCGCCCAGCCGTGTCCAAAATCGCTTTCACATCCAGCCAGTCCAGACTGAGAACCACGTCGGCTTCGTTCAACGCCTTCAGGTCATCTTTGCCTTGAAACAGCGGCAAGACTTTTTCATGCAAGGGATGTGAATTGGGAAATGATGCGGCCAGTTTCAGCGCTGTATACACTTTTGCATTCAGGGCTTCGGCCAGTTGAATTCGGCGCGCCCAGTCCTGCTCATCGCGCGAGACACGCCCCGCCAGAATGACCACGTTTTTGCCGGTGCGAAGCGCCTCTGCTGCGCGCTCCAGACCCTCTGCATCCGGCCCTGGGGGTGCGGCCACGGGATAATGTTTAGGATCGGGCAGGGCGATTGGCTCGTCCAACGCCTGTTCTTGCAGGGCGGCATCCAGGCACACATAGGTCGGCCCCATCGGCGCGGTCGAGGCCATCAGGTATGCCCGCAATACGGATTCCGCAATCGCCGCAGCAGACCCCGGCTGATCATCCCATTTGAGGTAATCCCGCACCATCGCCGCCTGATCTGCAGCGGTATGAATCCAATCAATCCAGGGGCGGCGTTTGGCCGCATCCACCGGACCGGTCGCGCCCATAATCACCATCGGCATACGGTCGGCAAAGGCATCGAAGATGTTGATCGACGCGTGCATCACCCCAATGTTGGCATGTAGCGCCACGCCCATGGGTTTGCCAGTGACCTTTGCATACCCGTGAGCGATGGCCACAGCCGCTTGCTCGGTCAGGCACAGCACCATCTCGGGGTCTTTATTGCCCAGGTAATTGACGATGGAATCATGCAGCCCCCGGAAGCTCGCACCGGGCACCAGGCTGATGTATTTCAGGCGGGCGCGTTGCAGCATCTCCGCAGCCACATCGCTGGCCCAGCCAAGCGCGGGCTGTTGCGGGGGAACAAACTCTGACATCGGGATATCTCCTAAATAGAGGGGATGCTGCGGGCCTTTGACGAGAGGGCGCGGCCCTTAAGATACAACGTGTCGTACTCGCTTTTTTCTGCCCCTTGAGAGGCATAAAACTTGACACCCCGGCGGTTAAACTTGTGCACCACCCAAACCACACCAATCGCGCCTTCCTGTTTTGCCAGGCGGGCGACGGCACTCATCAGTTTGTTGCCGGCGCCCCGGCTGCGTTTTGGCTTTGTGACGTATAGGTCTTCCAGCATCAAATGGGGTTCTTCAATGCCGATGTCGTACATGGGGTGAACATAGGCGTAGCCGACAACGCCGTCGTCATCCACGGCGACGAGCAGATGATCGACTCTTGTCCGCCCAAAACACGCCTTCATAATACGGGAGGAGAGCCGTTCTATCGGTTTTTCACCGTCTTCCGCATACCATTGATTGACCAATTCGAGTATGCGGCTGGCGTCTCTCTTGGTCGCGCGCCGGACAGCGACACTATACCGGGCCATGCTGCGCCAGTCCTTTAATCTGCGCCGCGCCCGCCATGGGCTTCTGACCAGCCAATGGGATCGGCAAGAAAGTCCCGCACGCCTTCAATCTTGGCGGCCTCAAAATAATTTCCCGCCTCAGCGGCGTCGAGAACGTCCGCCCAGGTGCACAGATACAGCAGCGACACCTCTTCTTTTTGCAGGCTGTCCAGCGCCCCCGGAAAGGCCCCGTAGAAGAACACGACGAAGGTATGGTTGCACGTTGCCCCAGCGTCGCGAATGGCTTTCACGAAGGCCAGCTTGCTGCCGCCATCGGTCGCCAGATCTTCCACCAGCAGCACCTTGGAACCTTCGTCCAGGCGGCCTTCAATCTGCGCCATACGGCCAAAGCCTTTCGGCTTTTTGCGCACATACTGCATCGGCAGCATCAGCGCATCCGCAATCCACGCCGCATACGGAATCCCAGCCGTCTCGCCGCCGGCAACGCTATCCAGGCTTTCAAAGCCGATGGTCTGTTCAATCTCTTCGCGGGCCAGCAGAGTGATGGTCCGGCGCGCACGCGGGAACGAAATCAACCAGCGGCAATCAATATAAACCGGGCTCGCCCATCCAGCCGTAAGCGTGTATGGCTCTTCAGGCCGGAAGTTGACGGCCTTGGTTTCGAGCAGGATATTCGCGATGGTCCGAGCGGCCGCCTGTTGGCGGGGCGAGCGTGTTGGTGCGTGAGCATTTGTAGACGTCATTTTTATGAAAGTCTTTCTGCTGTCTTTACGAGTTAAGCTTCCCCTTGTTTACTGAGTTGTGTCGCATCTCTCAACGCCTACGGACGGATCGTTTTTCCTTGCCCATCGTATGACCGCATCTTCCCAGACTTCTCCCATCCTTTGGGCTCTGACAGACGACCGGCCGGGCAATAATGTTCAGGTTTTGGGCGTTGCGCGTGCGCTCGGCTGGACGGTTATCGAGAAGCCGATTCGCTATACCGCTTTCGCGCGCCTGCCAAATATCATCCGCCGGGCCACGTTGGCGGGGGTGACAGATGCCAGCCGGGCCGAATTGAACGGTCCCTGGCCAGATGTGGTCATTGCGGCAGGGCGTCGCGCGGCTCCTGTGGCGCGCTGGATTAAAAAACAATCGTCATCGCGTCCTGAAGGCCCGGCCAAGCTCGTCCAAATTATGTTTCCGGGGCGCACCGGGGCCCGGGATTTTGATCTCATTGCAGTGCCGGATCATGATGCCAAACCCCGGGTGGCAAAGTGGTCCAATGTGATGACCATGACGGGGGCCCCGAGTCTGATCACCCCTGACTTGCTGACCGCAGAAGCTGCGCGCTGGCGCGACCGTTTTGACTCCCTGCCGCGGCCCTACATTGCTGTCATCGTCGGCGGGGCGACCCGCCGCAAACCGTTTTCGACAGCGCGGGCCTTTGATCTGGGGTTGCAGGTCGCCGCCCTGGCAAAAGAGACGTCCGGCACTGTTCTTTTGTCGACCTCCCGCCGCACCGGTCCGGCGGCGGAATTGGCCTTGATGCAGGTGATCCCCGAGCCGCGTGAAGTGTTCGCCTGGGGCCAGACCGGCGAGAACCCCTATCTCGGCTATCTGGCGCTGGCCGATTTCATTGTTGTGACCGGCGACTCCGTCACCATGTGTGCCGAGGCCTGTGCCACCCAAGCGCCGATTTATATTTACGCGCCGCCGAAGTTGGTCAGCGCCAAACACGCACGATTACATCAGCGACTTTATGATCTCGGCTATGCTAAGCCCCTTGGCGAAAGACTAGAGGACTGGACGCATCCGCCTCTTAATCCTGCAACCGCCATCGCCACTGCCATCAAGCGTCTCATCGATGGCGCGCCGCTGAAAGAATAAGGTCTACCTATGCCACGCTTTTCCGCCAACGTTTCAATGCTGTTTACCGAAGTGCCATTTCTTGAGCGGTTTCAGGCGGCGGCTGACTGCGGTTTCAAAGGGGCAGAATGCATGTTTCCCTATGCAGAACCGGCAGAGACAGTTGGCGCTGCTGTGGCCAAGGCGAAACTTAAAATGACCTTGTTCAACGCGCCGCCGGGTGACTTTGCAGACGGGGAACGCGGTTTGGCGGCCCTGCCTGGCCGGCAGCAGGACTTTAGGGACTCTTTCGAGGTCGCACTGAACTATGCGGAACATCTGAAGTGTAAACGCATCCATGTGCTGGCTGGCATTGTGCCAGAAGCGCAGTGGGAAGAGGCGCTGGATGTCTACATCTCCAATCTGGCAGCAGCGTCGGATATGGCACAGGAACAAGACATTACTGTTCTGATCGAGCCTATTGTGATGGATGGTTATTTCCTGTTCCGGCCCGATGATGCGGTGCAAGTGCTGGACGATGTGGGCGCGAAGAACCTAAAAATTCTCTACGACATCTATCAGGCGCAGTTGGCGCAAGGCGCGATCACAGACTTCCTGGAAAGCCACCTAGACCTGATCGGACATATTCAAATTGCGGGCGTTCCTGGCCGCAACGAGCCCGACCGGGGCGGCGAACTCAACTGGCCGTATCTGTTCGACCTGCTTGATTCCCACGGCTACGGCGGTTGGGTCGGGGCGGAATACACCCCGCGTGTCAGCACCACGGCCAGCCTTGGCTGGGCCAGAGATTGGGGCATTGCGGCCCCTTAGCCTGAAACCTCAGTCGTTCACATCCAAAGTGTGAAACGACAACACATCAGCCTCAACCGTATAGCCACTGACACGACCGGCGACGGCATCGAAGGCCGGGCTTTGCCACATTAAAATGCCGGGCGGGTTGTCCCGTTCATAGGCCAAGACATCGCCCACCAGACGGCGGCGGTCTTCCACATCAAAAGCCCCTTCGGCTTTTTCAATCAGCGGCATCATCGCCTCATCGCAGTAATAGGCCGGGGACCAGGCGCATGAGCGGGTGCGATAGCCGTGCATGGGGTCAAAGCCGCTGGTGACCATAGAAAAGGCTAGGAAGGGGTCCGGCCACCCGGTTTGGTACATGTATTCCAGATACTTCGCGAAGGTGGTGCGTTGCAGTTCCATCTCGATCCCTACGCGGGCGAGGTCTGCGGCCACTTGCTGATGGGCTTGGTCGTCGTTTGAGGCCCCGCCGACCATCAGCGTCACCATCTTAAAGCCGTCTGCGTATCCGGCCTCTTGCAGCAGAGCCTTGGCGCGTTCGGGGTCATAGGGGTAGGCGTCTAATGCGGGATTAAAGCCAAACGCCTGGGGGTGTGCGATTTGCGCCAGTGGTTCAACAGCCCCGCCGTACATCACCTCAATAATCACCTCTTTGTTGACGGCGTAGTTGAGTGCCCGGCGCACCAGCACATCCGTTAAAGGCGAGTCCTTGGTGTTGACCGCTTGGATGTAAGCCACTGACGGATTGGCGTAGGTGACAATACGCCCGCCCATGGCCTCGATGACATCCTTATCCTCAGCGGCAACGTTAAACGCCACATCCAGGGAGCCGGACAACAGACCCTGTAACCGCGAGGCTTGATCCGACAACTGCACCAGCGTCATCCGGTCCAGCTTCGGTTGCCGCCAGCCGGTCAGATTGGCAGTCAGGCCAATGCGGCCCTCGGCCCAGGTTTCGACTTTAAAGGCTCCGGTGCCTACCGGATCAAGCGCAAACCCCTCAGGCCCGAGCGTCGCAAAGTGCGCAGGAGCGGGGATGCGCATGAAATCCAGATGGATCGGCAGAATCGCGTTGGGCCGCGCTGTCGTGATTTCGACCGTATGGCTGTCTCTGGCTTTGGCTCCGACAACGCCAACACGCGCCAAGTGCGTGCCGATGGTCTCACTCTTGCCCTGGGGCGACAGTAGATAGTCAAAGGCTGAGACCACGGCCTGAGCGTCAAACATTTCATCGTTTGAGAACGCCACGTTCCGGCGCAGTTCCAGCACCCAGGTGCGATTGTTTTCAGCCTGCCAGCTTGTTGCCAGCGCGGGGCCTGCGCTGCCGTCTGGGCCGATACGGGTGAGGGTGTCAAAAATGGCTTGCAAAGGCAGTGTACCGGGCAAGCTGACATTCTGATGCGGGTTGCCTCGTGTTGCGGGCAGAATTTGAATACCCAGGGTCAGCGCCTTTTCAGCCAGGGCGGGAAGGCTGGTCAACCCGGTGACGAGGGCGAAGGCGATAGCGCCAAGTATAGTCTTGAATGAACACACCATGTGGTCAGTATAGCGCGGTCTTGGCGAAGCCTCTAAACTCTCTGTCGCTAAAACGCTGAAAAAATAAACAAGGAACGCACCATGATCACCCTGCTTGGGAAATCCATGTCACGCGCGGCACGCTGTCTCTGGGCTCTTGAAGAAGCCGGTGTCGAGTATGTGCACAACCCGCTCGATTACACCAAAGGCGAGGCCAAAACCGCTGACTTCCTGGCTATCAATCCGGGCGCTAAGATTCCCGCGCTTGTGGATGGCGATGTGGCCCTGTTTGAGAGTCTCGCTATTAATCTTTACATCGCTCAAAACTACGGCAAAGGCACGTTGTGGCCGGATGAGACTGCCGGTCAGGCGTTGTGTTTGCAATGGACATTGTTTGCCGCCACGGAACTAGAGCCGCCGGGCGCGGCACGGTTGGTCGAGTTTATCTTCAAAAATGAGGCCGAGCGCAGCCAGGAGGTCATTGACGCCGCTGCGGAACGCTCCAAGCCCCCTTTGAATACACTTGAGACGACACTTCAGGATCGCCCGTATCTGGGCGGTAAGAATTTCACAGTCGCCGATCTCAATGCGGCCTGTGTTGTGGAATACTTTATCCGCACAAAATTTGATTTATCGCCGTGGCCTAACGTCGACGACTGGATGAAGCGATGCCTTTCAAGGCCCGCGTTTCTGGCTGTCGCTGATATCAAAGCCAAAGAAGCTGCGGGACATTAAGGAAGGATAAGCGACATGATAAAACTTTACGGAAGCTTCGTATCGCGGGCGACGCGCAATCTGTGGATGCTGGAAGAACTCGGCCTTGCGTACGAGCACGTATCCCTGGACTGGGGAAAGCAGGAGAACCGCTCTCCGGAATATCTCCAGATCAATCCAGCGGGCAAAGTTCCAACGCTGGTGGATGGCGACGCGACCTTATCAGAATCCCTGGGCATAAATTTGTATCTGGCCGACAAGTATGGAGCGGGCGGCCTTTGGCCCGATGATGATGCCGGGCGCGCGCGTTGTATCCAGTGGTCCTTCTGGGGTGCGGCTGAATTGGAACCTCTGGCCTATGGCCGGATTCGTGAGTTCATGTTTAAGAAAGAGGCGGAGCGGGATGTTGCTTTGGTTGAAGATATGGCAGAGCGCACGGGTCCGCTTCTGACTCTTATGGCGTTGACGTTGGCTGAAAGCGATTACCTCGCTGGAGATGACTTTACACTGGCAGATCTGAATGTGGCCTGCGTCGTGGAATATTTAGAACGCTCTCAGTTCGACTTCTCTGCTTGGCCTAAAGTTGAGGCATGGTACAAGCGGAGTTACGGACGCCCCGCGAACCAAAAAGTACAGGATGCACGCGCTCCAATCGCAGCACAAATGATGAAAAGGTTTCAAGGATGATTACGCTTTACGGAAATAACCGCTCGCGCGCCACGCGCAACCTCTGGATGCTCGAAGAACTGGGCGTCGACTTCGACCGCAATATGGTCGATCACACCAACGGTGATTCTAAAAAAGCTGACTTCCTTGCCATCAACCCCGCAGGCAAGACCCCGGCGCTGACTGATGGCGATGCGGTGATGTTTGAGTCCTTGGCCATCAACCTTTACCTCGCCATGAATTACGGCAAGGGATCGCTATGGCCTGACAGCCAAGCAGGGCAAGCGGCCTGCATCCAGTGGACCATGTTTGCTGCAACCGAAGTTGAGCCGCATACGGTTGGTGCTCTGATCGAGCTGATTTTCAAGCCGAAAGAGTTGAAAGATGAAGCGGTTGCCGAAGCCTGTTTGGCAAAGTTGCCCCCGGCCTTGAAGGTGCTGGAAGCCACTTTGGGCAAAAACGCTTATTTGGCGGGAGATGCTTTCACGGCGGCGGATTTGAATGTCGCTTGTGTGGTGAATTCACTCAACATGATTGGCTTCGACTTTGCGCCGTACCCAAAGGTCACAGCGTGGTTGAAGACCTGCGTAGATCGTCCGGCACAGCAGAAAGTTGCTGCCCAGCGCGGCTAGAAAACCGCAATAGTGCGATTAGGGGTCAGGCTGCTGGTTCAGGGGGGTCAACAGCCGGCCTAGGGCACTACGTACCTTTGACAACACGCTTGATGTATTACTGATCAATGACTTGGTTTTGTCTGAGACTTGGTCACGCAATTCTTCAGCACCACGTGCTGCCGCAGGTTTAGCGGGTTTAAACCGCATTCTGAAAAAGGCGCGGTCGGCTTCGTTCTCGAAAGCTAGAATATAAGTTTTCTTCTCCATATCCTCAGAGACGTCTTCCAAACGGACGGACCAAGCTCCACCGATATTCTGGTCCAGCCAGTTTTCAATGATCGTAATCCGCCGAACTGTCGAAATGCGGGTTGTGTACTGCAAACCAGGCATTGCGTACCCTTCCAAAGGTCTTAAACATTGCTGTGCCGACGGGACTCGCGCCCCGCGACACTGTTTTATTTAAGCCCAATTGGTTAACAAATTGAGTGCGAGGCGCGACGACATGCAGCCTCGTGAGGTCTAAACACTCAGAAATCAGCGGATTTACAGGTTATTCAACGCCGTAATAGAGGGTGACGACGTGTTTGGCCTCGGCAAAGAAAAGCCAGCGTTCCAGTACGACCCCCACGAGGGTAAGAATCAGGCTGGGCACGACGACCCACACAAAAATCGATAAAGGAAGGAGTGACGGCATCACACCAAAGACAACCGCTGGGACCGCGAAAAGCAAGATGCGGCTGTAGCGGCGCAAAGACTCGGCGTGCTTTCGGGCAATGCGATAGCCCATTTCCTTCAGCACATAATTGGCTTCCGTATGCGGCCATTCAACGGAGTGAACCGTCTTCCCCGGTGATGCGACAGCGGCGCCTGCTTTTTCCACCTGTTCCGCCCAGGCGGAGTTGAGGCGTGACCAGTAGCCATTTTTGATAATGGCTGCCGCCAGCACCAGGATGATCGCGAGCGTTTGAAACCGCCCCGGGTGTAGACCAAACAGGGCTGCGACGGTCACCAGAACGGCCAACCCGGTCAGCAGCCCTAAGGCCAGGTAGGCCGCCACTGTCCAGTCTGTCGACCAGGCTGGAATTGGTTTCAGTGATCGATAGATCATGCCGGTTGTAAAGAGGGTGCAGAGGGCGGTGATCACGGTCGCGAATCCGGCCCAGACCCAAGGCCCTTCAGTCTGCCCAAGTATAATCCAGGCATAGGCATAGGCGAGGGCCGGGACGTAAGTGACAATAGCCATGATGCCTTCACGAGATAGCCAAGAGGAACGCCATTGACTCACGGCGCGCCAGGCCCGCTCCGGGTGCCCAAGGTGAAACGTGGACGACAACAAGCCGAGGGTGACCAACGCCAACGCAGGAAGCATCAGCGCGGCCCCGAGCCAGCGGTTATCGTCTGGCAGCAGTCCGTAGGCGACCAACAGGGGGGCCAAAGCGAGAATGCCGTAGCCAACGCCTGAGGCGGTAGTAAAGAGAATGACTGAGGCCGCAGGATGCATATCTGGTCCTCAGTCCATGCGCTCAAGCATGCGGTCTACCCATGCTAGAAGGCCGGATGCGCCAGCGGTGTCTTCCAGAGGTTCTAACGACGCCGATTTACTGGTCGTCGGGCTCGTAGACGCTGACTTCTTGCGTTGTGGGAGATACTTGTTTGTTGGTTTGTAACCCATCTCTGGCATGAGGTCCTGGCCTTGGCGTTTTCTGACCAGGCGAGACACCTCAGATTGCGGATCGCCGAGGTCACCGTAATGCCGCGCGCCGGTCGGGCAGGTCAGGACGCAGGCGGGGACGCGGTCTTCTTCGTCTAGGTTTTTGTTGTAAATGCGGTCCACACAAAGGGTGCATTTTTTCATCACGCCTTCAAAGACGTCATACTCGCGGGCACCATAGGGGCAGGCCCAGGAACAGAGTTTGCAGCCGATGCACTTGTCTTCATCCACCAATACAATGCCGTCTGACGTGCGTTTGTAGGAGGCCCCTGTGGGACAAACTGTGACGCAGGCGGCATCCTCGCAGTGCAGACAAGAACGCGGAAAATGAAGGCTCTGACTTTTTCCCTCCGGTGTTGTGACTTCGTAGGTATGCACCCGGTTGAACCAGACGCCGTCCGCTTCAGCCCCGTATGGGTTGTTGTCGGTCAGCGGGGCCATATGGCCGCCTGTGTTCCACTCTTTGCAGTTGGTCACGCAGGCTTGGCAACCAACGCAGGTGTCTAAATCAATGACCAGACCGAGTTTGCGGGTTGTTTTTTCCGGCAGGCAGGTCATTGGGAGGTCTCCCGGTGGTCGCGGAAGCTTTTGCCGAATTGAAGGGTTTGAGGTGTGGGCTCTGCGCCGGGCAGGTCAGAAACCGTATCGAGCAGGGGCGATGTTATGCCCTGCTCATCCGGCTCTGCTTTGGAGATACGCACCCGCAAATCAAACCACGCAGCTTGCCCTGTGACAGGGTCTGAGTTTGAGAGCACTCCATCATTGAGTTTTTCAGGAATAATATGATTGAGCAGAAAACCGCGCTTCACTTCAGGGGAGTCTTTATCCAAGCCCCAGGTCCCGCCGCGTTTGCCGATGGCGTTCCAGGTCCAGACCGTGTTTTTGTTTACCCCGTCTATAAGTTTCACTTGGCCTTTAACCCGACCATGGCGGGATTCGACCCAGACCCAATCGTCGTCGGCGATGCCAAACTTTGCCGCAGTGTCATGATGCACAAACAACCTGTTCTGCGACGTGATCTGGCGTAACCAGGCGTTCTGTGACCCCCAGGAGTGATAGTGATGCATGGGTCGTTGCGTCAGCGCGTGCAGCGGATACTCGGCGCTGTCTTTTGCGTCATCCTCAAAGGTTGGCTGCCAAACCGGGAGAGGATCAAATGCCTGCTCGACGCGGTCTTTTAGGTCTGCGGGCGGCTGAGATGGACCCAGCCCGCGGGCGGCATTGCGGAACTTTTGTACGGGCTCTGAATAGAGCTGCATGATAATGGGATCGGAAGCGCCAAGAAATCCCATGCTAACCGCCCAGTCTAGGTAGGATTTATTGGCCATCTTATAGTAGCGCGCATTTTCGGGAATTTCGCCGCGCCAGAAACAGCCATTCTCGATATATTTTTTGAGTTGATCGGGATTGGACGCGCCTTTTCCATGAGTTTCACCCTCTTCACCACGCCAGCCGGCCAGCGGGCCGACACCCGGCGCTCGCTCGTGATTGACGATGTAATCTTCGTATCCTCCGGGATACGCCGGGGTACCATCCGCTGCGACGAAGCCTGGAAGTCCAAGGCGTGCACCGAGATCGAGAAGAACGGTCTGGAACGGACGGACATCGCGGTCGGGCTGCACAATTGGTTGGCGAATGGCATCACCTGCGCCTTCTGCATCGCTGATCGGGCGATCTAGTAATGAGATACAGTCCCAACGCTCAAGATAAGTGGTGTCGGGCAGTATCAAGTCGGCGTAGCTGATGGTTTCAGAAGCATAGGCATCGCTGTAGATGATATGTGGAATTTTGTAGGCGCCGGTTTCAGGGTCCATAGCTGTTAAAGCCGCTAAAGTTCCTGCCGTATCCATGGATGAGTTCCACGCCATGTTGGCCATAAATAGAAACAGCGTGTCGATGGGGTAGGGATCACCGCTCGCCGCATTGGCAATGACTCGGTGCATCGCGCCATGGGCTGACATCGGGTTTTCCCAAGAGAACGCCTTATCAATCCGAAGCGGCGTACCATCGTCAGAGACCAGAAGGTCTTCAGGACCGGTTGTGAACCCCAACGGCATGCCTTTAAGGGCCGTATTGGGTGCGATTGTTTTACCTGCTGGCGTCGGTCCAGGCGGAGCGGGTTTAGGATACGGCGGTTTATAACGGAAGCTTCCGGGCGTATCCACGGCTCCGATTAACATTTGCAGCACATGCAGCGCCCGACAGGTTTGAAAACCATTGCTGTGCGCAGAAATCCCACGCATGGCATGCATGGCGACTGGCCGCCCGGTCATTGTTTCGTGCTGTATACCGTTCGTATCGGTCCAAGCCACCGGCAAGGTAACTTGATGATTAAAGGCGGCATCGGCAATTTCTGCAGCCAATTGTTTGATTGTGTTTGCGTCTACACCACACCGCTCAGCAACGTTCTCTGGCGCATATGTCTCATCGGTATAGCGATCAGCAATGAGTTGGAAAACGGGCGTCGCTGTTAATCCGTTTATGGAATGCACCCCTGACAACGATGGTTTTGCGGACCGATCTGTGTGGGGAACAGCGGTGTTAGTATTGCGGTCCCAGATCAACGGCGTGCCATCAGTGTCGCGCATAAAGAGGCCATCATTTTCTTGGCCAGGCGTTTGCTGCACCAGCCAGCTGGAATTTGTGTATTGCAGCAGATAGTCCAGATCGATTTTTCCGGCACGCAGCAGCTCGTGCACGAGGGAAAGAACAAGTAGGCCGTCTGTCCCGGGCCGTATGCCAATCCAATCGTCGGCAATCGCCGCATAGCCCGTGCGAGCCGGGTTAATAGCCACGACCTTTGCGCCACGCTCTTTAAGTTTACCTAGGCCGATCTTAATGGGGTTGGAATCATGATCTTCAGCAACACCAAACATTAGAAATAAGCGTGTGTGATCCCAATCTGGTTCGCCGAACTCCCAGAACGAGCCGCCGATTGAGTATAGACCTGCAACGGCCATATTGACCGAGCAGAATCCCCCATGAGCCGCGTAGTTTGGTGTTCCGAATTGTTTCGCCCACCAGCCTGTTAAGGACTGGCTTTGGTCGCGGCCAGTAAAGAACGCTAACTTTTTAGGATCGGTTTTGCGAATGTCGCCGAGCCATTTTGTTGCCGTTGCGAGAGCCTCATCCCACTCGATTTCGACATAATCTCCAGTGCCACGTGGCCCAACCCGTTTAAGCGGTTTTCTCAGGCGGGCCGGAGACAGCTGGTTCATAATACCAGCCGCCCCTTTGCCGCAGAGCACACCCTTATTGATAGGGTGGTCCCGATTGCCTTGGATATAGCGGACTTGACCGTCTTTCAGGAAAACCCGGATGCCACAGCGACACGCACACATATAGCAGGTGGTGGTTTTGACTTGGTCTGCCACTGGTGGCGACGTGTTTACGCCATCATTCTCAGCAGGGGCATTCAAAGGCATAAATATTCTCCAAGGTCGCATATTTGAGAAATGCAGACCTCAATATAGACGTCAGATTGGAATTTAGCCATTCGGCGGCTCAGGTCAAATGGTCGATTTCTTCGGCGCTGAGAGAGCCGGGGACTAAGGTGACCGGAATGCCGATTTGGCCTGCATTTTTACCAGTGACGGCCTCAACCAGAGGGCCTTGTTTATCGTTCTGGGAGAAGCCGAGGAGGAGAATCGATATTTCCGGATTTTCTTTCACGAGAGAGAACAACTCATCGCGAGGGTTACCTTTGCGAATATGTTTGATTGGGGGAATTCCCGTTTTCTTGATGACGTGTTCAGCATGCCGGTTCAACGCGTTTTCCGCCGCTTCTTGGGCTTCTTCTTCAACCATATCCCCAACAAATTGCCAGTGTTGAAAGTCTTTACTGGACTCCGTGTCGATTAAGTAAAGAAGCGCGATCTTACCACCGGTATGCAGGGCCCTGTTACAGGCGTAATGGAGCACACTGGCAAGCTCCTCTGATTCATTCACGACAACCAGAAAAACACGATTACTCTCTTTGCCGACTTTTGTGGATGCTGGGTTGGAGGATGATTGTGAGGTTTCGTTCAATGTTAGATCCTCAGCTTAGCCGTTCTCAGTGTCGTAGCCAGCGGCATCCCAGGCCAAGAAGCCGCCTTCCATCCGTTTGATCACGCCGGTGTAACCCGCATCGACCATTTTTTCCGACGCCATGCCGCAACGTCGTCCAGACCGGCAATGGAACACTAAGTTTTTATCACCAGGGTCTGGGACCGCAGCTGGATCAAATGTCGAGAGGGGAAGTAAAATGGCTCCTGGAATATGGGCATCATCCCATTCGTTTTGTTCGCGTACGTCGATAACGACGGCGTCATTATTCTTGCGCCACGTCTCAATTTGTTCAGGAGACACGTAGTAAACTTGATCTGGCGGTAAGCTGGTCATTCTGGGTGTTTCCAAGACTCAAGAGGATGGATTGTAACTTAGAATGCCAGAAAACATCTACACTTGGCCACGGTTGATGAAATGTTTCGAGCCACTTTCCTTGGGCTGTGCGTTCTAGTGGCTTATTTTGGAAACTCTGTTTTATTGTTGGTTTGAGTGACCGTCTGTTTCGACATCTCGGTGCCGGTATTGCAAAGCAATCATAACACCCTTCACCGGGCGCAGAGTTGCAGCAACCAAGCCGATGATGACCAAAGGCCAAATAACCATGTGAAGCCACAAAGGTGGCTCAAATCTGAGGTCGGTCAACAGCGCTAAAACGGCCACAATGATACATAAGGGCATCATGATAAAGAAGGCGGGACCATCGCCCGTGTCGTGGCCTACCAGACTGAGCCCGCAGACTTTGCAGGACGTGGCGACCGTTAAAAAGCCATCGAATAAAGCACCTTCGCCGCAACGGGGACACCGCGCGGCGAAGGCAACTTTAGCTAAAGGTGTTGGAGGGCTCGCAGACTTATCCATGGTCACTAATGTGCCTGGGATAACTCAAAAACGTCAAATTAAAATACACGGACGGGTGAGCCCAGGAGCCAGTAAACCCAAATAAAGAGGAAGAGCCACACGACATCAACAAAATGCCAGTACCAAGCTGCGGACTGGAAGCCGATGTGTTTCTCGGCAGAGAACTCGTTCTTTTGGGCGCGACGAGCACACACAATCAGAAAGACAGTTCCTACAAAGACATGGAAGCCATGAAATCCGGTCGCGAGGTAGAAGGTTGAGGGATAAATGCCGTCTGTAATTGAAAAGGCTGCATGCCCATACTCGAAGATTTGCATGCCGAGGAAGAGGATACCAAGACCCGCTGTGATCCAGGTCCATTTGGCAGTTTTCGCATTGTCTCCTGCTTCAATATAGAGGTGAGCCCGTGTAACGGTCACACCGGATGTGAGCAAGATAATCGTGTTATAGAATGGCAGGTGCCATGCTGGCAGTGTTTCGATGCCTGCAGGCGGCCATTGCAATGTCGCTGTTGAAAATCCGAGGGAATGATGGAAGAAGGCCCAGAAGAACGCCGCAAAGAACATCACTTCAGAGGCGATAAAAAGGACCATTCCAAGGCGCAGGCCATGGCTGACATGAGCCGTGTGCGCGTGTTCCTTGACTGACTCTTTTACAACATCACGCCACCAAAAAATCATAGTTAGGATGAGTAAGGTGAAGCCGGGCACCAGCTTGACTGGTCCGCTGATGCCAAATAGCGGTTCATCATGCATATAGAATATGGCGCCGATCGCGAGAACCAACGCTGCGAGGGATCCTAATGCCGGCCAAGGGCTGGGGTTAACCATGTGATAGGGGTGGTTGGCTTGTGCGCTCATCGTTCGCGTCCTCGTACGTTCCGCTGTTAAATCAAGAACCGCCAGAGAGGGCGGTTGCCAAAGCTGAGACATTAGATGTTTTAGAGTCTGAGACCGCATTGGGTTCATCTTCTAAAGGTACATCATCCAAAGTTCTGTAAAATGTATAAGAGAGTGTGATCGTTTTTACGTCGCTGGCAAGTTCGTCTTCCAGAATTGCCGGGTCAACGAAAAATGTCACAGGCATGTCTACCGTTTGCCCGGGCTCTAAAGTTTGCTCAATAAAGCAGAAGCACTCAATCTTGGTGAAATACTGAGCTGCTTTAATAGGAGTGACATTAAATGTCGAAATGCCATGCACAGGCGTCGCGGCCAAATTTGTGGCCTGATAGGCCATCAGGTGCTCTTCACCTATTTTGATCGTCACAGACCGCTCTAGCGGTTTGAAAGACCACGGTAGGCTAGCATCGACATTGGCGTCAAAGCGCACGGTGATTTCTTCGGTAGATACTGTTTCCGGTGCTACAGCTGCCACCTGAGGTGTGCCACCAAGTCCAGTGACCTGACAGATCAGGGTGTAAAGTGGCACAAAGGCATAAGACATACCAACCATTCCAGCTACCACAGCGAATGCCGTGATAGCTGTCCGGCGGTTGCGCCGATTTAGATCAGGTTGAGGTGACACCTTGTGTTCTGCCTATTCAGCAGGTTGAGCGGCTGGGCGGTTTGCCCCACCGGTGAAGTCAGGTTGGTCCTCAAAGGTGTGGAACGGTGCTGGTGAAGCAACTGTCCATTCCAATGTTGTCGCACCTTCACCCCAAGGATTTGCAACGGACTTACGACCGGCAAACATGACGTAGAGGGTCATCAACAAGAAGAACACGGTGCTTATCATTGTGGCGTATGCGCCCCATGTGGACACCATGTTCCACTCTGCGAAGATGTCCGGATAGTCGATATAGCGGCGTGGCATACCAGCAAGACCCAAGAAGTGCTGTGGGAAGAACAGTACGTTCACGCCAATAAATGTCGTCCAGAAGTGCAATTGCCCCGCCCATTCCGGATAAACACGGCCCGTCATCTTGTCGAACCAGTAGTAGAATCCGGCAAAGATGGCGAAGATCGCACCGAGTGACAGCACGTAATGGAAGTGTGCTACGACGTAGTAAGTATCGTGCATAGCAATATCCATGCCCGCATTGGCGAGTACCACACCGGTGACACCCCCAACGGTAAACAGGAAGATAAATCCGATAGCCCACATCATTGGCGTTTTAAACTGGATTGATCCGCCCCACATGGTGGCAATCCAGCTGAAGATTTTAATGCCGGTTGGCACAGCAATCGCCATGGTCACCGCGACAAAGTAAGCACGATAATTCACGCCCATGCCGACGGTATACATATGGTGCGCCCATACAACAAAGCCGACGACCCCAATGGAGGCCATGGCGTAGGCCATCCCAAGGTAGCCGAAGACTGGCTTTTTCGAGAATGTCGATACGATATGGCTGACGATACCAAAAGCGGGCAAAATCATGATGTACACTTCTGGATGACCAAAAAACCAGAACAGATGTTGCCACAGAAGAGGGTCGCCACCGCCACGGGGGTCAAAGAAAGCTGTTCCAAAGTTGCGGTCTGCCAGCAGCATGGTCAGAGCACCAGCAAGAACAGGCATGGCGAGCAATAGCAGAACGGCTGTAATGAGTGTGGCCCAAACGAACAACGGCATCTTATGCATGGTCATGCCAGGCGCACGCATATTCACAATTGTTGTTATGAAGTTGGTCGCGCCTAAGATCGAAGAGGCACCAGCGACGTGGAGCGCTAGAATAGCAAAGTCCACAGACATGTCCGGTTGGCCTGCAAGGCCCGACAACGGCGGATAAAGAGTCCACCCTGTGCCTGCGCCTTGTCCCAACACCATGGAGAGCACCAGTAAGATCAATGCCGGAGGCATTAACCAGAATGAGATATTGTTCATGCGCGGGAATGCCATGTCTGGCGCCCCAATCATCATGGGAACGAACCAGTTGCCGAAGCCGCCGATAAGAGCTGGCATCACAACGAAGAACACCATCAAAAGGGCATGCGCTGTAACGGCAACATTATAGAACTGCTTAGGATCAGAACTCAGTTCGTTGAAAATCTGTACGCCGGGCTCTCCCAGTTCTAAGCGGATGAGGAAGGATAGCGCCCCCCCAACTAAAGCGGCCACAATCGAGAACACAAGATACATCGTGCCGATGTCTTTGTGGTTCGTCGAATACAGCCAGCGGGTGATGCCCGGAGGCGCATGGTTGTGATGATCGTCGTGGGTTTGAGTCGCCGTTGTGGACATTCTGATCACTCCTGAGTGAGGGCGGCGAAGCGGTTCGCATCGTCTGGGGTGTTGGTATTAGACGCCAGTTGTTGTGCTCTCCACGCTTCGAATTCTTCTGGAGAAACAGCATGAACCACAATTGGCATGAAGGCGTGATCAATACCGCAAAGTTCTGAGCATTGGCCGTAATACTTGCCCGGAACGGTGATATGCGTCCAGGTCTCGTTGATACGGCCAGGCACGGCATCAAGCTTTACGCCAAAGGCTGGAATGGTCCAGGCATGGATCACGTCTGTCGCGGTGAACAGGATACGAATATCTGTGTCTGTCGGCAGAATGAGAGGGGTATCAACTTCCAGTAGGCGATGCTGGCCAGCGGCAACATCTATTTCTTCGTCGGGCAGCGGAAGAGAATCAAAAACGATTTCGTCGTCTGGAAACTCATATGTCCAGTACCACTGGTTGCCAATCACCTTGACGGTGACCTCGGGGTCTTCAACTCGGTCCATGAAGTAAAGGAGCCGATAAGAAGGGACGGCAATAACGACAAGGATAATGACGGGAATAGCAGTCCAGACAATTTCTAACAGTGTGTTGTGAGAGTTCTTGGAAGGAATTGGATTAGACTTGGAGTTGTAGCGAATGGCACACCAGATCAGGAGCCCCAGAACAAAAACCGAGATCAATGTGGTGATCCACAACAAGAACGTGTGAAAGTCATACATCATTTCAGCGACAGGGGACGCTGGCGTTTGCAGGTTCAACTGCCATGGAACTGGAAAACTTGGTGTTGGCATGTCTTGCGCCCAGGCTGAGGACGCGCCAATCAATAACAAAAACAAACCTGTAAGAAACGCCGAAATGCGGGTCACTCTTATTTCTCCCTAACGCTTTTGAACCGACCACCGTTTAAGGGGCCAGAGGCTTGGTTTCAACCGATTTTTCGGAAGGGTTACTGGTTTAGAGATCCCTACCCCATCTAATCGCATCACCATGGACCGTTAACGTACCAATATGATGAAAGAAACATTAGTAGATACAGCCCATAAGGTAAAGAAAACCTTGTGAAATTAAAGGCTTGAGAATGTCTCGCAGTTTCTACAGTGCAGCCCTTCTGATGATGGGGTGTTGCACCATAAAGTCATGACAGTTTGCAACGCTTATGGTACTCAGCGCGCGCCATTCACAACGATTTGCGCAACGAGTCGAGCAACTAGGACAGCTCACAGCCAATCTAATTTGGAGATCGTCATGACTGATTCACCACCAGATAAAAAGAAGCTTGTCGTGTTTGGGCTATGTGTCGCCGGCTTGTCACTTTTTATGTACGTCAGCTTTATCGCCAAGGTTGCCTTTGATGGCCCTTAGGCTGATATCTCGATAGACGCTTTGAAGTTTATTAAAACAGCCAATGTGAAGGGTTCAAAGAATGACAACGGCCGCCGTCTTACCGCACATCAATGCAACCCTTAACGGCATATCAACCATATTGCTCTTGATCGGCTTTGTGCTGATTAAAATGGGCCATAAGGATGCTCATCGGAAAGCGATGATTTCTGCTATCGTTGTCTCGGCAGTATTTCTCGTGTCGTATCTTACTTATCATTTCACAGCCCCTATATTTGTCTTTCCTGGCACGGGGTGGGCGGTCCCTGCCTATTACGCGCTACTCATCTCTCACGTCATTTTGGCAACGGTAGTGACCCCAATGGTTGTTGTGACGGCCTGGTGGGCCTTGCACGGTCAGTTTGACAAGCATAAGAGACTTGCCCGCTGGACTTGGCCTGTTTGGATATTCGTTACAACATCGGGAATAGCAGTGTACGCTATTCTATACCACGTTTACCCTGCACCTATGTGAGCGCCGAGGCATTACCCCAGATGGACTTTCACCTTCCACCGCGTCCTGAACACGGGATCGAGACCCCAGAGTCTCCCTTAGACGGCCACTTCGCTGGCCGGCTTTCTCAAGATATGCTCTGGGAGCTTAGAGGTTGGGTTGTCTTGCCAGTAGCGGCGCTGGCTATTGCTGGCTTAATGGCCATTTTAGTAGCTTTGCTCCGGGTGCCCGGCGCTGAGGCTGTTTTGCCATGGACCACACAAACATTTTTTGAAAAAGGACTAATTGCGCACGTTACGTTCGCTTTTGTGATCTGGTACATGGGTATTCAAGGTGCGTTGACTGTTCTTGCGTCGGCGTCGGTCGGGACGGTGAGCAGTGGGGCTTCCATTGTGGGAAAAGCCGGACTGGCTGCCGCAGGGCTTAGCTTTGTTCTTATACTTGCGCCAGTGCTGCTGAATTTGGGCGAGCCGTCCACCAACAATTATGTGCCAGTTCTGATTCATCCGGTCTTTTTTGCCGGTCTTGCGCTGTTGGCTCTGGGGCTTACGTTGCCGATCTTAAGGCTGCTGACTCAGGTTGCGGGGCAGCGATCTTGCGAGCCTGTGGTGTTTGCAATAGCGGCGTCCGGCGTCATTTTTCTCATCGCGCTGGTCTGTCTGGCAGCAGCCTGGGTGACAATGCCCGATGGCATGCTTGCGACTGATGCGGCAGAGCGGGCCTTTTGGGGGATGGGGCATGTAACCCAGTTCGCAAATACGCTTCTCCTGATGGCGGGCTTTTATTTATTGAGCCGAATGTCACTCGGTGAAACCCCAGTCTCTGATCGTCTCTTCAAATTCATGGCCGCGCTTATGGTTACAGGTGCTGCAATAGGGCCACTGTTTTATGTGAGTTTTCCCGCTGATGACGCCTTGCAGGTCAATGCATTTACGGACCTTTATTGGTATGTTTTGCCGGTGCCTTCAAGTGTTGTGTTGTTGGGAGTGGTTTTCTTGTTTTTAAGGCGGGCTAGATCCATCAAAGAACAGACGCCCGAGATCATTGGCCTCTGGGTGGCACTTATTTTGTTTGGTTTTGGCGGTGTAATCGGATTCTTCGAGAGTTCTGTAGATACGCGCACTCCGGCGCATTATCACGCGATGCTGATTGGTGTGACACTGGTCTTTATGTGTCTTTACTTCGCTCTTTTCATACCGTTGTTGAATCGACCTGTGCCCCAACGCAAATGGCGGATTGCATCATATGTATTGCTGGGGACAGGGCAATTTTTCCACTCCTTGGGCCTGTTCTCGGCTGGCTTGGACGGTGTGGCCAGAAAAGTCGCTGGCGGCGAACAAGGTTTAGATAGCGCCACGAAGCTATCTTCTATGGCCTTGATGGGGCTGGGGGGATTGATTGCAGTCATCGGTGGCGTGATTTTCGTTGTATTGGCCATACGCTGTCTGACCAAAAAACACAGACTCGACGACGTGAATGTGTCAGAACAAGCAACCGATCCGGCATGAAACTCTGCTGATCTAGTGAAAATCAAGATTTCGGAACCGTAAAATGACATTCGCGCGCTACATTGAGTTATTGAAGCTGCGTATCGGAGTGCTTCTCGCGATCACCGCAATGGCGGGATACTTTGCTGTTGCTGAGACCGTTCAGTGGGGTCCGTTAATTGCAATGGTCGTGGCGATGATGCTGTGTTCGTCGGGCTCTTCTGTCTTCAATCATTTTTATGACCGCGATATCGACCAAAAGATGGACCGCACCCGTAATCGCCCACTGGCCTCTGGTGCAATGGGAGATCCTACACTTGCCCTATGGCTTGCAGGTGGCTTGCTTATTGCGGGCTGTGCCTTGGCCCTAGTCGCGTTGAACTGGATTGTCGCAGTCCATTTAGCTCTGGGCGCTTTTGTGTACATGGTTGTCTACACTGTGTGGCTTAAACGCCGGCACTGGATGAACATTGTCATCGGCGGTGCGGCTGGAAGTTTTCCAGTTCTGGCTGGTGCTGCTGCGGCTGATCCTAGCGCCTTCACTTTGCCGATGCTGATGGCGATTACTTTGTTTTTGTGGACACCTTCTCACTTTTGGGCGTTGGCGATGATGATCAAAGATGATTATGCAAAGGCAGGCGTGCCGATGCTGCCGGTGCTTGTCGGCGATGCGAAATGTGCAAAGTATATGATGGTCAACACCGTCTTTCTCGTTGTTTCGGCAGCGTTGCCAGTCGCGTTCGGCGAGCTCGGGCTAATATATCTCGCAATCAGCACCGTCTTGGGGCTTCGGTTCCTCTGGCTAAATTGGAAACTCGTTCTGGAACCAACCAAGGCCTTGGCGCGGAAGACATTCTTCTTTTCGATGCTTTATTTGGTTGTGGTGTTTGTGGCGATCGTTTTGGATCGTAACGTGTCTTTCTAAGATCAAAATTCGTTCAGCCGCCGAATACCACCGCTGGAATACACGCTTTTGTCTACTTAATTTGAGATAGCGTAAACACGATCTAATTATTCCCAAATTATGCAAGGAGATACCCAATGCGCGTTCTTACGGCTACAGCCCTTACCTTAGCGCTTAGCGCCACGGCTCCGGCAGCGGCGCTAGAAACCATCTGTGATGGGCATGAGGACAATTTGAATACCTACCTTGAGATGACCGATATTCTTTTTAATCAACGCCAAGGTGAACGCGCCAGCGAATACTATGCGGACGAATTTATCAGTCATAATAGTGATGCAGGTGGCTTAGGCACGGCTGTGCGTACACCTGATCATATGACCCGTATTTGGGAACATTCAAAAAAGAACTCTCCGGATCGTCAGTTGATCAATGAGCTTATCGTGTGCGCGGGGGATGTTGTTGTTGCACGCGTCACAATGAAGGGCACACGCGTCACCGGTGAGATGGAAGGCAACCCGCCAAATGGACGCCGCTATGAAACGACCGCCACGGATACGTACCGTTTCAAGGATGGCAAAGTTGTCGAGCGGTGGGGCAACAACGACAGTATTGCGATGATCCGCCAGCTTGGACTCAAAGTTGATTTGTCCATGACGCCATTGCCTGAAGAAGATTGATTAATAAAACGGTCGCTAAAAGCCAGCACCGGGTTGAGAGAGATAAACGTCCTCTTCCGCGGTGTTGGTTCGGCCAAGCAAGGCATTGCGATGTGGAAAACGCCCAAACCGGGCAATCACATCGTAGTGCTTTTTGGCCCAATAATACGGGCTATTTTTACCGGTCCCTTGCGGCATTTCTGCGGTTAATTCTAAGCAGCGTTTTTGCATTTCTATGTCTTCGGCGTGTTCGAAGGGCAGGTAGACAAAAAACTTTTCTTCTTTGGAAAGTGTTTTGTCTTTTCCGCTCTCAACCATATTTACAGCAATCTCGAGCGCCATCGGGTCTGTCGCAAAGGCACGCGCGGACTCTCTAAACATGTTACGCGGAAACTGATCGAGTAATATTATCAGAGCAAGGTCGCCGTCGGACGTTTCTGTCCATGAGCCATAGCTGCCAACTCTTGCGTTCTTGTAGTCTGCCATGAATTGGTTGGTGATTTGTTGGTCAAAATCTTTGTTCTTTTGGAACCATACCGCGCGGTTTCTGCTATGTTCTGCGGAGCCAGGAGCACCAAACCAGAAATCTAAAATTGCACGGATACGTTTGTTCTCGGTTGTGCTTGTCACGGCGGTATCCTGGGATTGGAGATGATTTATGATATAAGTCTTTATGAATTGGTGCAGGACAAAATATCTTCACCCTTTTTGCTGCAGGATGGAACTATCGCGTTCTGACTTTCGTTTGGTTATATGTAAAAACTGCTTTTATTTATTTAAGGACTGGATCACAGATTCGTCAGATAGGCATCCATTGACGTCTTCCAGACGTAGATGAACTAACTTAGGCAAACAGCCACTGAGGATTGTGATCCGATGACGCTGATGACCAACAAGAAGCCGCCGACCCGCATGTGGGCCATATTGTTATGGGTGACCCTGATTTTGGGCATGATATGGCTCGCGAGCCCACGCACTGCGTCTTCGCAATCCATAGATGACGCCACTGAAAAGGAAGTCCTGCCGGAGAACCCCGTTCTGGTTGAAATGACTCAGCCCGCAGGACGGTCTGGAACCGATCCTTTTGAACTTTATCCGAATGGCCTTGAATTTGATGTTTACCGGAAGGGTAACCGCGTCGGCACCCATGAAGTGACCTTTGAGAAAGACGCTGGCTCTTTAAAGGTGACCAGTAAATTCAAGTTGCGAGTGAAGGTCTTGTTTGTCACGGCATATAAATTTGATTTTGAATCTACAGGTCTTTGGCGCGACGGCATCTTGCAGTCTTTGGTTGCAGAAACGAATGATAATGGAAAAGAGTCTTCGGTTGATGCCTATCTTTCTGAGGATGGAAAATTTTATGCGACGGGCCGTAAAGGACCATTTGTGACGAACAATTGGGTTTATCCGACAACCCACTGGAACGTTGGAGCGGTAGAGTCCGACGTGGTTCTTAATACCCTAAATGGCCAACTTGCTAAGGTTGAGGTTCTTCGTAAAGGCATCGAACTTGTTGAAACGAAGGAGGGTGGTTCAGTCGACGCCGAACGCTTTGAGTATACGGGAGAGTTACGCGATACCATTGTTTGGTATGATAGTGATGGGCGCTGGGTGCGCATGAAGTTTACGACAAAGCAAGGTGAAACGCTTGATTACGTTTGCCGCGAGTGCGGCTTCCCAGGTGTGTCCGAACAAATCTCGGATGCTAGTCCGTTAGAAGAAAAGCAATGAGTAAAGTCTTATGGATTACAGGGGCCGGTAAGGGCATCGGCAGATCGGTCGCGCTTGAGTACGCCTCCCACGGTTGGGTTGTAGCAATCAGCGCACGAACGCAGAGCGACTTAGATGAAGTTGTGAAGCAGGCTGAGGAAGATAAGGCATCAGGGAAGGTTTATGCGTATGCGCTGGATGTCACTGACCATGATGCCGTGAAGCAGGTGTTTAAAACGATTGAGGCTGACCTTGGGCCAGTGACTCAAGTGATATTCAATGCTGGCACTCATTCGCCAACGTCTCCTTCCGCGTTTTCAGTTGTACCGTTTCGCACATTGATAGAAGTAAATTACATGGGCGCTGTGAACGGTCTGGACGCTGTTTTATCGACATTGATTGATCGGAAATCTGGCCACATCGCTATTGTAGCTTCTGTTGCAGGATATGGCGGTCTTCCGAATGCGTCGGCTTATGGGGCGACTAAAGCAGCGCTCATCAACATGTGTGAGTCTCTGAAGACGCAATTGGATGCATTAGGCGTAACCCTGTCCGTCATTAATCCTGGGTTTGTAAGAACGCCATTGACTGACAAAAATGATTTTCCAATGCCCTTCTTGATGGAACCTGAGGCTGCGGCAAAGGCGATATATGATGGCATGGCGCGCAAAAAATTTGAAATCGCCTTCCCTACACCCTTCGTTATAATTCTGAAGTTTTTACAGCTACTGCCCTATGGGCTTTACTTTGCTTTGGTCAAAAAAATGACTAAGGTATGAAGAAGCATTCATTATGATAGACGAACCCGCTTCTAGGCCGTTTTCTGCTGACGCGTATGTCGCGTTTTATGAAAATCTAACGCCTGAGACTTTGCAAGATCTTGCAAAAGTTGCTCATGAAGATATCAGATTTAAAGACCCATTTAACGATGTTATCGGTATAAAATCTTATAGAATCGTATTGGCAGATATGTTTCGTGCGACGCCAGATATCAGTTTTGAGGTTTTACACAGGGCATATGATCAAGACGTTTGCTTCTTGCGGTGGAATTGTCAGGCGACCGTCAAAGTCTTGGGCAAATCCCCCTGGAAAGTACAGGGGATGTCTGAGCTCAGATTCGCATCAGATGGCAGGGTTATTGCCCATCTTGATTATTGGGACGCATCATCCCAGTTTTACAATCGACTACCCGTTGTTGGCTGGTTAATTCGGCTCATTCGGCGGCGCGTTGCTGCACATTAGCGTTGAAAGACTCTTTTTTTTCGTCAGTACGAGAAAACGAAATTGTAACAACGCCTAATTCAAATCCCCACTTTGAGATTGATGCGCGGTTCAATAACACGCCACCGGGCTGCAAATACATCCAGTCATCAAATGTGACGCGCCATAATCTTTCACCAACCTTAAGGTCCATGTCATAGGTCCAATTTAGGGTGTTCCCGAAAGTCTTACCGCGGGCTTCGCCAATAATATCTCCGGCAGTTCCTGTGTAGGTGTTGTCGTCAATCTTTTTGATCGTCCAAACACGGCGGTCGAGTTCGCCATCGGCGTACTCGAATTCCTCATCTAATGTCAGCGTTGAACCGTCCCAAGTTCCGGTAATATCTACCACAAACTGCCGACGCAGGTTGCCAAAGCGATCATGGAACATACCCCATGCTTTGGTTTTGCCCTCAAAATAATCCTCAAGGACAAGGCGCGGCTCTTTTCCTTCGAATAGTTCAGGTTCCATTGATCCACTACACCCTGCTAGTCCGAGTATTAAAAAGCCGCAGAGAAGGAAGGTTCTCAACATGTCTGCCTCCTATGCAGGCCGCCCAATGCGCTTATCTAAGCGCCGTCTGATCATTTCTTGCCGCTCCCGCGTGATCGGGAATGTCCAGATTGCCGCGATTGCTACACATTTAAGTACGACAGGAACCCAGGAGTAGATCACAGATAGTGTCCACAATGCGGATGCTGAGTTGTCCCCGTCAGCAGAGAAACCAAATGCGTCCAGAATCGGGAACGTGATACCCACGGCCAACGCTAACGCCATTTTTGTCGACATACTCCACAAAGCAAAAAACAAGCCGGCCCGGGACGTTCCGCTTCTCAATTGATCAAAATCTATGACATCAGCTTGCAAAGCTGGGGGGAGGGCTAAATCGGCACCTAACCCCAGTCCCGTAAAGATGCAAACGATTGTAAACAAGGCAATGTCGCCGGGTGCCAGAAACGGAACCCATAAAAACGCGGCGCAGGTCAAAACCATCGCCCAGCACCAAGCTTGGTGTTTACCAACCTGTTTGCTTAACCAAAGCCAGAGTGGGATAGAAATGACGGCACTCAAAAAATAAGCCAATATCAGCAGACTGCGCTGTCCACTGTCCGCGCCAAGAGCATGTTCAAGGTACAGTAGAAAGAGTGCGGCTGGAATGCCGTTAGCCATGCCATTTATGAACCAAGCCGCGATTAATCTCATAAAGGGTTTGTTGCCAGCGATCACGCGGGCCGCACTTTGTACGGCGCTAAAGGAAAACCGTTCGCGAAAGCGGTTTTGTGTTCTCTGTGGCCGCTCAGGCACACCCCAGAGTAATATCGCAATAGCAGGCCCGCCTATCGCAATCGCCAGCCAAGAAATTGCGGACAACCCATCTGCCTCGCTCCATCCCATATTTGTTGTAATCGCCGGAATGGCCCCTGCGGCTAAAATCCCAACCAGGGTTACGCCTTCCCGTGCGCCAGTAATGCGAGATCGTTGGTGGTAATCATTACTCAGTTCTGCGCCCCATGCAGTGTAAGGAACAGAGATCAATGTCCACCCCAGATAGAGGAGTACAGCCCAGATCAATAGATACGCTGTGGTGACGTCTTCAGGTGGTTGAAAGAGTTTGATGAGCGCAAAACCGGCGATCAGGCCACCAACCAGTATCCAAGGTTTTCGATTACCCCAACGTGTTGTGTATCTGTCGCTGAGAATGCCAATGAGTGGATCAGAGACAACATCAACAAGCCTTGCGCTCAGCAGCACCAAACCGGCAACCGCCAACCCCAAACTCTCTGCGTACAAGGCTGGCAAATACACAAAGGCGGGGATAGTTGGCATGGCCAACGCGAATGCAGGTGCGCTGTATGCTGCAAGACGCCGTAACGAGACTGGGGGGGCAGATGCCATCATCCATCTTTCAAAGGTTACGGCAGGCGTAGCTTTAAGTGCGAACGACCTTAAACTGCCCGACGTCTATAGACTTCGCTCTGAATCCACCCTCGCAATAGGCAAGATACATTTCCCACATCCGGCGAAAACGATCATCAAATCCCATGGGCTCTATAGATGACCAGGCTGCGAGAAACCGTTGCCGCCATTCCTTGAGTGTCACGGCGTAGCTGTCACCAAATGTTGTGGAATCAGCAAGATTTAGTTTTGCGCGATGGATTTCATCAGTCAGAGCCTTGACTGAGGGGAGCATGCCGCCAGGAAAAATATAGCGCTGTATGAAGTCTGCTCCACTGCGATACCTTTGATAGAAGGCGTCATCAATCGTGATAATTTGTAGCGCAGCCTCTCCACCATGTGTCAGGCGATTACGAATCATGCCAAAATAATTTGGCCAGTTTGCTTCGCCCACCGCTTCAAACATTTCAATGGAAGCGATGCGGTCAAATTGTCCGTCAACGTCACGGTAATCTTGTAAGCGCAGATCAACCTTATCAGCTAAACCTGCGCGTTGCATGCGTTCGCTGGCAAACTTAAGTTGTTCTTGAGACAGGGTCAGCCCAGTAATTCTGCATCCATATTCCTTAGCTGCAAATTCTGCAAACCCGCCCCAGCCAAAGCCAACTTCAAGCACATTATGATCAGGTTGCAGGTTTAGCATTTCACCAATGCGCCGATATTTTTCTGTCTGCGCTTGATCAAGCGGCTGATCGTCCGTGATGTAGTAGGCCGATGAGTAAGTCATCGTCGGGTCAAGCCACTGCTGGTAGAAATCGTTTCCTAAATCGTAGTGAGCTGCGATGTTTCTTTTTGCGCCACGCTTCGTGTTTGGACGCCGCATATGGGCGACACGATTGAAAACACGATGCCAAAATCCTTGAAGGTCATTTGTCTTGGCGGACGGGCGGTTAATAACAGCGATCTCAACCACCTTTGAAGGGTCTGGACTGTCCCAGTCGCCATCCAGGTAAGACTCAACAAAGCCCATATCCCCTTGCGTCAGAAGCCGTCGAACAGCCCGCCAACGATTGATGACCATAACGGTTTCTGGAGCGCCACCTGGGCCGAGGCGGTGCTGTGACCCATCTGGCAGCGTTAAATCCATGGTGCCAATTGTGATCTTGCTTAAAACCTCGATGACTTTACCAACGAGAGCGTGTCCGCTGTCTTTAAAGATGGAGTGTTCGTTATTGGGATTGGCCATACATTCCTCGGTCAACCGTTTCTATGAGATGCAAATGTTACTGGATGTTCTGGTGGTTTTGGGCGACGGACAAGGGGGACACCTTTGCGCCAAAGTTTAAATGCTTCCCAGTGAATGCCACCGATAACTTTAAGTGTCATTAAGGGATAACTGCAAAAGGCTTTTACCATAGCCCAACGTGTTAGTGGTTTGCGTACCCCTGCAAACGACGCAAACAGGAGTGTGCCGTTATCGTCGGTTTCGTGAATGGCGACTGAAACATCGTCAGAAGGAGGGCGAATGCGAAAATTATAAATCATATCCATGTCGATAAACGGTGAAACATAGAAACATTTTTTAACTGAATGGCGGACCAGGCCATCATCACTCCGCGCATCGAAAAGGTAACAGTGGCGTTGGCCGAATGTGTTAGAAACCTCGTGAAGAACTGCGACGAGCTTACCATCGGGTGCGTAACAGAAATAATTTGAAAGTGGATTAAAAGCGTATCCCAACATGCGCGGATAGCAAAGAAGTCTGATTGGTCCGCCATCAATTGAGATGCCTGACTGGGTAAGGGTTTTCTCGACCCACGGACGAAGAGGCTGGCCTGTTCCAGGTCCGTGGTCACGATCGTAAAAACTTAATAATGAAAGCCGGTTATAACCAAATCCTGTGACTTCTTTATCTATACTCTGGAGTTCATCCAGGTCCAGAAGGGTTGCGAAGACGCTGTAGGTAAGGCGATGTTTTTTGGGTCGCGTTCTGCGGTGCATCACCGTGCCAGTGTACAGCGATGACTCAAATGCCGTCATGTGCGTTAGGCCGCCTGAGATTGGATAGATAGTGCATCGTCGACTTCAGCTAAGCACAGTCGACCGGATTCATTTTCGACTATCCAGGGTCGTTTTACGCCGCCTAAAGCCTCAGCGACGGCAAGTCCAGACTGCAGTCCATCTTCATGGAAACCGTACCCAAAGTAGGCACCGCAATACCACGTTCTATGTTTGCCCTGTAGTTTCCATAACTGTTTTTGGGCTTCCAGTGCTTTCTGATCAAATATTGGATGCTCATAATCGAACGACTGAATGATCTTTGCAGGGTCCGGTTTTATGTGTGGATTAAGAGTAACAAACACGGGGTATTGAACATCTACGTTCTGAAGTAGATTCATCCAATAGGTTAGGCAGACCAGTTGATCATCTGAGCCGGAGCCAGAAGAAATATAATTCCAACTTGCCCAGGCGCGCTTCCGACGGGGCATGAGCGCATGGTCGGTGTGGAGTACGGCATGGTTTGCCTCATACCGAATGCCACCCAAAAGGCTCGTTTCTTCATGTGATGCATCTTTGAGCATCGCTAAAGTTTGATTTGAATGTGACGCCACAACGACGTGATCAAATTTATGGCTTTGACCATCTTCAGTTGTAATGGTGACGTAATCTTGTGAGCGGCGTATCTCTTTTACTTTCGTATTTACTAAAATTTTCTCTGCATATTCCGCAGTGATTTTTTTCACGTAGGCTTTACTACCACCGGATACGGTTTTCCATTGTGGGCGTTTGTTATGTTGGGTTTCTAGCAAGCCGTGATTAGAGAAAAACCGCACAAAAGCTGTGAGAGGATACCCACGGATCTCTTCAAAACTTGCAGACCATATTGACGCTGCCATAGGGTAGATATGATCCCGCAAAAAAGCATTTCCGTAGCCAGAAGACTTCAAATATTCGCCCAAAGTAACGTTTGCGTTCTGTGGGAGTAGTGCAGCAGCTTTACATTCTCGATAGAAACGCAGGATGTCTATAAGCATTGTCCAGAAACGGGGCCGCATGAAGTTTCTTTTCTGGGCCAGCAGACCTTTCAATCCGGCACCTGAGTATTCGAATCCACCATCACTTATGGATGCTGAAAATGACATAACGCTGTTTTCGGTTGGCACGTCCAAATGTTTAAAAAGTGCTGTCAAATTTGGATAAGTCGACTCGTTGTAAACGATGAATCCAGTATCAACAGGAACAGTTTTCCCTCCCTGAGGGCCATTGAGCAAAGCATCGACGGTGTTGCAATGTCCGCCAATTCTGGAGTCTTGTTCAAACACGGTAATATCGTGGCGCTTGTTCAGAAGCCATGCAGCTGACAGTCCAGATACTCCTGTGCCAACGACGGCGATCTTTAATTTGGCTTCATTGCGCATTGAAAAAGGCCCCATATTGCTTTGCACAACGTGCTGTGCAGTGCACTCTCTTAACTGTAAATGCTTGGAATCCCGAGAGTTTATTCTTATCTAATTTGATCAATGGGTGAACCCTGGGATTATTGCATGAATGTGCAATTGAAAAAGTATAATACGAAAATGCAAAGTATTACTGATTTTAAAACTATACGGTTAAAATACGGAATCGGTTCACCTCATTAACTGTTACTCTCCAATGAGTGATCTATATCCACTCAATCTGCGTAAGGAATTTATATTGCAGTAAGAGGGAGTTTTTTGTGTTTGGTGTTCAAGAACGGTATGACGTTCCAAGTTCACCCGCAGTCGTAATTAAGGGGCCGCCGGGCAATCGGCGAGGAAGACGCGCAGTGACTGGCAATAAATCGGGGGCAACTGCTCTACCTGATACAGTGGTCATGACTGGGCTCTTGGTCGCAGTGGCTGAAAAGCGTGATAAAGACGCTTTTGCAAAGTTATTTGCTCATTATGCCCCAAGAATTAAATCCTATTTAATGCGCCAAGGTGCGAACCAGGCGTCTGCTGATGAACTTAGTCAGGAAGCGATGCTATCGGTCTGGAGGAAGGCTGACAGATTTGATGCGAACAAAGCTTCAGCCGGGACGTGGATTTTTACAGTTGCTCGTAATCTGAGAATTGATGCGCTGCGTAAAGAGAGAAGACCTAACTTTGACCCTGAAGACCCGGCTTTTGTTCCTGAGGCGGAAGTGGCACCAGATCATGCCTTAGAGATAGGGCAAACGCAGGTCAGGATTAAAGCGGCCGTTGCAACCTTACCACCTGAACAAGCTGAGGTGATTCGTTTGTCTTTTTATCAGGACAAACCCCACGGTGAAATTGCCGAAGAACTCGGTCTGCCATTGGGCACGGTGAAATCGAGATTGAGATTGGCTATGCGCCGTGTACGCACGGCGTTAGGAGAGAAAGAATGAATGCGAGTCATCATCCAAGTGACGATCTGTTGTGGTCGTATGCATCTGGGTCATTAGACGAACCCTCTTCGATACTGATTGCTACGCATTTGGCATTGTGCCCGGCATGCCGAGGCGTGGTTGCGAAAGCGGAGAGCCTCAGTGGTGAATTGTTTGAAGACATTCAGCCTCTAGATGTCGGCGCGAGCGCCTTAAACTCTGTATTGGCGCGTCTTGACGACGAGGATGATGAGAAGTTTGAGTCTGTTCCTCAGATATCAGATGCCCAACACGATGCATTAGGCTTGCCTCGACCACTGAAGGACTATTTGCCGAATGAGCTTGGCAATTTGTCATGGCGTTGGCTGGGGCCAGGCGTGCATTATAGTGCAATTGAGACTCAGGCTCGCGGCCCTAAGGTCGGTTTGTTGCGCATTGCGCCTGGAACCAAAGTGCCCATGCACGGCCATAGCGGGAACGAAATGACTATGGTGCTTACTGGTGGATATACCGATGCGACGGGAAGTTTTCAGCGCGGTGATGTTGAGGCTGCAGATGATGGGCTAGTTCACCAACCGGTTGCGGATAAAGGTGAAGAGTGCATTTGTTTGGTTGTGACAGAAGGTGAGTTACAGCCGACCGGCATGATAGCCAAAGTCTTGCAGCCATTCTTCCGCATTTAGAATAATATTTTTAGCGCAATGAAATAGAGCCCCTAGACACTCTTGTCTGGGGGCTTTTTTTATTGCTTTTCGACTGCTACCGCTAATTCATAACCAATACCTCTGACCGAGCGAATGAGAGAAACGTCTCCAGTGAGTTTCTCAAGTTTACGCCTCACTTTGGTCACTAAGACATCTATGCTGCGGTCGAGCGGGTTCCACTCGCGATGATAAATGGCCTGCATCAGGTCTGCCCGACTCATCGCCACATAAGGGTTTTGTACCAATACGCTTAGCAGTTTGATTTCCCCAGTTGTTAAATCAACCAACTCCCCATTCGGTCCATTTAATTTGCGACGTTCACCATCTAAGGCGCACCCTGCGAATTGAAATATTCCAACGGGGACATCTGTAAATTTTGTGCTGTGTGTAGCGGAGGACTCAATTGCTGCATTGGTTTCTAGACGTCTCAGTAAACTTCTGATGCGTGCCAGAAGTTCACGTGGTTGGTAGGGCTTCGTGACGTAATCGTCGGCCCCGATTTCCAATCCAACGACGCGATCAACAAGCTCGGTTTTAGTTGTAAGAATGATGATGCCCAGGTCAAAAGAGTCTCGAAGATATCGCGTTAGTTCAAATCCATCTTCACCCGGCAAGCGTAGATCCATCAGCACAACTGAAGGAATTGCGCTGTTTAGGCAGGATCGCATTTCATCTCCATTCCCAGCCGTCTGGACATTAAACCCCTCATCAGTCAGAAAACTTTGCAAAGCTTCCCGCGCAAGCCGATCGTCCTCGACGATGAGAATGCCGTCGCGAGAGCCAGAGCTGGATTCGATTTCTGACATTTGTAGGGGCCGTTAACCTGTGGTTTGATTGCTGCGTAAGATAATTCTCTCCAGATATTGGCACTTAGTCCAGTGAGCATTTCTGTTTAGAGTTGATTTCACTCACTGGGGCATGTCTGTGAGGTTGAAAAATCCTTGCGAGATGGCCTGAATGAAGTTGAGAACACTGCGGTGAAAATCATTAAAGGTATAATGGTTGTAGACGATGATCCTGTCATTCGGGACATCGTCAGATCATGTCTCCTTGCGGTGAATCCGAAAACAAGAATTCAAGGTTATGGATCTGCTGCAGATGCCATAGAGGATCTTTCGTTTTTCTCACCAGATATTATTCTTTTAGATTTGATGATGCCGGTCATGGATGGCTACGAGGCATTGCCCCTGTTCCGCGTCGGCATAAACGGTGCAACTAAAATCATAATTACAACAGCAGCTGAGTTGTCGGAGACGAAAAAAGAGAGGCTTATCAGATCTGGAGCGGATGGATTTCTAAGTAAGCCATTTAATCCGACAACACTAACCCATGAACTTGACCAGTGTTTTGGAGGAAAACCTGAAATTCAATTTGTGGCGCAGCCGGCCAGCTACGGCGCGGAGTTGCAACGTGCTTTTGCTGCGCGTCTTTCTCAAATTGAGAACCTCGTATCATCTTATATTTTTGAAATCTCTGATTCGAAGGTTGTGCGCGATAGTGAAACAGCGTCTCTAAGAGAAGGACTTCATCAGCTGGCAGGATCTGCGGGCTTGTTTGGTATGGAGCATATCGGCCACAGAGCGAGTGATGCAGAAGCCGCGTTAGTCGCTTTCAAGGAGAATCCGGCTTCACAAGAAAACCGGCAACTCTTTCTGAATGCTCTTAATGACCTTCAGTCCTTGCTTAGTTCTACACGCTTATAAGGCAGGCGTGAGGTAGTCGAGTGCTTCAAGAATCATGAATAGAGGAATAGGCCAGACGAAGGCCAGATAGGCTTGTCCAAGATAAAAGAGCGGGCGCGGACCCGGTCTCTCGGTTTCTGGGAGTTTGCGATCCCGCATTATTTTCTTAATCATGATGCCGAGGATGATCAAATAACCGAGACTGAACAGCGCAGCCGTAATCATCCAACCGTTATCTATGAGAAAGCTGAGAACAGGCTCAAGAGGGGGCATGATCAGTTCATAAAAGGTATGGTGCCGGAAACAGGATTCGAACCCGTGACCCCCTGATTACAAATCAGGTGCTCTACCAACTGAGCTATTCCGGCAAACTAACCGCACGGCATTATAGCCTTGAGGCGCGGGCACATTATTGCCCAAGGCAGAAAAGGGCAAGGACAAGCTTGTGTATTTTTTACTGGGACCAACATTTTGTCCAAGCCTTTTCCGGTGTCATTTAACTCGGCGTCGCCGCAGCCATTCATACATTGATATGGCAGCCGCATTGGAGACGTTGAGGCTTTCCATTCGGCCAGACATGGGCAATCTCGCCATATAGTCACATGAGGTTGCTACGCCAGGACGTAAGCCTTCGCCTTCAGCGCCTAAAACAAGAACGCAGCGCGTCGGCAGTTCCATTTGATCAATTTCTTCTGAGCCGGAGGCATCCAGGCCTACAACCCAAAAGCCAAGATCCTGGCATTCTTTAAGAGACCGACCCAGATTAGTGACCCTGACAATGGGTACGTGCTCAACAGCGCCAGACGCCGATTTGGCCAACACCCCTGTTTCTTCTGGGGCGTTATGCTTGGTTGTGAGTACGGCCCGTGCCCCAAATGCGCTGGCGGACCGCAAGATTGCCCCCACATTATGGGGATCCGTCACATGATCTAGAGCGATGATGAGGGCAGGTTCGGTTTCTTCTAGTCCGGAGAGCGAATCTTGGATGTCTAAATCTGGCAGTGGATGAGTCTTCAGTGCGAGTCCCTGGTGTACTTTGTCAGCGCCTATAAGCTCATCAATAGCGCTGCGGTCTGCTGGTTCGATGACGCGCAATTGGTCTTGGCTAAGGCCCTTTTCCGCCAGCCTCTGCGCGGCCTCAGGAGTCGCTAAGAGCCTTTCAATTCTGCGCTGTGAATTGCTTAATGCCTCTTGAACCGCATGTATTCCATAGAGCCAGTGCCCTGACGCAGCTTTGGCTGGAGCGCGCTTGCCTGAGACATGTGCGTTTTGCGTTTTTTGAGCCGAACCGCGTTTGCTCGACTTACTGATTTTCTGGTGTTTTTTTCGTATCATTCCGTTCGCTTCGGACACTTCGCGCTCCAGGTCAAGGTTTTAAAGTTGACAACAACTGACAAACTTCATAGGTGGATGCCCCGCAACTGAGGCGCACCTTAGTGTTGGGAGGGGTGGCCGAGTGGTTAAAGGCACCAGACTGTAAATCTGGCCGCATAGCGTACGTAGGTTCGAATCCTACCCCCTCCACCATTCTTCTGAGGTCATGTGTCAAAGTTGCTAATACTCTGCGGGTGTAGCTCAACGGTAGAGCCCTAGCCTTCCAAGCTAGTTATGTCGGTTCGATTCCGTCCACCCGCTCCAATTACCGCCCTGAAGAACACGTTGTTCCGGGGTCAGTCAGGGCAGACCGTCGGGTGCCCAAACGAGGTGAAAGAAAGCCATGTCGAAGCAGAAGTTTGAGCGTACGAAGCCGCACTGTAACATTGGAACGATTGGTCACGTTGACCATGGTAAGACGACGTTGACAGCAGCGATTACGAAGGTGTTGGCGGAAGCTGGAGGGGCGACGTTTACGGC